>NZ_SMKL01000084.1 GCF_004348545.1 Jiangella ureilytica | reverse complement strand
ACAGCGAGGACGAACGACCTTGACACCGCCGAACCACGGCACACACTGCAAAGACGGGAAGCCAACCAACCCGAACTGTCGCCCATGTCCCCGAACGCTTTGTCACCGATGTCTCCGGAACACACACTGCTATCACGACCCAGAAGATTGATGATCATGGGGCGGAGGAGAATGGGCGGCGTGGACGATCTCGAGCGGCGCTGGGCCGCGCTGGCCGGCGACTCCGCCGCGGCGACGGCGGCCGGCGCCGACCTGCTGGCCCGGTGGCGCGAGCCGCACCGGCAGTACCACTCGGCCACGCACCTGGCCGCCGTCCTCGCCGCCGTCGACGACCTGGCCGGCGACGCTGCCGACGCCGACGCCGTCCGGCTCGCCGCCTGGTTCCACGACGCCGTCTACGACGGGAGGCCGGGCGAGGACGAGGCGGCCAGCGCCCGGCTCGCCCGCGAGGTGCTGACGGCGCTGGACCGCCCGGCCGCGCTGGTCGACGAGGTCGAGCGGCTGGTCCTGCTCACCGCGGGCCACGACCCCGCGCCCGGCGACGCCAACGGCGCGGTGCTGTGCGACGCCGATCTCGCCGTGCTGGCCGGCTCGCCGCCGGACTACGCGGCCTACGCGGCCGCCGTCCGCGACGACTACGCGCACCTGTCCGACGCCGACTTCGCCGCCGGCCGGGCCGCGGTGCTGGCCGGGCTGCTGGACCGCCCGGCGCTGTTCCGCACCGAGACCGGGCGGCGGCGCTGGGAGGACTCGGCCCGGCACAACCTCGAGACCGAACTGGTCCTGCTCCGCGCCGCCGGCTCGTGACGATCGTCACGATCGTGACTACCATCTGACACCACGGCGCACACGGGCACCTGCACAGAGAGGGCGGCATGGGCAAGGCCGAGCAGCAGGAGCAAGTCGAACGCATCGTGCACCGCTTCGCGGACGTCGCGCCGCGCAACTGGGTGCGCCTCGTGGGCAACTGGGAGGCCTACACCGACCAGAGCGGCGAGCTCACTCTCAACTACCTCACGCTGGCAGTCGTCGACGGCGGCGACCGGTGGCTGTTCGGGCAGGTCGGCTACGACGAGCCGCTCTACGACCTCGTCGCGCAGCTGCAGCCCATGGCCGCCGCCGACGACCCCGACCACGCCTGGACCGTCCTCGACCTCGAGGTCGACCAGGACGGCACGTTCCGGGTCGAGTTCGGCTACGACCCGCCCAAACGGGCCCGCGGCGTCCTCGACGAGGAGTCGATGGGCCGATTCGAGACCTACCTCGACCGCTGGGTGGGCGAGCACGGCCCGCGACCCCCGGCTCGCCCGTCAGGAGGCCGGCCGTGACCACCGAGGAAGAGGCCACCGTCGCGAACCCGTACCGGGCGGCCATCGTCGGCCGGCGCGACCAGTCGCGGCCGTTCACCGAGGACTTCGCCACCGAGCTCGACGAGGCGGTCGCCGCCATGAACGCCGGCGCCTGGATCAGCACCGCCGCCGACACCTTCTTCGCCGAGCTCACCGGCCACGTCACCACGTGCGGCACGGCCGCCGCGGGCGCCATGGAGACCTATCGCAGCGCCATCGAGGGCCAGCCCGAGCAGGTGCCGATGAACTCGTGGCAGACGCACTGGCGGAACCTGCGATGAGCACGGCGTCGATCGACCTGGAGCAGATGGCCGGGCTGATCCGCGCCATGGAGAACGCGTCGACCGAGCTGGACGACCGGGTCGCCAGCGTTCGCGGGCACATGACCGACGTCTGGCTCTCCACCGACGAGCTCGACCGCGTCAACGGCGTGCTCACCTGGATCGGCGAGGAGCTGCCGGGCCTGCGCCGCCGGCTCGCGCTGGCCCGGCACATCGAGGCGCAGACGCCGGGCGTCCAGACGTACGCGCAGATCGACGAGTCGCAGATCTCCACCGCGACGCCCGAGGAGGCGCGCGAGCGGGCCGACCGCGCCGCCGAGCTGATCGACGACTACGGCGAGGGCGACGACATCCCGGAGGAACTGCGCGACCTGCTCGCCGAGAACGCCACCGACCCGTACTTCGCGCAGCGGCTGGCCGAGCAGGTGAGCCCCGAGGAGGTCTCGGACCTCGTCATGGACATGTCGGCCACCCGGCAGGGGATGGTCCAGAGCAGCATCGGGATGAGCCAGGACGTCGAGCGGATCGACGAGTTCGACGGGCAGTACGAGCAGTTCCTCGATGACCTCGGCACGTCGCTCGGGCTGGCCACGCAGAACACCGGCGACCTCGCGCTCGATCCCGAGTACGCCGACCGGTGGCTGCAGGCGATCATCGAGGAGAATCCCGAGACGATCGGGCAGGCCGGCGCGCTGAGCCTGGTCATCTCGCGCGGCACCTGGTCTGCCGACTTCCTCACCACCGTCGCCCAAGGCGTCTACGACTACGAGCGCGACGTCGACGAGCGCGACATGTGGTACAACCGCTCGTCCGGCGGCGGTGAGCTGTACGGCGCCATCGACCCCGTCCACGGCGACGACGAGGGCGCCCCCACCGGGTACTCGGTGCACTACGACCCGCTCGCCGGCATCATGGCCGCGGTCGGCCGCAGTCCGGCCGCGGGACACCAGCTGTTCGGGCAGGGCCCGACGGTCGAGATCGAGGCCGACGGCGAGACCGCCCAGGTCAACGCGTTCATGGAGTACTTGATCGCGCGTCGGCGCTGGCCGGTCGACGACGGCGCCGGCGCGCGCGAGGCGATCGCGGCGGCCATGACGCCGTTCGAGGGCGGCGACGTCATCAGCGCCGACATCGCGACCGACGCCCGGGCCATCGTCACCATGAAGGCCGAGGAGATCGAGGAGCGCGGCAGCGACACCAACTGGTTCTCCGAGATCGGGCACCTCGTCCTCGACGGCCTCGGGCTGATCCCCGTCGTCGGCGAGCCGGCCGACGCCGTCAACGCCGTCTGGTACGCCGCCGAGGGCAACGTCATCGACGCCGGCCTGTCCGGTGCGGCGCTGATCCCGTTCCTCGGCTGGGGCGCCACCGGCGGCAAGTGGACCCGGCGCGCCCTCACCGCCCAGGAGCTGACCATTCTCGGCCGGCTCGACAACGTACCGACCGGCTTCGACAACGTGAGCATGGTGGCCCGCGCCGACGGTGTCGAGCTGCCGACGTTCGAGTTCAGCGACCTGGCCGCGTTCAACCGCGCGGCCGACAGCGCGCACCCGAACGCCATCTACGTGTTCAACGGCGTCGCCTGGGAGACCGACGCGCTGGGCCGGCCGATCCGGGTCAGTGGCAGCCCGTCGGGCAGCGCGGCCGGCCGCAACCCGGGGGTGCAGCGGGGCATCGGGCACGAGGGCATCGACGGCGACGTCGGCTTCCACATCCTCGCCGACTCCCTGGGCGGGCCGACCAACCGGCTCAACGTGGTGCCGGGCAATGGCAAGCCCTTGGGCGACGGCCTGGCCAACCTCAATCAGGGCCAGTACGCGCAGATGGAGCGCTACCTGCGCGAGGCCCTGGGCAACAACCAGAGCGTCCAGGTCGACATCGTGCCGCGGTATCGGCCCGACAACACGACGACCCGGCCGGACTCCTTCCGCGTGCAGACCTGGGTCGACGGAGAGCTGCGCGAGTTCGATTTCGCCAACAGACCAGGTTAGGTAGGGTCGCGACGTGACACCGGAGCAGGAACGCACGCTCGACGAGATCATCGCCGTCTACCGCCGCTCGGCGCCCAAGGGCTGGCTGCGCATCGTCTGCCGCTGGGAGTGCGAGCTCGCGGCCGACGGCCTGCCCGACCGCGCCATGGCGCACGTGGTCATCGTCGACGACGGCGGCACGCTCGGCCAGGTGCAGTTCCCCGAGCCCGACGACCTCGCGTTCGTGGCCGGCGACTTCCATGCCGACCTCACGCGCGAGACGGCCGGCGGCAAGCTCTCCGTCGACCTGCTCATCGACCGCGACACCCACCACCTGACGCTCACCGAAGAGCCGTCCCGGATGCTGCACGGCGACTGGGCCGACTCCCGCGAGCGGGTGCACCAGTACCTCGACCGGCACCGCGACGAGCTGACGGCGCTGGCCGCGCGCGGATAGTCGCCGGGCCGCTAGCGGAGCTTGCGGCGGCGCAGGCCGGCCGCGATGAGCCGGGCCACCAGGTCGCGGCTGCGCATCGGCACCGCGCCCGCGTCGACGGCGCGCTGATAGTCCTTCTCCGGCAGGTCGTAGTGGTCGCCGTCGAAGCCGCGGGCGGGCAGGCCGAGGGCGACGGCGAACTCGTGCAGTTCCTCGAACGACTCGTCCGACGCCAGGTGCGACCACAGCCGGCCGTGACCCGGCCAGGCCGGCGGATCGACCATGATCATGCGGTCGTGCTCCTCACAGCGCCGCTCAGGGCAGCATCGACGCTCGGGCCGGGCAACGCAGACCCGTGCTCGGCCGGCCTCCGAAGCGGCGGACCGGCCCTCACAGGGCCGCCGCCACGGCGTCGTCGACGAGGATGCGCCACGACCGCACCAGGGCGGCGTCGACGTAGGCCTTCCAGGAGCCGCCCGGGCGGACCCGGCTGCCGACGTGGAACTGCCGGACGCCGGCGCGGGCCAGCCAGGGCACGTGGTCGGGCTCGAGCCCGCCGCCGGCCATGATGACGCTCGCCGCCCGGTGCGACCCCGTCGCGCGCGTGCACAGCTCGTCCAGGCCGGAGCCGACGCCGCGCGCGGATCCGGCGGTCAGGACGGCGTCGAGGCCCGGCAGCCCGGGCACGACCTCCCACGCCTCGTCGAGGTCGAGGCAGTGGTCGATGGCGCGGTGGAACGTCCACGGCCGGCCGTCGAGCTCGTCGGCCAGGGCCAGCGTGGCCTCGACGTCGATCTCGGCGTTCAGGCCGAGGAAGCCGAGGACGAAGCCGTCGGCGCCGGCGTTCGCGAGCTGGTGCGCGGCGATGCGCAGCCGGGCCAGCTCCGAGCCGCTGGTCGAGAACCCGTCGTTGGCGCGCAGCATGACCCGCAGCGGCAAGTCGCAGGCGCGCTTGAGATCGCGAACGGTCTCGAGAGACGGGGTCAGGCCGTCGGAGTCCATGTCGGCGACGACCTCGAGGCGGTCGGCGCCCCCGTGGACCGCGCCGGGCACGTCACCCGGACCCAGGGCGATGACCTCCAGGAGCGGGCGCACGGGGATAGTGTGCCAGCGAATCGGCGTCTCATGGCACCATCGGTGCCGTGGTCGACGACGTCATGCTCGCGGCGCGGGCGCTGGTCCTGCGCGATCTCGGCGCGCGCCGGCTCGACGTCGCCGCCGCGGTCGACGTCCTCGACGCCGCGCTGAGCGAACGGCGCTGGTGGGTGGAGCAGTGGCCCGAGGGCGCCGCGTTCGTGGCGGGCCAGCTGGCCCAGGACGTGCAGGACCGCCTGCTCGACGCCGGGGTGGGTCGATGGCCGTCGTGTACGCCGTGCACCGAGGACGAGCCGCACGAACTGCGGATCGAGCCCGACCTGGGGCCCGATCCGCAGTGGGTGTGCGAGAAGACCGGCCGGCCGGTCGCGCCCCTGGGGGCGCTGTAGGCCGGTCAGGCCGCGTGTACCCGCGCGTGCCGTTCGTCGTCGACGGCGACCCAGCGCAGCTCCGCCCGCGGGCGGCCGGAGATGTCGGTCACCGTCACCCAGCGGGCCACGAGCGTGGGGCGCTGGACCTCTGTCGCTGTCAGCATGTCCACTCCTTAGGCCACGTTCAAGGCGGGTACTGTTCACCTTCTGTTCACCTAGCGTACCAGGTTTGTTCGCCCGCCGCGCTCAGCTCAACGACGCGAAGAACTCCTTGACGTCGGCGGCGAGCAGCTCCGGCACCTCCTGTGCGGCGAAGTGGCCGCCGCTGCCGAACTCGGTCCAGCGCACGACCGTGCCCAGGGGGTCGACGAGGTGGCGGATCGAGGTGTCGGCGGCGAACACGGCGACCGCACCCGGCGGCGGGGCCGGCGCGTCGGCGTTCCACTCCTGATCCTCGTGCTGCTCGCCGGCGCCGGCCATGAACTGCTTGAACGCCTGCATGCCCTCGTAGACGACGTGCGCGGCGGTGGCGCCCGTACCGGTGAACCAGTACAGGCTGACGTTGGTCAGCAGCCGGTCGCGGCCGACGGCGTCCTCGGGCAGCTCGGCGGCGGGGTCGGTCCACTCGCGGAACTTCTCCGCGATCCAGGCCAGCTGCCCGACCGGCGAGTCGGCGAGGCCGTAGGCCAGCGTCTGCGGCCGGGTGGCCTGCTGCACGAGGTAGCCGATGCCGTCCTCGCGGAACGCGTTGAACCGCTCGGCCCGCGCCTTCTCGGCGTCGCTCAGCCCGTCCAGCTCGGCCGGCGGGCCGAAGGGGTACGGCGCCGGGCCGTTGACGTGGGTGCCGATGACCCGGTGCGGGTGCAGCATCGCCAGCATGCCGACCACGCCCGCGCCGACGTCGCCGCCCTGGGCCGCGAACCGGTCGTACCCCAGCCGGGTCATCAGCTCGGCGACAGCGCCGGACACCCGGAACAGGTTGCCCCAGCCGGGCCCGGACAGCGTCGAGAAGCCGAAGCCGGGCAGCGACGGGATCACCAGGTGGAACTCGTCGGTGAGCAGCGGGATCAGGTCGAGGAACTCGACGACGGAGCTCGGCCAGCCGTGCATCAGCAGCAGCGGCGTCGCGTTCTCGTTCGCCGAACGGACGTGCAGGAAGTGCAGGTCCTGGCCGTCGACGGTGGTGATGAACTGCGGGTGGGCGTTGAGCTCGGCCTCGGCGGCGCGCCAGTCGAACCCGTCGCGCCAGTAGCCGGCCAGCGCCTTCAGGTAGGGAACCGGGACGCCGCGCTCCCAGCCGGTGCCGGGGATCTCGGCCGGCCAGCGGGTGTTCGCCAGCCGGGCACGCAGGTCCTCGATCTCGGCGTCGGTGATCTGGATGCGGAAGGGGCGGATCTCCGTGGAGTTCGTCATGTGCCCACTGTCTCGGCAATCGCGGCCAGTTACGGGCCGCAATTGCTGCCAGAATCACGGACATGGTGGAAACCTCGGCCCGGCTGCTGCGGCTGCTGTCGCTGCTGCAGCTCCGGCGCGACTGGGCGAGCGCCGACCTCGCCGACCGGCTGGGCGTCGCCGTCCGGACGGTGCGCCGCGACGTCGAGCGGCTGCGCACGCTCGGCTACCCCGTCGACTCCACGCCCGGAGTGTCGGGCGGCTACCGGCTCGGATCGGGGGCGGACATGCCGCCGCTGCTCCTCGACGACGAGGAGGCGGTCGCCGTCGCCGTCGGGCTGCGGACGGCCGCCGGCGGGTCGGTCACCGGCATCGAGGAGACATCGGTGCGGGCGCTGGCCAAGCTCGAGCAGGTGCTCCCGGCGCGGCTGCGGCACCGGGTGGCGGCGCTGTCGTCGGCGACGGTGCCGCTGCCGGCCGGCGGGCCGACGGTCGGCCCGGATGTGCTGACGGCGATCGCGGCCACAGTCCGCGACCACGAGCGGCTGCGCTTCGACTACGTCGGCCACGACGGCGGCTCGTCGCGCCGCGAGGTCGAGCCGCACCGGCTGGTCAACCGCGGCCGGCGCTGGTACCTGGTTGCCTGGGACGTCTCGCGCGGCGACTGGCGCACCTTCCGGGTCGACCGGATGACGCCGAAGATCCCCACCGGGCCGCGGTTCACCCCGCGCGAGGCCCCCGGCGGCGACATCGCCGACTTCGTCACCCGCGGCCTCGACCTCGCCGTCTGGCGCTACCGCGCCAGCCTCCGGCTGCACGCCCCGGCGGCTGCGGTCGCGAGCAGGCTCCCGCCGGTCGTCACCGTCGAGCCCGAGGGCGAGGACCGCTGCGTCATTCACGCCGGCGCCGACAGCTACGCGATGCTCGCCGTCTACGCCACCATGCTCGACGTCGACTTCGAGGTGCTGGACCCGCCCGAGTTCGCCGACCACCTGCGCCGTCAGGCCGCCCGCTACCTCCGCGCCGCCGGGAGCGCCCCGAGCGGTCAGTAGTGGTACCGGCGCACCCGCTCGGGGTGGATGACGATCCGCACCTGGTCCTCGGCCAGGATCGCGGCGAGGGCGTCCGCGTGCTCGGGGTCGTCCCAGTACCGGGCGGCCAGCCGGGCACACAGGTCGTGCGCGCCGTCGGGCTCGACCGTGGCCGGCCCGGCGACCGACACCCAGCGCTCGCGCTCACCCACGGGCGCCGCGACGACGATCGAGGCGCGCGGGTCGCGGCGCAGGTGCCGGACCTTGACGGTGTCCGGGCCGGTGAACAGCTGGATCGTGCCCTCGGCAGTGGCCTCGAACCACACCGGTCGCGGCTGCGGCGGCACCGGCCCGCCGGCCAGGGACAGGAAGCCGCGCAGGGGACGGCGGAGGAACTCGAGGTCGACGGTGGTCAGCGCGGTCGCGTCGGTGCTCATCACGGCCCTTCCGAACGGCGGGTGCGGAACGCGGACGAGGGCGGCACCGCCGGCCGGAGCCGGGGTACCGCCCTCGTACGGGTGGTGCGTGTGGTGCTGTGAAGCGGCCGGACTCAGAAGTCCATGCCGCCCATGCCACCGCTGGGGTCGGCCGGAGCGGCGGCGGCCTTCTCCGGCTTGTCCGCGACGACGGCCTCGGTGGTGAGGAACAGACCGGCGATCGAGGCGGCGTTCTGCAGCGCGGAGCGCGTCACCTTGACCGGGTCGTTGATGCCCTCGCCGAGCATGTCGACGTACTCGCCGGTGGCGGCGTTGAGGCCGTGCCCGACCGGAAGGCCGCGCACCTTCTCGGCCACGACGCCGCCCTCGAGACCGGCGTTGACGGCGATCTGCTTCAGCGGCGCCTCGACGGCCACCTTGACGATGTTGGCACCGGTGGCCTCGTCGCCCTCGAGCTCGAGCTTCTCGAACGCAGCCGCACCAGCCTGGATGAGGGCCACGCCGCCACCGGCGACGATGCCCTCCTCGACGGCCGCCTTGGCGTTGCGCACGGCGTCCTCGATGCGGTGCTTGCGCTCCTTGAGCTCGACCTCGGTCGCCGCGCCGGCCTTGATGACGGCCACGCCGCCGGCCAGCTTGGCGAGCCGCTCCTGCAGCTTCTCGCGGTCGTAGTCCGAGTCGGAGTTCTCGATCTCGGCACGGATCTGCGAGACGCGACCGGCGATCTGGTCCGGGTCGCCCGCACCCTCGACGATGGTGGTCTCGTCCTTGGTGACGACGACCTTGCGGGCCTGGCCCAGCAGGTCCAGCGTCGCGTTCTCGAGCTTGAGGCCGACGGTCTCGCTGATGACCTGGCCACCGGTGAGGATGGCGATGTCCTGCAGCATGGCCTTGCGGCGGTCGCCGAAGCCCGGAGCCTTGACGGCGGTGGACTTGAAGGTGCCACGGATCTTGTTGACCACCAGGGTCGCCAGGGCCTCGCCCTCGACGTCCTCGGAGATGATCAGCAGCGGCTTGCCGGCCTGCATGACCTTCTCGAGCAGCGGCAGCAGGTCCTTGACGTTCGAGATCTTCGACTCGACCAGCAGCACGTAGGCGTCCTCGAGGACGGCCTCCTGGCGCTCCGGGTCGGTGACGAAGTAGCCCGAGATGTAGCCCTTGTCGAAGCGCATGCCCTCGGTGAGCTCGAGCTCGAGGCCGAAGGTGTTGCTCTCCTCGACGGTGATGACGCCTTCCTTGCCGACCTTGTCCATCGCCTCGGCGATGAGCTCGCCGATCTGCGAGTCGCCGGCCGAGATCGACGCGGTGGCGGCGATCTGCTCCTTGGTCTCGACCTCACGCGCGGTCGACAGCAGCTGCTCGGCGATGGCCTCGACGGCCTTCTCGATGCCGCGCTTCAGCGCGATCGGGTTCGCACCCGCGGCCACGTTGCGCAGGCCCTCGCGGACCAGCGCCTGGGCCAGCACGGTCGCCGTGGTCGTGCCGTCACCGGCGACGTCGTCGGTCTTCTTCGCGACCTCCTTGACGAGCTCGGCCCCGATCTTCTCCCACGGGTCCTCGAGCTCGATCTCCTTGGCGATCGACACGCCGTCGTTGGTGATCGTGGGGGCGCCCCACTTCTTCTCCAGAACGACGTTGCGACCCTTCGGGCCGAGGGTGACCCTGACGGCGTCGGCGAGAGAGTTCATGCCGCGCTCGAGGCCACGCCGCGCCTCTTCGTCAAAGGCAATGATCTTTGGCATGGGTTCCTGGTCCTCCCATAGCGGGTGGAAGTTTCGGTTCGACGCCCGCGACGGACGGCCGCCGACTCCCGGCTCCTGTCACCGGGACATCCGCGGCCTCGCCGAGCCGAAGTCCTGTCACTCTCACCTTGAGAGTGCTAACTACGTGTTTAGCACTCTACCTAGGAGAGTGCAAGCGCGTGCCTATACCTCGTATACTCGCGCGCTGTGAGTTCCGAACCGGCCGTCCGGCGTCTTTCCCGGCGGGGCCTGGTGTGGCGGCTCGGCGTCACCGGCATGGCCCTCGTGACCCTGACCATGGGCCAACTCCAGGACACCAACGACTACTTCCCGCTCGGATCGTTGTCGCAGTACGCCACTCCGCGCGACCTCGACGGCGCCGTCCGCTCCGTCTACATGATGGCCGACACCGAGAGCGGCGAGCGCGTTCGCGTCCCGCTGAACCCGCAGGGCGTCGGCGTGGGGCGGGCCGACATCGAGGCGCAGCTCGACCGCATCGTCGACGACCCGTCCCTGCTGCAGTCCATCGCCGACGCGTGGACCGACCTGCACCCCGGCGCCGACCCGTACGTGCGGCTGTACGTCATGCGCAGCACCTACCAGCTGAAGGACGGCATCCAGCAGGGCGAGCCGGACATCGAGCAGCTCACCACCTGGGAGGTGCGGCGATGAGCCGCGGGCTGTCCGCCGGTCGCGCCGTCGTCGGCTGGTGGACCCGGCCCGTCCCGCTGGCCCGGGTGGCCGTGCTGCGGGCCGCCATCTACCTGTTCGTCCTGTATGACATCTTCCAGCTCACCAACGACGTCATCCCCATGGCGCACGCGCCGGAGCTCTACCACCCCACCTGGGTGGGCCGGGTGCTGCCGCTGCCGGAGCCGTCGCTTCTGCTGGCGCACGTCCTGCAGATCGTCATCGTGGCCGGCTGCCTGGTCGCGGCGACGGGGTTCCTGCCCCGCATCGCCGGCTGGATCGTCGCGCTGGCGTACTTCCAGTGGATGGTGTTCAGCCAGGGCTACGGCTACGTGTCGCACGACCACCTGGCGCTCATGGTCGCCGTCGTCGTGCTGCCGACCATCGGCCGAGCCCGGTTCACCGACACCGACTCGAGCGAGCCGGCCGGCTGGGCGTTCCGCTGCATCCAGGTGGCGACCATCGCGACCTACTTCGCGTCGGCCATCGTGAAATGGGTGCGCAGCGGGTCGCCGGCCACGTGGGCCAACGGCGCCGTGTTCATCTGGGCGATCATGCGGCGCGGCTCCGACCTCGTCCGCTGGACCATCGACTACCCGTGGCTGCTGATCATCGCCCAGTGGGGGCTGATCCTCATCGAGTTCCTGTCGCCGGTGGTGCTGTGGCTCAAGGGCAAGGCGCTGTACCTGGCGGTCGTGACGTTCGTCGGCTTCCACCTGATGACCTACCTCGCGCTCGGCATCCACTTCCTGCCGACGGTCATCTGCTGGCTGGCGTTCCTGCCCCTGGAGCGACTGGTCCCGTTCGCGCAGCGGCTGATCGGCGGCCTGCGCCGCCGTCCCCCGGTCCCGTCGGGCACCGCCTGAGGTTTCGCCGGGGTTGTGAGGTTTGGCTCCCCGTCCCCCTTGCTGCCCATTCTCTTAACCCCGGGCACCCGCCTCAAGCCGGCGCCCTCTGTGGTCACCCCGCCGCTGTGCTCGCGGGGCTTCGGCTTGACCCGGGCACCCGGGGCCCAAGAACGGGCAGCTATCAGGGGGACGGGGAGACCCTGGGCACGCCTCACCGTTTTCGCGTGCCCGTTTCGCCCCGGTTCGCCGGACTGTGCACCGCGATGATCATCGGCGATCCGCTACATCACCAGGCCTTCTGCCACATCACCAGGCATGCAGGCCTCGTGAAGCGGCAGAAAACCTCGTGACGGCCCCGCGAACACCGCCAAATCCCACCATGCGGACGCACGCGGGCCCGCTAGGACCCGCTCCCGTCGCCAGACTCCCCCGGCCCCCTGATAGCTGCCCGTTCTTAGGCCCCGGACGGGCGGGTCAAGCGGACCCCCACGGCGCGAAGCGCCACCAGGGTCCGCTTGAGGCGACCGTCCGGGGCTAAGAGAATGGGCAGCAGGGGGACGGGGGAACCACCCAACCCCACGACCCCGGCGGCGTGCAAGCACAGAGCGCGCGGACTTGAGGGCACCCGCGCGGCTCAAGAGAATGGGCAGCAGGGGGACGGGGCCACCCAACGCAACCCCACGCACCCCGAGATCACGGGGCGAGCGACGGGACCGTACGGATGCCGAACCGGGTCTTCAACGCGCGCTTCGCGGCGTAGAGGCCGCCCATGCCGTGCACCGCGGGCCCGGGCGGAGTGGAGCCGGAGCAGAGGTACACGCCGGGGATCGGGGTGGCGAACGGGTTCCACTTGATGGAGGGCCGGGCGAAGATCTGCCAGAGGTTCATCGCCCCCGCGGCGATGTCGCCGTCGCGGTAGTTGGCGTTGTGGTCGGCCATCTTCGAGGCCGGGATGGTGTGCCGCTCGACGACGAGGTCGCCGAAACCGGGCGCGAACCGCTCGATCTGCGCCTGGACGGCGTCGCCGACGTCGATGCCGGACCCCGCGGGCACGTGGGCGTAGGTCCAGAACGGCCGCAGCCCGGCCACCTCGCGGCCGGAGTCGAAGACGGCGGGATCGGAGGCGAGCACCATGGGGCGATCGGCGTGCCGGCCGGCCGCCACCTCGGCCTCGGCGTGCGACATCTCGGCCAGGGTGCCGCCGACGTGGATGGTGCCGGCCCGCCGGACCTCGGGATGCGCCCACGGCACCGGGCCGGACAGCACGAAGTCGACCTTGGCGGCGGCGTTGCCGGCCTTGAACCGGTCGATGGAGCGCCGGTACCGCGCCGGCAGCTCGTCGCCCAGGATGCCTGCCAGGGTCCACGGATTGGTGTCGAACAGATAGGCGCGCGCCTTGGGCAGCTGCGCCATCGAGGTGACCTCGACGCCGGTGTGGACGGTGCCGCCGTGCGCCTCGAGGTCGGCGACCAGGGCGTCGACGATGGCCTGGCTGCCGCCGACCGGCAGCGGCCAACCCGGCGAGTGCGCCAGCGCGCCCAGCGAGAGCGCCGTGCCGGCCGCGGTGAGCGTGGGGATGCGCGAGATGGCGTGCGCCGCAACACCCATGAGCAGGGCCGGCGCGACCTCGTCCTTCCAGCGGACCGTTCCGAGCGCGCTGCCCTGCTCGAGCATGGTGAGCGCGAACTGCGCCGACGTGAGCAGGTCGGGCGGCAGGCTGCGGCGGTCGGACAGCGCCAGCTCGACGACGGCGGGAGAGTGCCGCACGAGCGGGCGCATGAGCCGGCGCCAGGCGCGGCCGTCGCGGCCGAGACCCTCGACGGTGCGGTCGAGGTCGCGGTAGGCGATGCCGGCCCGGCCGCCGTCGAGCGGCTGCGCGTAGGAGACGTCGGGGTAGTTCAGCCGCACGCCGCGCGCGGCGAGGTCGAAGGCGCGGAAGAACGGCGACGCGGCGGCCATGGGGTGCACCGCCGAGCAGACGTCGTGGACGATGCCCGGCGCGAGCCCGAGATCGAGGGTGCGGGCGCCGCCGCCGATGGTCCGCTGGGCCTCGAAGACCTGGACCCCCAGGCCGGCCCGGGCGAGCACCACGGCCGCCGCCAGCCCGTTCGGGCCGGACCCGACGACGACGGCATCAACCTGCTCCGATGCCTTCACCATCTCATCCTATGTCCGCGCTCAGCGCGGTGTGGGAGGAGGCGTCATCTCGTCGTCGTACAGCAGCCGGCCGCTCGGCGCGACCAGCAGGCTCGCATCGGTGAGCAGCGCGTCGCGCAGACCGGCCGGCGTCATGCCGTTGAGCTCGGCGACGCGGTCGAGCCGCTCGCCCAGGGCGTCGATGGCCTCCTGCCCGCCCATCGGCCCGGGCAGCAGCTCGCTCCGCCCGCCCGGCGCGAGGGTGCCGGTGGCCGACGGCGTCGGCCGCGGCTGCGCGGGTGGCTGGCCCGTCGCGGCCTCCGACGGCACCGCCAGCCTGTCGCCGCCCACCCCGTCGCCGTCGCCGGACCGGCTGGTCAGCCAGACCGCCGCGACGACGGCGAGCGCCACCACGACAACGGCGGCGGCCACGGCCGGCACGCTGGTGCGGTGCTGCTTCGCGGTGGAGTCGGCCACGTGCGTCAGACCTCCTTCACCAGGTCTGACGCACGAGCGTCGCCGCAGGTTTCGCCGGAGGCGTCAGCCGGTGACGCCGCGGCGGGTGCGTGCGTACAGCGCCGCGCCCAGGCCGAGCAGGACCACGCCCGCGAGCAGCACGAGCCGGTGGGCGGAGGCGCCGGTGTCGGGCAGGTGGAGGCCGTCGTCGCCGCCGTCCTCGGCGCCGTCGTCCGACCCGTCGTCGTCGCCGGCGGCCCCGTCGTCGCCGGTCGCGACATCGACGGTGAACGTCAGCGAGTCGGTCGGCGCCGAGGTGGTGCCGTTGATCGCCTGGACCGCGCTGACCGAGCACTCGCCGTTGGGCAGCTCCTGGCCGGGCGTGAACGCCCAGGCGCCCTCGCCGTCGACCTCGGTGCCGCCGGCCCAGGCGTCCTCGCCGCACGTGATGCCCAGCTCGACGGCGGCGCCCGGAACGCCCTCGCCGCTGAACGTCGGCGTGGCCGTGGTGGCGGTGTCGCCGTCGACCGGCCGCACGATCGTGGGCGGGCCGACCGGCACGACGACGGTGACCGACGCGGTCTCGGGCACGACGACGTCGCCGACCGTCTGCTGCGCGGTGACCGTCGACTCGCCGAGCGGCAGGTCCGTGCTGAGCACGATGCTCCACGTGCCCTCGTCGTCGGTGGTGCCCTCGCCCGCTGCCTGGTCGCCGACGGTGAGCGCGACCGTCGAGCCCGGCTCGGCCGAGCCGGTGATCTCGACCGGCGCCGGCTGGACCTCGTCGCCGTCCTCAGGCGAGATGATCGTGACGGGCGCGGCGTCGAACTCGGCCGCCGTGCCGCTGACGGTGTAGTGGCCCAGGCTGCCGTACGCGGTGTAGCCGGAGCCGTGGGCCGGGGTGTTGGCGGCCGGGTCGCCCTGGCCGGTGCCGCTGACCCGCACGTGGTACACGCCGGCGCCGACCTCGGCCTCGAGCTGGGCGTTGAGCCCGTTGGCCGTGCGGTCCGCGGGCGGGCTGGCGGGGTCGGTGCCCGACTCGGGGTCGGCCTCGGAGACCAGCTCGCCGGCGCCGTCGATGAGCTCGAGGCGCAAGTCGAGGTTCTGGCCGACGGAGGCGCCCTCGGCCGCGACGGTGACCGGGCCGCCGCCGGTGACGAACGTGAACACGTCGCGCTCGCCGGACCGCTCGATGACGCCGGTGGCGGTGAAGTCGCCGCCGGTGGTGTCCAGCGCGCTCGCCTCGTCGAGCACGCCGCCGTGGTCGTCGGCGGCGTAGGCGGCGCGGTCGGCGTAATGGAACTCGAGGGTCAGCGGGTCGCCGGCGGGGTCGCAGGTGCCCTGGCCGTTCGGCTTGTAGACGCTGTCGCCCGGCTGCGGGCTGTCGGGGTCGTCCGCGTCGGTGCAGTACGGGTCCGGCCACATCTGGTCGCCGTCGTAGACCATGAACGTCTGCAGGACGGTGCCGGTGGCGGTGATCTCGGCGAGGTCGTCCTCACCGGAGTGGGTGGCGCCGGCGTAGTCGCCGGGCGACCACTGCGACAGCGGCGCGGACCACGGGGCGCCCATGATCGGCCCCCACAGCGAGTCCGGCTCGGCCTGCGTGTCGCCGTAGTACTCGTCGTCGCCGATGCCGTCGTGGTTGAGGCCGAACGTGTGGCCGACCTCGTGCGAAACGATGTTGCCGACGTCGGGCGCGTTGCTGTCGCGCGCGACCGGCGCGAAGATCATGGCCGGCGACAGGAACGCGTTGCCGAAACCGCCCGCCCAGGCCCGGCCGCCGGCGTCGGCCGCCGGCTCGATGTCCGTGGTGTCGGTGACGACCGCCGTCATGCCGTACTCGCCGTCGTCGGGCGAGGTCTTGTGCAGCGCGTCGGCGCCCGGGTCGGTGGTGGTGACGTTGACGTCGAACGGCGCGTAGTCCTCGGCCACTCGCGCCCACACCTGGTACACGTAGGCGGCATCCGTGGCCGCCGCGTTCGGGGCCAGCTCGAACACGTCCTGGTCGTAGTAGCGGTTCCACTCGGTGTTCCGGATGGTCGCGCCGTCGAAGTCGAGATAGACGGTGTACGGCGCGCCCGGCCTCGACCCGACGGCGGGGTCACCCGGAACGTCGGCGGCCGGCGCCACCGGGTCCGCCGCGCCCGGACCGTCCGCGGGTGCCTCGAACTCGTCGGTGTAGGACAGCACGCCACTGGCGCCGACGACGGCGCGGCCGGACTCGACGAGCTCGCGGACGGTGTCGACGGTGAGGCCGGCGCGGTCGGCGGCCGTCTCGAGGGTGTCGGCCAGCAGCTCGGCTGCCGACAGGTCGACGAGCTCGGTGAGGTCGGGGAGGTCGGGGAGACCGTCGGTGGCTGCCGCCGTCGGCGCGGTGCCGGCGAAGGCGAGCACGAACGCGCCCGTCGCCGCCGCCACGGCCGTCAGCCGCCGCGGAGTTCCGCGATTCATGACTTCATATCTCCTGATTCACCTGATTCTCAGGGCATACGCTCGACGCACGGTAGCAGAGCGGATCGGCCGGTTCGGGGGGCTCTGATGAGATCAAGTCCCGGGCCGCCGGGGTCGCCGGTTAGGCTCTTGGGCATGCATCGCAAGGCGGCCAAGGGGCGCCGCAGAGCCTCCGCCCGGAACAGACCACAGCAGCCGGCCAAGCGCAACGTCGCCGCCCTGATCGCGGGAGGCGTCGGCGAGCTCATGCTCACCGCGGGCGCCGTCGTGCTGCTCTTCGTGGTCTACACCCTGTGGGGCACCGGCATCCAGACCGCCAACGCGCAGGACGACCTCCGCGACCAGCTCGGCCTCGAAGCCGGGCAGCTCGAGAAGGAGCCCATCCCGCTCGACGAGCTCGAGGTGGGCGACGCCTACGGCCTCATCCGCATCCCCCGCTTCGGCGAGGACTGGGAGTGGATCATCGTCCAGGGCACCGAGGACTCCGACCTCAAGAACGGCCCCGGCCACTACCTCGACAGCGTCGACCCCGGCGAGGTCGGGAACTTCTCCATCGCCGCGCACCGTTCGGGACACGGCGAGCCGTTCGCAGACTTCCCCGAGCTGGAGGTCGGTGACATCGTCGAGATCGAGACGAGCGCCGGCACGTTCCTCTACCAGCTCGACGACGCACCGAACGGCGACCCCGACGGCAACCGCATCGGCATCAGGGACAGCTGGGTCGTCGACCCGGTGCCGGGCGAGCCCGAGGAGACCGAGCCCACCGAACGGCGCATCACACTCACCACGTGCTGGCCGCGCTGGGGCTCGTCACACCGTATGTACGCGACCGGCATCCTGATCGGCGGAGAGGAAGTCTAGACAGATGTACGCCTGGATCTGGCGGCACCTGCCGGGACCGTGGCCCCTTCGGCTGCTCATCTACGTCATCCTGATCGCTGCGATCATCTACGCGCTGTTCATCTGGGTCTTCCCCTGGGCTGAGGACGCGTTCAACATCAGTGAGGTGACGGTCGGCTGATCTGTGCCTCCCGCACAGGCCAGAAGCCGCGTCGCAACATCAGTGAGGTGACGGTCGGCTGATCTGTGCCTCCCGCACAGGCCAGAAGCCGCGTCGCAACATCAGTGAGGTGACGGTCGGCTGATCTGTGCCTCCCGCACAGGCCAGAAGCCGCGTCGCAACATCAGCGAGGTGACGGTCGGCTGATCTGTGCCTCCCGCACAGGCCAGAAGCCGCGTCGCAACATCAGTGAGGTGACGGTCGGCTGATCTGTGCCTCCCGCACAGGCCAGAAGCCGCGTCGCAACATCAGTGAGGTGACGGTCGGCTGATCTGTGCCTCCCGCACAGGCCAGAAGCCGCGTCGCAACATCAGCGAGGTCACCGTCGGCTGACGGTACCTCGCCCCGGCGTACGTGGCGTCGGCGAGCGTGGGGCGTCAGCCGCCGGCGACCGCCGGGATGACGGAGATCTTCGCGCCCGACGGCGTGGGCGTCTGCAGGCCCGAGGCGAACCGGACGTCGTCCTCGTTCACGTAGACGTTGACGAACCGGCGGATCTGGCCGGTGTCGTCGAGCACGCGCGCGCCGATGCCCGGGTAGGCGGCGTCCAGCGCCCCCAGCACGTCGGCGAGGGTGGCGCCGTCGGGCACCTCGACGGTGACGTCGGACTCGCCCTTGGTGTACGTGCGCAGGATCGTCGGGACTCGTACGGCGACGCTCATGGTCAGCCTCCGTTGACGAGGCTGTGGAACGCCTCGGTAGTAGGTGCGATGGTGCCGGCGGGGCCGACCACGGACGAGACGGCGTCGAGGGTCTTGAGCCCGTCGCCGGTGTTGAAGACGACGGTCTCGGCGCCGGGGTCGAGCTTCCCCTCGCGCAGCAGCTTGGCCAGGACGGCGACGGTGACCCCGCCCGCGGTCTCGGCGAAGATCCCCTCGGTGCGGGCCAGCAGCCGGATGCCGTCGACCACCTCGTCGTCGCTGACGTCCTCGACCGCGCCGCCCGTGCGCCGCGCGACGTCGAGCACGTACGGCCCGTCGGCGGGGTTGCCGATGGCCAGCGACTTCGCGATGGTGTCGGGGCGCACCGGGCGGACGACGTCGTGGCCGGCCTTGAACGCGGCCGACACCGGCGAGCAGCCGGTGGCCTGCGCACCGAAGATGGCCGGCGCCTCGCCCTCGACCAGGCCGAGCTGCACCAGCTCGCGGAAGGCCTTGTCGACCTTGGTCAGCTGCGAGCCGCTCGCCACCGGGATGACGACCTGCTTCGGCAGCCGCCAGCCCAGCTGCTCGGTGGTCTCGTAGCCCAGCGTCTTGGAACCCTCGGCGTAGTAGGGCCGCACGTTGACGTTGACGAACGCCCAGTCGTCGTGCTCGCCGGCCAACTCCGACGCGAGCCGGTTGACGTCGTCGTAGTTGCCCTCGACGGCGACCAGCGTGGTGCCGTACACGGCGCTGGTGGTGATCTTCGCCTGCTCGAGGTTGCTCGGGATGAACACGTAGCTGGTGATGCCGGCCCGGGCCGCTGCCGCGGCGACCGCGTTGGCGAGGTTGCCGGTGGACGGGCAGGCCAGGACGGTGAAGCCCAGCTCGCGCGCCGCCGCCAGCGCGACCGCCACCACACGGTCCTTGAACGAGTGCGTGGGGTTCGCGGCGTCGTTCTTGATCCACAGATCCTTGAGGCCGAGCTCGCGGGCGAGGTTGTCCGCGCGGACCAGCGGGGTGAACCCCGGGTCGGTGTTCGGGATCTCGGCGACGTTCTCGGGCACCGGCAGCAGGTCGCGGTAGCGCCAGATGGACCGCGGGCCGCTCTCGATGCGCTCGCGCGTGATGGTGCCGAAGTCGTAGGCCACCTCCAGCGGTCCGAAGCACTCGAGGCAGGCGTAGTACGGGCCGAGCTCGACGGTGGTGCCGCACTCACGACATGAGAGATGCGTGGCGCGCCCCAAGGAGGTGGTGCTGGTGACGGTCATGCTGCTGCGGATCCCTTCTCATCTCTCCCGCTCGGGTGAGCGGGCCGGAATTGGCACCGTCACCGCGCTGGTCGACGCGGACGGTTGCCGGAGCTTCGACGGGCCGGTCCCTCGGCTCCTCTGGATGAGGACAACTGACGGTCACACTACGTGGCGCATCTGGATCCAGACAGGATTAGTCCACGATGCGGGACAATTCTGTATCGCATCGTGGATGGTCTTGTCAGTCGAGCGGCGTGACGTTCTCCGCGAGCCAGGCCGCCATCTCTGCCAACTCGAGCTTCCCCTCTGCGACTTCGATCATGAAGTCGTAGGCCACAATCTGGTCGACATCGAGCAGACTCAAGCCGTTTTCGAGCAGGACGACCGGGGTCGCAGCCCAAGCCAGTCGCTCGTTGCCATCGATCAGTGGATGGTTGCGCGCCAAGGACTCGAGCACTGCCGCAGCTTTGGTCGGCACATCTGGGTACGCATCGGCGTCGAACATCGACGCCTGCGGCCTATGAACTGCGGAATCCAGTAGTCCGAGGTCGCGGACCTCTGCGGGACGATCCAAGATCTCCTCGGCGACAGCCAACACGTCCACAAGACTGAGGTAGACGGTCACTCGGCAAGCCGGGCCAGCAACTCGGCGTGGCGCTCCTTGACCACTCGGGCGAGGCCGCGGACATGCTGGTCACGGTCGGAACTCTCGGCTCGCTCCAGGATCGCCAGCCGAGCAACCTCCTGCATGGACCGGTGCTCGCGCTCGGCCTGTCGCCGCAGGATCTCGGTCTCTTCCTCGGTGAGTCGAAGTGTCATCGCCATGCCGTCATGATTCCGCGGTGATACCGCCTCAGTCGAGTGCGGCGAGCTCGCTCAGCAGTTCCTGGACCCCGGGCGGGCCGGGGACGACGACGTCGGCCGCGGCGCGCAGCTCGGCGGAGGCCTCCTTTGCGTCGGAGCAGACGACCAGCCCCGCATCGATCGCGCCCGACGACGCCAGCTCGCGCACCGCCGTCACCGCGGGCAGGTCGCCGAGGTCGTCACCGGCGTAGAGGATGGCCGCGGCGCCGGTCTCGGCGACCAGGGAGCGAATGGCCACGCCCTTGTCGACGCCCACGGGCCGCAGCTCGAGCACGAACCGCCCGGGGGTGACCTGCAGCCCGGCCTCGGAGGCGACGGCGTCGGCGTGCGGCCGGAGCTCGGCCAGGGCGGCGGCGGGGTCGGCCGCGGAGCGGGTGTGCAGCGCCACCGAGTGGTGCTTGTCCTCGACGGTGACGCCGGGCCGGGCGGCGGCCAGCTCGGCGACCCGGCGGCGCGCCACCTCGACGCCGTCGTCGCTGGCGGGGGTGCTCAGCGTCCCGTCCGACCAGCGCTGCAGGCCGTAGTGGCCGAGCACGACCAGCCCGGGCACGCCGGCCAGCGACCCCAGCCGGACGGCGTCGGCGGCGGGCCGGCCGGTGACGACGGCGACCCGGGCCACTCGCGCGGCGACCGCCGTCAGGACGTCGGCGGTGCCGGGCAGCGCGACCGCGCTCGCGGGGTCGGGGACGATGGGCGACAGGACGCCGTCGAAGTCGAGGGCCACGAGCGTGCGGCCCAGCAGGCCCGACAGGCGTCGCAGCTCGGGCGTCACTCCGTCTCGACCTCGTCCAGGTAGTCCTCGGCCAGCACGACGACCAGGCGGGTGTCGTTGAACGGCTCGACGGTGGGGCGCACGCGGCCGATCTCGGGGAACTGCTCCACCAGGGCCTCGGCCGCCTCTTCCATCCCTTCGGGCACGTAGACCGTGGTCTCGGGGACGGTGCCGGTGAACTCGCTCATCGCCGCGACCTCCCAGCCGCCGTCCTGGAACCGCTCGCTGGCCTGTTCCTCGATGCCGGGCTCGCCGGTCTGGTTCAGCACGCCGAGCGGCTCCACGACGTCGGGGTCGGCCGTGACCGGCTCGCTCGGCTCGTCGGTGGGATCGTCCGTGGGCGCCTCGGTGGGCGGCGGCTCGGTGGCCGGCGGTTCCGTGGCGGGCGGCTCCGTGGCGGGCGGCTCGGTGCCGGCGGTGTCGCCCGCCGCGACGTCGTCGGGCCCGCTGTCCTCGACGTCGTCGCCGAAGTACCAGAGCAGAACGAGGACGACGGCGACGGTACCGACGAGCGCGACGAGGGACGGCCAGAGCCGCTGGAGCCGGTCACTCATCGTCACAGCTTTCCTTTTCCTTGCGAGACTCGCTTCCGCCAGGGACCTCGCGGTCGGCCTTGGCCAAGGTCAGGAGAGTACGCCACGCGCCTGTGCGGAGGCGAGGCACCAGGGCTCTGGCGCCGGTGATCAAGATCAGCGACACTGTCGTATGGACTGGCGCGGCCGCTCATGCCTCCGCAGCGAGCGGGCGTCGCGAACCCGAGCGCAGCCGGCGCGAACGCTGCCGCCGCAGCCGCCGCACCAGCAACGGGTCGTGGGCCAGCGCCTCGGGCCGATCGATCAATGCGTTGAGCAGTTGGTGGTAACGCGTGGCCGACATGGCGAATTCGTCGCGGATGGCTTGTTCCTTGGCTCCTGGGTACTTCCACCAGCGGTGCTCGAAGTCGAGGATCTTGCGCTCGTGGGAGTCCATGTCAGCCATCGTAGGCAAGGGCTGTGACAACCACGCAACACCACTCGGTTACCGTTGTCGGCACGAGGAGGCCCCATTTGTCCACGACTGGAACGAGTAGCTTCGTCGTAGTCGCCAATCGGCTGCCGGTCGACCGCGTATCGACGGCCGATGGCGCGACCAGCTGGCGCAGGAGCCCCGGCGGCCTGGTCACCGCCCTGGCTCCGGTGATGCGGGCCTACGACGGCGCCTGGGTGGGCTGGACCGGCTCCCCCGACGACGCGCCGGACCCGTTCTCGACCGACGACATGGACCTCGTCGCCGTTCCCATGTCGGCCGAGGAGATCGCCCTCTACTACGAGGGGTTCTCGAACGCCACGCTCTGGCCGCTGTACCACGACGTCATCGTCCAGCCGGAATACCACCGCGAGTGGTGGGACGCCTACCGCGCCGTCAACCGGCGCTTCGCCGAGGCCGCCGCCTCGGTCGCCGCCGAGAACGCCGTCGTGTTCATCCAGGACTACCAGCTGCAGCTGGTGCCGCAGTTGCTGCGCGGACTGCGCCCCGACCTCAAGATCGGCTTCTTTCTGCACATCCCGTTCCCGCCCACGGAGCTGTTCGCCCAGCTGCCGTGGCGCCGGCAGATCCTCGAAGGCCTGCTCGGCGCCGACCTCGTCGGTTTCCAGCGGGCCGGAGCCGCCCGCAACTTCGAGTCGCTGGCCGAGGCGTTCACGACGGCGGTCGTGCGCGACGACGCCCTCGTGCTCGAGGACGGCCGCGAGGTGCTGGCTCGGGCGTTCCCCATCTCGATCCAGGTCGAAGAGGTGGCCCGGCTGGCCGAGGACCCCGAGGTCCGGCAGCGCGCGGCCACCATCCGCGAAGAGGTCGGCTCGCCGCGGCACATCCTGCTCGGCGTCGACCGCCTCGACTACACGAAGGGCATCGGTCACCGGTTCAAGGCGTTCGGCGAGCTGCTCGCCGAGGGCGCCATCACGCCGGACGAGGCCGTCCTCGTCCAGGTCGCCACGCCCAGCCGCGAGCGGGTCGAGGCCTACCAGACACTCCGCGACGACATCGAGCTGCAGGTCGGGCGCATCAACGGCGACTACAGCCGCATCGGCCACCCCGCCGTGCACTACCTGCACTCGTCGTACGACCGCTCCGAGCTGGTGGCGCTGCTGCTCGCCGCCGACGTCATGGTGGTCACGCCACTGCGCGACGGCATGAACCTGGTGGCCAAGGAGTACGTCAGCGCCCGCTCGGATCTGCGCGGGGCGCTGGTGCTGTCGGAGTTCGCCGGCGCCGCCGACGAGCTCGGCGACGGCGCCTTCCTGGTCAACCCGCACGACATCGACGGCGTCAAGCGCACCATGCTGACCGCGATGCGCATCGACCCGGCCGAGGCCGAGCAGCGGATGAAGCTGCTGCGCGACCACGTCACCAGCCACGACGTCTCGCGCTGGGCCACGGAGATCCTGACCGCGCTGCGGGCGATCTGATCCCGGCCCGGCGGCGTCAGCGGCGGTCGTCGCGCTCCGGCTCGGCCTCGGTGTAGGCCAGCCAGGCCTGCGTGTCGGCGGAGTCGACGGCCTCGGGCGCGGTGGCGGCCGGCTCGGCGAGCGCGGCCAGCCGCTGCTCCGCCGCCTCGACGTTGCGCAGCTCCATCTGGGCGAGAGCCATGAGGTCGCGCAGGCCCTCGGCGCCGAAACGATCGCGCACGTTCATGACGGCGGAGGTCACCATGGGGTCGACTTCGGGGGTCTGGGGCTGCAGTCGTGGGTCCATCGATCACTCCCGGGAACGGTGACTCATAGTCGGGACGTACCGTAACCCGCGTCGCCGCGGGCGCGGGCGCCGACCCGGCTGCGGGCGTCACCGGCGGGCCGCCGTGACAGGATCGAGCCACATCGACGATGATGTGGCTGCACAGGCCTGAGGGACACGGGGGTGACGTCCGGCCTGCCCCGGAGTCTCCCAACGATACGGTGGTCGATTGCTCCCACGACGGTTCGCCCTCGTCCGCCACGTCGACTACACCGGTGTGTCCGGGGTCGGGGTGGTGGCCTACGGCGTCGTCTTCGCCGACGGCCACGTCGCGCTGCGCTGGGCCTCGACCCACCCCGCCACCAGCCTGTGGAGCTCCATCGACGACCTCGTGGCGGTGCACGGCCACGGCGAGGCCACCAGCATCGAGTGGCTCGACCCCGCCACCGACCCGTTCGCCGCGCCCGCCGCATCGCGCGGCGCCGGCCGCCGGGCGCGGCGCGTCAGCCCCGATCCCGCGGTCCCGGAGCCCATCGTCGAACCCGACGTCACCCGGCCCACGCGGCCCATCTCGATCGACCCGGAGCCGGAGCCGGCTCCGGAGGCCGTGAGCCGCCCCGAGCCCGCTGCCCGGCCGGAGGCCGCGGTCCGCCCCGAGCCGGGCCGGCCCGACCCCGTCCGGCCGGAGCTGCTGGGTCTCCGCCGCGCCGAACCGCTGCAGCCCAGGTCGCAGCAGCCGGAGCCCGCCGCCTCGGCGCCGCCGGCCGCCGCCCCGGCCCCGACCGCGGCTGACGCCGTCGCCACCCCGG
>NZ_SMKL01000083.1 GCF_004348545.1 Jiangella ureilytica | reverse complement strand
CCGTTACCCCGCCCACCCCTGGGCACCGGCCATTGGTGAATGGCCAGGTGCCGCGAGGATAGATCGAGAATCGCCCGTCATCAATGCGCCTCGCGCATCAGGTCTGCCAGCCGCGACGCGGCCGCGTCCGGGACCTCGACCGTCTTGGTCCTGCTCGTGGTGCCGGTGAGCAACGTCACCTCGCGCCTGCGTATTCCCAGAGCCGCGGCGACGGCGTCGAGCGCGGCCCTGGTGGCGGCGCCGTCGACGGCCCGCGCCTGGACGGCGACGACGAGCGCGTCGCCGTGCGTCCCGCCCACGGCCGTTCGGGAGGCGCCGGGCCGGACCCGGATCGTCACGCGCACGCAGCCAGGGTAGTCGCGCGTACACTGGACCCGTCGCGAGCAGGCGTTGACGGGGCCATCACCCCCGAGCTGCCGGAAGAACGGCGCCGTCGGGCGCTCACTAGAACCGGCCGCGGCGAACGAAGTGGGCCCGGTTCCCGTCACGGGGGCCGGCCAAGGAGGGTGGTACCGCGGGGTCCGCCTCGTCCCTCCGTCGCGATCTGCTGACGGAGGATTCGAGAGAGACGATGACCGACGCGACCGAGCTCAGCGGCTACCGCGAGGTGCCCGCCCAGGTCGACCTGCCGGCGCTGGAGCACGGCGTCCTCGCCTTCTGGCGCGACAACGACGTGTTCGCGCAGACGGTGAAGAACAGCGAGGGCCGCCCGCAGTGGACCTTCTACGAAGGTCCGCCCACCGCGAACGGCATGCCCGGCACCCACCACATCGAGGCGCGCGTCTTCAAGGACGTCTTCCCGCGCTACCGGACGATGAAGGGCTACCACGTCCCCCGCCAGGCCGGCTGGGACTGCCACGGGCTGCCGGTCGAGATCGCGGTCGAGAAGGAGCTGGGCTTCGAGGCCAAGAGCGACATCGAGGCCTACGGCGTCGCGGAGTTCAACGCGAGGTGCCGCGAGTCGGTGCTGCGCCACGTCGACGCGTTCGAGCAGCTCACCGAGCGCATGGGCTACTGGGTCGACCTCTCGCAGGCGTACCGCACCATGGACGCGTCCTACATCCAGAGCGTCTGGTGGTCGCTCAAACAGGTCTTCGACAAGGGCCTGCTGGTCGAGGACTACCGGGTGTCGCCGTACTGCCCGCGCGACGAGACGGCGCTGTCGTCGCACGAGCTGGCGCAGGGCTACGAGACGGTCGTCGACCCGTCGGTGTACGTGCGGTTCCCGCTGACCGGCGGCACGCTGGCCGGCCAGGCGTCGCTGCTGGTCTGGACCACGACCCCGTGGACGCTGGTGTCGAACACCGCCGTCGCCGCGCATCCGGAGGTCACCTACGTGGCCGCCCGGCCGGCCGGGTCGTCCGAACTGCTCGTCGTCGCCGAGCCGCTGCTGACGACGGTGCTGGGCGAGGACGCCGACGTGGTGTCGACGTTCACCGGCACCGAGATGGAGCGCTGGACCTATCAGCGCCCGTTCGAGCTGGTCGACATCCCCGACGCCCACTTCGTCGTCGTCGACGAGTACGTCACCACCGAGGACGGCACCGGCCTGGTGCACCAGGCGCCCGCGTTCGGCGCCGACGACCTGCGGGTCTGCCGCCGCTACGGCCTGCCCGTGGTGAACCCGGTGCGCGCGAACGGCACGTTCGGCGACGACGTCGCGCTGGTGGGCGGGCAGTTCTTCAAGCGCGCCGACGCCGACCTCGTCAACGACCTCGAGCACCGCGGGGTGCTGTTCCGGCATGTGCCGTACGAGCACGAGTACCCGCACTGCTGGCGCTGCCACACGCCGCTGATCTACTACGCGCAGCCGTCCTGGTACATCCGCACCACGCAGATCAAGGACGCGCTGCTGCGCGAGAACGAGAAGACCACCTGGTACCCGGAGACGATCAAGTGGGGCCGCTACGGCGAGTGGCTGCGCGGCAACGTCGACTGGGCGCTGTCGCGCAACCGGTACTGGGGCACGCCGCTGCCGATCTGGCGCAACGACGAGGACCCGTCGCGCATGGTGTGCGTCGGGTCGCTGGCGGAGCTGTCGGAGCTCTCCGGTCAGGACCTCTCCGAGCTGGACCCGCACCGGCCCTACGTCGACGACGTCACCTTCACGATGGACGGCGTGCCCGGCACCTTCCGCCGCGAGCCGTACGTCATCGACGTCTGGTACGACTCCGGCTCGATGCCGTTCGCGCAGGTGGGGTACCCGTACGCGCCCGGCAGCGCCGAGGCGTTCGAGAAGTCCTACCCGGCGCAGTACATCTGCGAGGCGCTGGACCAGACGCGCGGCTGGTTCTACACGCTGATGGCCATCGGCACGCTCGTGTTCGACCGGTCGTCCTACGAGAACGTCGTCTGCCTGGGCCTGATCCTGGCCGAGGACGGCCGGCGCATGAGCAAGCACCTCGGCAACATCCTCGAGCCGATCCCGCTGATGGACGAGCACGGCGCCGACGCCGTCCGCTGGTTCATGCTGGCCAGCGGCTCGCCGTGGCTGCCGCGCCGGGTCGGCAACGCCGGTCTGCAAGAGATCGTCCGCAAGGTGCTGCTGACGTACTGGAACACGGCGTCGTTCCTGTCGCTGTATGGGCGCACGGCGGGGTGGACGCCCGCCGCGGGTGCGCCGCCCGTGGCAGACCGGCCGGTGCTCGACCGCTGGGCGCTCTCGGAGCTGCACCGGCTGGTCCGCGAGGTCGACACAGCGCTGGACGGGTTCGACACGCAGACGGCGGGCGCTCGGCTGACGGCGTTCGTCGACGACCTCTCGAACTGGTACGTCCGCCGGTCTCGGCGCCGGTTCTGGGACGGCGACCCGGCCGCGCTCGCGACGCTGCACGAGTGCGTCGAGACGCTGTCGCGGCTGATGGCGCCCATGGTCCCGTTCGTCACCGAGCGGGTCTGGCAGGACCTCGTCGTGCCGGCCGACCCGGACGCGGCGCCGTCGGTGCACGCGGCGTCGTGGCCGTCGGTGAATGAGGCTCTGATCGACGACGCGCTGCGGGCCGAGGTGTCGCTGACTCGGCGGCTGGTCGAGCTGGGCCGGGCCGCCCGGGCGGAGTCGAAGGTGCGGACCCGGCAGCCGCTGGCCCGGGCGCTGGTCGGCGCGCGCGGCTGGGAGACGCTGCGTCCGGAGCTGCGCACCGAGATCGCCGACGAGCTGAACGTCGTGTCGGTGCTGTCGCTGTCCGAGGCCGGGGCCGGCGAGGACCTGGTCGACGTGTCGGCGAAGGCGAACTTCCGGTCGCTGGGCAAGCGGTTCGCGAAGGACACGCCTCGGGTGGCCGCGGCGGTGGCGGACGCCGACGCGTCCGGGCTGGCGGCCGCGCTGAAGGCGGACGGCAGGGCGAGCGTCGATGTCGACGGCCTCGGCACCGTCGACCTGCAGCCCGACGACGTCATCGTCACCGAGACGCCGCGCGAGGGCTGGGCGGTCGCGCGTGAGGGCGAGACCGTCGCGCTGGACCTCACCCTGACCGATGCGCTGGTGCGAGCCGGTCTGGTCCGCGAGGCGGTCCGGCTGGTCCAGGAGGCCCGCAAGTCGGCCGGCTTCGAGGTGTCCGACCGCATCGAGCTGGCGTGGTCGGCATCCGAGGCGATGGCCGCGGCGCTGCGCGAGCACGGGTCGCTACTGGCCGACGAGGTGCTGGCGGCGGCGGTGCACGAGGACCTGGCCGCGCTGGACGGCGCGGCCGAGCGGACCGACGAGGAGCTCGGCCTGACGTTCCGGCTGCGCCGGGTGCAGCACGGTTGACGACGCGCGAAGGGGGCCCGGCACCGGCGGTGTCGGGCCCCCTTTCAGCTGACGAGTGTCAGCGCTGCTCGTCGTCGAGCAGGCTGGCGACCGAGCGGAGCGAGCCGCCGGTCTGCGCGGCCTGGGCGTTGTTGCCGCCGCTGGGGCCGGACGGCTGCGGCGCACCGCCGCCGCCTGCCGCCGCCGCGGGGACCTGCCCCACGCCGGTGTCGGCCTCGTCGACGCCGCCGGTCTCGAGCTTGCGCAGCTCGCGCTCGAGGTAGGACTTGAGCCGGCTGCGGTACTCGCGCTCGAAGGCGCGCAGCGTCTCGAGCTCGCGCTCGAGGTCGGCACGGTCGGACTCGAGCTTGCCGAAGACCTGGGAGCGGCGCTTCTGCACTTCCTGCTCGATCGCGTCGGCCCGCTGCCGGGCGTCCTGCTCGATCTTCGCGGACTTGGCCTTCGTCTCGGAGTCGAGCTTCTCGGCACGGGTGCGCGCCTCGTTGATGAGGCGGTCGGCCTCGGCCTTGGAGTCGGCGACGAGCTCGTCGGCCGTCTTCTGGGCCAGCGCGAGCACCTTGGCCGCGGCGTCGCTGGGCTGCACCGCGACCGGCATGGCAGCGGCGGCCGACGGCGGCGCCTCGGGCGCCTTCGGTGCCTCCGGCTGGCGCGGAGCCTGGATGGGCTCGGCCGACGCGGCGACTCCGCCGCCACGGGTCACGGCGGAGAGCTTGTCGCGCAGCTCGTCGTTCTCCCGCTGCATGCGCGCGAGCTCGGCCTCGACCTCGTCCAGGAACTCGTCGACCTCCTGCATGTCGTAACCCTCGCGCAGGCGGACCGTCGTGAACTCTTTGTTCTGGACGTCCTCGGGCGTCAGTGGCATAGCGTCACCTCGGATGTGGGCATAGGCAGAATGTCACCGTACCGCGTCATCCTAGGGATCCGACAACTACAAGCAGAATCTGGACCAGGATGATCAGCACGATGAACGCCAGGTCTAGGGCGATCGAGCCGATCCGCAACGGCGGAAGGACGCGTCGGATCGCCCGCAGTGGCGGATCGGTCACCGTGTAAATGGCCTCCAGCACCACGAGCACCAGCCCTTTGGGCTGCCACTCGCGCGCGAAGACCTGAATCCAGTCGACCACGAGCCGGATCAACAAAGCGATGAAGAACAGCCACAACACCGCGGAGAGAATCTGACTCACAGCCGACACAACACCTGAACTTACCCGACGCCGGCCGGGTTCGATGACATGGCCACCGGCGAGCCGGGCGCGAGTTCTCTCGAGTTGGTCCGCACGCCCCGCCCGGATCAGCTCTGGTTGAAGAACCCGCCGCTCACCATGCGCGCCTTGTCCTCGGCGGTCACCGACACGTCGGCCGGTGTGAGCAGGAACACCTTCGCCGTCACCCGGTCGATGCTGCCGCGCAGGCCGAAGATCAGGCCCGCCGCGAAGTCGACCAGGCGCTTGGCGTCGGCCTCGTCCATCTCGGTGAGGTTCATGATGACCGGCGTGCCGTCGCGGAAGTGCTCGCCGAGCGTGCGGGCCTCGTTGTAGGTCCGTGGGTGCAGCGTCGTGATGCGTGCCTCGCGCATGGCCGGTGCCCTTCGTACGGCCGCGACGGGCCGGCGGTCGGCGAGCGAGGCCACCGTGGCGGTGTGCTCGCGCTCGGGCGCCCGCTCGCGTTCGCGGCGCTCGGGTTCACGACGCAGCTCCTCGGCGGGCTCGTCGTACTCTTCGACGGCGTCGTCGTACTCGTCCGCGTACGCGTCCTCGTCGTACTCGTCGTCGTAGCGGTCTCGGTCCTCCACGAGGCCGAGGTAGACCGCAACCTTGCGCATTGCGCCGGCCATTCAAGTCCTCCGCACTAGTGGGTGGACGGTCCCCTGTTGATCCAGACAGTAGACCTGGGAATCGCCGGATCCGGGGATTGTGCGTGCGACACGCCCACGTGTCGCAGTAGTCACACCAATCACGCCTGACTCATCCATGCCACCCCGGCGAACCGCCCGGTGACGCCGTCGCGGCGATAGGAGTAGCTGTGCGGATCCTCGACGGTGCAGGTCGCGGCGGTCTGGACGGCGGCACCTGCGGCCCGGAGCTGGGCGACGACGCCGGCGGGGACGTCGAGCGACGGCGTGCCCTGCCGGGTGACCGCCCACGACTCGGGCACGACGGCGGCGACGTCGGCCCGCATCGCCTCGGGGACCTCGTAGCAGCGGCCGCAGACCGCCGGCCCGATCTTGGCGACGAGCTTGCGGGCGCCGAGGTCGCGCATGGCCGCGATGGCCGCCGGGACCACGCCCGCCTTGAGCCCGGGCCGGCCCGCATGCACGACGGCGACGACCCCGGCCTCCGGATCGGCCAGCAGCACCGGGACGCAGTCGGCGACGAGGACGGCGAGCGCCCGGCCGGGCTGGGTCGTCACCAGTGCGTCGACCTCGGGCGCCGGGCCGTCCCAGGGTCCGTCGACGACGGCGACGGCGTTGCCGTGCACCTGGTTCATGTAGCTGACCGCGTCGCGGCGCAGGCCGATCGCCGTCGCCAGCAGTTCACGGTTCTGCTCGACGGCGGCGGGGTCGTCGCCGACGTGCCCGCCGAGGTTGAGCGAGTCGTACGGCGCAGCGCTGACGCCGTCGTGCCGGTCGGTGAACGCGAACCGGACCGAGCCGGCCACGCTGGTGTCGCGGAGCACTACGTCAGCCCGTGCTACTTCAAGAAATCGGGCACGTCCAGGTCGTCATCACTGGTCGTGGCCGGGACGATCCGACGCTGTTCGCGGGGTGGGGCGGGCGGCGCGGCGGGTGCGCCGTCACCGTCGTCGCCGCCCGTGTCCCCCTCGCTCGGCCTCGCGGCGGCCGGGGTGGCCGTCGCGACCGAGCCGATGCCCGCGGCGGCGGCCGGGCCACTGGACCCGCCCGCCGTCTCGGGCTTCTTCACGGTGCCGAGCTCGCGCCGGGTGGGCGAGCCGCTGTCGAAGCCGGCCGCGATGACGGTGACCCGCACCTCGTCGCCGAGCGCGTCGTCGATGACCGCACCGAAGATGATGTTGGCGTCGTCGTGCGCCGCCTGCGCGACCAGGTTGGCCGCCTCGTTGATCTCGAACAGTCCCAAGTCAGAGCCACCGGACACCGACAGCAGCACGCCGTGGGCGCCGTCGATGGAGGCCTCGAGCAGCGGGCTCGAGATCGCCATCTCGGCTGCCGCGACGGCGCGGTCCTCGCCGCGGGCGGACCCTATGCCCATGAGCGCCGAGCCGGCGTTGCTCATGACCGACTTCACGTCGGCGAAGTCGAGGTTGATCAGGCCGGGCGTCGTGATGAGGTCGGTGATGCCCTGGACGCCGGAGAGCAGCACCTGGTCGGCGCTCTTGAACGCGTCGAGCACGCTGACCTGGCGGTCGCTGATGGACAGCAGCCGGTCGTTCGGGATGACGATGAGGGTGTCGACCTCTTCGCGGAGCGCCTCGATGCCGGCCTCGGCCTGCATGGCGCGGCGACGACCCTCGAACATGAACGGCCGCGTCACGACACCGATGGTCAGGGCGCCCAGCGACCGGGCGATGCGGGCCACGACGGGCGCGCCGCCGGTCCCCGTGCCGCCGCCCTCGCCCGCCGTGACGAAGACCATGTCGGCGCCCTTGAGCACCTCTTCGATCTCTTCGGCGTGGTCCTCGGCGGCCTTGCGGCCGACGTCGGGATTGGCGCCGGCGCCCAGGCCCCGGGTCGCCTCGCGGCCGACGTCGAGCTTGACGTCGGCGTCGCTCATCAGCAACGCCTGCGCGTCGGTGTTGATCGCGATGAACTCGACACCCTTGAGGCCGACTTCTATCATGCGGTTGACCGCGTTGACTCCGCCGCCGCCGATGCCGACGACTTTGATCACCGCGAGGTAGTTCTGCGGAGCAGTCACTGGACATCGCCTTTCGTCGAGTTCAAACCCTCACCCTCAAGTTGAGGTTTATAGTTATGTCAACCTGAGGATGATGAAACGCTAAGCGCGAACCCGGTCCGGTGTCCGTAGACACGCCGAGACTGGGCCGATTGCCTTTTCCGGGTCACCCGTCCTCTCACCCGCCCGTCCTGCGTTTACTCTGGTCCGCATGATGCGGTGGCTCAGCGGCGTGGCCGGCGGTGTCGCCGTCCTGCTCGCCGGCCTGCTCACGACGCCGCTCGGCTCTGCTCCCGGCCTGGTCGCGCTGCTCGCCGTCCTCGTGATCGCGCTGGCCATGGCCGCGACGTCGCGCTCGCGCGTCCCCGCCGCCCAGCTCGGCGACGGCACCGCGATGCGCCGCGTGGCCGCCGCTCCCCCCGTCGTGACCGCCCAGACCGACCCCGACGCCGCCGCCCGCCCGCGGCCGAGAGCGCCGTCCGGACAGCTGGTTCCGCTCAGCTGTCCGCACTCGTGCTCTCGTTCCGAAGGGTCGTCCCACCGTGCTCTCTCTGCTCGACACACCTGCCCTGGCCGTCTCCGATCTGGTCCTCGCCCTCTCCTCCGCTGCGGAGCCGGTCGCCGGTGACGCCGCGACCGGCGTCGCCGTCCTTCTCGTCGTCGTCCTGATTCGTTCGTTGCTGCTCCCGCTGAGCCTGCGTGCCGCCCGCGCGGGCCGGGCGCGACTCGCGCTGCGCCCCGCCGAGCTGCGGTTGCGCGAGCGATTCCGCCGCGATCCCGTCCGGCTGCAGCGCGAGCTGACCGCCCTGCACCGTTCGCACGGCACTTCGCCGTTCGCCGGGCTGGGCGCGTCGCTGGCGCAGGTGCCGTTCTTCATGGTCCTGTACCGGCTGTTCTCCGCGCCGACCCTGCACGGCGGTGCGAACGCGCTGTTCACGCACACGCTGTTCGGGGTGCCGCTGAGCGACAGCTGGGTGGCGGCGCTCGGCGCCGGCGTGCTTCCCGTCGAGTTGGCGGTCTTCGCGTCGGTGCTCGTCCTGCTGGTCGTCGTGGCCTGGTTCTCGTCGCGCCTGGCTCAGCGCCAGGCGTCGCTGACGGCGCCGCCCTCGACGGAGGTCGAGGTCATGACGGCGCGGATGATGCGCGTGCTCCCGTACGGCACGGTCGTGGTGGCCGCGTTCGTGCCGCTGGCGGCCGCCCTCTACCTGCTGTTCTCGGGCGCCTGGACCGCGACCGAGCGCTGGCTCCTCAACCGCAACGGTCCCCTGCCCGCTGCGACCTGACGCGGCTCACCCCGGCGGGTCGGCTCTGTCGACCGGGCCGATCCGTTCGGGTGGTCGCTCGTAGGTGTGCCCGGTGGGGCTGGTCCATCGGGTGGTGCCGTCGGGGTGTCTTGTGACGGTCCAGTTGGCGTGGTGTTTGAGCAGGTGGTGGGTGCGGCAGAGGGCGTGGCAGTTGGCCGCGCAGGTGCTGCCCCCGGTGGTGAACGGCTCGATGTGGTCGAGGTCGCAGGCCCGGGCGGGGCGGTGGCAGCCGGGCGTGCGGCAGGTCCGGTCGCGGGCGGCGACGAAGTCCGCCAGCGCTTTGGTGGGCCGGTACCTGGTGCGGCCGAGGTCGAGGAGGTGTCCGGTGCCGGGGTCGGTCGTGAGCCAGGTCCAGACGCCTTCGGCGGCGAGGGTGCGGGCGATCTGGGCGGTGATGAATCCGTAGCCGTCGAGCTCGCCCGGCTCGTCGCTCAGTCCGATCAGCGACCCGAATGGGATGGTGACGTGCACGTTGACCGGCCGCCGCCGCCGCGCCGGACCACCCACCGTGGCCGTGGCCGTGCCCACAGCGCTGGTGGGTGCGGCGTTGCCGGTCGCGGCCTGGCCGGTCGCGGCGTTGCCGGGGGCCGCGGCCCGGTTCGGTGCCGGCTCTGGGGCGGCTCGGCCCCGCGCCGTGGCCGTCGCGACTGCGCTGGTGGGTGCGGCGTTGCCGGTCGCGGCGTTGCCGGGGGCCGCGGCCCGGCCCGGTACGAGCTCGGGGGCGGCTCGGCCCCGCGCCGTGGCCGTCGCGACTGCGCTGGTGGGTGCGGCGTTGCCGGTCGTGGCGTTGCCGGGGGCCGCGGCCCGGCCCGGTACGAGCTCGGGGGCGGCACGGTCCTGCGCCGTGCCCACAGCGCTCGACGGTGCGGCACGGCCGGTCGCGGCGTTGCCGGAGGCCGGGCCGGCGCAGGCGGCGAGGGCGGCCCAGCCGAGCTCGGCCAGCGCGTCGGCGCGGCGCTGGTCCTTGGTCCTGACCGGCCCGCCCGCGGCGGCATCGGCGCGTGTGGCATCGGCGGCGGCAACGGTCAACACGGTGTCCAGTGCCATCGCGTCCTCGGCCCGGAGCAGCGCCTCCAGGTGCGCCATCCCGTCCGAGGCCGCCGTCACCGCGACATAGCGGGACTCACGCGCGATCGCGTGCCGTTCCGCCGCCTCGACCGGGGCCAGCTCGTGCAGCAGCCGTTTGATCAGCTTGTGCAGCGCGACCGAGTCCAGCAACGCCGCCCGCGGGAGCACCGCCGCCTCCACCCGCCGCCGCACCCCCGGGTCCTGGCCGCCCAGCTCGTCGGTGACCACCCGCGCCCGCCGCAGATCGATCAACCCCGCCAGCAGCGCCGCCCAGGTGTCCGGGAAGTCCTCCACCAGGAGCACCGCATGCCCGACCAGGTACTCCGCCTGCCGCGCGGTGAGCCGACACCGACCCGCCACCACCACCGCGGAGTTGGTGATGGGGTCGACCGAGCGGTACCCGGTCTCGGCCGGGCGCACCTCGGCCCGCGACGCCAGCTCGGCCAGCGCCTTCGCCTGGCCGGCGGCCACCCACGCGGCCAGCCGCTCCCAGGCGGCCACCGCCTCGACCACGTCATACCCGTCCACCGGCTGCGAGACGTCGTGCCGGGCGAGCAACCCCGCCAGCTCCGGCCCCGGCGGCAGTTCCTCCACCGCGAACGGCAGCGCCCCGGCTGCCGACGCAGCGGCGTAGGAGGCGGCCAGCCCGTCCAGCAGAGCGCGCGTATCGGCGTCGACCGGCTCCGCCCAGCCATCGGGCTCCGCCGGACCGAAGCCCGGCACAACCTCAGGCGGAGCGGCGAATTCGAACGTGCGAATGATCTTACCTGCCCCCACCGACAAGATCAACTCGACGCCGGCACGCGGTGGGTTTCCACAGCGAGGAGGAGTTCGCGGAGTTGTCCACATTTTCCGGATTTCGCGGTGGCGCACCGCCCGCCGATCTGGCGAGATGAAGACATGACGATCACTCACCTCACCCACCCCGAGGCGCCGGCTCCGGCCGACCCAGGCCCCCGGCGCCGTTCCGAGTTCGACGACGAGATGGCGCGACTCATTCGCGAGCGCGTCCAGGCCGACCTCGCCAAGCGGCACGCGCGGCGGCTACGCAATCGCCAGGCCCGCGACGACCTCGCGCGGCGGCGCAGGCACGCGAAGGCGGCGTTGCACGGTGAGGAGCTCGCCGCGCGGGCTCAGCAGGCGTGCCGGTGCGCCCAGCCGCGACCACCGGCGCTGCTCACGCGAGATCCCGGCGGCGGGAGCGGCGTGCTCACCATCTGCCCGGCGTGCGGCCGCGGCACGTGACGGGCTACGGGTCGACGGCCGGGTGGTCGGGCGCCGTGACGTCGTAGGCCGACGGCGGCTCGTCCTGGGCGGCGATCAGCGCGAGCAGGACCTCGGCCTTGCGGTCCAAGTCGTCGGCGGTGCCCCAGCGGACGGTGGCGCCGTCGGTGAGGCCGAGCCTGATGTCGGCCTCGGAGCGCGCTTCGACGGTCTCGACGAGCTCGTACAGCGACGGCGGCAGCCCGGTCAGGACGGTGACGCCGGCGGCGCGAACCGCCTCGTCGACCTCGGAGTCGTCGTCGGCGCCCGGGGCGGTGAGCACGGGCAGTCCGTCCGGACGCCCGTCGGCGGCGCCGAAGAGGGCGCCGGTCTCGTCGACGTTCCACCAGGATCCGTCGGCCGACACGGCGGCGACCGGCTCGCGCGGCGTGACCTCGATGGTCAGCGTCGTCGGCCAGGAGCGGCTGACGTCGACCGAGGCCGCTTCGGGCAGCCCGGCGACACGGTCACGAATGGCGTCGGTGTCGACCCGGGCCAGCGGCGTCCCCACCGGCGCGTCGGCCAGCGACAGCACCTCGTCGGACAGCGACGACGGAACACCCTCGACCGACACCGACTTCACGGAGAGCACACTTGACCAGCCCACCAACCACGCCAGCGCCGACACCGCGCCCACACCGAGCAGGACCAGCAGCACGCCCAGCAGGCGCCGCAACCGCTGCCGCCGCGCCCGGGCCGCGAAGAGCTGGGCACTGGGCGACCGCGACGCGACGCTCATCGCGACCTGGCCGCCAAGACGTCGAGCACCTCGGGGCCGATCAGCGTGACGTCGCCGGCGCCGACGGTGAGCAGGATGTCGCCGGGCTCCGCCCGCGAGGCCGCCAGCTCCGGCACGGCCGACCACGACTGCTCGAACACCACCTGCGACGGCGGCAGCGGCACGTTCGCGGCCACCAGCGCGCCGGTGACACCGGGCTCGGGGTCCTCGCGGGCGGCGTAGACGTCCATGACGATGACCTCGTCGGCCGCGCCGAGGGCCACGCCGAACTCCGAGGCGAAGATGCGCGTGCGGCTGAACAGGTGCGGCTGGAACACGACGACCACGCGGCCGGATCCGGCGACACCACGGGCGGCGGCCAGGGCGGCGGCGACTTCGGTGGGGTGGTGCGAGTACTCGTCGTAGACGCGGACGCCGCCGGCCACGCCCTTGAGCTCGAACCGGCGGCGGGTACCGGTGTAGCCGGCCAGGCCGTCCAGCACGTCACCGGCCGGGAAGCCCATGCCCAGCGCGGCGGTGAAGGCGCCGGCGGCATTGAGCGCGTTGTGCCGGCCGGGCAGCTGCAGCTGGATCCGCTCCTGCCGGCGGCCCCGGGCGACCAGTTCGAACGAGGCGCCCGGCCCGGCGATGTCGAGGGCGGTCACGCGCACGTCGGCGTCGCGCGACTCGCCGAACGTGTGCACCACGACACCGCGCGCGGCGGCCCGTTCCCCCAGGGCCCGCGAGCCGGGGTCGTCGGCGCAGACGACGAGGAAGCCGGTGACGCAGTCGACGAACTCGTCGAACGCGGCGACGTAGGCCTCGGCGGTGCCGTAGAAGTCGAGGTGATCGGCCTCGACGTTGGTGACGATCGCCACCTCGGGGTCGTAGGCCAGGAACGACGCGTCGCTCTCGTCGGCCTCGGCCACGAAGATGTCGCCGCTGCCGTCGTGAGCGTTGGCGCCGGACTCGTTGAGGTTGCCGCCGATGGCGAACGACGGGTCGGCGCCACAGTGCTGCAGCGCGACCGTGGTCATCGACGTCGTGGTGGTCTTGCCGTGGGTACCGGCGACGGCGATGGCGCGCCGCCCGGCCATGACCGACGCCAGCGCGGCGGCCCGGGGCAGGACCTGGACGCCTCGCTCGCGCGCCTCGACGACCTCGGGGTTGGTCTCGCGGATCGCGGTCGACACGACAACGGTCTCGGCCAGCCCGACGTTCGAGGCGGCATGGCCGACGTGCACCTCGGCGCCGAGTGCTCGCAGGCCGGCCAGGACGCCGGAGTCCTTGGCGTCGCTGCCGGACACGGGCACGCCGCGGGCCAGCAGGATGCGGGCGATGCCGCTCATGCCGGCACCGCCGATGCCGACGAAGTGGACCCGGCCCAGCTTCTCCGCGGGCACGATCCGCTCCGGTGGCGAGACGATCACGTGGTCAACCTCCGACGCTCTTCTGTGCAACCGCGCGCCGGACCATGTCCACCAGACGATCGTCGGCGTCGCGACGACCGAGCGTAGCCGCTGCTGCACCCATCACGTCCAACCGAGCCCGGTCGCCGAGGAGCGCGACCACCTCGGCGGCGAGCCTCGACGGCGTCAGCTCGCCGTCCGCGACCAGCACCCCGCCGCCCGCGTCGACGGTGGGCAGGGCGTTGAACCGCTGCTCGCCGTTGCCGTGCGGCAGCGGCACGTAGAGGGCGGGCAGGCCGACGGCGGACAGCTCCGCGCACGTGATGGCGCCGGCCCGGCAGACGGCGAGGTCGGCGGCGGCGTAGGCGAGGTCCATGCGGTCGACGTACGGCACCGGGACGTACCCGGGGCGGGTCGAGGCTGCCGCGGCCTCGGCGTTCGCTGGCCCGACGGCGTGCAGCACCTGGAAGCCGGCCTCGAGCAGGGGGTCCAGCGCACCTGCGACGGCGTCGTTGATGCGCCGCGCGCCCTGGCTGCCGCCGAAGACGAGCAGTGTGGGCGGCGCCGGGTCGAGGCCGAAGAACGCCCGGCCCTCGGCCCGCGAGGCGGTGCGGTCCAGCAGGGCGATCGACCGGCGTAGCGGGATGCCGATGTGCTCGGCGTGCGGCAGCTCGATGGCGGGTGTCGCGACACCGACGAACGTGGTGAACCGGGCACCGACGCGGTTGGCCAGGCCCGGTTTGGCGTTCGCCTCGTGCACGACGATCGGCACGCCCACCCGGCGGGCGGCCAGGTAGGCCGGCAGCGCGACGTAGCCACCGAATCCGACCAGCACGTCGGCCTGCTCCGCCCGGAGCACGTCGGCGGTCCGGCGCACGGCGCCGCGCACGCGCATCGGAAGCCGGAGCAGGTCCGGCGAGGGCCGGCGCGGCAGCGGGACCGGCGGGATCAGGGCCAGCTCGTAGCCGCGCTCCGGGACCAGCCGGGTCTCCAGGCCACGCTCGGTGCCGAGCAGGGTGACCTGCGCGCCGGGGTCGGCGCGACGCACGGCGTCGGCCGTCGCCAGGGCAGGCTCGATGTGCCCGGCGGTGCCCCCGCCGGCCAGAACGACCTTCACGCGACGATCCTCCCCGGCAGCGGCGGGCCTGACACGCCAGGGCGCATGAGAGTGTTCATCGGGACCGTGGTCGCGCGCACCTGCTGGCGGGCTCTCACGCGTGGACCCTCCTCGACCGGCAACCTTCGCGCCGTGCTGGCCGGCCGGCTGCCGTCACCGCACGGGACAGCAGACTCCTCCCGAGCCCTCACGCGTGGATCCTCCTCGACCGGCGGCGTTCGCGCCGCGCCTGCTTGCGGGCCGCCAGCGCCTCGCGGGCACCCGGCTCCTCCTTGGCCAGCGCCATCAGGATGCCGACGGCGACGATGGCGACGACCATGGAAGCGCCACCGTACGACACCAGCGGCAGCGGCACGCCGATGACCGGGAACACGACCAGGACGCTGCCGAGGTTGATGATCGCCTGGACGATCAGCCAGCCGGTGATGCCGGCCGCCGCCAGCCGGGTGAACGTGTCGGTGGTGCGCATCGCGATGCGGATGCCGGCGAACCCGAGCGTGAAGAACAGCCCGAGCACCATCAGCGCGCCGGGCAGCCCGAGCTCCTCGCCGAGGATGGAGAAGATGAAGTCGGTGTGCGCCTCGGGCAGCTGGCCCCACTTGAGCCGGCTCGCCCCCAGCCCGCTCCCCCACCAGCCGCCGGTCGCGAACGCGTAGATCGAGTTGGCCGCCTGGTACCCGGTGCCGGCGAAGTCGGAGAACGGGTCGAGGAAGCTGACCACGCGCGACATCCGGTTCTCCGACGCCGTCACGAAGTAGGCCCCCACCACACCCACCACACCGAGGGCCAGCCCGAACAGCCACGTCGGCACGCCCACGACCCACAGCAGCGTCAGCACGATCGCCATGAGCACGAGCGCCGTCCCGAGGTCGTGCTGGCCGATCGTCAGCGCCACCACGGCGCCCGACACCGGCACGAACGGGATCATCAGGTGCTTCCACTGCGTGAGCAGCCGGCCCTTCAACGCGAACATGCCGGCGCCCCAGATGATCAGCGCCAGTTTGGCCGGCTCGGACGGCTGGATGAGGAACGGCCCGCCGAAGTCCAGCCAGTTCGTGTTGCCACCGCGCGTGACGCCGAGCCCGGGCACGAACGTCAGCGCCAGCAGCATCGCCGCCACGACCAGCATCGGCAGGCCGAACCGCCGGATCAGCCGGGCCGGCATCCGCGACGCCAGCCAGGCCAGCGGCAGCGCGACGACGACCCAGGCGACCTGCCGGGCGAAGAAGTAGTACGGGTAGCCGAACTGCAGCCGCGACGTCACGCTCGACGCCGAGAACACCATGATCAGGCCGAGGACCAGCAGCAGCCCGGCCGAGCCGAGCACCAGGTAGTACGAGGCCAGCGGCCGCTGCAGCAGTTTCCGCAGCGACTCCGCGGCCGCCGTGCGCATCGGCCGGTCGGCGGCCCCGCCCGAAGGCGCAGCGACCGACTCCTCAGTCGTGCTCACGGCGCCGCACGGCCGCGGCGAACGCGTCGCCACGGGCCACATAGTTGGCGAACATGTCCATGGACGCGCACGCCGGCGCCAGGAGCACGGTGTCGCCCGGGCGGGCGAGCCCGGCGGCGGCGGCCACGACGCGGTCCATGGCCTCATTGTCGGTGTCCGGAACCTCGACAACCGGTACATCCGGTGCGTGTCGTGCGAGCGCTTCGGCGATGACCGCGCGGTCGGCGCCCAGCAGGACGACCCCCCGCAGCCGGTCACGCACCCCCGGCACCAGCTCGGAGAACGACGCCCCCTTCGCCAGCCCGCCCGCGATCCACACCACGGAGTCGTACGCTGCCAGCGAGGCCGCCGCGGCGTGCGGGTTGGTCGCCTTGGAGTCGTCGACGTACGTGACGTCGTCGAGGACGGCGACCGTGGCGATCCGGTGCGGGTCGGGCGAGAAGCCGCGCAGCCCGTCGCGGACGGCGACCGGCGGCACCCCGATGGACCGGGCGAGCGCGGCCGCGGCCAGCGCGTTCGCGACGTTGTGCGGTGCGGCCGGCTGCACGTCCGAGACCGCGGCCAGCTCCGCCGCCGACGTCTGCCGCTCGGCGATGAACGCCCGGTCGACCAGGTACTCGTCGACCACGCCCACCATGCCGACCGCCGGGATGCCCAGCGTGAACCCGATGGCCCGGGCGCCCTCGCGGACGTCGGCGTCGCGCACCATCTGCTCGGTGACGGGGTCGGCGACGTTGTAGACGCACGCGGTCTCGACGCCGGCGTAGATGCGCGCCTTGTCGGCGGCGTAGGCGTCCATGGAGCCGTGCCAGTCGACGTGGTCGGGCGCGACGTTCAGCACCGCCGCCGACCGCGCGGCCATCGAGTAGGTCCAGTGCAGCTGGTAGCTGGAGAGCTCGACGGCGATGACGTCGTGGCCGCCGGGGTCCATGACGGCCGACACGATCGGGTCGCCGACGTTCCCGGCTGCGACGGCGCGCAGACCGGACGCCCGCAGCATCGACGTCAGCATCCGCACTGTCGTCGTCTTGCCGTTCGTGCCGGTGAGGACCAGCCACGGCGTCGCGGGGTCGCGGATGCGCCAGGCCAGCTCCACCTCGCCCCAGATCGGGATCCCGGCGGCACGAGCCTGCGCCAGCAGCGGCGCCGACGGCTTCCAGCCGGGCGAGGTCACGACCAGCTGTGTCCCCGGCGGCAGAACGGACGTCGATCCCGGGCCCAGCTCGACCCGCGCCTCGAGGATGCGCAGGATCGTCGCGCGCTCCTGCTCGGCCGGACCGTCGCGATCGTCCAGCGCCGTCACCCGCGCGCCCAGCTGGATCAGCGTGTCGGCCGCGGCGTACCCGGACACCCCGAACCCGGCGACCGTGACCTGCAGCTCCGGCCACGGGCTGTCCCGCCGGGCCTCGGCCAGCCACGAAACCGCACCGCTCACGCCGTCGCCACCCATTCCGCGTAGAACAGGCCGAGGCCGAGGACGACGAACATGCCGGCGATGATCCAGAACCGGATGACGATGGTGACCTCGCCCCAGCCCTTGAGCTCGAAGTGGTGCTGCAGCGGCGCCATGCGGAACAGCCGTTTGCCGCCGGAGATCTTGAACCAGCCGACCTGCAGCATCACCGACAGCGTGATCAGCACGAACAGCCCGCCCAGCACGACGAGCAGCAGCTCGGTGCGCGTCGTGATGGCCAAGCCGGCCAGCCCGCCGCCCAGCGCGAGCGACCCGGTGTCGCCCATGAAGATCTTCGCCGGCGCGGCGTTCCACCACAGGAACCCGAAGCACGCCCCCACCATCGCCGCGGACACGACGGCCAGGTCCAGGGGGTCGCGCACCTCGTAGCAGCTCGGCCCCGGCGAGACCCCGCACGACTGGTTCAGCTGCCACACCCCGATCAGCGTGTACGCGCCGAACACCATGACCGAGGCGCCGGTGGCGAGGCCGTCGAGGCCGTCGGTCAGGTTCACCGCGTTGGAGAACCCGGAGATCAGGAACAGCGCCCACAGCACGAACACGGCGGCCGGCAGCATCCATGACGTCTCGCGCAGCACCGACAGCGCCTGCGACGCCGGCGTGTAGCCCTGCTCGTCGGGGAAGTTGATGGCCAGGATCGCGAACACGACGGCGACGGCGACCTGCCCGGCCATCTTGGCGCGGCTGCGCAGGCCGAGGCTGCGCTGCTTGGAGATCTTGATCCAGTCGTCCAGGAACCCGACGACGCCGAGCCCGACGATCAGGAACAGCACCAGCAGCCCGGACACCGTCGGCGGCGACGGCCGCACCAGGTGCGCCACGAAGTACGCCAGCACCGCCGCGACGATGATGACGGCGCCGCCCATGGTCGGCGTGCCGCGCTTGGTCTGGTGGTTCTCGGACAACTCGTCGCGGATCGCCTGGCCGTAGCCGCGCCCGACCAGCCAGCGGATCGCCAGCGGCGTGCCCAGGATCGACACGACGAGGCCGACCACGCCGGCCGTGAGGATCGAGATCACTTGTCCTCCACCAGCCGTTCGCCCAGGAAGCGCAGGCCGGAGTCGCGAGACGACTTGACCAGGACGACGTCGCCGGGCCGCAGCTCGGCCCGCAGCAGCGCCAGCGCCGCGTCGACGTCGGGCACCCACTCCGACTCGCCGTCCCACGAGCCCTCGAGCGTGGCGCCCTGGTGGATCGCGCGGGCGCCGTCGCCGACGGCCACCAGCCGCGACACGTTGAGCCGGACGGCGAGCCGCCCGATGGCGTCGTGCTCGGCCACCGACGACTCCCCCAGCTCGCGCATCTCGCCGAGGACCGCCCACGTGCGCCCGGCCTCGGCTCCGGGCTCGCCCCGCCGCAGGGACACCAGCGTCTTCAGCGCCGCGCGCATCGACTCGGGGTTGGCGTTGTAGGCGTCGTTGACGACGGTGACGCCGTCGGGCCGTTCGGTGACCTCCATGCGCCACCGCGACCGCGGCAGCGCCGACGACAACCGCGCGGCCACGTCGGGCAGCGGCATCCCCAGCGCCAGCGCCGCCGCCGCGACCGCCAGCGCGTTCGACACCTGGTGCTCGCCGACCAGCCGCAGCGACACCTGAGCGGTACCGTCGGCCGTGACCAGCTGGAACGACGCCCGGCCGCCGTCGTCGACGGCCACGTCCTCGGCCCGGACGTCGGCGTGGACGGACTCGCCGACCATCACCACCTGGGCGGAGGTCTGCTCGGCCATGCGGCGCACGACGGGGTCGTCGGCGTTGAGCACAGCCACCCCGCCGGAGTCCGCCGGCGGCAGCGCCTCGACCAGCTCCGCCTTCGTCCGGGCGATCGTCTCGCGGTTACCGAACTCGCCGAGGTGCGCGCTGCCGACGTTCAGCACGAGGCCGACCCGCGGCGGCGCGATGCCGCACAGGTAGGCGATGTGCCCCGGCCCGCGGGCGCCCATCTCGACGACCAGCGTGCGCGTGTCGCCGTCGACCCGGGTGACCGTCAGCGGGACCCCGACCTCGCTGTTGTACGAGCCGGGCGGCGCGACCAGCGGCCCCAGCGGCTCGAGCACGTGCGCGAGCAGGTCCTTCGTGGTCGTCTTGCCGGACGAGCCGGTGACGCCGACGACCGTCAGCGACGGCAGCCGGTCGACGACGGCGCGGGCCAGCCGGCCGAACGCGGCCTCGGTGTCGTCGACGACGACCGCCGGCACCCCGACCGGGCGCGCGGCCAGCACGGCCACCGCACCGGCGGACACGGCGGCGGAGGCGAAGTCGTGCCCGTCCTGCGCCTCTCCCTGCCGCGCGACGAACAGGCCACCGGGCCCGATCTCACGCGAGTCGGTCACCACCGGGCCGGTCACCCGGACGGCGGGGTCGGCGCCGGCATCCAGCCGGCCGCCGGTGGCCGAGGCGACCTCGGCCAAGGTGAGCGGAATCAAGCTCGGGACTCCTCACTCCACCGCACCAGCTCCTCGCGGAGCACGTCTCGATCGTCGAATGGATGCACGACGCCTGCGATCTCCTGCCCTTGTTCATGCCCTTTGCCGAGAACGACGACGGTGTCGTCGGGTCCGTGCGCGCTGCCCAGCGCAGCCCGGATGGCCTCGCGGCGGCCCCCCACCTCGAGGATCTCCCCCGCCCGCTCCGGCTCCGGCACCGCGCGGGCCCCGGCGACCACGGCGGCCCGGATGGCGGCCGGCTCCTCGGAGCGGGGGTTGTCGTCGGTGACGACGACGACGTCGGCGCCGCGTGCGGCGGCCGCGCCCATGAGCGGCCGCTTCTCGCGGTCGCGGTCGCCGCCGGCCCCCACGACGACGATCAGCCGGCCGCGCGGGTGCAGCGCCTGCAGGACGTTGTCGATGGCGTCCGGGGTGTGGGCGAAGTCGACGACGGCGACGGGCCCGGCACCCGCGGGCCCGGACACGCCCTCCATGCGGCCGGGTACGCCGGCACACGACGCCACCCCTCGGGTCGCGGTGGCGCCGTCGACCCCCGCCGACAGCAGCATCGTCACCGCGAGCGCCGCGTTGGAGACGTTGAACTCGCCCGGAATGGGGACGCTCAGCTCGAGCTTGGCGCCGTCGGCCCCGCAGAGCGTCGCCCGGTCGCCGTGGCGGTCGACCTGCCAGTCCGCGTCGGCATGCACGTGCGGCGGCGCCACCGTCACCACCGGCAGCACCGTCGACGCGGCCAGCCGGCGGCCGTAGTCGTCGCCGACCACAACGACGGCGCGGCGCGCGTGCGACGGGGTGAACAGCCGGGCCTTCGCGGCGAAGTAGTCGTCGAGGTCGGCGTGGAAGTCGAGGTGGTCCTGGGTGAGGTTGGTGAACCCGGCGACGTCGAACACCACGCCGTCGACCCGCCCGAACACCATGGCGTGGCTCGACACCTCCATGGCGCAGGCCGTGACGCCGCGCTCGCGCATGACGGCGAGCAGCGCGTGCACGTCGGTGGCCTCGGGCGTGGTGCGGACGCTGGCCACCCGCTCGTCGCCGACCCGGGTCTCGACGGTGCCGATGATCCCCGTCGTGTGCCCGGCGGCGCGCAGCCCGGCCTCGAGCAGGTACGTCGTGGTGGTCTTGCCGTTGGTGCCGGTGACGCCGAGCATCAGCAGGTCGCGTGCCGGGTGACCGTACACCGTCGCCGCGATGTCGCCCAGCCGCGCCCGCGGGTCGGCCAGCGCGACCACCGGCACACCGGCGACCCCCGCCTCCGACGCGAGCCGGACGCCGTCGTCGTCGGTCATGATCGCCACCGCGCCGGCCGCCGCCGCCGCCGCCGCGAACCGGGCGCCGTGCGTCACCGCGCCGGGCAGCGCCATGTAGAGGTCGCCGGGCCGGACCTGCCGCGAGTCGTGCGTGACCCCCGTGACCACGATGTCGGCCGGCAGGTCAGCCGCCGCGACGGCGTCGAGGGCCGTCAGCGGGAGGGGCGTGACGTGGCGGGGTCGCAGTCCTGGGCGGTCGGGCACGACAGAGCAATCTACTCGGTCAGTCGGCGAAGAGTGGCACCTGCGGCGGCTCCGTACCCGTCGGCGCCACGCCGCCCTGCTCGAGGGCGAACCGCATGATGTCCGCGAAGGCCGGACCGGCCAGCGCGCTGCCGGAGTTGCCGTTCTGCGGGTCGAACAGCGAGACGGTGACGACGTACTGCGGGTCGTCGGCCGGCGCGAAGCCCATGAACGACGAGTTGTAGTCCGCGTAGCAGCCGCACTCGGGGTCGACGCGCTGCGCCGTGCCGGTCTTGCCGGCGATGCGGTAGCCGTCGACCAGGGCCGGCTTGCCGGTGCCGCCCTCGCCCATGACGGCCTCCATCATCGTGGTGACCTCGGCCGCCGTCGCCTCGCTGATGACCCGCTCCGGCGCCGACGGCTCCACCGGCGTCTCGCGTCCGTCGGGCCCGATGGTCGCCTGGACCAGGCGCGGGTCGACCCGCACGCCGCCGTTGGCGATGGTCGCGTACGCCGACGCCATCTGGACCGCGCTGACCGAGATGCCCTGCCCGAACGCGACGTTGTCGCGGGTGAGGTCGGTGAAGTCGTCGCCCGACGGCAGCCGGCCGCCGGTCTCGCCCGGCATCCCGAGGTCCGGCGCCGTGCCGAACCCGAAGCGCCGCAGGTAGTCGTGGTAGACGTCCTTGTCCAGCGTCTCGGCGGCCAGGACGGTGCCGACGTTGCTCGACTTGGCGACGATGCCGGCCAGCGTCATCTGGTCCTCGCCGTGGCTGTAGTAGTCGTGGATCGTCTCGCCGCTGCGCCGGATGCTGTCGGGCACCGAGAACGAGGTGGTGTGGTCGGCCAGCCCCTGGTCGACCACGGCCGACATGGTGATCGGCTTGAACACCGAGCCGGGCTCGTAGGCGTCCTCGACGGCGGCGCTGCCGCGGTCGGCCGCCTCCGTCTCGCTCGGGTCGCCGGGGTCGAAGCCGGGCGTGGCGGCGAGCGCGATGATCTCCTGCGTGTCGACGTCCATGACGACGGCGACGCCGTCGGCCGCGCCGGCGTTGGCCACGGCCTCGGTGAGGATCTGCTCGGTGTGCCACTGCACGTCGCTGTCGAGGGTCAGCCGCAGCCCCGTGCCCGCGACCGGGTCGGTGACGTGGTTGGCCGAGCTGTTCGGGATGCGGATGCCGCCCGGGCTGAACTGGTAGGTCGCCTCGCCGTCGGTGCCGGCCAGCGTCTGGTCCATCGACTGCTCGAGCCCGGTGAGGCCGAGGCCGTCGGCGCCGAGGAACCCGATCACGTTGCCGGCGACGGTCCCGGCCGGATAGTCGCGGGCGGCCGCCGTCTCGGCGGTGAACCCGGTCAGTCCGAGGCCCCGGATCTGCCGCCACGTCGCGCCGGGCACCCCGCGCGCGATGACGACATAGCGGTCCTCGCCGGTGAGGTCGCGCTGCAGGTCGGCGGCCCTCGTCCCGAGGATCCCCTCCAGTTGCAGCGCATACGCGGCCGGGTTCGTCACCTGCGTCTGGTCGACGACGACGTTGTAGGCCTCGACGGTGCTGGCCAGCGGCTCGCCGTCGCGGTCGAGGATGGCGCCGCGCTCGGCCCGCACCGGGACGGTCTTCAGCCCGATCTGGTCCGCGACGGCGGCGTACGTGGACGCGTCGATGCCCTGCAGCTGGATCAGCCGGCCGCCGAACAGCGACAGGATCACGCAGACGCCGAACAGCGTCACCCGCAGGCGCTTGCGCGGATCGGCCAGCCGGACGGTGCGCGGCGGCTTGGGCGGCTTCGGCGGTTTCGGCGGCTTGGGCGGCCTGGGGGCCTTCGGTCGCTTCGGCGGTGTCACGGCGCGCGACGGCGTCGGCTTGCCGGTGGCCGTGCCCTTCCCGCGGGACGGCGCCGGCTTGCGGGCCGTGGCGAGGGCGCCGGCCCGGACCGGGGTCGCCGCGCCGCGCGACCTGGGCATGCTGCCCCAGGCCGCGTCGAGGTCGCTCGCGGGCGTGCGGCGAGGCGCCGCGCCCTTGCGAGCGGGCTTCGGCGCGGCGGCCTTCCGCGGCTGCGCGGCCTTCCGCGGCTGCGCGGCCTTCCGCGGCTGCGCGGCCTTCCGCGGCTGCGCGGCCTTCCGCGGCTGCGCGGCCTTCCGCGGCTGCGCGGCCTTCCGCGGCTGGGCGGCGCCGTTGGCGGCACCGCCGCGAGCCGCGGGCCGACCCCGTCGCCCGTCCGGGCGCTTCGGCGGCATCAGCCGTCCCCGCCGGCCGCCGGCGTGCCCGCGGACCCGGGCAGCTCGAGGAACCGTGGCGCCTCCTCGGCCGGGACCATGCCCAGCCGGCCGGCCTCCTCGGCCAGCGCGTCGGGGGCGCTGCGGGCAGCGACGCGGTCGGCGAGGTCGGTCTGCCGGTCGCGGAGCTCGTCGGTGGTCGACTGCAGCTCGCCGAGCTCGAAGGAGCCCTGCTGCAGCGCCGTGTTGAGGATCAGCAGCCCGATCAGCCCGATGCCGAGCACCAGGAGCACCAGCACGACGAACGGGGCGCGGGGCGCACGGGAGCCGCGCAACGGGACGGCGCGCAGCGACGCACTGCGCGGCGACGGCCGGCGCGGCGCGGCGACCGGCGCGTAGGCGGCACGTTCGGCGCTCATCCTGCACCCCCTGACGCCTCACGGCGGGCCGTCCTCGGCCCCCCCGCCCTGATCCGCTCGACCGCACGCAGCCGGGCGGATTGGGCCCGCGGGTTGGCGGCGATCTCGTCCTCCGTAGGAGGCTCGGACCGGGTCAGCAGCCGCAGCTCGGGCCGGTGCTCGGGCAGCTCGACCGGTAGCCCGGGCGGTGCCGTGCTGGTCGTGCGGGCCGCGAACAGCTGCTTGACGATGCGGTCCTCGAGCGAGTGGTACGCCAGCACGACGATGCGGCCGCCGACGGCGAGCGCGTCGATCGCGGCGGGCAGCGCCCGCTCGAGCGCCTCCAGCTCGCCGTTGACCTCGATGCGCAGCGCCTGGAACGTGCGCTTGGCCGGGTTGCCGCCGGTGCGCCGGGCCGGCGCCGGGATGGTGTCGCGGATCAGCTCGACCAGGCGGGCGCTGGTGTCGAACGGCGCCCGCCGCCGCTCCCGCACCACCGCGGCGGCGATGCGGGAGGCGAACCGCTCCTCGCCGTAGCGGCGCAGGATGCGGCTGAGGTCGGCGGCCTCGTAGGTGTTGAGCACCTCGGCCGCCGTGATGCCGGTGGACTGGTCCATGCGCATGTCCAGCGGCGCGTCCTGCGAGTACGAGAACCCCCGGCGGGCCTCGTCGAGCTGCAGCGACGAGACCCCGAGGTCGAACAGGACGCCATGCACGCGCCGGATGCCGAGGCCCGCCAAGACGTCGGCGATCCGGTCGTAGACCGCGTGGACGCCGGTGAACCGGTCGCCGAACGGCTTCAGCCGCTCGGTGGCCCGGGCCAGCGCCACGCGGTCGCGGTCGAGGCCCACCAGGTGGGCCGTGGAGCTGCGGCGCAACAGGGCCTCGGCGTGCCCGCCGAGGCCCAGCGTGGCGTCGACGACCACGCGCCGGTCCTCCGACGGCGCGGACGTGGCGAGTGCCGGGGTCAGGAGCTCGACGACACGGTCGAGCAGTACTGGGACGTGTGCCCCCTGCTCAGTCATCGACACCCCCGCGTCTCTTCGTCGTTGCCTGGTGTTGCCGCCTGCGGCTCGTACGACCAGGTCCCCGCCCGCTCGGGCTTGGCTGCCGGCTCTGGCCCCTTGGCACCGGGGAAGTGGTGTCAAGAGGTGGAGCGGCCGGAGACCTCGTCGTGCGTGTCCGCACGGCAGCGGTCAGAAGATGCCGGGCAGCACCTCCTCGGAGATGTCGGCGAACATCGGCTCCTTCTCGGCCTGGTACGTCTCCCATGCCTGCTCGGACCAGATCTCCACCCGCGTCATCGCACCGACGACGGTGCACTCGCGCTCCAGCGCCGCGTAGGTGCGCAGCCCCGGCGGGATGGTGATGCGGCCCTGCTTGTCCGGGACCTCGTCGCTGGCCCCCGCGGCCAGCATGCGAGCGAAGTCGCGCGTGCCCTTGTGCGTGATGGGCGCGGCACGGAGCTGCTCGGTGAACCGGAGGAACTCGGCGCGCGGCCACACGTAGAGACAGCGCTCCTGCCCTCGTGTGATCACGATGCCCTCCGCCAGCTCGTCCCGGAACTTCGCCGGAAGGATGAGCCGCCCTTTCTCGTCCAGCCGGGGCGTGTGGGTACCGAGGAACACGGCCCACCTCCCCGCCGTCCGAGCTGGCCGTCACCGGACTCTCCGCGACCGCCATGTCGGACCACTCTTCCTCCACTGCCCGCCACTGTACTCCACTCTCCCCCACTTGCAACCACATTCGGCCCCACCGCTGTC
>NZ_SMKL01000082.1 GCF_004348545.1 Jiangella ureilytica | reverse complement strand
CCACAGAGGGCGCCGGCTTGAGGCGGGTGCCCGGGGTTAAGAGAATGGGCAGCAAGGGGGACGGGGAGCCCACCTCACACCCCCGGCGAACCCCATCACCCCCAACCACCCTCGACACCGACCTCACTCCGAGGCGTGGCCCGTCGCGGGTTCGATGGGGCGGTCGGCGGACCGGTGCTGGCAGTCGCACCAGGAGCGGCCCTTCGAGAGGGCCGGGCAGTCCTGATGCCGCTGTTCACTGCACGCGGGACAGATCACGGCACCTCCGGAGTCGCGCGGCGGACGATGGCAGCCACATCGAGCCCCGCCGGCAGGGCGCCGTACACGCCGTGCCGGCCGTCGAGGCGACTGGCGCAGAACGCGTCGGCGACGGCGGACGGGGCGTAGCGGACCAGCAGGCTGGCCTGCAGCAGCACCGCCATCCGACCGGCCAGCACCCGCGCCTGCCCGGGCTCGACCGGCTCACCGGCCGAGACGTCCACCGAGGTGAGCGCGTCGTCGAGCCGGCGGTCCTGGCCCTTGGCGGCCTCGACCTCGGCGCGCCAGGCGGCGACGGCGTCGGGCTCGCGGGTGAGGACGCGCAGCAGGTCGAGCGCCTGGATGTTGCCCGCGCCCTCCCAGATGGAGTTCAGCGGCGCCTCGCGGTAGAGCCGCGGCATCCCGCTCTCTTCGACGTAGCCGTTGCCGCCCAGGCACTCGAGCGCCTCGGCGACGGCGGCCGGGGTGCGCTTGCAGACCCAGTACTTCGCCAGCGGCAGCCCGATGCGCCGCAGCGCCCGCTCCTGCGCGTCGCCGGCGCGGTCGGCCGAGGCCGCGAGCCGCATGCCGAGCGCCGTCGCCGCCTCGGACTCGAGCGCGAGGTCGGCCAGGACCGCGCGCATCAGCGCGGAGTCGGCCAGCGGGGCGCCGAACGCGGACCGGTGCGCCGCGTGCCAGGTCGCGTCGGCGACGGCCCGGCGCAGCAGCGACGCGGACCCGAGCACGCAGTCGAGCCGGGTCGCCGCGACCATCTCGATGATCGTCGCGACGCCACGGCCCTCGTCGCCCAGCCGCCGGGCCAGGGCGCCGTCGAACTCGACCTCGGCCGAGGCGTTGGCGCGGTTGCCGAGCTTGTCCTTCAACCGTTGCAACCGCAGGCCGTTGCGGGCGCCGTCGTCGAGCACGCGGGGGAGGACGAAGCAGGTCAGCCCGCCCGGCGCCTGCGCGAGCACCAGGAACACGTCGTTCATGGGCGCGGAGCAGAACCACTTGTGCCCCGTCAGCCGGTACCACCCGTCGCCGAGGCCGTCGACGGCGTCGGCTCGCGTCGTGTTGGCGCGCACGTCGGAGCCGCCCTGCTTCTCGGTCATCGCCATGCCGGCCAGCGCCCCCGTCTTCGACCCGGGCGGGCGCAGACCGGGGTCGTACGCCGTCGCCGTCAGCCGCGGTTCCCACACAGAGGCGACGGCGGCATCGACCCGCAGCGCGGGCACGGCGGCGTAGGTCATCGAGACGGGACACAGGTGGGCGGCCTCGACCTGGCTCCACACCACGAACTTCGCCGCCCGGACGGTGTGAGCGGCCGGTCCCGCGCCGGCCCACGGCGCGGCCTGCAGCCCGTGGCCGACGGCGGTGCCCATGAGCCGGTGCCACGACGGGTGGAAGTCGACCTCGTCGATCCGGGTGCCGTAGCGGTCGTGCGTGCGCAGCACCGGCTCGTTCGCGTCGGCCTCGCGGGCCCACTGCTGCGCCTCGGCGGAGCCGGCCAGCCGGCCCAGGGACTCCAGGTCGGCGCGGTGGCCGTGGTGCCCGTACCGGTCGTACGCCTCGACGAGCGCGGCGTCGGCGCCGAACACGTCGTACCCGGTGAGCGGCGGTGGCTGGTTGGTGACCTCGTGTGTGGCTGCCACCCGCCTACCGTAAGCCGGACGGGACCATATTCGCTGGCCGCCCGGGCTCGCCTGTGGATAACCTCGGGCACGGAGTGGGAAGGTCGTACATGTCTGCTGCTCAGCAACGCCTGCTCGACCTCGGCTGGACGCCTGAGGTCGGCCGGGCGTTCCAGCCGTACCGGGGTGCCCACCGGCTGGCCCGGGTCTGCCGCGTCGACCGCGGCGGGGCCGCCCTCGCCGGCGGCATGGGCGCGGTGCGGGCCTCGTTCGGAGGCGAGGTGCTGCGCGCCGTCGCCGACGACCGCCTGGCGCTGCCCGCCGTCGGCGACTGGACCGCGGTGCGCGACTGGCCGGACGACCGTGTCACGCTCGAGGCGGTGCTCCCGCGGCGGACCGCGATCGTGCGCGACAGCGCCGACCGGACGTCGGCGGGACAGGTCGTCGCCGCGAACGTCGACGTCGTCGTCATCGTCGAGCACCTCGACCCCGATCCCGACCTCGGCCGCATCGAGCGGCTGCTCGTACTCGCGTGGGGGAGCGGCGCGCAGCCGATCGTCGTCCTGACGAAGTCCGACCTCGTCCCCGACCCGCTCGGCATGCGCGACGAGGTCGCCGAGGTCGCGCCCGGGGTCGAGATCCTGCTGGTCAGCTCCGTGCTCGGCGACGGCGTCGACGAGCTGGGCGCGCTGGTGCGCAACGGCCGGACGCTGGCGCTCGTGGGACCGTCGGGCGCGGGCAAGTCGACGTTGACCAACCTGCTCGCCGGGGTCGACGTCATGCCCACGGGGTCCGTGCGGGCCCGCGACGGCCGCGGCCGGCACACGACGACCCATCGCGAGCTCGTCGTCCTGCCCGGCCGTGGCGTGCTCATCGACACGCCGGGGCTGCGCGCGGTGGGCCTGGTGGCCGACGGCGGCGCCGTCGCCGGGGCCTTCGCCGACGTCGAGGCGTTCGCCGGGCAGTGCCGATTCCGCGACTGCGGCCACGTCACCGAGCCCGGCTGCGCCGTCCTGCTCGCCGTCGCCGACGGTGACCTCGACGAGGACCGGCTCGCGCGGTGGCGCAAGCTGCGGCGCGAGGCGGCGCTGAACGCGGCCCGGCGCTCGGGGAACCGGCGCGCCGTCGTCGCCGAGCTGGAGGCCCGGCGGCACCGCCGCTGACCCCGGCGGCACCGCCGCTGACGCCGTCGTCGCTCAGCCGGCGGCAGGAGCGCGGACGGTTGCCGCAGGCCGACGCCGTCGGGAAGGATGGGCGGGCGGGCACGCAGTCGCTGATGCGAGGACGCCATGACGCTCGAGGACACCGCTCGCCAGGTCATCGACACCACGCGGTACATGAGCCTGGGCACCGTCGACCCCGACGGCCGGGCGCGGGTATCGCCGGTCTACTACGCGCCCGACGGCTACGACACCTTCTACTGGATGTCGGTGCCCGAGGCGCACCACTCCCTGAACATCGGACGCCGGCCGAACGTGAGCATGGCGATCTACGACTCCACCGTTCCCGTCGGCGGCGACGTCCGCGCCGTCTACCTGCTGGCTGTGGCCGAGAGGGTGCCCGACGACGAGCTCGCGGCGGCCGCGCCGATCGCGTGCCGGTCGCGCTTCCCGGAGCGGCCGGAGCCGTTCCCGGTCGAGTGGCTGTACCCGCCGGAGCGGCTGCGGCTGTGGCGGGCGCGCGTGACGGAGCACTCGGTGCACGTCCGGGGGAGCGACCCCGAGTACGGCACCGGCGTCGACACCCGGCGGGTGGTGACGTTGTGAGCGGCGGCGGCTGCTGCGACCCGCGCGGCTGCGACCGGATGTTCAGTCCGGGCTTCGCCCGGCACGCGGCGCGCCGGTACCGGTCGCGCGGCCTGGACCGCACGGCGGCCCGCATGGTGGCGTTCCTGGAGTCGCGGGGGATCGAGGGCGCGACGGTGCTCGAGGTCGGCGGCGGGGTCGGCGAGATCCAGATCGAGCTGCTCCGCCGCGGGGCGGCGTCGGCGGTGGGGCTCGAGCTGTCGCCGTCGTACGAGGCCGAGGCGGGTGCGCTGCTCGCCGACGCCGGGCTGACGGGGCGGGTGCGGCGGCGCATCCACGACATCGCGGCCGACCCGTCGGGCGTCGACGGCGCCGACGTCGTCGTGCTGCACCGGGTCGTCTGCTGCTACCCGGACTACCAGCGCCTGCTCGCCGCCGTCGCCGACCATGCCGGGCGGGTGGTGGTGTTCAGCCACCCGCCGCGGCATCTGGCCGGGCGGGCGTTCGTCGGGCTGACGAACCTGATGATGCGGCTGCGAGGGCGCGAGTACCGTGCCTTCGTCCACCCGCCGGAGGCGATGCTGGCGGTGCTGCGCGAGCGCGGGCTGCGGCAGACGTTCGCCCACCGCGGGCTCACCTGGCAGATCGCCGGCCTCGAGCGCTGAGTGGCCTGCGCCTACGCGATCGCGCCGGCGCAGGCCATGGCCTCGCCGGGAACGGTCTCGCCGTGCGTGTGCTCCAGGTGGGCCTCGCCCCAGGCCCGGACGTTCTCGACGACGGGCAGCACGGTGGTGCCGTACGGGGTCAGCCGGTAGACGACCGGGGCCGGCACGGGGCCCGTCTCGTCCCGCTCGACGAGGCCGTCGGCCTCGAGCTCGCGCAGCTGCTCGGCCAGCACCTTCGGGGTGATCGGCGCGGCCCGGCGCCGCAGGCCGGCGAAGTGGCACTCGCCGTGGGCGAGCCAGTACAACAGGGTCAGCTTCCACTTCCCGCCGATCGCGGCGAAGGCCGCGGCCATGGGGCAGCCGGGAATCGGGTTGGGGCGCGACGGCGAGGGGTTACCTGAAGGTGCCTTCTTGATCACGGGCATGCTCCGCTCCGATATTCGCCTCATGAACGCTCACACGAAGGTCACCATGCCACACCGGCGAATCCTGGCCGCGTGCCTGTCGCTCCTCGCGCTGACCGCGAGCGCGGTGCCGGGCGATGCGGCGCCGGTTCCGTCAACGGCTGAGACGGCCGCCGCGGACGGCCAGCACGCGTTCGACTGGGAGATCGGCACCTGGCGCTCGCAGGTGCGGGTGCTCGCCGAGCCGCTCTCGGCATCGCCGGACGTGTGGCTCACGTTCGACGGCACGAGCGTCGTCCGGCCGCTGATGGACGGCCGAGCGAACGTCGTCGAGTTCGACGTCAGGGGAGTCCGGGGGACGACCGGGCGGATCGAGGCCCTCAACCTGCGCCTCTACGAGCCTCAGGCCGACCGCTGGAGCCTGACCTTCGCGAACCTGCGCGACGGGCTGCTCGCGCCGGCCGTGTACGGCGGGTTCCGCGACGGCGTGGGCGAGTTCTACGGTGACGACCAGCTCGGCGGACGCCCGATCAAGGTGCGCTTCCTCATCGAGCGGCGGGGACCGGACAAGGCCCGGTTCGAGCAGGCCTTCTCCGACGACGGCGGACTCACGTGGGAGACGAACTGGATCGTCGTGGACCGGCGCATCTGACGCTCGGGGCCCGGTGGCGCAGCTCGTCACGGCAGCGGGCGGGTGAGCCAGACCACCTCTCCGGCGCGCTCCTCGATCGACACGTGATCCCGCTCGAACCCGAGCTTCTCGAGGACCCGTAGCGAGGCTGTGTTCCACGATCCGACCGTGGACCACAGCCTCGTCCGGCCCGTCGCCGTCGCGGCGGCGAGCACGGCGCCCGCCGCCTCGGTGGCGTACCCACGTCCGTGCACGCGCCGGAACAGCTCGTACGCGATCTCGGGCTCCTCGACGGTGGCACGGCCGACGATCAGCCCGCAGTAGCCGATGACGTCGCCCTCGACGCGGCGGCGGATGGGCAGCAGGGTGAAGCCCGCCGTCGCCATGGCGGCGTGCTGCGCGGCGATGATCTCTCGGGCGCGTTCGACCGCCGGCGTCCCGTCACCGCGTTCTGCGATCAGGGCACGAAGGTCGTCGGCGTCCGACTCCGCCCAGGGCTGCAGACGCAGCCGCTCGGTCTCGAGCTCGACGGCCATCGGCGCGTAGGTCGGCACGGCCCCACTCTCGCACCGCGGCTGACTTCCCCCGCGGGCGGGCATGAAAAGACCCTGCCGACACGATCGACAGGGCCTCTGAACTGGTGGGCGATACTGGGATTGAACCAGTGACCTCTTCCGTGTCAGGGAAGCGCTCTCCCGCTGAGCTAATCGCCCGGGTCTTCGTACCGAGGTGGAGACGGGATTTGAACCCGTGTAGACGGCTTTGCAGGCCGTTGCCTCGCCTCTCGGCCACTCCACCGTGATGAGGGCCAGAGCCCCGCTCCGAGCGGACGACGGGACTCGAACCCGCGACCCTCACCTTGGCAAGGTGATGCGCTACCAACTGCGCTACGTCCGCACTGCATCGCGCCGGTTTCCCGGAACCGCGGTGCGGGTGAAACATTAACCCATCCGAGCCGCCCTCGCCAAACGCGATAGCGTCGCGTGTTGTGGACGTGCCGCCGAGACCCCTGGCGCATCTCGGGGGGATGCTGGCCACGGGCCTGGTCGAGACCTCGTCCGACCTGCGGGTCCTCGACGGGTCGGGACGGTGGGCGGTGGTGGTCACGTTCGAGGGCGAGGTCACGTGCGCCCGCTTCGAACAGTGGACCCCAGCCCCGTTACCGCGGGCCGAACGGCCGTGGAACGGGCCGGCAACAGACGCCTGGACGTCGTCGCTGGACCGCGACGGCTACGTCGAAGCGGTCCGTGACGTGCGCGAACGCATCGCCGCGGGGACGGTGTACCAGGTCAACGTCTGCCGGGTCCTGTCCGCGCCGCTCGCGCCGGGCGACGATGATCTTCTGCCGCTGGCGAACACCCTCCGCGACCGCCACGACGCGCCGTTCGCGGGCATCGTCGCGATCCCGGGCCTGCAGGTCGTCACGGCCTCGCCGGAGCTGTTCCTCCGTCGCGACGGCGACCACGTCACCTCCTCGCCGATCAAGGGAACCGGGCGGACGGCGGCGGACCTGACGGCGAAGGACGGCGCCGAGAACGTGATGATCGTCGACCTCGTGCGCAACGACCTCTCGCGGGTGTGCGTGACCGGCAGCATCGCCGTCGACGAGCTGCTGAGCGTCGAGAAGCATCCCGGCCTCGTCCATCTGGTGTCGACGGTGAGCGGCCGCCTGCTGCCGGGCGCCGGTTGGGCGGAGCTGTTCGAGGCGACCTTCCCGCCCGGCTCGGTGTCCGGCGCGCCCAAGTCGACAGCCCTTCGCGCCATCGGGGAGCTCGAGCCGGTCCCGCGCGGCCCGTACTGTGGCGCCGTAGGCTGGGTCGACGCCGACACCGGGGAGGGTGAGCTGGCGGTCGGCATCCGGACCTTCTGGGCGCAGGACGGCGTGCTGCGGTTCGGGACCGGCGCGGGCATCACGTGGGGCTCGGACCCGGAGCGTGAGTGGGCCGAGACGGAGCTGAAGGCGGAGCGCCTCGTAGGCTTGGCCTCGTGCTGACATGGGTGAACGGTGAGCTGATCGACGAGTCCGAGGCGACCGTGAGCGTCTTCGATCACGGACTGACGGTGGGCGACGGCGTCTTCGAGACCGTCAAGGTCGTCGACGGCGTGTCGTTCGCGCTGGGCCGGCACCTCGCCCGGCTGGGCCGCTCGGCCGCCGGGCTGGGGCTGCCCGCGCCCCACGAGTCCGAGCTCGCCAAGGCGTGCGAGCAGGTCGCGGCCCAAGGGACCGGCCCCGGCATGCACCGGCTGCGGGTCACCTACACCGGCGGCATCGCGCCCATGGGCTCCGGGCGCGGCGACGCGGGCCCCACGCTGATCATCGCCATCGCGCCGGCCGCCCCGCAGCCGCCGACGACGACGGTCGCCGTGGCGCCGTGGCCGCGCAACGAGCGCGGCGCGCTGGCGGGGCTGAAGACCACGTCGTACGCCGAGAACGTCGTCGCGCTGACGCTGGCGGCCGAGCTCGGCGCCAGCGAGGCGCTGTGCGCCGACACCCGGGGCCGCCTCTGCGAGGGCACCGGCAGCAACGTGTTCGTCGTGGTCGACGGCGAGCTGCTGACCCCGACCACGGCGACCGGCTGCCTCGCGGGGGTCACCCGCGACCTCGTCGTCGAGTGGTGCGGTGCGACGGAGACCGACGTCGACTTCGGCGTCCTCGAGACCGCCGACGAGATCTTCCTCACCTCGACGACGCGCGACGTGCAGGCGGTCTCGGCAGTCGTGTGGGGCGACGGCCGACGGCTTGAGCTTGCGGCTCCGGGTCCGGTGACGGCGCGCGCCGCGGCGACGTTCGCCGAGCGCGCGGCGGCCGACCCCGAGCCGTGAGGCTCCCGAGCCGTGAGGCTCCCGAGCCGCGTGGCGCGGACCGGCAGCTGACGCCGTCGTCGACGATCGGACGGCGGCGAAGCCGTCAGACGGCGGCGGCGCGCTGACGCTCGCGGTAGGCCGCGACGTGCAGGCGGTTGCCGCAGGTGCGGCTGTCGCAGTAGCGCTTGGAGCGGTTGCGGGAGAGGTCGACGAGCACGCGCGAGCAGTCGGGCGCGGAGCAGACCTGCAGGCGCTCCTGCTCGCCGGCGACCACCACGAACGACAGCGCCATGCCCGCGTCGATGAGCAGGTGCTCGGCCGGCGCGGCGCCGGGCGCGAAGTAGTGGATGTGCCAGTCGTAGCCGTCGTGGTTCGTCAGCCGCGGGCAGATGCGGGCGCCGGTGACGAGCTCGTTGACCAGCGCGGCGGCCGTCTCGGTGTCGCCGGCCTCGAAGACCTGGCGCAGGCGCGGGCGCAGTGCCCGGACCGCCTGCAGGTCCGCCTCGGTGACCGTGGGCAGGTCGCTGATCTTGAACAGATCGATGAACGCCCGCAGCGCGCCGACGTCGGGCAGGCCCTCGCTGCCGCCGGCGACGGGGTCGCTGTTCACCAGGTCGACGACAGCCTCGAGAGCGTGTTCGGTGTCGTGGCTGAAGGTCACGTGCCTGCCCTACCTCGGATTACGGGTGCCAAGTGGAAGAGACCGTAATCGACCCGGTGCGCAGGGCACAACAGACGGAGACCGGTGGAGGGGTCAGGTACGGTCCAGTAACGAGTCGAGCACGGCGTCGATGCTCAGCAGACGCCCCTCGATGCCGGTTGGCACCAGCGTCCACGTCTGGATCAGGAAGTCCTCGACGGCGCTCGACGGCGCCTCGAGCACCGCGTCGCCCTCGGGGGAGCGCAGCCGGATGCGCACCGTCGGCATCCCGTGGGAGTCGAGCGCCGGCCAGATGGTGATGTCGCCCTTGCCGCTGGGCTGATCGAGCCCGGCGCTCAGCAGGTCGCGCGCGAACACCCACGGCACCGGCTCGCGCGCCGTGGTGTCGAACACCGCCGTGACCGCGAGCGGGTCGGCCGCGGAGTAGCGCAGCTCCGCCTGGATGTACCGCTCCGCGTCGCCCTCGTCGAGCAGGCGCAGAGCCAAGGGGTAGGAGATGGTCGACGCGGTCATGGCCAGTAGTGTCAGGCCATTCCGGACATCGCGCAACGCGAAACTCGGGCAGTGGTTTCTGTTCGGGCTCTGCGGTGCGGTATGGTTCTGGTCGCCCGGGCGATTAGCTCAGCGGGAGAGCGCTTCGTTCACACCGAAGAGGTCACTGGTTCGATCCCAGTATCGCCCACCCAGGTCAGACCCCATCTCGATCATCCACGGCACCCCCTATTTGCCGCCTCCGTGTGACATCCGTGTGACGATCTTGGCGCGATGTGTTCGTGCCCCGGCCCGAGGCGTCTTCGAGATGCGCTTGTGATCAGATCGTTTCGAGGTCGTTCGCGGTGCCGATGACGCGACCTGAGGGCGGAGTGGCAGGCCGCCTCGATCGCAGCCTCGCATGTGCCAGGCGGGGCTCAGGGACGCGGACCCGGTCCGTTTGCCCACGCGCTCGGTGCTCTCCAAGAAGGCGATCGAGTGCGCCGACAGGTGACGTCGATCCCAATGCGAGCCGGGCGTCGAGGGCGTCATTCCAACGGTCCGTCAGTCCGCGCATCAGATCGTCGACCATCGCGGGGCTGACATGGGAGTACCGGCCGCCGATGCCGCCCAGCTCATGGCCGAGGCGCTCATGGGAGAGGATCTCCGGCGTTCGCAGTTCCGCCATCAGCGTCTTGTGGCAGTGCCGCAGCCCATGCGGCGTCAGCCCGCGTGCGATCGGCGTCCAGCAAGCGGTGGCTCGGTCAGCGTTCCCCCGCCCGCGGAGGACCGCGCCGGGCCACGGCTCGGCGGCGATGGAAACCGGTCGAGGAGGCAGCCGCTTTCCTCGCGAGGGGAACCATCCCGTGGTCGCCGGGTCGAAGATCCAGTCGCTGAACGCGGAACGACGAGGATGCGCGCTGCGCTGAGCGGAGAAGACGTAGCGTCGTCCATGGCATGGGCACGGTGCGGGATTCGTGCGAGCGATGTGCGATGAGATCAGACGCGACAGCCAGGGCGGGAGGTCGATGTCGCGATAGGAGTCGTCCTTGGGCGGCAGTGGGTGAAACGCGCCTGTGTCGTCCTCCCAGAGCTGGAACTCGACGCGGATGCTCTCGGATCGCACGAACCTCGTCTCCAAGCCGACGAGCTCGCCCCACCGCAGCCCTGTCCAGAAGTCGGCGAGCACCATCACGAATTCATCGTCACGACCCGTGAGGAGTGCCGCCCTTTCGGCGATCAACAAGGCGCCGAGCGCATCGGTCGTCACCTTTTCGGGACCGCGCTTTCGGGATCGGCCTGCTCGCTTGCCTCGGCCGCGGCCCCGGACGGCCGGGTTTGCGGGGATGACTCCCTCAGCGACTGCGTCGCCGAGAATCGTCGAGAGGGTGGTACGCCAGGTCTGCACCGACGAGACGCTGTAACCGGCACGGAGTTCGGCGCGCTCCCATTCGTTTACCTCGGCGCCGAAGATGTCGGCGAGCGCGGTCTGCTCGAAGGCGGGGAGCAGATGCTCCTCGAGATGATGCTTGTAGTTCTGCATCGTCGATGGCGCCAGGTCCTGGCGCTCGTACCACTCGTTGGCCCAGGCGCCGAACGTCATCCTGCCCGCGCTTGGATCACGCCACGTCTGCTCGCGCGCCCTGGTCTCGGCAATATTCGCCGCCGTCGTGGCGGCACGCTTGGTGCTGAAGTGGATCACCCGGCCGTTGACGTCCTTGACGGTGATCAACTTGTCGCCCCACTTGAAGCGGGCGAGGTAGTACCCAGATCGCTTCTCCGCGTAGCCCACGCGATCCCCTCAGAGCCGTGTCGATGGACTGCGGCAGGAGATTCGACAAGACCCGGCGAACGGGGAGGAGCTCGTAAGGAGCTGAAGACGTGACTACCGCTGCGTCAATTCTAGGTCGGTCGACGGGGCCGGCGTGGTGGGTGGGCCGTCAACGGCGCAATGGCATCCTGCGACTTGGTGATCACCCGTTCCGGCGGTAGCGCCAGCTCTGACTCTGAACCCGCTATGCGGTGTTCGTTCGACTCGACGATCTGGATCAGGTGTGCGCGTGTGAAGCGGTAGGCACCAGCAACCATCGTGAACGGAATGCGGCGCAGGCGGGCCTGCTCCTTCAACCATGAGGCCTTGCAGCGCAGAAGAGTCGCCGCCTCCTCGGCCGTGTACAGGGGGAGTTCACTGGCCGCGGGGCGACGATCAGGACCTGGTGCGGTCATGCGAACGATCCGATCCCGTCGGTGGCGCGTGATGGACGGCAGACGCGTCACGACGCGGGCTAAGGTTGGGCGCAGCGGCACGCGTAGCTCGGTCAACGCTGTACTTCGTAGCCCCGCTGTCGTGGCCGATGCGCAGAGCGATGAAGACACTGCCGGTCGGCAGCTCGCGGACATGCCCGTCCGCTACGAACCGGTCGCCCTTCTTGAAGAGCTCGTGGGCGCGCTCGGCCGCCTTGCCGATCAAGACGAGGTGATGGAACTCGGTCCCGTCTCGTGACGTGGATCCGTCGTCGTTTTGGCGGTATCGCTCCTGGCCCACGCGCGCATAGAGGCGCGCATCGCCTCGCTCGGTGATGGAGAGATGTGGTCGCGACGCGATGAACCCGGATAGCGACTGGCGGGTGCGGATTGTCATCCTTCGCTCACATGGGTCGGTTGATGCGTTCCCTGTGAGGTGGGGCGACGAAACCGTCGCTGCCTGTCAACGCACGTGCTGCCCGTGGCCGAATCGCAGCGGTGATATGGGACGTCGGAGGAGGGATCTGCCACCTGAACTCACCCTTGACGACGGCGCCACGACTTACGACGTCATCGTCAAGCTCGACGCACGTACGACGTCCCTAATGTCGGCAATAGGTCGACGACTCGTACGAGGCCACCGATGCGGGCATGGCTCGGGCTTCACATCTCGAGGAAGTATGGCTGGGTCCAGGCGTGGCGGCCGTCGGCGTCGGTGATCACCGCGCGGATGTAGCCTTCGTCGCCATTGACGGGATAGCGGGGGTTCGGTCCGTAGCGTTCGGCGAGGAGCCGCCCGCCCCGCCCGATGAACCGGGTGAGGTACCGGGTCAGTGCGGAGAACTTCGCGGCGCGCCAGCCGGAGATCGTGCGGAATGTGATGTCGATGCCGTCGGGGCCGGCGTCGTAGCGGTCGATCGTGATGCCGGTGGAGGCGTAGAAATCGCCACGGCCGAGCGCGTCCATGATCGACTCGTGGTCGAGTGCGTGCGCCCGGACGACGATCCACGCCTTACCCGGCGTCGGGGCGTCGCGGTCATCCAGGGCCTCGTACTCGTGCACGTCGTCGCTGGCGGTGCCCCAGACGACGACGCCGTCGCTGAGCAGCTCGTCCCACAGGTTCTCGGTCGACGGAGCGGTCTGCCCGGACTCGTCGACGCCGCCGAGGTTGCCGGCGATGGAGAACGCGTTCCAGATCTCCATCAGGTACGGGCCGGCGATGTCGGCGAGGTCTTTGCGGGTGACCGACCAATGAAGGATCGGGTGGTTGACCTGCGGGATACCGCCGGCCGAGCGGATCGCGTCGACGTTGCGCCGGAACGTCGACGCGAGCGTGTGATCGCCGCTGGGGTAGCCGGCCCGAGGACGTCGTCAACGCGCTCGTAGCGTGGACCACGGGTAAGGGTTGGGGGTGGCGGCGCCGGCGGTCTGACAGACTTGAGCTGAAGTCGTTGTCGCCTCATGTGTGCATCGTGCGTAGGTTGCATCCCTCGCCTGGATATCTCGTGCTGCGCTGCCTGATTTGAGGCGAGCTCCAACCCGCTGGCCTGGAGCAGGCCCAGGTCGGCGTGGAGACGGCGGGACGCGTAGTCGCTGAAACCGTCACTACCCGAGGGATGCTGCAAGACTGGCCGCGCCAGGGCGCATGGCCCTGGTCACGGCTGCCTGAGGGGTGAGGGTGTCGATTGCGTTCACGTTGGTCGCGACGGATGGCGTGGTTCTCGTCGCGGATGGTCGGACCACATCGGTCCCTATCGGGAATGATCCGGACGCGGCGCCGAAGACTGACGTCGCGATAAAGGTGACGGTCGCGCCGTACGGCCTGCCTTTTGCGATCGCCTACACCGGACGTGGCGGTATCGACGGCACGCCGATGAATGACATCGTCGGCGGGTTCCTTCTGTCGTTCACGGACACTGCGCTAGCTGCCCTGCCGCTCGGAGACCTCCTAGCCAATCTGCGGGAGCACCTCCACCAGTTGACTGCAGCAGTGCCCGCGATGTACCAGGACGGGACTTCCGAGCCCGTTCACCTCCTCGTCGCTGGCCACCGGTCAGGCTCCGAGGATCTAGAGGTGTGGAAGTCCGTCGGCCCAAAACCCGAGCAGGTCTCCCGGGTGGACAATCACTTGGTGTTCTGTGGCCTCCCGGTTGCCCAGTCCGATGGTCAGTCGGCCGAAGACCGCGTCCTCGTTCTGTTCGACGATGAGTACCGGGTCAGGCAAAGCGGCGTGTGGCACGTCGAAGATGACTACTACCTGCTGCGCGACATGACGATGGCCCAAGTGGTCGAGTACGCCGTAGCGAAACTCAGCGCCGACATCAACGAGGATCCCGAGCCCTACACGGGTGACGGCATCGGTGGTGTCTGGCGTCTCGTATCTGTGAGCCCAACCGGAGCGACGAACGTCGACTGCTTTCACATCGGGCCCATGCTGGTTGGCGATGCCCGCCCGGCCGGCTCGCCGTGCGACGAATCGTAGAACTCCACGGCTTGTTCAGTCCGACCCCGGACAGTTCCACCCGGCTGAGCGGGAACAGATGTCGCTGGGGGCACGTTTGCCGGGCATGACCGGCTTCCAGCCCACGAACCCGAGGACCCATATGAGTCGGGCCCCGTGTGCGATGTGCGGTACCGTCGTGAAGCTGACCAAGACTCACATCCCGCCGCGGGCGGCGTTCAACAACGGGCTGGGCAGACGAATGATGGTCGGCCCAGACAACACGCTGGTGTTGGATCGCGGGAAGCTCGGTGGCTTGGCCTTGTACGGGCATTGCGAGGACTGCCGTGCAGCGACGTCACCGTGGGACGACGAGTACATCGGCTGGGCGAGGAGTATTGCTGACGTGCTCTTGGACTCAGAGGCCGTTGGTACTCGGCCGGTGATCCAGGTTGGGGCGCGTGAAGTGCGTCCGGGCCGGTTCGCTCGGTCCGCTCTGGCTGGGATGACCGTGCTCGCGGAGAACCTCTGGCAGACGCACCCGGAGTTCGTGGAGAGCAGCCGAACGGGCGCACCGCTGACGGTGGATGCCGGCATGCGGTTTCTGGTAGGCGTGACTCCCCTGAACGAGCGGGCAGAGATCAGCGGCGGCCACGGCGGTGTTCTCATGTCCGTCCCGATGGCAGCTTCGGCAGATGTGGCGGAGCCGGTGATGACATTGTCGGCGATGGTGCACTGGCCGCCGTTCAGCTTGGTACTGGTGGATGCACGGGTGGCGCCTACCTACCCGCACGTGGACTGCACATCGTGGCTGGAGTGGGGCGTGGACGACATAGTGTCGCCGTTTGCGCTGGAGTTGCCGTGTGTGCGCATAGTTTCGCCCATTATTGCGACGGGGCGGGACTACCAGCCTGCGGTGGTCTGAGGGCTGTTGCGAGCGTTCCAGTCCGCGGACGGCTCAGAAGTTCCGGTGGCTCCCGGAGAACCGTGACTCGAAGACGACGGGATGTGGCCTTGATTCAGAGAGTGGTCCCTTGCCGCAGGCCCGTCGATCCGCTCTGCTCGGGAGCCTGCTCGTCGCGAGCCGCTGGTTCGGTTCGACCAGAGTGATCCTCTTCTACCGCGGCGGCTGCTGCCAATTCCTCGGAGAGCGTTGCGATCCGATCGATCAAGCGGCGGCATCGGACCACCGCAATTCCGAACGCCGCAGTGAGCGGGTCCGCTGACTCGACCGCGTCAGCAACGTCGTTCAAGTTGGAACCGCCCGCTACAGGTTCGGTCTTGCTCTCCTTGTCGGCTAGTAGTGCTGCTGAGTCGGCGCTGTCAGGCTCGGTCAGGCCGTCCGCTGCCAGCGCCTCACGCGGATCCGGCCCGGCCTGCAGCCGGAGGCGCTGCGCGAGTTGCTCAAGGGCGCGGACTGCACGGTCTTCCTCGGTTTCGGCCGTCTCCATGCCGGCGATCACCCACGGCTCTTCGCGCGCTGTTGCCTCCTGGGCAGCGAGCGCGACGCCTAGGCGTATCAGCTGGCCAACCTCTCGATCGATGTCGCATACCTTCTGCAGCAGCGGGTAGGTCGCCAAGGCTTCGTCACTCGGCACTTGTTCGCCGAATGGGCGGTAGCACGTCCATCGGTCTGGGTTGGGGTCCAGCCGTGCGATCGCGCGGAGCGCCGGCCCGACGTACGCGTAAGGCTCAGTCTTGAAGTGCGCGCCATGCTTGCGTTCCCACATCTTGAGCACGACGTCTCGAGTGGTTGCAGCCAGCTCCTCGTCGTTCGGGTTCGCCTCGCACCGAGTGATGAGCTCAGCCAGGTGGTGGGACATCCAGCGGCCCACCACGTCACTGGGCTCCAGCGCTTCCGCGAGGTCACGGCCGAGTTGGAGGACCGGGTCAGTGTCAGAATTCATGGACTTCTCCAGCATTGTCGATCAAGAAGTACTTCGTGTACGGCGGCAGGTAGCGGAACCGGTCGTCGTCATACTCGTCGTCAGCGCGCCGCGCGATGCGATGCGAGGTGTCGTCCAAGCGTCGTTGGATTTCGACCTCGACGATGAGCGACCGATTGAGTTTGCTGAGTGTGGAAGCGAGCCAGACGCGGTCTGCGGTCAAGGTGTCCCCGGATGAGCCGGTGGTCTGCCTCTCATCGGTGTGGTCGTCCCAAGCTGCTGAGACGATCACGACATCCGTTCCGTCGCGCCAGAGGCGGTAGTCTGGGTCGGCGATCAACGACTTAAGTGCCGGCCAGGCAGCGGTAGGTCGCCGCGGCGGGAAGTCGATCGTGCCGGCGTACGGGTCTTGGCGGTCACGTCCGTGGTCGTATCCGTGGGGTTCAATCCATCCGGTCAGTTCGAACCCAGGGACACTAGAGCTGTACTCCTCGTCAGTCGTGTCGGGGATTCGGTAGGCGCGCTTGTCGGGAGCTGTCTGCAGCGCCCTGAGCAGAGCGGGCGCAGTGTCGGGAGTCACGAGCGCTGAATGCACGCTGACTGTCTCGCTCCGGGAGTAGTGCTGAACCTGTCGAAATCCCCATATGACGATCTGGGTCGGTGAGGGAAAAAGCTCCTCCCTGAACCTGTTGGACGTGATGCGGTAGGTCCAGTGCGGGTCGTGGTCAGTGCTGCTCAGCCCGGAACGACTGCGTGGCTCGATGACGGCGTTTGCCGGCGCCGGATCGCGTCGGTCGGACAGCCAGCGTCCGTCGGTGCGGCTGGGAATGTGCCGCTGTATGAAGCGGGTGTACTCGGAGTCTCCGGTCTCTTCGTCCTCGTCGTGTCGCTGCACAACTGGCCGATGCTGGAGGAGGGCTCCGGCGACTTCGCATAGGGCCTGGATGGCCAGGTAGAAGTCGAGGTCCTCCTCGTCTGGCCAGTCGCTCTTGTGGGGATAGTTGCTCCGGGGATAGAGGTCGAGCGTGTGCCGGGCGTCGTCCTCGGTGCGGCCACGTGAGGGAACGGTCCAGTGGTCAATCAGCATTTCGGTCACTAGTCGTTCGATTGAGCGTTCGCTGAGGCCGAAGGCATCGCCGAGCGGATCGCACCAGTACTGGCGGAAGTCGAGGAAGAAGCTGAATCGGTCGTCTTCGGTCTCGTCGTCCGTGCCGATCTCGGTGTCGGTGGCGGCTTCGGTATCAGTGGAGGTTCCATGGGAGACCTCGTACACGCGGGGTCCGGAATCGACCGGTCCGGATGTGCTTAGGGTCGACTCCTGTGATAACGAGCTGACCATCTTGGATGGAGCTACGAGCTGGCTCAGGCGTGTGAGCTCCTCGAGATCGGCGTGCCAATCGTGGCGTACGGCGCCGACGGGCTTGCCCGCACGTTCGGTGCGCTCCTTCTCTGCAGGATCCAGCGTGATTGCACCGGAGGCATGGAGCCGTAGCAGGCTGTCGCGCGCCAGCGGCGTGTTCACGGCGTGCGGTGTGCCGGTGACAGTCTGCGTCAAGAGGTCTCGGAACAGTGCTGCGGTCGCCAGTGCAGACGGGTCTGTGGTCGCGCGGCTGATGCCGAACAGAAGCCATTGACGCGCGTGCCGTGCGTAGAACTCGAGGCGATGGTCGAGAAACGGTTCGGGACTGCGCCGGCCGTTGGCTAGGTCGAGCAGCCGGGAGGCGATGTCGGTGTGTCCGAGGGTTAGCGCCAGGTGTACGCAGTGCGCAGCTTGCCACCGTGTCTTCCCGGCGGGGTCTCCGAGGGCGGTCCAGATGACGGCAGCAACGGCAGCGTCCGGGTCCCAGCTCACCGTCATGCCAATGGGGTGATGCCCGTCGTGGGCGTCGATAGGTGCGGTCTCGTCGAAGAGCGAAGCGGCGGCGTCAAACAGTTTGAGGGCTTGTTCGCTGTCGAGACGGCGGGCGAGGTGGGCGGCGAGTGCATAGGCCTGGCCGGCGGTGAACGCCGGATGGTTGGCAAGAGCGCGGCTTGCGGTGTGTTCGAAGTCAGTGTCCCGTCCGGCGAGGGTTCGGGCTCGGTCGAGGTCAAGGGTGCGCCAGGAGACGAGCAGGAAGTCGGGCGCGAGACGTTTGAGCAGGGTCACGAGGAGGTCGTCGAGTGCTACTTGCGATGCCATCGAGAGCGGTCGGTCGTGTAGGGCCTCCAGCATGCGCTCGAGGTCCCAGTGGTCGGTCGTCGGACATGTCGCGAATGCGCGCAGGATGTTGGGCGTGGCGCCGAGAACGGTGGCGACGTAGGTGAAGAGGTCGTCTCGGGCATTCTCGGAGCGGCTGCGCTCTAGGCCCTCGGCCCATCCGTCGACCGTGGTGAGGTCGAGGTCCGCGAAGGAGATCTTCGGTCGCTGTTCGGGTCGGCCGTCGGCGTGTTTCTCGACGCCCGCAAGTTCCATAGTCCAGAGCAGTGAGGGATCGATTTGCTCGATAGCGATACGCGGAACGCCGGAGGTCGTGAGGAACTCGTCGAGCGCATCGGTTGTGAATGGGCTTGGCCTTCGGAACTGGAGGTAGGTGATCACTGCGGTGGTGACGTCCTGGGGGCGATTGCCTAACGCCGTAGCTAGAACATGGTGGTCCGGGTAGCGGTAGCCCAGTGGCAACAACGTGAGGGCGGCCAGCGGGTCGTCGCTTAGAAGCACCGTGGGGGTTGTGGAGATCGCGTCGGCGAGGTCTCGGATCGCCGCGATGCGTCGATCGCGCCAGCGGGATCCAATGGCAAGCGCTTCGGTCAGCGAGAGGCTGGCTGCGGCGGCGAGGATGTCGGCGTGGTCCAGGTAGCCACCGAGATAGGGCTCGACGCTCTCGGCGATCTGGCCCAGCCGGTAGGCGCGGCCGGACTGGTCAGAGGCGTCGTGTCCGGCGAGTCGGGCGATGCTTAGAAGTGCTTCCCACCGGGGCCAGGCATCGTCTCCGATGGCGTCGGTGATGTCCAGCGCCGCCTGAAAGTGAACCGAGGCTTCATCTGGGGAGATTCGGTATGTGGCACGTGCTAGCTGCACGAAGTCGGCGGCGAGTTCGCCGGCGTCCTCTCGCGCGCTGGCGAGACGCTGGTGGCAGCGGCGGGCTAGCTGCTCGGACAGCGCATGAAGGGCTGGTTGGGCAGCTGTCTGCCGGATGATGACGGTCAGGGTTCGCCGGGTGATCACGTCGGAGTTCTGAGCCTGGAACTCGAGTAGCGTTGCAGGGTCGACGATCCCGGGGTGTCGGGCCAAGGCGCGGCCAATGAGTCTCAGGACGGCGTTGACCTTAGTCTGGTCGATCCGTTCGCGTCGCCATTCCGGGAGTTCGCCCTGCAAGAACGCGGATGCACGCTGCGAGAAGGTGGCGAGGTTCTCGGTGGTGGGATCGAGGTCGAGATCAAGCCAGGCAGCGGCCCATGAGACGAGTGGCTCGACATTTGCGCGGTACTCCCGCAACGCGAGTGACGATTCGAACTTCTCACGTTCTCGTGCCTCTTGGATCCGTGGTCCCTGGATGTCCAGGGCATCGAGTTCGCGGCCTTCGAGCCTGGCGCGCAGCGAGAATCCGAGGATGGGATGCCAGACGTCCTGGTCGTACCAACCCCCGGATCGATGCCCGAGGTTATCGGGGAGGTACAGGTGCAGTACTCGCGCGGCATCAGCGGGGGTAACGATTCCGTGGGCGACGCCGCGGGTAACCAACCAGGTGACGGCGGTGAGGCCGTTGTGAACCGGGTCGCCGCCAGAAGTGTGCCGATAGTCGTCGTGACGGCTCGGTTGCACCGCCGTCTTTCTCCTCATGATGGGTCGCAGGAGATGCGCCACGATGGCGGGTTCCAGCTCCGTATCGCGCTCAGCGCAGGCCTGGGCGATCCCGAATCTGAGGTGACTGCCCTCGGCAGCCCGAGCCAACTCATTGAGGTCCGCCAGACGTCCCGCGTCGAGGAGGCGACGGGCGACGTTGACTCCGACGTCGAACGCGAGGGTGCGCGGTCGCCAGCCTCGCAGATACCGCACGCAGGCGGCTGCGCCGACGGCGTTGAGGAGTCCCCATGTGACCTGGAGAATGTCGAGCTCGCCCAGCCCAGAGTTGGTGTCGTCGCGTCGTGCTTGACGCACCCAGGCACTCATCCAGGAGGTCGCGCTTCGAAGCCGGTTGCGGGCCTGGTCGGTCTGGCCGTCGGCCCCAGCAAGCAGCGCGCCCTCGATCGGCAGGTTGGAGTTGGGCCAGCCTGCGGTCAGGCTTCGAGTGGCGACGAGCTGCTCGAGCACGCTCGGATCCAGGAATCGTGCCGCCAGGTCGGTGTTGTCGCGGATCAGGTCCAGGCGTCGGGTGCGTCCGGCGGTCAACGCCCCCAACCGGAGGGCAAGCTGCGCAGCTTCGAAGTCGCGGTCGGCGCGCAGCGCCGCGGTCAAGGCGAAGTGGGTGCGTTGTTGCGCGATCTCGCGCCGCTGGATTTCGTTGCGCTCGGCGGCGGGGCGACTGTTGTCGGGAAGGCGGTCGTCGGAGAGTGCGAGCAGCACGAGGTCGTCGAATCGATTGGCGTCGAAGAGCAGCGCGGGGAGCGAGGCGGCCACGTAGGCGTCCTGGTCCGCGATCGGCGACAGGCGGTCGAGGAAGCTTTCCAGGTCCTTTCCAGCGGGGCGGTAGCGTTCGCGGAACCAGGTTTCGGTGGGCTCGTCGCGAAACTGCACCGAGCCGCCGTCCACCAGGAGCGGGCGGCCTAGATCCGAGACGAAGCTGAGCACGACCGATGCATGTACGCCGGCCAACTCCGCCAGGACGCGGACAGGGATCATTGGGCGCAGGGCTGCGAGGCCGACGCAGATGGCGTCGATGTCGGTGCCGGACCCGTGCTGTCGATCCCGAATTTCGGCGACCTGCCGCTCGATGAGGGAGTCGAGGGCGTTCCCGGGCGAGCTTGGGTTCGGCGCCAGCCATGCCAGTGCCTCCTGGAGGCTCGTCGTCGCATCCAGGACGGTCGCCTGCACCCGTGGGTTGTGGCTGGTGCGGGCATGGAACTCGGAGGCGTCGGTGGGCGAGACAGCGGGGTAGGCCATCTGGAGATGGGCTCGGGTCTCGTCCAGGTCGAAGCCGCGAAGCGGGAGGTCCTGGTAGTCGACGGGTAGCCGAAGTCGGTCGATGCGTTCGGTGCGGCAAGTCACGACTAGGCGGACGTTGGACGGGAGCGGCTCTCGGATCAGGCCTTGGACGAAGGAGCGTTCGCCCATCTCGTCCGCGATCATGGCCGCGTTGTCCGCCGCGTCAATGATGATGGTGAGCAGCGCGGCCGGTGTGGTGGTAGCGAGCGTCTCGGCCGCCGCGGTGAGCCTGCGCAGGAAGGTTCGGGCGTAGTCGGTCTCGTCGGCTGTGGCGGAGGGAACGATGGGATCGCACAACGCTCGTCCGGCGAGCTCGTTCACGAGCTGGACGAACCCTTGCTTGGGTCGATGGCGTGGGGCACTGGGGCGTCGATAGGAACCGTTGCCGAAGCAGTCGAACACGATCGTGATCGAGCCGTACGGCAGGTGGTGTTGCAGGGCGCCCGCGAGGACGCTCTTGCCCACTCCGCCTGGTCCGTGCACAACGGTCGACATGCCAGGTGTCTCCTGGATCTTGGCGGCGATCTCGGCGAATTGGTGCCTAATGATCGGTCGCCGCGGAGGTTCGATCAGATTGGGCGCGGGCAGCAGTTGGTCCTCGGAAGTCTTCAGCGCGGCAAGCACGTCCGCTCGACGCACCGCGGGGTCATTGCCAGAGACCGAGGTCGCGCGACTGGAGATCATCTCTTTCAGCAGTAGGGCCTGTTCGGCTGGAGCGCCTGGCAGCAAGTCGGCGACCTGGAGGTCGAGGAGGTGGCGGAGCTTGAGCAAGGACGGTGCAGTCTCGTCGACCACGAGCCGACGGCACAAAACGGCGACATCTTCCGGGGCGAGGAGGCGTGTGAGCCGGTAGCGGATCGTCCTTGTCGCTGTCGATGGGATGCTCGTGCGAAGCTCGTTGAGCGCGTCCAGAGCGGACTGGGCGGCGGGCCGGTTGCTGATGAACTCGAATCGAACGCGGTCGAGAACTGCGGGGTGATGCGCCTTCAACGTTCGGTACTTCCGCGCGAAGCCGATCAGTGTTTTGGTGAGGAACGACAGCGTCCACGGCTCGTCGGCGCGTCGAGTGGAATGCTTGAACTGACGGTATACGACCCGGTTGGTGTGGTCGATGTCACTTGAGCCCCAGTACTCCGCGAGGTCGATCACCTCGTCGCCGGTGCCAGAGTCGGGATTCTCGATTCCGGTCTCCGTACCAGCATCAGTGTTGTCCTCGCGCGCCAGAGCGTCGTCGTCGGCGGAGGTGTCCGGGTCAGGTGCGACCGGCTGTTCACTGGGGTCAACGGCTTCGACGAATAGCGCGTGGAGTCCGGAGCGTTCGTCGAGGAGTCGCAGGGATTGACGAGCTGCCCAGGTGTAATGGAATTGGTCGCCGTCGCGGCTGGCTCTAAGCAGGTCAGGCTCTGTCATCGTGGAACTCCACCCCCTACCGATGAGAGCGTCCTGCTCCCGCCTGATGACCGTCCGCCAGAGGAACCGAGCCTCCAAACCCTGTCGCGATCTCGTCCACCAACGATCTGCTGGGATCGCGAAGGCGTAACGCATGGGAGCGGGCGACGGTTACTCCTGCGAGAATCGTGGCGCCGGACGACGCGAACACGGCTCGGCCTCGGGACGGTCATTCAAGATCCTCGCGGTTCACCGCGTCGTACCATATGGCAATCATTTGTCCTCGCGCATGGCGATAGAGGTCGAGTGCTTGGCCCTGGCTCCATCCGAAGCGGATGACGAGAGCATCGACGGCGTTGCTGACGCACAGCGGGATCGTCATCAGGTGGAACGCCAAGGTGCCAACGTCGACCTGCTGGGGTTCCAAGACAAGCGCCGCGAACGGCAGATCACCACGCGGCTCGACGCGAGTAGACCTGAACAGCCCGGTTTCAAACCCGTGGGCCACCGACCCACGCGCACGTGCGATGAGCTGGGTGATTACCGCACCACTCATCTCGGCGGTTGCCGGGCCGGAAAGATAGTCGGCGGCAAGCCCCATTGAAGAACGGCGACCCTTGGTATGCGTTAGCCTCGCTCCATTACGGCGGCTGATCGACCATCCCAGCACGTTCGCACGCTGCTCCAGGTCGTTCCACCGCTCAGCATCGGTCGCCTTGTCGACAGTATTTGCCCACGGACTATCGGTCAGGCCACCGATCAGTCGCCCGGACTCGGTCAGGTCAACGAGCAGCTGGTTGAACCGGATCTCGGCTGTAGCGCGGAGGTCCTCCTGCGAACCCAGGTCTTGGACCCGGTTGGTGTCCAGATAATGCAGCGCGCGGAGCAAATGCTCCTCAGCAGTACGCGCGACCGTGTGCGGCGTGTACGCGAGGCCGCGGGCGATACTGAGGCCCAGCACATCGGCATGCTCGAGCCCAGAACGTATGAGCGCCACGGCGTGTACCTCGGCCTCGGCCACGGTCGTGGCAAGTACCTCGCCAACGCTCTGCCACCTTCTGGATGCGGTCCGCCACGTCCGGGCCGAAGGCGATTCAAGCTCCGGTACCCACTCGTGCTCAGCCCCCAGCCGCCGCGCGGCACGCACGCACTTTCGAAGCGAACTCGCGATCTTGTCCGGCGACCGTCCTCGTGCGTCCACGTGGCGAGTGTCGCATTGACCACCGACAAAACCCTGTGGCTGGGAACGCCGCGGTCTGCTTGCTGAACTCGCGACGCAGCTCTGGACAAGAGAGGTGAGGACGCGACGTTCGATCTCGTCGCGGGTCGGGCGGACAACGTCGAGGCCCTGGCCGGCGGGGTCCTCGAGGGCCCAGTCCTGGTGCGCTTGCCGGGGAAGACGGCGAAGGCGTCGCCCGCGTGTCAGCAGCTCCAGCCCCTCGAGCGTCGAGGTGGTGGGTCAGCAGGTTCGACGGCATGCCGAGGCGTTCCTGCAGTTCACTCGGGGAGAGATCGCCGGGGCTCAGCAGGCCGGCGAGGCGCAGCCGCGAGAGATTCGGACAGCGCCACGTACTTGTTCGGCTCGGCGCTCCAGGTCCGTCGCTCATCAGTCAAAGGCGCAATTTGACCGACCATCGATGGCCGTCAGGATAGGGCCATGGACCTGGAGGTGCGCAAGAAGGAGCGCGGCGTCGATGCCGAGCGCTACGGCTGCGTTCCGTTCGTATCCAGCCCGGGCTTCAACCCGGGATGGTGGGACGATCCTGGGCTGTACGGCGACGGCTCCATCTGTTTCGAGGCGCGCCTTGGCGGCGTCGAAGTGGCCCGGGCGAGGCTCGAGGAGACGGTCGACCTGAGTGCGTACACCACGGCGCCGACTCTCGGAGACGCTGTGCTCCAGATCGAATTTTTCGAGGTCGCGGAGGGGCGCCGCGGCGAGGGCATCGGGCGCGAGCTCATCAATCGTCTCGTTGTCATGTATCCGAACCGTCGGCTCGTCGCGCTCAGCCAGAATGCAGGTGCGGACAAGTTCTGGGGGAAGCTGGGTTGGCGCAGGCACGAGCATCCCGAGGAGCCGGATTGGCACCCTCTCTACGTTCAGCCAGCACAGCGGTTCCCTGGCTAAGGCGTCAGAGCGTCGAGGAGGGCTTCCAGGTGCTCAGGATCACATGGTAGGAGATCCGTGTGCTGCGCCGGTCGCCGTGATTAGGTCTGCGTGGTACAGCAACTTTTATGATGGCTCGTGTGGCAGCGGCCGGTTGACTTCATATACGTCGTCGAACCGCTAGAGCGCGGTCTGGCATCGCCGCGACTGGATCAACCCGGTCGGGCTCACTCCCCGGCCCGCGTGGCACGGCGGGAGGCAAAGTCGTTCAGACGTGGCAGGCTCTACTGTCTTGGGCATGGGTGACAATCATCTCGCGGGGGTCCTCCGCTCGATCGCGATGAGGATGCGCGCGGACTTCGAGCAGTCGCAGTTATTTCAGCACCGCGGCGAGGCAGGCTCCAACCGTGAAATTCTCGTCCGGGACTTCCTGGCCAGCCAGCTGCCGGGTCACGTGGAGGCGATCCACAGCGCCGAAATCGTCACGGCGTCCGGCGACATCTCGCCCCAGTGCGACGTCGTCATCACCGACCGCGCAACACCGCCGCTGACTGATATGCAGGGCTATCGGATCATCCCCAATGAGTGCGTCTACGGGGTAGTGGAGGTAAAGACAAGGTTAGACCGCGAGAGGCTTCTCGACAGCTGCGAGAAGATCCGCAAGGCCAAGGAACTCGCCAAAACCGCGTACTACCCGACATCAGGGTTGAAGCGAACCCGGACGGCCTACGGTCGCACGTATCCCTATACGCCAACAGTCGGCATGATTTTCGCGTTCGACAGCATCGACCTGATCACGCTCGGTGAGCACCTGATCGGCTGGTCTGCCGAGCACGAGCCGGAACATCGGCCGGACAGCATCTGGGTCATCGGCAAGGGCTACTACGTCTGGACCGACCCGGTCAGTGGCCAAGTTAACCCGACGCCTGAACCGGGATCGAGGATGCTCGCCATGGAGCCCTGGCGTGACCAGGACATCCTGCTGCCCTTTGCCCTCCACCTCAACCAGCACTTCGCAACAGCATGGATGCCGCCGCTGCGGCTGTTCGATTACGCGGGACACCATCCACTGGGTGTGACTAAACACGTCTGGATGGAGGAGCCGCCGCCTCCTGCAGTATGAGGCGGTCGCGCCCGCCCGGGTCGTGCTTGGAACGTATCCACCATCGGGGAGCATGCAAGGGAAGTATCCGCTCGCTTCCAGCGCTTCCCAGAACGCATCAAGGAGAGGTAACGGGCGTTCGGCGCACTTGAAACTGGTCGCCAGGACGTCGCGGGGGCTGAGGGCCGGGACCTTGGGCGTCTGGTGTGCGAGTTCGTGGGCCTGGACGGCTGCCTTCTCGGCGACGGCGAAGATCGGCGGCCGAGTGGAGGCGTTGGTGCGCTGCCAGCCGAATCGGCCCTCCTCCGCGCGGACGTACCAGTGCCCGCTGTCAATCTGTCGGCCCCGCCATGACTGCCATCCGGCCCGATCGCAGGTCATCTACCAATCGCCGGGGTGACGTCCCACCTGGTGGTGTAACTGATCTTCACTGTGATCGGGTCAGCGAGTTGTTTCAGATCATGCCGTGAGCAGTGCGGGTGTGGCCACCTCCTGGGGCTGGCGGGTCGTCGGGTTGAGCA
>NZ_SMKL01000081.1 GCF_004348545.1 Jiangella ureilytica | reverse complement strand
CAGATTCGCTCGAACGTCCACGACGTCCCACATCCCCACCGGTCCCATCCCCCCAGCATCGGACCATGATCAGGAACTGTCGCGGATGTCTCCGAACGCCCTGTCACACAAGTCCGCGGAACACACACACACCATGGGGGGTCCGATTCTTGATGATCATGGAGGAAGTAGGGTTACCAGCGCGGCGGAGGCCGACCTTCTCCATGATCAACGGTTAGCGGCCGGCGAAACTCGCCCACGGCGGACCGGTCACCGTCACCACAGCGGAACCGTCGGCGGCCGGCGGAACAGGGCACACAGCGCGACCAAGGGCCGCGCCGTCGGCAATCGAGACAGTAGGGGGCCGACCCACCAACTTGGCGGACCAGGCCGGCGAAACCTACGAGCGGCCAACTCCGTGGAGCACGCCGTCGAGGAACTGCTCCAGCAGCTGGCGGGTGGGGTTGCGGTCGGGGTTGTGCAGCATCCAGTGCAGCGTCGGTGCGGTGACGATCTCGGCGATGACGTCCAGGTCGAGGTCGGCGCGGAGCTCGCCGCGTTCGACGCCCCGTTCGAGCGCCGACCGGGTCAGGGCGCGGCGCGGCTCGATGACCGCCGACCGGTACTGGGCGTCGAGCGCCGGGTAGCGGGCCATCTCGCCGATGAAGCACGCGTACACCTTGCGGTTGCGCGCGGACTCGCGACCGCGCGCCGCCGCCTCGACGAGAGCCAGGAGATCGTCGCGGATGGAGGTGCCGGGCAGCGTCGGCAGCGGGCCCTTGAGCTCCGCGACGGCGTCGCAGATCAGGCTCTCGAGGCCCTTCCACCGCCGGTAGATGGTGGTCTTGCCTACGCCCGCCCGGGCGGCGACGCCCTCGATGGTCGTGCCGGCGATGCCGTAGTCGGCCAGCAGGTCGAGGGTCGCCTCGATGATCGCCCGGTCCGCGCCCTCACTGCGCGGCCGCCCGGCGCGGCGTGGCTCGGCCGGAGCGATCTCCGTCATGTCAGCTCCTTCTGTGTCGCGCCGTGCACATCATGTCCGTCCTGCCCGTCCTCGGTGACGGGCCGGCGACTCGTGGGAGCCTCCTGCCCCCAGTCGCCGCCGGCGTGCACGGCACTGCACGGTCAGGTCACGTCCTCGCAGTCTCCGGCTCCGGCGCCTCCGGTGCCCCGGCCGTGACCGTCGGCGCCGGGTCGCGCGACCGGCCCGGCAGGAACACCGAGACGACGACCACGCTCAGCGCCGCGACCGCGGCTCCCAAGAAGGCTACCCAGTGGACGCCGCCGAGGAAGGCCGTGAACGCCGGGCCGCGCACCTGGTCGACGACGCCGGCCCGCTCGGCCGCCATCATGGTCGTGCCGAGCGACTCGGCGGCCGCGTGCCGGACCCCCTCGGGAAGCACGCTGACCACGTCGTCGACCCCGTTGCGGTAGCGGGCCGACAGCACCGCTCCCAGGACGGCCACACCGAGCGCGCCGCCGACCTGCCGCATGGTGTTGTTGACGGCGGAGCCGACGCCGGCCTTCTCGCGCGGGACCGCCGCCATGACCGCCGTCGTCGCCGGAGGCATGACGTTGGCGATGCCGGCGCCCTGGACGAAGAACGCCACGAGCAGGAACCACAGCGGCGTGGCCTCGTCGATGAAGCCCATCGCCACCAGGCTGAGCGCGACCAGGCTCAGCCCGGTCGCCGTCACCGCGCGGATGCCGAACCGGCCCACCATCGCCGACGACAGCGTCGAGAACACCGTCTGCGCGATCGCGAACGGCAGGAACATGAGGCCGGTCTCGAGCGGAGTGTAGCCGCGGACGATCTGCAGGTAGAACGTCATGAAGAAGAACGTCCCGAGCATGGCGAAGAACACCAGCCCGATGGTCGTCACCGACGCCGAGAACACCGGGTTGCGGAACAGCCCGACGTCCAGCGCGGGGTGCGTCGAACGGCGCTCGTACCAGATGAACAGCGCCAGCACCACGACCCCGCCCACGACAGAGCCCCAGACCAGCGGCTCGGTCACCGTCGCCCGCTCACCGCCCTCGATGATGCCGTAGACCAGCAGCGTCAGGCCGATGATCGACAGCAGGACGCCGCCCGGGTCGAGCCGGCCCGGCACCGGGTTCTTCGACTCCGGGACCAGCCAGGCGATCAGCGCCAGGCCGACGACCACGACCGGCACGTTGATGAGGAACACCGAGCCCCACCAGAACCGCTCCAGCAGCGCTCCGCCCAGCACCGGGCCCAGCACGACCGAGACGCCGACCGACGCGACCCAGATGCCGATGGCCCGGCCGCGTTCCTCCGGCTCGAAGACGTTGGTGATGATGGCGAGCGTCGCCGGCATGACGGCGGCGGCGCCGACGCCCATGAACGCCCGGGCGGCGATGAGCTGCTCCGGCGACGACGCATAGGCGGAGACGGCCGAGGCGATGCCGAACAGCAGCAGCCCCACCATCAGCATGCGGCGCCGGCCGAACCGGTCGCCGAGCAGGCCGAACGTGAACAGCAGTCCGGCGAAGACCAGGGTGTAGGAGTTGATCGCCCACTCCAGCTCGCTCTGAGTGGCGGAGAGATCGTCCTGGATCGTTCGGAGCGCGACGTTGAGCACCGTGTTGTCGAGGACGACGACGAGCAGGCTCACGACGAGAACGCCGAGGATGCTCCATCGCCGGTTGTGGATCGTCGCTTGGTCCACGGTGGCGGGTCCTTCCCTGCTTGCTCTTTCGATACGCAGCCGTGCCGTATCACTTCTCGCGGCCGACGGTAGACCCGCGACCAGCGATACGCAACCGTCTCGTATCGATATCTTCCGAACTCTCAGCGAAATCACAGGCGCCGGCCCGCATCGTTGACCGGGCGCCGCACGCATCGGATCGACCGGGCGCCGAACGGGAGGAGAGCAGTCGCGATGTCCAGGCCGGGTGTCGTGGGTCGCAGGGGCCGGAAAGGCTGGCAGACTGCCCCCATGCGTGACACCGCACGCCGCATCCTGCCCGCCGCACTCGCCGTGGCGGTGCTGGCGCTCACCGCGTGCAGCGACGACGGCGACGGCGGAGGCGGCGAGGAGACGGCCGCCGACCCGCAGGCGCAGCTCGACACCGCCGCCGACCTCCTCAACGAGGCCTCCAGCGTGAAGTTCGTCGTCGAGGGCGACGACCTGCCCGACGACGGCACCGTCGTCGTCGGCGGCGAGGGTGTCGCCGTGCCGCCGTCGTCGTTCGAGGGCGAGATCCGCATTCGCGCCGGCGCGCTGCCGGCGACCATCAAGGTCGTCTCGGTCGACGGGACGCTGTGGGCGCAGCTGCCACTGACCAGCGGGTTCGACGAGGTCGACGCCGACGAGCTCGGCTTCGGCGACCCCGGCCTGCTGATCGACCCCGACCACGGCGTCAGCCAGCTGCTCACGTCCGGCACCGAGGTCACCGCCGCCGACCAGGTGCGCGTCGACGGCGAGGTCTACGACCAGGTCGAGGCGGTGCTGCCGGGCGAGCTGGTCGGCGAGGTGCTCACCATCGCCGACCCGTCCGCCGAGGTCGACGTCGTCTGGGCCATGGACGAGTCCGGGCACCTGCGCCAGGCCACGCTGACCGGCCCGTTCTACGACGGCGGCGACGATCAGACCTACACCGTCCGCCTCGACGAGTACGACGAGCCCGCCGAGATCAGTGCTCCCGAGAGCTGAGCGGACCGGCCGCGCCGCGCTCGTCCTCGGAGTCATCGGCGTCCTGCTCGCCGCCGCCGACACGTACGTCATCGTCCTGGCGCTGCCGGACATGATGGTCGGCGTCGGGCTCGACGTCGACGAGCTGCAGCGGGCCGCGCCGCTGGTCTCGATGTTCCTGCTCGGCTACGTCGTGGTGCTGCCGCTGGTCGGCCGCGTCTCCGACGTGACGGGGCGCCTCCCCGTCCTGACGGGGTCGCTGCTCGTCTTCACCGCCGGGTCGCTGCTGACGGCGTCGGCCGACGGTGTCGCGGGCGCGGTGGTCGGCCGGTTCCTGCAGGGCGCGGGCGGCGGCGCGCTGGTCCCGGTGACACTCGCGCTGGTCGCCGACCTCTGGCCGCCGGACCGCCGCGGCGTGCCGCTGGGGCTGGTCGGCGCGGTGCAGGAGCTGGGGTCCGTGCTCGGTCCGCTGTTCGGGGCGGCGATCCTCGCGGTCGCCGACTGGCGGGCGATCTTCTGGGTGAACTTCGCGGTCGGCGCCGTGTTGTTCGCGGGGACCGCCCTGGCCCGGCGACGACGGGGTGAGCCCGCGGTCCCGCTCGACGCAGCGCCGTCGCCGGACGGCCGGTTCGACGTCGTCGGCCTGCTCCTCGGGCTGGGGGCGCTGGTCTGCGCCGGTCTCGCCGTCAACCGCCCGAGCGGCCTGGAGCAGAGCGTCCAGTGGGGCGAGCTGCTGGTCCCGCAGCTCGACGGGCACGAGTGGACGACGCCACTGGCGCTCGCCGCGTACGTCCTGACCATCGCGTTCGTCGTCCGCGAACTGACCGCCCGGCGCCCGCTGCTGCCGCTGCGGCGCACTCCGGCCGTCCTGCGGGCCGCCGACCTGCCCGGCGCGCTGCTGCTGGGGATCGCGCTCGGCGGCATCGTGCTGACCTTCGCCACGGCCGACCCCGCGGTCGAACTGATGTCGCCGTCGGGCCCCTGGCTGCTGGCCGGGTCCGCGCTCGCGCTGGGCGCGTTCGGCTGGCGGCAGCGCCGGGCCGCCGCGCCCCTGGTCCCGCCCGACGCCGTCCGGGCGATGCCCGCGTGGGGCGCTCTCGTCGTCAGCCTGTTCGTCGGGGCCGCGCTGGTCGCCGTCGTCGTCGACGTCCCGATCCTCGCCCGCACCGTCGTGCCGGGGTCGGACCAGCTGGACGCGGCGCTGGTGCTGCTGCGGTTCCTGGTGGCGCTGCCGGTCGGCGCGCTGCTCGGCGGCTGGCTGCTGCGCCGGTACGGGCCGGCGCCGCTGGCCGCCGGCGGCATGGCGCTGGGCACGGCCGGGCTGGCGGTCATGGCGACCTGGGGCGTGGGCTCGCTCGACGGCCTGATCGACGACGGCGTCCTGGTGGCGGCCGGTCTGGGGTTCGGGCTGGCGATCGCCCCGGTCAACGCGGCGCTGCTGGCCGCGGCGCCGCGCTCGACGCACGGGGTGGCCAGCGCGCTGCTCGTCGTCGCCCGCATGGTCGGCATGCTGGCCGGGCTGTCGGCGCTGACGGCGATCGGCTTGCGCAAGCTGTACTCCGTCCAGGCCGGCATCGAGTCGCCCACCGTTCTGTGTCCTGACTCCCCGACCGACTGCGGGCCGTACGACGACGCCGTCCGGCAGGCGATCGTCGAGCAGCTGCAGGTGACGTTCACCGGCGCCGCCGTGTGCGCGGCGGCCGCCGCGCTGGGTGCCGTGCTGTTGCTGCGGCACCGTCCACGTACCGTTGAGATGTGACGCTCTGCTCGGACGCCGGCCGCTCGCTGGGTGAGCCGTTGGCCGGCACGGCGCCCGTGGCGCAGTGGTGGCTCATGGTCGAGCAGCCCGGTCCGTGGGGCGCGAAGGCGCTGACGCAGTCGCACCTGGACCCGCCGCTCGGGGCGGCGCTGGACGCCGCGGCGGGCGAGCACGGCGGGCGGGTCGCGCTGGTCCGGCGGCCGGGGCGGCATCCCGACACGCACGATCCCGCCTCGCACCGGGTGTGGGTCGCCGGCACCCGGCCCGGCGCGACATTCCTGCTCGGCGGCTCGCTGCCGGACGTGTCGGTGCTGCTGTCGCTGGACTGGGCCGCGCTGCGCGCGGGCGACCCCGCCGCCGGCACCCTGGACCTGCGGCCCGAGACCGAGCCGCTGCTGCTGGTCTGCACGAACGGGCGGCGCGACCTCTGCTGCGCCGCGAAGGGCCGGCAACTCGTCGCCGACCTCCGCGACGACGTGGCCGGCCGGGTCTATGAGACGACGCACCTCGGCGGGCACCGGTTCGCGCCGACGGCGGTCCTGCTCCCGCACGGTGTCGTGTACGGGCGGATGGACGACAAACAGGCGCTGCTGCTGGTCGAGTCGGCGCGCGAGGGCCGGTTCCTCGACGACGGCTACCGCGGCCGGAGCACGTACTCACGTCCGGGCCAGTCCGCCGAGGCGGCCGTCCGCCGGTTGCTCGGCGACACCGGCCTCGACGACCTCTCGGTGTCCTCTGTGACCGACGCGCACGGCGCGGAAGGCGCCTGGGACGCCGTCGTCGACCATCGCGACGGGCGCGGCTGGCGCGTCGCCGTCCGGGCCGAGGAGCAGCAGCCGCCGCGGCCGGAGTCATGCGGCACGCCGCCCGTCACCCCGATCGCGTACGTTGCGAGTGTCCCCGTCCCGAGATGAGAGGATTTCGATGCAGTCCGAGGAGTTCGCCGACGTCCTGGCCGGCAACGACGACTACGCGTCCCGGTTCGGCCTGGCCGGGCTCGAGCCGGTCGCCGCGGCCGGGCTCGCGGTCGTCACGTGCATGGACTCCCGCATCGAGCCGCTGGCCATGCTGGGACTGAAGCCGGGCGACGCGAAGATCATGCGCAACGCCGGCGCACGGGTGACGACGGACGTGCTGCGGACGCTGGCCCTGGCGACGCACCTGCTGGGCGTCACGCGGGTCATGGTGGTGGCGCACACGAAGTGCAAGATGGCCAGCGCGACGACCGATGAGGTCGTGGCGGCGATCGAGCAGTCGTCGGGCATCGACGTGCGCAGTCTCGACTTCCAGCTCATCGCCGACCAGCGCGCGACCCTCGCCGAGGACGTGCAGAAGATCCGCTCGTGGCCCTTCCTCCCCGCTGGGGTTCCGGTCGGCGGCTTCCTCTACGACGTCGACACCGGCAAGCTGACCCGACTCGCCTGAGGCATCGCGGCTCGGCGAGCGGCCGTCGCCGTGAATCAGCGTGAGCCTTCGGCAACGGGCCGGATCGGGCGGAGTCCAGCCGCCTCGATTCGCGCTCACGAAGAGATGTTCCATCACATGGGACCCATGGTCCTTGTCGCCGCTGTGGCGCTCGACCTGTTCCGCATGAGTGGTGACGGGCATTGCGATGAGACAGGTCAGCATGTCGCCAGTCCCCGCCACCTTGCGGAGCATGCCACTTCTGTCCCGTCCTGCGCGCGACTACTGATGTGGCTGGCGGTTTGGTGGGGCCATGGCACCACCGAACCGCCAGCCATTACGGCATCTCAGGCCGAGGCGAGTGCAGGGGCGAGTGCCCGCCAGGCGTCACGCGGGAGGCCGCCGCGGCCGGTGAGGACCTGGACGCAGACGTGGTCGGCGCCGGCGGCGTGGTGCTCGGCGATGCGGGCGGCGACGGTGTCCGGGTCGCCCCAGGCGATCAGCGCGTCGACCAGCCGCTTGCTGCCGGGACCGCGGACGTCGTCGTCGGTGAAGCCGATGCGGCGCAGGTTGTTCACGTAGTTCGGCAGGCCGAGGTAGAACTCGACCACCGGGCCGGCGATGCGGTGGACGTCGTCCTCGTCGGCGGACAGGACGACCTTCTGCTCCGGCGCCAGCAGCGGTCCCGCGCCCAGGACGTCGCGGGCGAGGCGGGTGTGCCCAGGCGTGACGAGGTACGGATGCGCGCCGAGGCTGCGCTCCCCCGCCAGGCGGACCGTCCGCGGCCCCAGCGCCGCGACCGCCCGCGACGCCACCGGGACGGGAGCGGGCGCGGCGGCGTCCAGCTCGTCGAGGTAAGCGACCACCTTGCTGTAGGGACGGCGGTACTGCCGGCCGCTCTGCTCGACGAACTTCGCGTGGCCGGCGCCGATGCCGAGCAGCAGGCGGTCCGGGTACTCGCCGTCGACCCGGTGGAAGGCGGCCGCGACCTCGTCGGCCGGCTCGGTCCAGACGTTCACGATGCCCGTCGCCGCTACCAGGCGCGTCGTCGCGGCCAGGATCCGCGCGGGCCGCACGAGGTCGCCCTCGGCCCCGCCCAGCCAGGCAGCGCCGTAACCGAGCCCCTCGAGCTCGGCGAACGCGTCGGCCACCTCGCCCGCGTCGTCGGGCCAGTTCCGCGCGCCGACCCACACGCCGGCCCGTCCCACGTCGATCGCCATGCCCGGTCCAACCGGGCGACGGCCGCACGTCTTCCCCGCAGGTCCGCGGCTACGCTCGACGGGTGCCGCACACCTTCCGCGCCCCCGTCGACGCCGACCTGCCCACCCTGCTGGCGCTGAACAACGACCACGCGCTCGAGCTGTCAGAGCTGACGACCGAGGAGTTCCGCGAGCTGCTCAAGGTCGCCTGGCGCACCCGGGTCGCCGACGACCTCAGCGCCATGGTCATCGCGTTCGACCAGGACACCGCCCGCATCAGCCAGAACTTCGACTGGTTCAAGGCCCGCTATCCCCGCTTTGCCTACGTGGACCGGGTGGTCGTCGCTCCAAGCGCGCGCGGGCAGGGCCTCGCCCGGGCGCTCTACGAGGACGTCATCGCCGCCGCCCGTGCCGAGGGGCAGACGCTGCTGTGCGCCGAGGTCAACCTCGACCCGCCCAATCCGGCCTCCGACGCGCTGCACACCTCCATGGGGTTCGCGCCGGTCGGCTCCGCCGCGCTCGCCGGCCGGAACAAGTCGGTCCGGTACTACGTCCGTCCGCTCTGACCGGGGTCGTCGGCTTCGAGCGCCGAGGTGAGCTCGTCGACCAGCAGGGTGTCCTGACGGACGGCGCCGCCCTGGTACGCCGCCCGGCCGATCATGTGCGCGGCCACCGGGGCCGTCAGCAGCTGGAACATCGCGACCGCCAGCAGCATGCCGATGTCGGTCCAGTCGCGCAGCCGCAGCCCCACGCCGACCAGGACGAGCAGCAGCCCGAGGACCTGCGGCTTCGTGCCGGCGTGCATGCGGCTGAACAGGTCCGGGAACCGGACCAGGCCGATGGCGGCGATCAGCGAGAGCGTGCACCCCGCGAGCAGGCAGGCGGCGGACACCACGTCGGCGATGTTCACGTGTTTTCTCCCTTGTCGTCGTGGGCGGCGAACCGGGCGACGCTGACCGAGCCGACGAAGCCGACCAGCGAGAGCACGACGAGGATCGGCAGCGTCGTCGCGTGCCGGTTCAGCGCCGCCTCGAGCCCGAGGCCGGCGACGACGATGGCGATCAGCACGTCCATCGCGACGACCCGGTTCAGCATGGTCGGTCCGGTGGCCATCCGGGTCAGCACCAGGAAGGCGGCGACGCTCAGCATGGCCGCGCACACCCAGATCACGGCGATCACCGGCCCACCCCCTCGGACCGATACGCGGCCAGTTCCTCGTCAGATGCCAGCGCCCGCACGACCCGGCCCTCCTGCCGCAACGCCCGGCGCCTGGCCGCCTCGACGTCGGATTCGTCGCGGACGCCCAGGACGTGCAGGAACAGCGTCGACGTGGACCGGCGCGCCTCGACGACGAGGCTGCCGGGAACGAGCGACAACAGCTCGGCCGTGACCGTGAGGTAGAGGTCGGACCGGCTGCGCAGGTCGACCTGGATGACGGCGTTCAGCGGCCGGTGTCGGATCCGCAGCGCCTGCACCGCGACCTGCGCGCTGGCGACGACCAGATCGACGACGAACCAGCCGATCAGCACGGCCAGCCCGCGCACCCGCAGCCGGCCGGTGAAGACGATCGGTGGCAACGGGAACACCAGCGTGACGATCACGGCCACGACCAGCCCGGACAGCACGTTCGACACCGTCAGGCCGCCCCAGAGCAGCACCCAGACGACGGTCAGCCCGATCAGCATCGGCCATTGGACGCCGTTGTGCCGCTCGGGGACGTGCCCCGACGACTCGGACGAGTGCGGATCGACGGTCACGGCGCACCTCCCGGCAGGACGGCCTCGATGTACGGGGTGCGTTCGCGCAGGTCGGCGGCGGCACGGTCGGTGAGCCCGATCAGCGGCCCGGCGAACACCGTCAGCGCCACCCCGACCGTCAGCAGCGCTGCCGCCGGCCCGGCCATCCCGGCCCGCATGACGACGGCGGCCTTGCCCGTCAGCACCTGAGCGTCGGTGCGCCGCGGCTTGCGGTGCAGGTCCGTCCTCGGCCCGGCCGAGCCGTCGGGTTCGGTGGCCGGCGGCTGCCAGAACGCCCGGTTCCACGCCTTCGCCATGGCGTACAGCGTCAGCAGGCTCGTCACCACGCTCCCCGCCACCAGCACGTACGCCAGCCAGCCGCCGTCGTCCACCCCGGCCTGCATGAGCCCCAGCTTGCCGAGGAACCCGGAGAACGGCGGGATGCCGGCCAGGTTCATCGCCGGCACGAAGAACAGCAGCGCCAGCACGGGCGACAGCCGGGCCAGCCCGCCGAGCCGCTCCAGCGACGTGCTGCCGCCGCGCCGCTCGATCAGGCCGGCGACGAGGAACAGGTTGGTCTGGATGACGATGTGGTGGACGACGTAGTAGATCGCGCCGGACAGCCCGTCGTCAGTCGCCAGCGCGACCCCGAACACCATGTACCCGATGTGACTGACCAGCGTGAACGAGAGCATCCGCTTGAGGTCGTCCTGGGCGACGGCGCCGAGGATCCCGAGGACCATCGTCAGCAGCGCCGCCCACAGCAGCACGTCGCTCAGCTCGCTGTCCGGGAACAGCAGCGTCTGCGTCCGGATGATCGCGTACACGCCGACCTTGGTCAGCAGGCCGGCGAACACCGCCGTGACGGGCGCGGGCGCCGTCGGGTAGCTGTCCGGCAGCCAGGCCGACAGCGGGAACACGGCGGCCTTGATGGCGAACGCCGTCAGCAGCATGAGCTGCAGCAGCAGCGCCACGCCGTCGGGCAGGTCGTCCAGCCGCCCGGCCAGCTGCGCCATGCTGACGGTCCCGGTGGCGGCGTAGACCAGCGCCAGCGCCGTCAGGAACACGATCGACGACGCCAGGCTGACGACGACATAGGTGCTGCCGGCCCGGATCCGGTCGGCCGTGCCACCCAGTGTGAGCAGCACGTACGACGCCGCGAGCAGGATCTCGAACCCGACGTAGAGGTTGAACAGGTCGCCGGACAGGAACGCGTTCGCCACGCCCGCGACCAGGATGAGGAACGTCGGGTGGTAGATCGACAGCGGGGTGTCGGGCCCGTACTCCACCAGGCCCTGGCTCAGTGAGTACACCAGGACGCACAGCGCCACGAACACCGACACCAGCAGCATCAGCGCCGACAGCCGGTCGGCCACCAGCGAGATCCCGATGGGCGCGTGCCAGCCGCCGACGTGCGTCACCTGCGGCCCGTCGGCGTCGGCGCGCACCAGCAGGACGGCCGCGATGACGACCATGAGCGCCAGCACGACGACGCTGACGATCCGCTGCGCCCGCGCGGACCGGCCGAACGCGAGCGCCAGCCCGGCACCGAACAGCGGCAGCACCACGGGCAACGGGACGAGGGCCGAGGCGTTCATCGCTGCTCCCCCTCGGGCCCGACGGGGGCCGGCTCGCCGTCCGGGCCCGGCTGCACGACGGGCTGCAGGACGGAGGGCTCGTCCGCCCCCTCCTCGTCCATCGTGCCGCCGGCGCTGTCGTCGTAGCTGGACGACACCTCGTCCCGCTCGGCCCGGCGGCGGATGGAGGCGTCCTCGACGTCGTCCTGCACGTCGTCATTGCCGTTGAGCTGCCCGGCCCGGTAGGCCATGGCCAGCAGGAACGCCGTCACACCGAGGGTGATGACGATGGCGGTGAGCACCATGGCCTGCGGCAGCGGGTCGCTCATGTCGTCGACGTCATTGAGACCGACGATGGGCGCCCGCCCCGCCGGCCCTGAGGCCACCAGGAACAGCGCGTTGACGCCGTTGCCGATGAGGATGACGCCGACGAGCACGCGGGTCAGGCTGCGCTCGAGCAGCAGGTAGACGCCGGCGGCGAACAGCACGCCGACCACGGCGACAAGGACCAGGTTGGTGCTCATCGCACCCCCTCCGCGGTCTCGATGGACGACTCGGTCTCAGCCGGCTCGGCGGTGTCGCTGTCCTCGTCGTCGGACTGCTCGTCGATGCCGCCGCCGAGGCTGCGCAGCACGTCGAGCATCAGCCCGACGACCACCAGGTACACGCCGACGTCGAAGAACAGCGACGTCACGAAGTGCACGTGCCCGACCAGCGGCAGCTCGAAGTCGACGACGGCGCTCTGCAGCACGTCGCCGCCGAACAGCAGCGGCACCAGCCCGGTCCCCGTCGCCACGAACAGCCCGATGCCCAGCACCAGCCCGGCGTCGACGGGGGCCGCTTCGTCCAGCTCGTGCCGGCCGCCCGCGAGATAGCGCACCATCAGCGCCAGCCCGGCGACCAGCCCGCCGGCGAACCCGCCGCCCGGCGCGTTGTGCCCGACGAACAGCAGATAGACCGAGAACACGATGATGACGTGGAACGCCAGCCGGGTGACCACCTCGAACAGGATGGAGCGGTCCTCCGGCGCGACGGTGCGCCCGGCCCGCAGCCACAGGTTGCGGTGCGGGCGGTGGCCGTGCCGGGGCGGCGCGCTGGCGATCGCGTCGTCGGGCCGCCACCGCCCGTCGCGGCTGGTGATGAGGAAGATCAGGCTGGCCACGCCGGTGGCGGCGACGACCAGCACCGAGATCTCACCCATCGTGTCCCAGGCCCGGATGTCGACCAGCGTGACGTTGACGATGTTGTGCCCGCCGCCGTACGACACGGCCGGCTCGGCGAACCCCTCGGAGACCGGATCCGCCGTCCGGGCTCCCGACGCGGCCAGCGCCAGCCCGGCCATGACCACCCCCACCGCCGCGCCGAGCCCGAGCCGCCACCAGCGCGACGACGTCAGCGGCCGGTCGGAGAAGTAGGTGGGCAGCTGCCGCAGCACCAGCACGAACACCACCAGCGTCACGGTCTCGACCAGTACCTGCGTCAGCGCGAGATCCGGCGCCCCGTGCAGGATGAACAGCATGGCCATGCCGTAGCCGGTGCCGCCGGCCAGCACGACCGCCTTGAGCCGGCGCCGCGACCGCACTGCCAGCACCGCCGCCACGATCGTGATCGCCCCGACGACGGCCTGCCCGACGCTGTCCCACGCGCGCACGCTGACGCCGTCGCCGCCCCACAGCTGCCCGGCCACCAGCACGCCGCCCGGCACCGCCACCACCACCAGGAAGATCACCGCGAGGTAGCTGGGCAGCGAGCCGCGCTGGGTGGTGCCGGTGACCTCGACGGCGAGCCGGTCGACGCCGCGCATGATCGCCCGGTAGGCGCTCTCGGCGTCGGTCGGCGGCGCCAGGACGCCCTCCACCCGGTCGACGCCGTCGCGCCAGCGGAACAGCGCGATGCCCACGAGCACCGACGCGATCGACAGCAGCAGCGCCGTGTTGACGCCGTGCCAGAGCGCCAGCTCCGGTTCGTGCACGCCCTCGGGGAACAGGTCGGCGTAGGGCTCGAGCAGCGTGGTCTCGGCCGGGCCGAGGAACCCGAGCACCAGCCCCGCGGCGGCCAGCACGACCGGCGCGGCCACGAACCCCACCGACGGGAAGCGGCAGTCCGACGCCTCGAGCGGCTCGACACCCGGCTTCGTCGCGAACGCGCCCCACACGAACCGGATGCTGTAGGCCGCGGTCAGCGCGGAGCCCGCGGCCAGCCCGGCGACCAGCGCCCAGCCCGCGAACGCGCCCACGCCCGTCCCGTCGCCGGTCTCGGCGATGTCGACGACGGCGGCGTACGCGGTCTCCTTGGCGACGAACCCGGCCAGCGGCGGGATCGCGGCCATGGACGCCGCCGCGAGCACCGACGTCACCAGCAGCACCGGCAGCCGGCGGCCCAGCCCGGACAGCTCGCGCAGGTCGCGGGTGCCGGTCGCGCGGTCGATCAGGCCGACCACCAGGAACAGCGATGCCTTGAACAGCGCGTGCGCCACCAGCATGGCGACCCCGGCCAGCGCCGCCGACCGGGTGCCGGCACCGACCAGCACGATGAGGAAGCCGAGCTGGCTCACCGTGCCGTACGCGAGCAGCAGCTTGAGGTCGGTCTGCCGCAGCGCCCGCAGCCCGCCGAGCAGCATCGTCAGCACGCCCAGCGTCAGCAGCAGCGGCCGCCACGGCATCAGCCCCGCGAACGCCGGCGCGAGCAGCGCGACCAGGTAGACGCCGGCCTTCACCATGGCGGCGGCGTGCAGGTAGGCGCTGACGGGGGTGGGCGCGGCCATGGCGCCGGGCAGCCAGAAGTGGAAGGGGACCAGCGCCGACTTCGACACCGCTCCGACGAGCACGAGCACGACGGCGACGGTGACGGCGTCGCCGCTCGGCGGGTTCGCCTGCACCTCGGAGATGCGGTAGGTCCCGGCGGTCTGTCCGATGACGATGACGCCGACCAGCATGGCCAGCCCGCCGAACGTCGTCACCATGAGCGCCTGCAGGGCCGCCCGGCGGTTCGCTTTGCGCTCCGGGTTGTGCCCGATGAGCAGGTACGACAGGACCGTCGTCAGCTCCCAGAACACGTACAGCACCAGCAGGTCGTCGGCCAGGACCAGCCCGAGCATGGCCCCGGCGAACGCCGTCAGCAGCCCGGCGAACCGGGCCAGTCCGCCGTCGTCGCGCCGGAAGTAGGCCGCGCAGTAGGCCAGCACCAGCGCGCCCACGCCGGTGACCAGCAGCGTCATCACCCAAGTGAGGGTGGTGAGCCGGAACGACAGCTCCAGCCCCAGCTCGTCGACCCAGCGGATCCGCTGCTCGACGGGGTCACCATCATGCACGCGTCCGGTCATCGCCACGGCCCAGCCGAACCCGGCCGCGGGCACGGCGGCAAGCAGCAGCAACGCCGGGCGGCGCAGCCACGCCACCAGGGCCGGGGCCAGCGCCGCCGCGACGAAGTGCGCGGCGATCACAGCAAGCATCATGAGCGGCTCACACGGTCGGACACGGGAAACCCTTCGATGGTGCCGCCTGCGAAGGGTCGCAGGGGACCGTTCGTGCGGACGAGACGGGTCAGACGGCGCCGGGTTCGGGTGGCGCGCGCCCGTCGACCGTGCTGACCGGCGCCGACGCGGCCGGGTGCGCGTGGCCGTCAGGTACCCGATCGGACCGGGTGTCGTCGCCACCTGTGCTCACGGGTTCATCGACGACGGCGGCATCGTGCGTCGCGCCGTGGTCGCCCGGGTGGTCACCGGCATGGTCGCCCGCCGTCGGTGCGGCGTCGTCGTCGGGCGCGGGCGGCCGGGCGCCGTCGGCGGTGACGAGCTGAGCGCCGTCGGTGGCGGCGAGCTGGGCGCCGTCGTCGCGAGGCAGCGCGTTCGGCGTGATCTCCGCCGCCGGGTGGATGGCCGGGCCGGCACCGCGGACGGTGTCGCCGCCCGGCGTGACCATGGCCGCCGCGAGGACCATGAGGCCGGCCGCGATCAGGGCGGCGAGGAGGTTCCGGAGCAGGGCTCGGGGTGCTGCGACCATGACTCGACCTCCCCCGCTGCTCGTTCGTCGCCCTTACCCTACCGGGCCGCGATCACGTCCCCCTGTGGCCGAATGTGCACGTCACCGCCCCTACCTGGGCGTCGGGGGCGCTATTCCTGGCGAGCGGGTGAGGAATCTCCCAGCCGTCAGACGTCGATGCGGGCGCGGTCGAGCTCGGCGGCGCCGGCGATGATGAACTCCTTGCGCGGCGCGACGTCGTTGCCCATCAGCAGCTCGAAGACCGCCTCGGCCCGTTCGGCGTCCTCGGCCCTGATGCGCCGCAGCCGGCGGTGCCGGGGGTCCATGGTGGTCTCGGCCAGCTGCTCCGGGTCCATCTCGCCCAGGCCCTTGTAGCGCTGCGGCGTCTCTTTGACCCGGACCCCCTTGCGGGCGAGGTCGCGCAGGGTGCGGTCGAGGTCGGCGTCGGTGTACGTGTAGACGTACTTGTCCTGGCCCTTCTTGGGGTTGGACAGCTCGATGCGGTGCAGCGGCGGCATGGCGGCGAACAACCGGCCGGCCTCGACGTACGGCTTCATGTACCGGTAGAAGAGCGTGATGAGCAGCGTGCGGATGTGCGCGCCGTCGACGTCGGCGTCGGTCATGAGGATGACCCGGCCGTAGCGGGACTGGTCGATGTCGAACGTGCGGCCGCTGCCGGCGCCGAGCACCTGGATGATGGCGGCGCACTCGGCGTTCTTGAGCATGTCGGCGACGGACGCCTTCTGCACGTTGAGGATCTTGCCGCGGATGGGCAGCAGCGCCTGGTACTCCGCGTCGCGGGCGGACCGGCCGGTGCCGAGGGCGGAGTCGCCCTCGACGATGAACAGCTCGGATCTCTCGAGGCTGTTGGAGCGGCAGTCGACCAGCTTGGTCGGCAGCGAGCTGGTCTCGAGCGCGTTCTTGCGGCGCACGGTCTCTTTGTGCAGCCGCGCGGCCACCCGCGTCTTGGCCGCCGAGACGACCTTCTCGAGCAGCGCCGCCGCCTGCGCCTTGTGATCGCGCTTCGTCGACGTGAGCAGTGCCTTGAGCTCGCGCTCGACGATGGTGGAGGCGATGGAGCGGACCGCCGCGGTACCGAGGACCTCCTTGGTCTGGCCCTCGAACTGCGGCTCGTCGAGGCGGACGGTGACCACCGACGTCAGGCCCTCGAGGACGTCGTCCTTCTCGATCTTGTCGTTGCCGGCCTTGAGCCGCCGGGCGTTGACCTTCACCTGGTCGCGCAGCGCCTTGAGCAGGCCCTGCTCGAAGCCGGCGACGTGGGTGCCGCCCTTGGGCGTCGCGACGACGTTGACGAACGAGCGGCCCACGGTGTCGTAGCCGGTGTCCCAGCGCAGCGCGACGTCGACCTGGCAGACCCGCTCGGTGTCCTTGCTGACCAGCTGGCCGTCGTCGTCGAGGACCGGAACCGTCTCGCGGAAGGTCTGCTCGCCGGTGAGCCGGAGCACGTCGGTGACCGGCGCGCCGGGGCTGAGGAACTCGACGAACTCGCTGATGCCGCCGTCGTGCCGGAAGGTCTCTTCGACGATCTCCGCACCGCGCTCGTCGCGCACCACCAGCTGCAGGCCCGGCACGAGGTACGACGTCTGGCGGGCGCGGGAGATGAGGTCGTCCCACGAGTACGTGGCGTCGCGCAGGAAGATCTGCCGGTCGGCGTAGAAGCGGACGCGGGTGCCCGTGACCCGCTTGGCCACCCGGCCGGTGATGCGCAGCTCGGAGTGGTCGGTGAACGCCGTGAACGCCGCGGCCGGGCCGTCGCCGTCCCAGATGCCGGGCTCGCCGCGACGGAACGACATGGCGTGGGTGCGCCCATTGCGGTCGACCTCGACGTCGAGCCGCTCCGACAGCGCGTTGACCACACTGGCGCCAACACCGTGCAGGCCGCCGGTGGCCGCGTAGGAGCCGCCGCCGAACTTCCCGCCGGCGTGCAGCTTGGTGTAGACGACCTCGACGCCGGACAGGCCGGACTTGGCGTGGATGTCGACCGGGATGCCGCGGCCGTTGTCGCTGACCGAGGCCGAGCCATCGGCGTGCAGGACCACCTCGACGCGGTCGCAGAACTGGCCCAGCGCCTCGTCGACGGCGTTGTCGATGATCTCCCACAGGCAGTGCATGAGGCCGCGGGAGTCGGTGGAGCCGATGTACATGCCCGGCCGCTTGCGCACGGCTTCGAGGCCTTCCAGCACCGACAGGTGGCGGGCGGTGTAGTCGCCACCGGAGGTCAGGGCGTCGGCGCGCTCGGCGGTCACGGTTCGGTTCCTCCTAGCGGTGCTGGTCCTGCGCACATGCCCTGTCAGGGTAAGCCCTGAGGCCCACGGAACCGGCGCAGGCGCGCTGGGCGGCCTCGTCCGATCGTTCTTACGAGTCGATCAGGTGACCAGTGTCACAGCGAGCCGATTACGCGCAGAGCGAACCACCCCACGCTCGAGATGCGGGAAGGCCTGGGGGTGGTTACATGTTGGTACGGATGCACGACACCACCGGTTCCTTCGGTGGACCAACGATCAGGAAGGCAGGCGACGTGACTACTACGGCTCTCGCTACCAGCCCTCTCAAGGCCGCCGACCGTTGCGACAGCTGCGGCGCCCAGGCGTACATCCGCGTCGTCATCAAGGAGGGTGACCTCCTCTTCTGCGGTCACCACGGCCGCCGGCACGAGGCCAAGCTGCGCCCCGTCGCGCTCGAGTGGCACGACGAGACCGACCGCCTCGCGCCCCAGCCCACCACCGTCACCGACTGACCTCATCTCCCTCATAGTCGCCTGCGGCCGCCTCGTTCGCGAGGCGGCCCAGTACTGTCCGCCACCCGTCGGTGGTCTCGCCGCGCAGCGTCGCCGGCAGGCCACTGTGGCGCAGGGTCACGACGGTGCCGGCGCCGTCGGGTCGCAGCTCGACCTCGACGCGTGATCCTCCGGGCGGGATGTCCGGCACTTCTGGCGCCGGCTCCCAGCCGAAGGTGAACACCAGCCGCTCGTACGGCTCCAGTTCGACGAACTCCCCGCTCATCACCGGGTCCGGCCCGCCGTCCATCGCGACGCGCAGCGCGCCGCCGGGACGGGGATCGGCCTGCGCCCTCCCCCACCACCGCGCCAGCCTTGCCGGGTCGGTGAAGTAGGCCCACACGCGTTCCGGCGGGGCGTCGATGCGGATGGACTGCTCGATCTCTGTCACTCGTTCTCCACTGCTTCCTTGAGCCGGCGCAGCTGCGTCGACCACATGCGCTCGATGAACCCGGCCGCGTCGGCCAACCCCTGGGGGCGCAGCGCGTACATCCGGCGATTGCCGTCGCGGCGCACGTCGACCAGCCCGGCATCGGCGAGCACCCTGAGGTGCTGCGAGACCGCTGGGCGGCTCATCTGCGGGAACCGGTCCGCGAGCTGGCCGGCCGAGCGCTCGCCGTCGCGCACCAGCTCCATGATCGCCCGGCGGGTGGGGTCGGCGACCGCGCGCAGCGCCTCGTCCACGACCGTCTCCCTCCGACTCGCGCTAGAGTGTAAGAAGTTGCTTACATAGCCTAGCTCGCTCGGAGGCCCGCATGATGGAGGAACTGGACGCACTGGTCGGCGTGTGGAGGTCGGCCGGCGAGACGGTGGACGATCCCGTCGTGCACATCGAGGGCAGCGACGTCTACGAGTGGCTGCCCGGGCGGCACTTCCTCGTGCACCACGTCGACGTCTCCGTCGACGGGCGGCGCTATCAGGCGCTGGAGATGTTCGGGGCCGAAGCTGACGCCGTCGTCGCCCGGGCCTATGACAGCGACGGCGTCACCGGCACCATGACCGTGGGAACGCCGGAGCACGGGGTGGTGACGCTGACGGGGCCGGACACCCGGGCGCGGCTGGTCGTGGCCGGCGACGGCGCCAGCATGGCCGCGCGCTGGGACCGGCTGGACGACGGCGCGTGGCGGCACTGGATGGACATGCGGTTCACGCGGGAGTCCTCGACCCGCTCCCCCGCAGCAGCCAGGCCATGAGGATGCCGGCCAGCGCGCCGAACAGGTGGCCCTGCCACGAGATGCCCGGCTGGCCCGGCAGCACGCCGATGACGATGCCGCCGTACATCAGCACCACGATGACCGCGACGACGATGGCCAGCGCCCGGCGGCTGAACACGCCCCACGCGACGAGGAACGCGGCGTAGCCGTAGACCAGCCCGCTGGCGCCGATGTGGACGCTGTTGGGCGCGGCGGCCAGCCACGTCGCGAAGCCGCCGACCAGCGCCACGCCGATGGTGACCGGCCAGAACCTGCGTGTCGTCATGGCGATGAGGCAGCCCAGCACCAGGAAGGCGCCGGTGTTGGCGATGAGGTGGCCGAACCCGCCGTGCAGGAACGGCGCCGTGGCGATGCCGACCAGGCCCTCGGCGTCGTGCGGGCGGATGCCGTACTGGTCGAGGTCGACGCCCGGCACGGAGTCGACGATCTCTTCGGCCCACATGAGCAGCACGAGCACGAACACCGGCAGGGTCGCCATGATGGCCGGCGGCACGGATCGGCGGGGCGTGAGCTGACCCGAGGACGACATGGGGCCAGTGTATTCGCGGGCAGCCGGTATTTCGGTGGCCGTGGCGGCGGCGGCCGGGCTAGCGTCGCGCGCGTGATCAGCGTGCGGCAGGAGGCGCCCGACCGGTGGACCGCGCTGCGCTCCGACGGCGGCGCCGCGGGCCGGCTGCGGCTGCTGGTGCGACCCGACGACCGGCGGATCCTGCTCCTGCAGGGTGGTGCCGACGGGCCGCTGCTGGACACCGTCCTCGCGGCCGAGGGCGACGGCGACCTGTACGCCGAGGCCGGCGAGGACGACGGTGACCGGCTGTCGGCGCTGACCAGCCGCGACTTCACCGTCGCGCGACGCGAGCACCTCTATGCCGTCCCGACGACACCGCCGACGACGCCGCCGGGAACGGCGGCCGGGTGGCCGGACGGGTTCGCGGTGGTGTCTGCCGCCGACGCCGACATGGTGCGGCTCACCGCCCTCGACCGCGACCTGCGCCGCGACGTGCCCGGCACCGGTGAGTGGCGCACCGACCCGCGGACGTTCCGCCGCGAGACCTTCGGCGACCCGGAGTTCGACCCGTCGACGTACCTCGTCGCCGTCGACGGCGACACCGGCGGCTACGCGGGCCTGGTGCGGGTGTGGATCCGGGCCCGGCCGGCCCGCCCCCGGCTGGGGCTCATCGGCGTGCTGCCGGCGTACCGGCGGCGCGGCCTGGCTCGGGCGCTGGTGGCACGGGTGTTCGGCGTCCTGCGCGAGCGCGGCGAGGCCGAGGTGGTCTGCGAGGTCGACGAGACCAACGCCGGCTCGAACGCGTTGTTCGCCGGGTTCGGCGCCCGCCGCATCGGCGGCAGCGTCGAACTGGTGCGCCCGGCCCGGAACTCGCTGGCGCCGCCGGCCGCCGGGTGACCACGATGGCGGGCATGAGCACGCAACCCCAGCGATGGACCAAGTCGACCGTCTACGCCGACATGTGGGTCGATCCCGACGACGACCCGCGCGAGAGCGACGGCGTCAGCCCCGACGGCGAGCTGCCGACCCTGCAGGACTACCTGAAGAGCTACCGGCTGACGCTGCTGATGAAGTGCGACGGCCTCGACGCCGAGCAGCTGGCGACCCGCTCGGTGCCGCCGTCGACGATGTCGCTGCTCGGGCTGCTGCGCCACCTCGCCGAGGTCGAGCGCGACTGGCGCGGCTGGGTCGCCGAGCCGGTGCCGAAGCTGTACGGCCCGCGCGACGCCGACTTCGACGGGGCGGTGGCCGACCCGGCCGTGGTCGACGCCGCCTACGCCGCTCTCGCCCGCGAGCAGGCCGAGACCGACGCACTGCTGGCTCGGTTCCCGGACCTCGGTGAGCGGGTGGGCTCGCAGGGCATCGCCATCCGCGAGCTGTGGGTGCACCGCGTCGAGGAGTACGCCCGGCACTGCGGACACGCCGACCTGCTGCGCGAGTGCATCGACGGCCGGGTCGGCCAGTAGCGCTAGAACGGGAGGGCCGTGCCGACGGCGTCGGCCGCGCCGTGGCCGTCGTGCCAGGTGCAGCCGAGGCCGACGGCGCCGACCCGGCCGGTGTCGAGGACGCGCCGGACCGCCTGGCCGACCTCGCTCGCCGACGGGCCACCGGGGACGGGGAACAGCAGGCCCGGCAGCTCGTCGCCGTCGACCACGTCGAGGTCGAGGTGCAGGTAGACCGGGCCGCTGCCGGGGAGCGCGGCGGCGTCGAGCTCGGCGGCGAAGACCTGCCGGATCTCCGACGCGGCCAGGTAGTCGCGCTCCGGCGGGTCCAGATCACGTCCGTCGACGAGGACGATGCGGTCCTCGGCGACCGGCCGCAGCCCGAGCCCTTCGGCGACCAGCTCCGGCCGGTAGCCGGCCAGCATCCGCAGCGGCATCCCGCCGAGATACCCCGACGTCGTGGTCTCGAGCGTCTGCACGTCCCCGTGGGCGTCGAACCAGACGACGGACACGGAGCCGTCGCCGTCGCCGTCGCTCCGAGTGCCCGCTCGCGCTCGCTGGAGCCCCGCGACCACGGCCTGCGAGACCATGCAGTCACCGGACATCACCAGCGGCACCCCACCGTCCTGGATGTCCGCCGCGACCGCGTCGGCGACGTCGGCGTACAACGGCGCGAGCCGTGCCCACACGTCGTCGCCGCCGAGGTCGCGCGTGATCGTCACGGCCGGCTCGTACGGCACGTCGAGGCCGGGCCGGTACTCGTCGAGGTGGTAGGGCACGAGGATGCGGGTCATCGCCCGATTCTCCCACCGATGCGAAACGGCCCCGCCCCCGGAGTCGACCGGGAGACGGGGCCGTCGAACGCTGGACGTGCCGCTCAGTCCAGGTAGTCGCGCAGCACCTGGGACCGGGACGGGTGGCGCAGCTTGGACATGGTCTTGGACTCGATCTGGCGGATCCGCTCGCGGGTGACCCCGTAGACCTTGCCGATCTCGTCCAGCGTCTTCGGCTGGCCGTCAGTCAGGCCGAACCGCATGGACACCACGCCGGCCTCGCGCTCGGAGAGCGTGTCGAGGACCGCGTGCAGCTGCTCCTGCAGGAGCGTGAACGAGACCGCCTCGGCCGGGACGATGGCCTCGGAGTCCTCGATGAGGTCGCCGAACTCGCTGTCGCCGTCCTCGCCGAGCGGGGTGTGCAGCGAGATGGGCTCGCGGCCGTACTTCTGGACCTCGACGACCTTCTCGGGCGTCATGTCCAGCTCGGTGGCCAGCTCTTCCGGGGTGGGCTCGCGGCCGAGGTCCTGCAGCATCTGCCGCTGAACCCGGGCCAGCTTGTTGATGACCTCGACCATGTGCACCGGGATGCGGATGGTGCGGGCCTGGTCGGCCATGGCGCGGGTGATGGCCTGCCGGATCCACCAGGTGGCGTAGGTGGAGAACTTGAAGCCCTTGGTGTAGTCGAACTTCTCGACGGCGCGGATGAGGCCGAGGTTGCCCTCTTGGATGAGGTCGAGGAAGAGCATGCCGCGGCCGGTGTAGCGCTTGGCCAGCGAGACGACGAGGCGGAGGTTGGCCTCGAGCAGGTGGTTCTTGGCCCGGCGGCCGTCCTCGGCGATCCACAGCAGCTCGTTCTGGAGCTTGGCCGGCATGGAGTCGCTCTGCTCGCTCAGCTTCTCCTCGGCGAAGAGACCGGCCTCGATGCGCTTGGCCAGCTCGACCTCCTCGCCGGCGTTCAGCAGCGGGACCTTGCCGATCTGCTTGAGGTAGTCCTTGACCGGGTCGGCGGTGGCACCGGCGACGGCGACCTGCTGCTCGGGCTCGTCGGTGTCGTCGTCCTCGGAGAGGATGAAGCCCTCGTCCTCGATCTTGGCTTCCTCGGCGGCGAGATCGCCGATGTCGGGCTCGCCGTCGGCACCGACGGCGCCGGCTTCCTTGGCCGGTGCCGCCTCGGCCGTCTTGGCGGTCTTCCTGCGACCACGGGCCTTCGGTGCCACCTCGGCAGGCTGCTCGGCCACACCGTTCTCGGCCGCCTCGTGGACGTCGGCCTTCGCCTTCTTCACCGCCGTTTTCACAGATCCCTCGCCCTTCTTGGCCGCCGGCTCGGTCTTCTTGGCTGCCGCGGTCGCCACCGCGGTGGAGCGGGTGGACGTCGCGGCGGCAACACGCTTGCGCGGACTGCGCGAATCCGCTGCCGCTACCTCGACGGTAATACCGGTCGACTTCAAATGCTCGACAACGATCCGGCTCTCTTTCATCGCCAGGTTGGCCGCACCGCACGCGACCCGGACGTCCTCGGCGGTGACCGAGCCCGAATTCCGTCCCTGAGTCACGAGCGCCTGGACCGGCGGCAGCTCCAGGATCCGGGAGTGCTTGGTGCTGGACGAGCTCGACGACACGAACGACCTCTCGATGTCTTGGTCAGGGGCAGAGCGGCGCGCAAAGCGGCGACGGCAACACATTATTGAAGCACAGGGGATGGGTACCGTTCATCCCGAAACCGCGCCGGGCGCCGAGGATTCTCATCGCCCGGCCCACCGTAGCGCGAGAACCGTCTGGTCGTCGGCGGCGCCGTCGATCTGCATGCGCCGGACGACGGCGTCGAGCAGCTGCTCGAGCGGGACCCCGCGCTGCTCCTCGAGACAGCGCAGCAACTGGGCGAAACCCTCTTCGAGCGACCGGGTGCGGCTCTCGATGAGTCCGTCGGTGAACGCGATGAGCACGTCGCCGGGCCAGAGCCGCACCGACTGCGTCGACCGCGGCTCGGTGACGCCGATGGGCGTGGTGCCCGCGCCGGCGTCGACCAGCTCGACGGCGCCGACCTCGGGAATGCGGATGAGGGGCAGGTGACCGGCGTCGCCGACCCGCACAATCCCGCTGACGGGGTCGACCAGCGCGTAGACGACGGTGACCATCTCGACGGCGTCGTCGCGCTCGACCAGGCGGTCGAGCCCGCCGAGCACCGACGCGGGATCGGGGTCGGTGAGCGCCAGTGCCCGCAGCGCCGCCCGCATCTCGCCCATGGCGCTGGCCGCCGTGACGCCGTGGCCCATGACGTCACCGACCACCAGGGCCAGCTCGCCGTCGGGCATGACCAGCGCGTCGTACCAGTCGCCGCCGACGGAGTGCTCGCCGACATCGGTCCGCGACCGCGCCGCGAGCTCCACCCCGGCCACCGTCGGCAGCCGCCGTGGCAGCAGCCCCTTGCTGAGCGACGCCGCCGCCGTCCGCTCCCGCTCGAACAGCCGGGCCCGCGCGAACGCCAGCGAGCCCTGCTGGGCCACGGCCCGCAGGAACCGGCACTGGTCGGAGTCGAACTCCTGCTCCGAGGCGAAGGAGAACCGGACGGCGCCGACGCAACCGTCCTCGCCGGCCAGCGGCAACACCGCCCAGGCGCGCTCGTCGGTGTGGTCGAGGAAGTCGCCGAAGGCGGGGTCGCCGGGCGCGGCGGCCCGGGCGCGGTCGCGGCTGCCGAGGAACATCGGCCAGCCGCTGCGCAGCACCTCGTCGGTGGGTGTGACGGCGTTGTGCGGCCAGACGGGGACCGGCTCGCCGTCGGCGACCCCCGTGGTGACGGGGTACGGCCGCCCGTTGGGGCCGATGAGCGTGACGGCGGTGCGGTAGGCCTGCACGTTGCGCCGGCCGATGGCGGCGACGCCGTCGGCGACCTCGCGCACCGTGACCGCCCGCGACAGCACGTCGGACACCTCGAGCAGGCGCGCGTTGCGGGCCCGGCTGCGCCGCAGCGAGGAGATGGCGCGCTGGTGCGAGGTGTCGTCGACGACGAACATGGCGACCTCGCGGCCGCGGCCCTCGTCGACCAGATACCAGGACGAGTGCAGGTGGTAGGTGTCGGTGCGCCCCGAGACGGCGGGCTCCTCGGACTCGACCGACTCGCCGGTGCGCAGGACGCGCTCGATCATCTCGTCGGTGTGCGCGGCCAGCTCGGGCGGCAGCACCTCGGCGGGCGTGCGGCCGAGGTGGTCGGCGATGCCCTTGCCGGAGCGCTCCGCGAGGGCGGCGTTGATGGCGAGATACCGGTGTTGCTCGTCGAAGACGGCGAACCCCACGGGGGCGTCGACGCCGGCCAGCGCACCGAGCAGGCGCTGGGCGTCAGCCGGGCGCATCGGAGCTAAGCCTTCGCCGCACGCTTGATCTCACGCTTCGTGGCCCGGACCTGGGCCAGGGTGTCGGCATCGACGACGTCGGCCACCGACCGGGTGGCGCCCTCGGCGCCGTAGTCGCCGGCGGCCTCGCGCCAGCCCTCGGGCCGCACGCCGATCTGCTTGCCCAGCAGCGCCACCATGATCTTCGCCTTCTGCTCGCCGAACCCGGGCAGCGCCTTGAGCCGCTCGAGCAGCTCGGCGCCGGTGGCGGCATCGGCCCAGATGTTCGCCGCGTCGTTGCCGTAGTGCTCCGCGACGTACGCGGCGACCTTCTGCACCCGTGCGGCCATGGACCCCGGGAACCGGTGCACGGCCGGGGTGCGCGAGAAGATCTCGGCGAACGCCTCGGGGTCGTGCGCGGCGACGACCGCGGGGTCGAGGTGGTCGGCGCCCATGCGCTCGGCGATGACGGCCGGACCCGAGAACGCCTTCTCCATGGGCACCTGCTGGTCCAGGAGCATGCCCGTGAGCAGCGAGAACGGATCTCGTGCCAGGAGCGCGTCGGCCGCGGGGTCGCCGGCCAGGTACAGCGTCGTCACGTTCAGGGGAACCCTTCTCAGTCCACGTCCTCGGCCTTGACGGCCAGGACAGGGCACGGTGCATCCAACAGAATACGCTGGGCGTTGCTTCCCAAGATCAACTTACCGACCGGGCTCCGGCGGCGCAGGCCGATGACGATGAAGTCGGCCGCATGCTCCTCGGCCACCGCGATGATGTCCTCGGCGACGTCCATGCCCCGCACCAGCTGGCGCACCTCGGCCTCGATGCCGGCGTCCTTCAACTGCTGGCTGACGGTGGCGAGCTCGGCGTCGGCGCGGACGGCGTCGTCGTCGTCGAAGTCGCGGCCGCCCCGGGCGGAGTTGACGACGACGAGCCGGGCACCTCGCAGCCGCGCCTCCTCGGCCGCCCGGCGGAGTGCGGCGCGGCCCTCGGCCTTGGGGACGTAGCCCACCACGATCGCGGTCATCGGAACCTTCTCTCACTCCGGCGTGAACTCCGGTCGCGGCGCAACCGTACCGCAGGCCAAGCACACTGGGTGTCGGCGCGGCGTGGCACGATCGGGACATGCGCGTCCTCCATCTCGACCTGGACGCCTTCTTCGCCTCGGTCGAGCAGCGCGACAAGCCGTCGCTGCGCGGAAAACCGGTCATCGTCGGCGGTCTCGGGCCGCGCGGCGTGGTGTCGACGGCGTCCTACGAGGCGCGCGTCTTCGGCGTCCGGTCGGCCATGTCCATGAGCGAGGCACGCTCGCGCTGCCCCAACGCCGCCTACCTCTCCGGCCGGTACGCCGTCTACCAGTCGGTCAGCTCCGTCGTCATGGCGGCGTTGCGGGCGGTGTCGCCCGTCGTCGAGCCGCTCTCGCTCGACGAGGCGTTCGTCGACCTCGCCGGGAGCGCTGAGGGGGTGCCGACGACGGTGTCGGCCGCCCGCTCCGTGGGCGCCCGGCTGCGATCGGCCATCGTCGAGACCACCGGCGTGACGGCGTCCGTCGGCGTCGCGGGGTCCAAGCTCATGGCGAAGATCGCCTCCGAGCAGGCCAAGCCCGACGGCCTGGTGGTCGTCTCGCCGGGCACCGAGGTGGACCTCCTGCACCCGCTGCCGGTGCGCGCCCTGCCCGGTGTCGGCCCGGCGACGGCGGCCCGGCTCATGCGGTTCGGCGTCAAGACGGTCGGCGACCTCGCCCGCATCACCGAGCCCGACCTCGTCGACCTCCTCGGCGACTCCCACGGCCGCTCGCTGCACCGGCTGTCGCGGGCCGAGGACGCACGGGCGGTCAACGCCGAGCGCGAGTCCAAGTCCGTGAGCGTCGAGGACACCTTCGACCGCGACCTCACCGACCCCGCGCTGCTGGCCGCCATCGTGGCGCGGCTGGCCGAGAAGGTGGCCGGTCGGCTGGTCAAGGCCGCGCTGTCCGGGCGGACCATCACGCTGAAGACCCGCCTGCACGACTTCACGACGCTGTCGCGTTCGGCCACGCTGCCCGCCCCCACCGACGACGTCCGGGTGATCGCGCGGCTGGCGACCAGGCTGCTGGCCGACCTCGACACGGCCAGCGGCGTCCGGCTGCTCGGGGTCGGCGTGTCGGGGCTCTCCGACTGGGTGCAGGACGACCTCTTCGTCACCGAGCGGCCCGAACCGGCCGACGAGCCCGCCGAGGTCGTCGACGACGTGCTGCACGAGCGGCGCGGCTGGTACCCCGGCATGGACGTCGAGCACGCCGAGCACGGCCCCGGCTGGGTGTGGGGGTCCGGACGGGGCCGCGTGACGGTCCGCTTCGAGACGGCGACCACCCCGCCCGGCCCGGTCCGCACCTTCGCCGCCGACGCCCCCGACCTCTCGCCCGC
>NZ_SMKL01000080.1 GCF_004348545.1 Jiangella ureilytica | reverse complement strand
AGCCCGCCCCGAGTTGATCGTGGAGCAACCGCGGAATCACTCGGGCATTCCGCCCCGGAACCCCCACCGTTACTCCACGATCGACGTCGGCGAGATGCTCACTCGCGCCAGGGGCCGATGCCGCCGCTGCCCAGCGTGGCGGCGTAGGTGCGGCCCAAGAGGGCGGGGTCGTGCTGGGCGGTGCCGTCGCTCCTGGCGACGTCGGCGACGACGAGCTCGGCGCCGAACTCGCCGGCGATGCGGCGCAGCAGCTTCTCGTCGGTGCAGGAGCGGCGGTCGGCGATGACGAGGTCGAGGCGCAGGTCGGGCGCGTACGCCCCCAGCACCTCGAGGTGCATCTCGGGCGTGAAGCCGGTGGTCTCGCCGCCCTCTTCGGACAGGTTGAGCGTGACCGCGCGCCGCGCCGTCGTCGTGAGCAGGGCCTCGCGCAGCTCGGGCACCAGCAGGTGCGGGACGACGCTGCTGAACCACGAGCCGGGGCCGAGCACCACCCAGTCGGCGTCGGCGATGGCCTCGAGCGCCTCGGGGCAGGCCGGCGGGTTCTCGGGCACGAGCCCGACCGCCACGATGTCGCCGTCGGTCGTGGCCACCGCGTGCTGCCCGCTGACCGTGGAGATCTCGCGCGCTCCCCCGGAGCCGTGCGCCGCCGGCCGGCCCACCAGGGCCTCGATGGTCAGCGGGACCAGCGACATCGGCAGCACCCGGCCCTGGGCGCCGAGCAGCCGCCCGACCCAGTCGAGGCCCTCGACATGGCCGCCGAGCAGCTCCCAGAGCGCGACGATGAGCAGATTGCCGGCCGCGTGGTTGTGCAGCTCTCCCCCGCTGAGGAATCGGTGCTGCAGCACCCGAGCCCACGTGCGGCCCCAGTCGTCGTCGCCGCAGAGGGCGGCCAGCGCCATGCGGAGATCGCCGGGCGGCAGCACGCCCAGCTCCTCGCGCAGCCGGCCGCTGGAGCCGCCGTCGTCGGCGACGGTGACGACCGCCGTCAGCCGGCCGGCCATGCGCCGCAGAGCCGACAGCGAGGCCGCGAGTCCGTGCCCGCCGCCGAGCGCGACGACCTTGGGGCCGGCGAGCCGGCCGCGGGCCACAGCGCCCGCCGTTCCTGTGAGTGGTTCGGTCATTCCCGTCCGAGATCGCGATGGACCACGAGGGTCTCGATGCCCTGTTTGCGCAGCCGCTGCGCGAGCGCCTCGCTCATCGCGACGCTGCGGTGCTTGCCTCCGGTGCAGCCGATGCCGATGGTGACGAACCGCTTGCCCTCGTGCAGGTAGCCGGGCGCCACCATGGCGACCAGCTCGCTGTAGTGCTCGAGGAAGTCCTCGGCTCCGGACTGACCCAGCACGTGATCGCTGACCTCGACGTCCGTGCCGTTCTGCGGGCGCAGGTGCGGCACCCAGTGCGGGTTCGGCAGGAACCTCATGTCGGCGACCATGTCGGCGTCCACCGGCAGACCGTACTTGAAGCCGAACGAGATGACGATGGCGCGCAGCCCGGTCTCCTCCGGCGCCGAGAACGCCGACCGGACCCGGGCGGCCAGCTCGTGCGGGTTGAGCAGCGACGTGTCGATGACGACGTCGGCGGCGACCCGCAGCGACGCCAGCTCCTCACGCTCGCGCTCGATGGCCTGGAGGATGCGGCCGCCGCCCTGCAGCGGATGCGGCCGCCGCGCCGACTCGAACCGGCGGACCAGCGCCTCGTCGCCGGCCTCGAGGAAGAGCACCGTCGGGCGGTACCCCTGCTCGGTGAGGAGGTCGAGGGCGCCGCGCAGCTCACTGAAGAACACCCCGCCGCGGACGTCGGCGACGACGGCGACGCGGCGCAGGTCGGTGCGCTGGGTGACGGTGGTGACGAGGTCCATGAGCAGTGACGGCGGCAGGTTGTCGACGACGAACCAGCCGATGTCGTCGAGGGCTGCCGTCGCGGCCGTCTTGCCGGCGCCGGACATCCCGGTGACCAGGAGCAGCTCGAGCTTCTCCGAGGCCTCCGATGGGCCCTGGTCGTTCATGGTGCGATCCCCTCGCGGTGCGGCGGTGGACGGTTCAGTTGTGGGGGCGACGCCTGCGGCGGGAGCCTCGGTGGCCCGGGGCCGGGTCACGACTCGAGGATCTCGCCGGTGGCGGTGTTGACGGCCGGCGCGGCCGGGCGCTCCGCCAGCGCGTCGACCACCGCCTGCGCTGTCGCAGGACCGAAGCCGGGGACCTCCGCGATCTGCTCCATGGTCGCAGCTCGGAGCCGTTTCAGCGACCCGAACCTCGTCATGAGGGCCTTGCGCCGAGCCGGACCCAGCCCGGGGACGCCGTCGAGCAGGCTGTCGACCATGGACACGGAGCGTCGCTGCCGGTGGAACGTGATGGCGAAGCGGTGCGCCTCGTCGCGGACCCGCTGCAGCAGATAGAGCCCCTCGCTCGTGCGCGGCAGGATGACCGGGTGGTCGGAGTCGGGCGGCCAGACCTCTTCGAGGCGCTTGGCCAGGCCCACCACGGGGATGTCGCTGACCCCGGCCTCGTCCATGGCCTGCCGGGCGGCGTTGACCTGCGGCTGGCCGCCGTCGACGACCACCAGGCCGGGTGCGTAGGCGAACTTGCGCGGCCGGCCGGTGGTGGGGTCGATGCCCGGCCGCAGCCCGTCGGCGGCGACGGAGGGGGTGACGGAGGCGGCGAGCGGGTCGGCGACGGTGCCGGGCGCGGCCTCGTCCTGGTCGGCCTGGTCGGTCTCGCGCAGCCGCCGGAACCGCCGGGTGAGGACCTCGCGGATGGCGGCGACGTCGTCGGTGCCGCCCTGCTCGCCGCGGACGGTGAACTTGCGGTACTCGCTCTTGCGCGGCAGGCCGTCCTCGAACACCACCATGGAGCCGACGACTTCGGTGCCGGCGAGGTTGGAGATGTCGTAGCACTCGATGCGCAGCGGCGGCTCGTCGAGCTCGAGCGCCTCTTGGATCTCGCCGATGGCGCGGCTGCGGGTGGTGAGGTCGCTGGCCCGCTTCGTCTTGTGCAGGTTGAGCGACTGCTTGGCGTTGGCGGCGACGGTCTGCAGCAGCGCCCGCTTGTCGCCGCGCTGGGGCACCCGGATGTCGACCCGGCCGCCGCGCAGCTCGGTGAGCAGCTCGGTGAGCGCCGCCGCCTCCTCGGCGTCGTCGGGCACGGCCGGGACGAGGATCTCGCGCGGGACCGACTCGCCGCCCAGCTCGCCGTAGAGCTGCAGGAGGAACCGCTCGACCAGCTCGCCGGCGGGGACGTCGTCGGACTTGTCGGCGACCCAGCCGCGCTGCCCGCGGACCCGGCCGCCGCGCACGTAGAAGACCTGGACGGCCACCTCGAGGGCGTCGTCGGCCAGCGAGACGACGTCGGCGTCGGTGCCGTCGCCCAGCACGACGGCGTTGGCCTCCATGGCGCGGTCGAGCGCGGCGATGTCGTCGCGCAGCCGGGCGGCCCGCTCGAAGTCGAGCTCCGCGGCCGCGGCCTTCATCTCCTTCTCGAGCCGGCGGATGTAGCCGGTGGTCTTGCCCTCGAGGAACGAGACGAGGTCTTCGGCGATGTGCCGGTGCTCGTCGGCGTCGACCCGGCCGACACACGGGGCGGAGCACTTGCCGATGTAGCCGAGCAGGCACGGCCGGCCGATCTGCCTGGACCGGTTGAACACGCCCTTGGAGCAGCTGCGCACCGGGAACACGCGGAGCAGCTGGTCGAGCGACTCGCGGATGGCCCAGGCGTGGGCGTAGGGCCCGAAGTAGCGGACGCCGCGCTTCTTGGCCCCGCGCATGACCATGGCGCGCGGGAAGTCCTCGTTCAGCGTGACGGCGAGGTACGGGTAGGACTTGTCGTCGCGGTAGCGGACGTTGAACCGCGGGTCGAACTCCTTGATCCACGAGTACTCGAGCTGCAGCGCCTCGACCTCGTTGCGCACGACCGTCCACTCGACCTTGGCGGCGGTGGTGACCATGGCGAACGTGCGCGGGTGCAGCGCGGAGAGATCTTGGAAGTACGACGACAGCCGTGCGCGCAGGCTCTTGGCCTTGCCGACGTAGATGACGCGGCCCCGTGCGTCGCTGAAGCGGTAGACCCCGGGCTCGACCGGGATCGACCCCGGGGCCGGTCGGTACGTCGTCGGATCGGCCACGACCCCAGCCTATGACCTGCCGCCGACGAGGTCGGCACGGCTCGCGTTCGCCGTCGGCGTGAATCGGTGTGAGCCGGCGTGACACGCGGATGCACCGGCAATGTGCGCCGATGTGGCGACAATTCTCACACCTCCCTCGGCCGAACAGCCCGAACAAATCGGAATCACCTCGAGCGATTCCGCGACCGGAACTATCTTCGTGGGCACTTCGAGACATGGCGGGAGGTATGGAATGCCCACATCTGTGCGTACAGAGAATTTCGTCGACCAACTCGGCGACTCGTTCAGCCGGCTCGGCTCCGACATCGGCGACTTCGTGCCGCGCCTGGTGGTCGCGCTCCTTCTCGTGCTGGTCGGCCACTGGATCGCGAAGCTGATCCGGCGGCTGCTGACGGCGGGACTGAACAAGATCGGCGCGGGCCGGCTCACCGAGGCGGCCGGCATCGAGAACACGCTGCGCCAGGCCGGAACCAGCGGCGTGGCGCTCATCGGCCAGGTGGCCTATTTCCTCGTCTTCATCATTTTCGTGCAGATCGCCGCCGAGGTCCTGCACATCGACGAGCTGACGTCGATGCTGAATCTCCTCATCGCGTATCTGCCGCTCGTGGCGGTGGCGCTGCTGGTGCTGTTCGTGGCCGCCGCGATCGCGAATTGGGCGGCCAATGTCGTCCGGCCGTTCGCGGAGAGCCGCAACCTGGGCTGGGTCAGTACCGCCGTGCGCGTCGGCGTGCTGGTCGTCGGGATCCTGGCCGCCTTCGACACACTGAACTTCGCGCCGTCGGTGACGTCCAAGGTCGAGAACACGCTGCTGCAGTACCTGCCGCTCGCGATCCTCGCGGCCGGCACGATCGCGTTCGGCGTCGGTGGCATCAACACCGCCCGCGAGTGGTGGGCCAAGCTGTCGCCGTCGAACGTCGAGTCGTCGATGGGCCGCCCCGCGGCGCCGACGTACAGCTCGCCCGCTCCGGGCTCGCCCGCACCGGGCTCGCCCGCACCGGCCGACCCGCCGTCGGGCTCGCTCTTCGGCGACGAGGAGCCGCCGCCCACTCAGCCGCGGCCGGGCGCCTGACGCCGCGTTCCCCTGACGCCGCACTCCCTGACGCCGCACTCCCTGACGCCGCACCCGGCCGCCGGTTCACCCCGTTCGCGCCGGCCGGGTGCGGCCCCGTCAGTGACCCGGGCTCACCAGCCCCACCAGGCTCGCCCCGCCGAGTTGATCATGGAGAAGTGCGGGTCTCCGGAGCCGCGGAGGCCACGATTTCTCCATGATCAACTTGCCGAGAGGCAGCGGGCCGGCGCCGCACCGCCGGCCCGGACAGGCAGCGCCGACCGGCCGGCGGATGGGGCGGTGGAGGCGAGGCGGGCGTCAGCCGGGGAGGATCTGGTCGCCCTCGACGACCACCGCGACCGGCGCGAGCGGCTCGGTGGCCGGTCCGGTCACGACCGAGCCGTCGGCGGCGCTGTACTGGCTGCCGTGGCAGGTGCAGGTGATGAGGTCGCCGTCGATCTCGGTGACGGCACAGCCCTGGTGCGTGCACGTGGCACTGAAGCCGAGGAAGGTGCCGGCGGCCGGCTGGGTGACGACGACGCCGGCGCCGTCGTTGATGAACCCGCTGCCGACCGGGACGTCGGCGGTGGTGGCCAGCGCGTCGGCGGCGGGCTCCTCGGCCGGCGGGGCCGGCTCCTCGCTCGGGGTGGTGTCGGGGCTGGCCTCGGCAGTCGGCTCGGTGTCGGGCTCCGTGGTGGCCGGCGGCGCACTGCCCGTGCTGGGCTCGTCGTCGCCGCCGCAGGCCGCCAGCAGGCCCGCGACGCCGACGGCGCCCATGCCCATCAGCGCGGTCCGCCGGCCGATGCACCGGCCACAGGCCACGTGCCCGTCGCCGGTGTCTTGCGTCAGAGTGGGTGCCGCGTGGTGATGATCCATCGATCGCCTCTCCGTGTCAGCGCGCCTCGGTACATCATCGTGTACGGACCAGCCGACGGATCGGATTGCGCGCGCCACGAACTGGTCTAGACCCCGAGGATCTCCTTGAGGAAGCCGCCGGTGTGCGACGCGTCGACCTTGGCCACCTGTTCGGGCGTGCCGGTGGCCACGACCGCACCGCCGCCGGTGCCGCCCTCGGGGCCCATGTCGACGATCCAGTCGGCGGTCTTGACGACGTCGAGGTTGTGCTCGATGACGACCACGGTGTTGCCCTTGTCGACCAGCCCCTGCAGCACGCCGATGAGCTTGCGGATGTCTTCGAAGTGCAGGCCGGTGGTCGGCTCGTCGAGCACGTAGATGGTCTTGCCCGTGGACCGCTTCTGCAGCTCGGCGGCGAGCTTGACGCGCTGCGCCTCGCCACCGGACAGCGTGGGCGCCGGCTGGCCGAGCCGCACGTAGCCCAGGCCGACCTCTTTCAGCGTGCGCAGGTGCCGGGCGATGCGCTCGACCGGGGCGAAGAACTCCGTCGCCTCCTCGATGGGCATCTCGAGCACCTCGGAGATGCTCTTGCCCTTGTAGTGCACCTCGAGCGTCTCGCGGTTGTACCGGGCGCCGTGGCAGACCTCGCACGGCACGTAGACGTCGGGCAGGAAGTTCATCTCGATCTTGATGGTGCCGTCGCCGGTGCACGCCTCGCAGCGCCCGCCCTTGACGTTGAACGAGAACCGGCCCGGCAGGTACCCGCGGACCTTCGCCTCCTGCGTCTCGGCGAACAGCTTGCGGATGACGTCGAACACGCCGGTGTAGGTGGCCGGGTTGCTGCGCGGGGTGCGGCCGATGGGCGACTGGTCGACGTGGACGACCTTGTCGACCAGGCCCATGCCCTCGATGCGCTTGTGCCGGCCCGGTACCGCCCGGGCGTTGTAGATCTGCTTGGCCAGCGCGGAGTAGAGGATGTCGTTGACCAGCGTCGACTTGCCCGAGCCGCTGACGCCGGTGACGGCGACGAAGCAACCGAGCGGGAACTCGACCGTGACGTCCTTGAGGTTGTTGGCCCGCGCGCCGACGACGGTGATGGCGCGGCCCTTCGTGGGCGGACGGCGCACGGCAGGGATGTCGATGCGCTTCTTCCCCGACAGGTACTGCCCGGTGAGGGAGTCCTCCTGCGTCAGCAGGTCGTCGACGGTGCCGCTGACGACCACCTGGCCGCCGTGCTCGCCGGCGCCGGGGCCGATGTCGACCACCCAGTCGGCCACCTTGATGGTGTCTTCGTCGTGCTCGACCACGATGAGGGTGTTGCCGAGGTCGCGCAGCCGGATGAGCGTCTCGATGAGCCGGTGGTTGTCGCGCTGGTGCAACCCGATGGACGGCTCGTCGAGCACGTACAGCACGCCGACCAGGCCGGACCCGATCTGCGTGGCCAGCCGGATGCGCTGCGCCTCGCCGCCGGCCAGCGTGGCCGACGCCCGGTCGAGGCTGAGGTAGTGCAGGCCGACGTCGACCAGGAACTGCAGCCGCTCGTTGACCTCTTTGAGCACGCGGGCGGCGATCTGCTCCTCGCGCTCGGACAGCGTGAGCGTGCGCAGGAAGTCGGCGCACTCGCCGATGGGCAGCGAGGCGACCTCGGCGATGCTCTTGCCGCCCACCGTCACCGCCAGCACGACCGGCTTGAGCCGGGCGCCGCCGCAGGCCGGGCACGGGACCTCGCGCATGAAGCCCTCGAACCGCTCGCGGCTGGCGTCGGACTCGGCCTCGGCGTAGCGCCGCCGCACCCACGGGACGACGCCCTCGTAGGACGTGTAGTAGGAGCGCTCGCGGCCGTAGCGGTTCTTGTAGCGGACGTGCACCTGCTGGGGATGGCCCTGCAGGACGGCCTCGCGCGCCTTCTTGGGCAGCGACTCGAACGGGACGTCGGTGCGGAAGCCGACGGCGTCGGCCAGCGCCGTGACCAGCCGGTCGAAGTACTCGGAGGTGGTGCCTGGCGCCCACGGGGCCAGCGCGCCGTCGTCGAGGCTCTTCGAGGGGTCGGGGACGACCAGTTCGTCGTCGACCTCCATGCGGGTGCCCAGGCCGGTGCACTCGGGGCACGCGCCGAACGGCGAGTTGAACGAGAACGACCGCGGCTCGAGCTCTTCGAACGACAGCTCGTCGTAGGGGCAGTACAGGTGCTCGGAGTAGACCCGCTCGCGGTGCTCGTCGTCCTCGGGCAGGTCGACGAAGTCGAGGGTGACCAGGCCGCCGGAGAGCCGCAGCGCCGTCTCGACGGAGTCGGTGAGCCGGCGCTTGGCCGACTCCTTGACCGCCAGCCGGTCGACCACCACCTCGATGGTGTGCTTCTCCTGCTTCTTCAGCTTGGGGGCGTCGGTGAGCTGGTACACCGTCCCGTCGACGCGGGCCCGGGAGTAGCCCTGCGACTGCAGCGTGCGGAAGAGGTCGGCGTACTCGCCCTTGCGCTCGCGGACCACGGGCGCCAGCACCTGGAACCGGGCGCCGTCCTCGAGGTCGAGCACCTGGTCGACGATGGATTGCGGCGTCTGCCGGCCGATGGGGCGGCCGCACTCGGGACAGTGCGGGTGCCCGGCGCGCGCGTAGAGCAGGCGCAGGTAGTCGTAGACCTCGGTGATGGTGCCCACCGTGGAGCGCGGGTTGCGCGACGTGGACTTCTGGTCGATGGAGACCGCCGGCGACAACCCCTCGATGAAGTCGACGTCGGGCTTGTCCATCTGCCCCAGGAACTGGCGGGCGTACGCCGAGAGCGACTCGACGTAGCGGCGCTGGCCCTCGGCGAAGATCGTGTCGAAGGCCAGGCTGGACTTCCCCGACCCGGACAGCCCGGTGAACACGATGAGCGCGTCACGCGGCAGATCGAGGGAGACGTCTTTGAGGTTGTGCTCCCGTGCCCCGCGAACCACCAGACGGTCGCTGGAACGGGCTGCGGTTCGTTCGGTCATGAGACCCCGTGGACTCCGGTATCGGCGAGTTCGTGCAGCGGACAGACGGACAGACGTGCGGTTGCTTGCATCGTAGGGGCCGGGTCCGACAAGGTCGTCCCGAATGCGGCCGGACCGGCCCGGACCGGCCAACACAGTCGCCCCGTCGGCCGATGAGGACTAGGTTCGAAGGCGTGCCCACCGTGAACGCCGAACCGATGTCCCACGATTCCGGCGACTCCCCCGCCGCCGGACCGGTGACCGCCGCGACCGAGCGACTCATCGCGACGGCCGCGGCGCTGGACGACGCTGACCTGACCGCACCCAGTCTATGTCCCGGCTGGACCCGCGCCCACGTCCTCACGCATGTGGCCCGCAACGCCGACGCGCTGTCCAACCTGCTGTCCTGGGCCCGCACCGGCCGCGAGAACCCGATGTACCCCAGCCGCGAGGCCCGCGACGCCGACATCGAGGCCGGCGTCGGCCGCTCGCCCGCCGAGGTGGTCGACGACCTGCAGGTCTCGGCCGACCGGTTCGTCCGCGCCGTCATGGAGATGCCCGACGACGGCTGGGAGCGCCAGGTGCGCCGCGGGTTCGCCGCCACCGGCGAGCCGCTGCCCGGACGGCGGGTGCTGTGGCTGCGGCTGCGCGAGCTCGAGGTCCACCACGTCGACCTGTCCGCCGGCTACGCGCCGTCGGACTGGCCCGACGCGTTCGTCCGGCGGGCCCTCGACGAGACGGTGCGCGCCTTCGGCCGCCGCGACGACGTCCCGGCCGTCACCCTCGAGGTCGACGGCGGCGGGGTCGAGCACCTGGGCCCCGACGCACCGGTGACGGTCGCGGGAGTGCCGGCCGAGCTGCTGGGCTGGCTGACCGGGCGCTCGCCCGGCGCGGGCCTGCGGGTGCAGCCGCCGGGCGGGTTGCCCGCGCTGCCTGCCTGGCTGTGACGGGCCGGTGACCACGTACTCGGGCCACGTGCGGCCGGGCGGCGTGCCGGCGGTGCACGAGCTGGCCGGGCTGGTCGTCACCAAGGCGTCCGTGGGCGGGCGGTGGGACACCAACACCTACGTCCTGCGCTGCCGCTTCTCCGGCGACGAGCTCGTCATCGACGCCGCGGCGGAGCCGTCGCGGGTGGTGGCCTTGTGCGGCGACGGCCGGGTGCGCTACGTCGTGACGACGCACCGGCACCCCGACCACTGGGGTGCGCTGGAGCCGGTGGCGGCGGCGACGCGAGCCGTCACCGTCGCCCACGAGGACGACGCCCCCGCGATCCCGGTGCCGACGGCGCTGTCGGTGCGCGACGGCGACACGCTGCGGTTCGGCGACGCCGAGGTCGAGGTGATCCACCTGGTCGGGCACACCCCGGGCAGCATCGCCCTGCTGTACGACGACCCGACGGGCCCGCCGCACCTGTGGACCGGCGACTCGCTGTTCCCCGGCGGCGTCGGCAAGACGCCGACCCCGGCCGACTTCACGTCGCTCCTCGACGACGTGGAGCGCAAGCTGTTCGACCGGCTGCCGGGCGAGACCTGGGTGTACCCCGGCCACGGCGACGACACCACGCTCGGCGCCGAGCGCCCGCACCTCGCCGAGTGGCGCGCCCGCGGCTGGTGAGCTGCGGCGACGCCTCACGAGGCGTCCTCCCGCTTCACCAGGCCTGCATGCCTCGTTCAGCAGGGAATCCCCTGCTGAACGTGATCATTCCGGGGGCGGAGGCGGCGTAGGGGGACGGCGACCGGGCGGGCCGGGCACCGTCCCCCGCGAAGAGGCGTCAGCGGTGGTCGTCGACCCGCTGACCGTCGGCGACGTCGTCGGCGGACCGGCTCTGCGCCGTGGAGCCGTCCTCGACCTCGGGCGAGCCGCCGGCCGGGCCGCCGGCCAGGGCCGCCTTCCGTTCGTCGCTGCGCGACTTCATCAGGCTGAGCACCGTCGTCACGACCAGGGTGCTGAGGATGACCGTCAGGGACAGCCAGATGGGCACCTCGGGCACGTCGTGGAACGGCTCGCCGCCGTTGACGAACGGCAGGTTGTTCTCGTGCAGCGCGTGCAGGATCAGCTTCACGCCGATGAAGGCGAGGATGACGGCGAGGCCGGCGGACAGGTAGACGAGCTTCTGCAGCAGGCCGCCGATGAGGAAGTAGAGCTGCCGCAGCCCCATGAGCGCGAAGATGTTCGCCGTGAAGACGATGAACGCCTCTTGGGTGAGGCCGAAGATCGCCGGGATGGAGTCGACGGCGAACAGCAGGTCGGCGGAGGCGATGGACAGGAAGACGATGAGCATCGGCGTGTAGAGCCGCTTGCCGTTCTCGCGGATACGCAGCTTGATGCCGTGGTACTCCTGCGTCATCGGCAGCACCTTCTGGGCGCGGCGGACGAACGCGTTCTCGTACTCGTCGTCGTGCTCCTCGTGGTGGACCTGCTGGTTGGCCAGCCGGACCGCGGTGTACACGAGGAACGCGCCGAAGATGTAGAACACCCAGGCGAACTCGTTGATGAGCGCGGCGCCGAGCAGGATGAACACGCCGCGCATCACGATGGCCGTGAGGATGCCGAACATCAGCACCGACTGCTGGAACTGCCTGGGCACCCGGAACTGGGCCATGATGATGACGAAGATGAACAGGTTGTCGACGCTGAGGCTGTACTCGGTGAGCCAGCCGGCGAAGAACTCGCCGGACGCCTGGCCGTGGCCGACGAAGCCCAGGATGACGCCGAAGACCACCGCGAGGCCCACGTAGAAGGTCACCCACAGGCTGGCCTCGCGGATCGACGGGGCGTGCGGGCGGCGCGTCACGATGAGCAGATCGAGGACGAGCAGCAGGGTCAGCACGACGAACGTGCCGATCTCGAACCACACGGGCAGGTTCAACACGAAGACAGAGTCCTCTCCGGTGAGCTGAGCGCACAGCGGACGCTGGGCGCAACCGGAGGTCTCTTCCGCCCGGGTTCGCCGGGCCGGCGGCACCGGGATGCCCCTGGTGTGGGGAGCATCCGTGATGACGATGCCACCGCGTCGGGATTACTCCCCTCCACGCTGATCCCAGTATATTTCACAGCCCCGCCCGCGAACGCAATTCGTCGTCCACCCCGCCGATTACCCGGCGCGTCCCGCGGCATGCGCCGGCCGGCGGCCGGGCCGCTCAGAGCACGCCGTTGCGGGCGGCCTGCAGGCCGGCCTGGAACCGGGTCCGGGCGCCGAGCCGGCCGCTGATCTCGCGGATGCGCCGCTGGACGGTCCGCTGGCTGGCGCCGACGTGCCGGGCGATCGACTGCTCGGTGAGCCCGGCCGCCAGCAGGTTCAGGATGACGCGGTCGTCGTCGACCTGGCCGTCCTGGTCGCTGGGCGCCAGCCGCAGGGGCATCGCGCGCAGCCAGGTCTCTTCGAACACCTCGGCCAGCACGTCGAGCAGCCCGCTGGGATGCACGACGAGCAGCTGGTCGGTGATGAGCGCGCCGGCCTTGGCCGGGAGCATGGCGAGCCGGTCGTCGATGAGCAGCATCCGGGCCGGCAGGGTGGGCGCGACCCGGGCCTCCTCACCCGCCGCGATGCCGCCGATGAGGTCGGCCAGCCGTCCCGGCAGGTCGACGGCGCTCTGCTCGTACAGGACGCGGTGGCGGACGCCGGCGCGCAGCAGCTCGACCTCGATGGGGTTCGGCTCGCTGTTGACGACGCCGTAGGGCGGGCGCTCCATGGCGCGGACCTGCGTGCGGGCGCTGCTGTAGACGTCGACCAGCCGGCGCGCGGTCGCGTCGGAGCCGGTGACGATCTCGACGAGGTCGCCGGGCTCGACGGCGTCGTGGCGGCGGCGGTGCTGGACGGCGAGCTCGTCGACCAGGGCGCGGCTGCGTTGCAGGTCGCGCTCGCGGGCGGCCAGCGTGTCGGCGAACGCCAGCGAGGGGTCGACCAGGCGATACGACGGCGGCTGCCCCGGCACGCGGTCGGCCAGGCCCCGGAGCTCGAGGGAGTCGAGGACCTTCTCGACGATGTCGGGGGCCACTCCCGCGGGGGCGAGCGCTGCCGCCGTCGCCGGCCGGGCGCACTCCAGCAGGGCGAGGTAGACGGTCTGCTCCTCGTCGCTGAGGCCGAGCTGTTCCAGCATGCGCGGCTCCCGCAGGGTCGAGACCGCTGGCCAAAACCTGCCACTGACGGATTTTCGCCAAAGCATATCCCTTGTCACGTTCCACGAAACTTGTGCACGATCCGGACACCGCACACCCCCACGTCGCCCCGTGTCCCCGGAGGGCAGAACGTTGCGCAGGTACTGGAGAGCGGCCGCGGCCGCCGTCGTCCTCACCGGCCTGGTCGCGCAGGGGATCCCTGCCGCGACCGCCGAGCCCGTCGGCCCGGCGGGGTCGGCCCCACCCCTCGCCGCGCCGGGCGGCGGTGTCACCGTCACCCTGATCACCGGCGACCGCCTGCACGTGACGACGGCGGCCGACGGGCGGCGGGCGGCCACCGTCGAGCCCGCCGCCCGGGCCGACGGGTCGGTCCCCGGCTTCCACGAGCAGGAGATCGACGGGCACCTGTACGTCGTCCCGGCCGATGTCGCGCCGCTGGTCCCGGACCTGCTGGACCGTGCGCTGTTCGACGTCACGGCGCTGATCGAGCAGGGCTACGACGACGCGAGCAGCGACGTGCTGCCGGTCATCGTCGAGTCGGCGCCGGCCACGGCCCGCCGCGGCGCCGCCCCGCCGCTGCCCGCCGTCACCCCCACCGACACGCTGGAGTCGATCGGCGCCGTCGCCGCCGACGTCGACAAGGACGCCGCCGCCGCTCTCGCGAACGCGCTGACCGGCGCCCGGCCGCTCGACGACGCCGTCGGCGCCCGCACGGCCGCCACCGCCGCCGATCCGCTCGCCGGCGTCGAGAAGATCTGGCTCGACCAGACCATGAGCACGGTCGACGAGGACAGCGCCCCGCAGATCGGCGCGCCGGACGCCTGGGCGGCCGGGTTCACCGGCGAGGGCGTCACCATCGCCGTCCTCGACACCGGCATCGACACCACCCACCCGGACCTGGCCGGCAAGGTCGTCGCCGAGGCGAACTTCAGCGTGTCGGACAGCACGACCGACCGCTACGGGCACGGCACTCACGTCGCGTCGATCGCCGCCGGCAGCGGCGCGGCGTCGGACGGGCAGCGCCGCGGCATCGCCTACGAGGCCGACCTGATGAACGTCAAGGTGCTCGACGACGGCGGCTCCGGCCCGATGTCCGAGGTCATCGCCGGCATGGAGTGGGCGGTCGGCAACGGCGCCGACGTCGTCAACCTCAGCCTGGGCGTGCGCGGCGGCTACACCGACGGCACCGACCCGGCCAGCCAGGCGGTGAACGAGCTCAGCGCGGAGTCCGGTGCGCTGTTCGTCATCGCCGCCGGCAACGACGGGCCGGGCGACGGCACCGTCACGACCCCGGGCGCGGCCGCCGGCGCTCTCACCGTCGGCGCCGTCGACAAGCAGGACCAGCTGGCCGGGTTCTCCAGCCGCGGCCCGCGGGCGGGCGACTTCGCGCTCAAGCCGGACGTGACGGCGCCTGGCGTCGGGATCGTCGCGGCCCGGGCGGCGGGCGCCGTCATCGGCACCCCGGTCGGCGACGACTACCTCGCTCTGGACGGCACGTCGATGGCGACGCCGCACGTGGCGGGCGCGGCGGCGCTGCTGGCGCAGCAGCGGCCGGAGTGGACCGGGCCGGACCTCAAGGCCGCCCTCGCGTCGACCACGACGCCGAACGACGCCCTGACCGTCTACGAGCAGGGCACCGGCCGGATCGATCTCGCCCGCGCGACGTCGCAGCAGGTGTTCGCGACGACCGGCCCGATCGACGCCGGCTACTTCCCGTATCCGCAGGACGACGTCGCGCCGGTGACCCGGACGGTCACCTACCGCAACGCCGGCACTGTGCCCGTGACACTGTCGCTGACGGCTGAGGTCGCCGACGACGACGGGACGGCGCCCGCGCCCGGCATGGTCACGCTCGGCGCGTCGTCGGTGACGGTGCCGGCCGGCGGCACGGCCGAGGTCGCCGTCACCGTCGACCCGTCGGCCGGCGACTACGGCCTGTACGGCGGCTGGCTGCTCGCGACGGGGCCCGACGGCGTGAGCGTGCGGACCGCGCTGGGCTTCCACAAGGAGTCCGAGCGCTACGACCTCACCGTCGAGGGGATCGCCCGCGACGGCCGCCCGGCCGGCGGGATCAGCCTGGTCGACGTGGTCAACGTCGACGACACCAGCGTCTTCGCGGAGACCAGCGTCGGGTTCGTCGACGGCGCGGCGACGTTCCGGGTGCCGCCGGGCCGGTACGCCGCCATGGGCTTCGTGTTCACCTACGACGAGCCACATGTGTTCACCACGCAGACCGCGGCGGTGTTCGCGCCGGAGTTCATCGTCACCGGCCCGACGACGGTGACGCTGGACGCCCGCGACACCGTCCCCATCGAGGTCGAGACCGCCGACCCGGTCGAGGCGACGAACACGATGCTCGCGTGGTGGCGGTCGGACCCTGAGGGCAAGTCCTACGCCCACTCGTTCTCCGTCGGCGCGCAGGTCTCCTACGCCTCGCCGACCGACCCGGTCACCGTCGGCGACTTCGAGTACTACACGCAGTACTCGCTGGTCGCGCCGCTGATCCAGGTGCGCACGCTGACGCCGGTGGAGCGGCCGATCGAGGCGACGTACGTGCTGAACTCGGCGCTGCTGGACGGCTCGTTCGAGCTGCCGATCGTCTACGCGGGCCTCGGCCGGCCCGCGGACTTCGAGGGCGTCGACGTGGCCGGGAAGATCGCGCTGATCCAGCGGGGCGAGATCCCCTTCCTCGAGAAGATGCACAACGCGGCGGCGGCCGGGGCGGAGCTGGTGATGATCTTCAACAACGTCTCCGGCGCGCTGACCATCGGCGGCGACCCGAACACCGTCCCGACCATGGCCATGACCCGCGAGGAGGGCCAGGCGCTGCTCGCGCTGCTGGACCAGGGCCCGGTGACGGCGGCGGTCGAGGCGATCGAGGTGAGCCCCTACCTGTACGACCTCGTGCTCGTGGAGGAGGACGTGGTGCCGCCGGCGCTGCACTACGAGATCGACGCGTCCACCACCACCCGCATCGACGTCGCCTACCACAGCCACGTCCCCGGCCAGGGCATCGGCGAGCTGCGGCACAAGTGGCGCCCGTGGGACGCGTTCTCGTTCGGCTTCCTGCGCCGCACGGTGGCGCCGCAGTCGCGGGTCGAGTACGTGTCGGGCGGCGACACGTCGTGGGCGCAGTACGCCTACGGCGCATCGACCGACGCCGATCCGTTCGGCTTCCCGATGCTGTCGGCACCGCGGACCTACGACAACGGCCTGGAGCTCGAGGACGCGTGGTTCCGGCAGGTGCTCGCCCCGGGCGTGCTGCCGGTCGACGTCGGCGCCGAGAACGCGGCGGCCCACCGCGACGGCGCCGAGGTGACGCTGCGGCTGCCCGAGTGGGTCGACGGCGAGGGTCACTACGGCGGGCTGGTGCCGTCGGTCGACACGCCGGCGTTCCGGCTGTTCGCGGACGGACAGCAGGTGGCGTCGGGCGCGCAGGCGAACGGGACCTTCCCGGTGCCGGCGGGTTCGTCGTCGCTGCGGGTGGAGCTCGACGTGGCGCGCTCGGCTCCGTGGTGGCGGGCGTCCCCGGCGACCTCGACGGCCTGGACCGTGCCATCGTCGACCGTCGATGAGCCGACGACGCTGCCGTTGCTCACCCTCGACTACGGCGTCGACGTGTCGCTGCTGAACGTGGCGGCGAAGCCGGGCGCCCAGGTCGTCGACCTGGGGGTGGGCCACCAGCCGGGCGCGGCAGGCACGGCGCCGGTGGCGGGCGCGGAGGTCTCGGTCTCGTTCGACGACGGTGCGAGCTGGCGGCCCGCCCGGGTCGTCCCCCATGGCGACGGCGAGTTCCGCGCCGTGATCGGCCGCGTGCCCGCCGCCGCGACGCACCTGTCGCTGCGGGTCTCGGCGTGGGACGAGGCCGGCGGCCGGATCGAGCAGGAGGTGCTGCGCGCCTACGCCCTCGACTGACTGACGTGAATCATCGGCGATCGACCACGCCAGGATGTGGTCGATCGCCGATGATCATGGGAGCGGGTGGTCAGGACAGCGCGTAGGCCCGCTCGATGGTCTGCTCGGTGCGGTTGCCGCGGTCGTCCCAGGCCTCGACCCGCAGGCTGACGAAGCCGTTGGTCTCGGCCAGCCTCGGGTGGTGGGTGCGGACGTGGAACTCGCCGCCGCGCGGCCGGGGCAGGACGCGGGCGGACTCCCAGGTGGCGCCGTCGTCGAAGGAGACCTCCACCGTCAGCCCGGCCACGTCGGACGGGCCGGCGAACCCGACCGGGCGGCCCGTGCGCACCGTGAACCCGAAGCCGCGGCCGGCCGGCGCCCGGTTGAGCAGGTCCAGCGGCACGTCGTAGCCGAGCAGGATCGCCGGCACCGCCGCGCACACGTTCGCGCTCGGCAGCAGCTCGCCGCAGCCGTCGACCTCCAGCTCCTCCGGCGCCGACGACACGAACGTCCACGCCGTGTGCGACCAGGCGGCCAGCTGGTGCTCAGGGCCCACCTCGGCCTCGCCGACCTGCTCGATCCGGTACGTCGCCGGGCCCTCGACCAAGTACGCCGCCTCGTCCTCGATCGGCTCGCCGTCGCGGTAGAGCGTCGTCGTGGTCCACGTCCGGCCGGAGCCGTGGTGCTCCGGGTCGGAGTCGGACCGCGGCCACGGCGCGAACGCGAGGATGTTCTCCGTCCGGCACATCACGCACGGCAGCTCGGTGTAGCCGCTCGGGTGGCTGGGCGCCTTGTGCCAGGTCACCGGGTAGCGCCCGCCGGGCTCGTAGGTTTGGACGGCGCCGCGCAGGTTCGCCGAGTTGAAGCCCCACACCGAGTGGACCTGCTGCAGCTGGCGCAGGTCCGGCCCGGCGCTCACGTAGTCGGTGCGCCGCGCCGGCTGCACGAGCTGGTCGAAGTAGCGGAACGTGCCGCCCTCCCACTCGGCGAACACCTCCATGACCTCGCTGCCGCGCAGGCCCTCCATGTCGGCGTGGTAGGCGTTCTCGACGGCGGCCAGCTCGGCCCGGCGCGTGGTGTGCGTGAGCTCGTCCGGGATGCGGCCGGCGTCCTCAGCCCAGAGCTGGTACGTGAACCGCGCCTCCTCGACGCCGGTCAGGGTCAGCTCGACCGGGCCTCCGGCCAGCTGGTCGCGCAGCCGTGCGCCCTCGCCGGCGCTGGTGGCGAGCACCGGCAGCGTGTTCGCGCTGCCGACGTCGACCGACACCGGCCCCGGCACGTCGCGCGCGACCAGCAGCGCGGTCGCGCCGTGCGCCTCGGCCAGCCGAGCCTGGTCCTCCGCCCACGACGGGTCGCCCTCGACCAGCACGACCGCGCCCGCCACGTCGGCGGCCGCGTACTCCTCGGCGGTGCCGGTCCCGACGTCGACCAGCGGCGCCGTCCGCCGTCCGTCGAACCGCCCGGTGTAGCGCGGCGTCACCGCGGACACCGGGTCCGAGCCGGCCGCCGCCCGGATGAGCGGCTCGCGCAGCGTGGTGACCGTCGTCATGGTCAGCTCGCCTTCGGCGGGCTCGGGCGCCGGGATGGCGCCGTACACCGTCGTCGACGTGGACCGGTCCGCCAGCGCGCCCATGGCGACCAGGATCCCGTTGGCCGCGGTGCGGTACAGGTTGGTGGTGATCTGGGTCGGCTCCGTGGGCCGCGGCTCGTCGGCGACCTCGAACTCGATGTCGACGGCGTCGCGGGCGTCCACCGTCACGGTGGTGTCGCCGTCGACGCCCACCTCGGTCAGGGCGAACAGGTCACTGCTGAGATCGGTGTACCCGCCGCCGGGGTCGGCCGTCGCGACGGTGCCGTAGACGCTGTAGTCGCCGGCCGGGACGGTGAACGTCATCGCGTCGGCCTCGTACGAGGTCTCGGACGTGTAGTACAGGCGCGGGTCGTCCTGGTTCACGACGACGACGTTGGCCCGCGCCGGGGTGGCTCCGAGCCGGCCGGTCAGCCCGACGGTGAGGTCGTACGCCGGTCCGTCGGTGACGTACGCGAGCGCCGTCGCCGCCGCGACGTCGCCGGGGCCGGTGGCGCGCAGGTGCCCGGTGTACGACCCGGCCGCGCTGCCCGCCGGGTCGAGGGTGACGGCGGCGGTGGCGGTCCCGCCCGCGGGCACGGTCAGCGTGGCCGGCGACACCGTCAGCGTCCCGGCCGCCGGGGCGTCCCCGGACTGGTCGGCGACGTCCAGCGTCAGGTCGAGGCGCAGGTCGGTGCCGCCGCTGTTGGTGTAGGTGACGGGGACGGTGCGGGGGGCGGCGCCGTCGCGCGGGAACGGGTGCACGCCGAGCTCGGCCTTGCCCGTCGCGACGAGGTCGCTCGCGGTGACGGCGGCGGCGTCGACCCGGCCGCTGCCCTGTTCGTAGAGGCCGTGGCCGAGGTCGAGCGACGTGCTCATCAGCGCGTCCTTCAGCTGCCCGGCGTCCCAGTCCGGGTGCCGCTGCCGCACCAGCGCCGCGACGCCGGCGACCTGCGGGCTGGCCATCGACGTTCCCGCGTTGGCCAGGTAGTACTCCCCCACCGGGACGCCTCCGGTCGTCCCCGCCGAGCGCGCGGCGACGATGGCCGCGCCCGGCGCCGTGATCTCCGGCTTGATCGCGTGGTCGCCGACCCGGGGGCCGCGGCTGGAGAAGCCGGCCATCGCGTCCTCGCCGTCGACGGCACCGACGGCCAGCGCCGCGTCTGCCGCCGCCGGGGTCGTCACCGTCTGGCTGCCCGGCCCGAAGTTGCCGGCGGCGACGACGAACAGGGTCCCGGACTCCGCGCTGAGCCGGTTCAGCGCCTGGCTCTGCGGGTCCTGCCCGTTGGTGGGGAACGAGCCGAGGCTGAGGTTCACGACGTCGGCGCCCTGCTCGACGGCCCATTCCATGCCGTCGATGACCTCGGAGCCGAAGCTGGATCCCTCGTCGCTGAGCACCTTGCCGATGAGCAGGTCCGCGCCCGGCGCGATGCCGGTGTACCGGCCGTCCGACGCGGCCCCGGTGCCCGCGACCGTCGAGGCCACGTGGGTGCCGTGGCCGTGGCCGTCGTGCACGGTCTCGCCCTCGATGAAGCTGTGCGACCCGACGACCTGCCCGGCGAGGTCCGGGTGGCCGGTGTCGTACCCGGTGTCGAGGACCGCGACCCGGACGCCCTCGCCGGTGAACCCGTTCTCCCACGCCTCGGGCACGCCGATCTGGGGGCGGCTGTCGTCGAGGCTCGCCTCGACCTTCGCATCGAGCCAGACCCTCTCGACCCCGGCGATCGCGGCGATCCCGGCGGCCGCGGCCGAGCGGCCGGCGCGGGTGCCGGGCGCGAACTGGCGCCAGAAGTCGGCCGCCGCCTCCGTGCCGACCTCGAGTCCGACGCCGTCGATGCTGGTCAGCGGCGTGACATCGGCGACGGCCGGGAGGGCCGCGGCCCGCTGGGCGAGCCGGGCGCCGTCGGCGTAGGTGACGATCAGCGGGATGGTGTCGAGGTCGGCGTAGCCGTTCTCGGCCAGGTACCGCACGTCGAACAGCCGCTCGTCCAGCACGCCGGCAGTGATCAGCGGCTGTGCCTGGTCCGGCACGACGAGCACGGCACCGTCCGGGCCGACGGTCATCACCATCTCGCGGGTGCCGCTGTCCGGCGCCGGTTCGACGCTGACGTCCGGCCGGGCGCCGCCGGTGTCGGCATAGACGACGCGGTCGCCGGTGATCAGCGTGATGACGACGGGGTCCGCGGCCGGTCGGGCGGCGGGTCCGCTCGTCACGGCCGGGGTGGCCGCCGGGGCACCGGCCGGCGGGGGTGGTGCCGGAGTGGGGGCCGCGACCGCCGCGGCGCCGCCGGCGGTCAGGGCGACGACGGCCGCGGTGGCGATGACACCTCTCACAACGTCCTCCTGGGGGCGGGAGCCAGGGCGTCACCGTACGAAGGCGGCGAAACCGAACTCAACGGCTGGCGGCGGCGACTGTGTGCCAATGTCACAGAGACGACACGCGGTCGCCGGCAGACGGGTCAGACCCAGCCGCGGCGCGAGGCCTCCCAGGCCAGCTGCATGCGGGTGCGCACCTGGGCGCGGTTCATGAGCGCCTGCACCTTGCGCTGGACGGTACGGGTGCTGGTGCCGCGGTGGGCGGCGATGGCCTCGTCGGTCAGCCCGGAGAGCAGCAGCGACAGCAGCCGCCGGTCGTCGGCGTCGAGGAATGGTTCTCGCGGCGGCGGGGAGTTCTCGCTGTCGACGTGCAGCGGGACGGCGGTCGCCCAGACGAAGTCGAACAGCTCGAGCAGGGCGTCGAGCACCGCGCCGCGGCGGATCAGCACGCCGACCGGTGTGGTGTCGTCGCGCGCCATCGGCAGCATGGCCACCGCGCGGTCGATGGCCAGCATCTTCACCGGCAGCCTGGTGTGGACGCGAACCTGGTCGCCGTCGCGCAGGCCAGCGCGGACCGCCTGCAGGGCACCCGGGGTCTCGAGCGCCTCGGTCTCGAACACCGTGCGGCCGCGCACCGACGGGCCCGGCTGCACGCGTTCCTCGCTGCGGACGGCGATGATCGGCGGCTTGACGAGGTTGAGCACCTGGAACCGGGCCGCCGCCAACAGGTTCATCGCGGTCTGCCGCAGCGCCTCGGCGCCCCGGACGATCTCGAAGACTCCCGAGGCCTCCCTGGTCAGCGCGTTGGTGCGGTGCTGGGCGGCCAGCCGGTCCAGCGTCTGCTGCGCCGAGCGGAGCTCGCTCAGCCGCTCGGCGATCATCGCCTCGACGACACCGGGCGAGGCCGCGACCCAGCGCACCGGCAGGTCGGTGGTCCGGCCGGCCAGGCCGCGCGCCTCGAGCCCGGCGAGCGCGGCGTCGACGGCCGCCGCGTCCAGCCCGGTGGCCGCGGCGAGCTCGGCTCCCGTCGCGGAGACCATCGACACCAACTGCCCGTAGACGCGGTCCTCGTCGCCGGAGGCACCCAGTACGGTGAGCATCAGCGCCTGCCGCCTCTCATGGCTGCCGGCCTCCGCCCGGTTCGTCGGGTATCGCCGGACACCCTAGCGTCCCGGGTCGAGGGCAACCGGCAACGGTGCGACGTCGCGGTCGCCAGGGCGACTCCGAGGCCACCCGTTCGCCGCAGCATCGCCACGCCGTTCCCGTCCGCCGCCGATGATCTGCAGGGCGTACCGACACGACCGGAGAACGCCCGCCGGCGTCCTCGGCGAACCACTGCCCAGCACCCGACCCACCCGGTGTCGCCACCACCGGGTGAATCCGCGGACACCGACGCACCGCCGTTCCCAGCCGCTCGCCCTCCGGGGCGCGGCGGCGCGTCCGACGCGGCGATGCCCACTGCTCCCCGGCCGTCACGGCAGCCGCAGCCGGCCCCGGCAGGTGGTGTCAGCCGACGCCGGCCTCGTGCATGCCGCGCAGTTCGCGCTTGAGCTCGGAGATCTCGTCGCGGAGCCGGGCGGCCAGCTCGAACTGCAGCTCGGCCGCCGCGGCGCGCATCTGGTCGCTGAGCTGCTGGATGAGCCCGGCGAGGTCGGCCGCGGGCATGCCGGCGAGGTCGGCGGCGTGCTTGCCGGCGCTGCCGACGCTGGCCCGGACCCCCGGCACCGGAGACTTGCCGCGGCTCGCGGCGCGGCCGGAGCCGCCGATGAGCGCCTCGGTGTCGGCGTCCTCGCGGGCCAGCATCTGGGTGATGTCGCTGATGCGCTTGCGCAGCGGGGTGGGGTCGATGCCGTGCTCGCGGTTGTAGGCGACCTGCTTCTCGCGCCGGCGGTTGGTCTCTTCGATCGCGTTCTGCATGGACGGCGTGATGGTGTCGGCGTACATGTGCACCTGGCCGGACACGTTGCGGGCCGCGCGGCCGATGGTCTGGATGAGCGACGTGCCGGAGCGGAGGAACCCTTCCTTGTCGGCGTCGAGGATGCTGACCAATGACACCTCGGGGAGGTCGAGGCCCTCGCGGAGCAGGTTGATGCCGACCAGCACGTCGAACTCGCCGATCCGCAGCTCGCGCAGCAGTTCGACCCGGCGCAGGGTGTCGACCTCGCTGTGCAGGTAGCGCACCTGGATGCCGCGTTCGAGCAGGTAGTCGGTGAGGTCTTCGGCCATCTTCTTGGTGAGCGTGGTGACGAGGACCCGCTCGTCGCGCTCGATGCGCAGCCGGATCTCGTGGATGAGATCGTCGATCTGGCCCTTGGTGGACTTGACCACCACCTCGGGGTCGACCAGGCCGGTCGGGCGGATGATCTGCTCGACGACGCTGTCGACCTTGTCGAGCTCGTACGGGCCCGGCGTGGCCGACAGGTACATCGTCTGGCCGATGCGCTCGAGGAACTCCTCGAACCGCAGCGGGCGGTTGTCCATGGCGCTGGGCAGCCGGAACCCGTGGTCGACGAGCGTGCGCTTGCGGCTCATGTCGCCCTCGTACATGCCGCCGATCTGCGGCACGGTGACGTGCGACTCGTCGATGACCAGCAGGAAGTCCTCGGGGAAGTAGTCGAGGAGGCAGTTCGGCGCGGACCCCGGCTGGCGGCCGTCCATGTGCAGCGAGTAGTTCTCGATGCCGGACGTGAACCCGACCTCGCGCATCATCTCGATGTCATAGGTGGTGCGCATGCGCAGCCGCTGGGCCTCGAGCAGCTTGCCCTGCCGCTCGAACTCGGCCAGCCGCTCCTCGAGCTCGGCCTCGATGCCGACGATGGCCCGCTCCATGCGCGCGCGGCCGGACACGTAGTGGGTGGCCGGTGCGACGTAGGTCTCGCGCTCCTCGCGCATGACCTCGCCGGTGAGCGGGTGCATGGTCATGATGCGCTCGATCTCGTCGCCGAAGAACTCGACCCGCAGCGCCAGCTCGTCGTACATCGGGATGATCTCGAGGGTGTCGCCGCGGACCCGGAAGGTGCCGCGGGTGAGGTTCTGGTCGTTGCGGGTGTACTGGACGTCGACCAGCTCGCGCAGCAGGCCCTCGCGGTTCTTCTCGTCGCCGACCTTGAGGTGCACCATGCGGTGGAGGTACTCGTCGGCCGAGCCCAGGCCGTAGATGCACGACACCGTCGCCACCACGATGACGTCGCGCCTGGTCAGCAGCGACCACGTGGCCGAGTGCCGGAGCCGCTCGACCTCCTCGTTGATGGAGGAGTCCTTCTCGATGTAGGTGTCGCTCTGCGGGACGTAGGCCTCGGGCTGGTAGTAGTCGTAGTACGAGACGAAGTACTCGACGGCGTTGTTGGGGAACATCTCGCGCAGCTCGTTGGCGAACTGGGCGGCCAGCGTCTTGTTCGGCACCATGACCAGCGTCGGCCGCTGCAGCCGCTCGATGAGCCAGGCCGTCGTCGCGCTCTTGCCCGTGCCGGTGGCGCCGAGCAGCACGGTGTCCTTGGCGCCCGCACGGATGCGCCGCTCGAGCTCGTCGATGGCCGCCGGCTGGTCGCCGGACGGCTCGAACTCGCTGACGACCTTGAAGGGCGCCACCGTCCGAGTGATCTCACCTGCCGCACGCATGACACCGAGAGTATGCGGTCGCACCGACAGAGTCCGACCCTGCGGCTGTTCCCTGCCCTCGCCGGACTCCGGGCCGGCCGGGACCCGGCGGCCGGCACCCGGCTAGGCTCGCAGCGATGGACGACGAGACCCGCAGGTTTCTGACCACTTTCCGCACCTTCATGAACGAGGTCGTGCAGCAGGTCCGCGACGAGTCCGGCGACACCGCCGAGCCGCTGCTGCCCGTGCTCCGGGCACACCTGGGCGTCGAGCCCCGGTCGCTGCCCGTGGTCACCGAGCAGCTGTCGCCGCTGCGCTTCGCCGACGCCGACGTCGCGCTCGAGGTGCTGGCCCGGCGCCACGGCGGCCGGCAGCTCGTCGGCGTGGGCGGCGGCATGCAGCGGCGGCACTCGGGGCTGGCCGAGATCGTCGAGAACGCCGGCATCCACCGCATGTTCCCCGTCGGCCCGGTCGACTACGCCCGCGTCCCCACCGGGCCCGACTCCAGCCGCCAGGTCGTCTCGTTCGGCCTGCACCTGCTCTCGTACGACGGCGTGCCGGTGGTGGTCCTGCAGCGCGACGCCCAGCCGCAGTTCGGCCGCGAGCTCCCCGAGCTCGAGGTGCTGGCCGCGGCCGACACCGTCGTGCCGCCCCTCCTCGACGAGGTGCGCCGGCTCATGGCCGAGCACAGCGTGCTGCGCGGGCAGGTGGTGACGTTCGCCTCGGCCGAGTTCGGCGCCAGCAACGGCTCGGTCACCTTCCTCCGCCGGCCCGGGCTGAGCGCCGGCGACGTCGTCCTCCCCGACGGCGTCCTGGCGAAGGTCGAGCGGCACCTCACCGGCGTCGCCCGGCACCGCGAGGCGCTCAGCACCGCCGGCCAGCACCTCAAGCGCGGCATCCTGCTCTTCGGCCCGCCCGGCACCGGCAAGACGCACACCGTCAGGTACCTCATGTCGGTCAGCCCCGGTACGACGGTCATCGTGCTGTCCGGGCACGCGCTGCGGCTGATTCAGGTCGCGGCGCAGACCGCCCGCGCGCTCGAGCCGGCCGTCGTCGTCCTCGAGGACTGCGACCTCATCGCCGAGGACCGCAGCTACTCCGCCGGCCCGCAGCCGCTGCTGTTCGAGGTGCTCGACGCGCTCGACGGGCTGGCCGACGACGCCGACGTCGCGTTCGTCCTCACCACCAACCACGTCGACCTGCTCGAGCCGGCGTTGGCCCAGCGGCCCGGCCGGGTCGACCTCGCCGTCGAGATCCCGCTGCCCGACGTGGCGGCGCGGCGGCGTCTGAACCGGCTGTACGCGCGCGACCTGCCGTTCGCGCCGTCGTCGCTCGACGCTGCGGCGGAGCGGTCCGAGGGGACGACGGCGTCGTTCGCGAAGGAGCTCATGCGGCGGGCGGTCCTGACGGCGGCCGATGCTGGCCATCCGCCGGGCGACGCCGACCTGGCCGCCGCGCTGGACGAGCTGCTCGGCGACACCGAGGCACTGACCCGGAGCCTGCTCGGCAGCGGCGCGGACGATGCGGCCGGAGACGGCGGGCAGGGCGACGACGGGATCGGGCCCGGCCGGGCGCGGCGTAGCGGCGAGCCGCGGCCTGGCCTCGCGCCGCCCGGCGCCGGCCGCGGTTCCTACCGCCCGCTCCCCTGACGCCGCTGCATCACCAGGATTCCTCGCGCCTCACCACGATCGCAGGCGTAGTGCGACACGGGACTTCGTGGTGAACGTGATCATTCCCACCACGAAGGAGCAGGTCAGGGCTGCCAAGCGGTCTGCTCGGCCCAGCGGTCGGCGCGGGCGAGGGCGGCGTTGATCCAGGGCGTCTTGCGGGTGGCGTACTCGTCGATGGTGTCGTGCGGCTGGGCGGCGAGGTCGCGCTTCAGCGCGGCGTACTCGGCGACCGCGTCGGGGTGGGCGCGCAGCCAGTCGCGCAGCAGCAGGGCGTCGCGCCAGGTCGGCGACGTGACCGGGCGGATGTGGCAGTTGACGGGGCGGCCGGGGTCGGCGTTGCACGCCAGCGCCTTGTCGCGCTCGGCGCCGTCGCGGTCGACGTCGAACCAGCGGTCGGGCAGCCGGACCAGCCCGGCGTCGGCCAGCCCGCCGGCCAGCGCCGCCGCCGTCTCGAGGTCCGCGACCACGAGCTGCACGTCGACGACGTCCTTCGCCGGCAGTCCGGGCACTGATGTCGAGCCGTGGTGGTCGGCGCGGATCAGCCGGTCCCCCGCGATGCGCCGTATCCGCTCCAGCAGCCGCCTGGCCTGCTCGGGCCAGGCCGGGTCGGGGTCGGCGAGGATCGCGTGCGGCGGCCGCGGCGCCCGGGTTCCGGCGCGCAGGTGCGCCTCGAACGGCACCAGCCGCTGCGACCACAGGTCGTCGACGGCGGCCTCGGTGTCCACGAGCGGGCCGGAGTTGTCGATCCAGACGTCCGCCGCGGCCCGCCGCTGGTCGTCCGTCGCCTGCGCCCGGATGCGGGCCAGCGCGTCGGCCGGCGTCATGCCGCGGTCGTCGACCAGCCGCCGCAGCCGCTCCTCCTCCGGCGCGTGCACGACCACGACCAGCGCGAACCCGGCCTCGTACCGGTTCTCGACCAGCAGCGGGATGTCCTCGACGACGACGGCGTCGGGCCCGGCGGCCGCGACCAGCTCCTGCCGCCGCCGTCCGACCAGCGGGTGCACGATGGCGTTCAGCGCCTGCCGGCGGTCGTCGTCGGCGAAGACGACCTTCCCGAGCGCCGGCCGGTCGAGGGCGCCGTCGGGCGTCAGCACCCCCGGCCCGAACTCCGCGGCGACGGCGTCCAGCCCCGGCGTCCCCGGCTCGACCACCTCGCGCGCCAGCAGGTCCGCGTCGATGACCGTCGCACCCCGCTCGGCGAGGCGGTGCGCCACCACCGACTTGCCGGCCCCGATCCCACCCGTCAGCCCGACTCTCAGCACCCCACGACCCTAGCGGGCGGCGGCAGCCGGGAGGACCATGTGGATCGGAGGGGATCACATGGCCATGAAACTCTCGTCGCAGGTCGGCGCGGCACCGGCGCAGCCGGGACACGTACGGGCGCAGCTTCTCGCCACGGAGCACTGGAGCCTGCTCGCGACCCGCAGCCAGACGTGGTCGGAGGTGATGGGCCGCATCACGATCCACCTGACGGTGTCGTCGGCGGCGATCGTGGCGCTGGCGCTCGTCGCACAGGCGTCCGGCTTCGGCGCCCGGTTCCAGGGACTGGCCATCGGGCTGGCCGCGATCGTGCTGCTGCTCGGCACCCTGACGGCGGTGCGCGTCTACAACGCGTCGACGGACGACCTGGCGCTGGTCTGGGGATGAACCGGCTGCGCGCCGCCTACGTCGCTCTGGACCCGGGCATCGAGGCGCACCTGGTCGCGGGGACCACCGACGACCTCGCCGGCATCGACCGGACCTACGGCATGATCGTGCGCCGCAACGCGAGCCAGGTGCTGGGCAGCGCGGCGTTCTTCGTGTCGGCGGTGAACGCGATCGTCGCGGGTGTGCTGTGCGCGCTGGTGACCGACGCGCTCGGGGCGGGCGTCGTGGCGGTGGC
>NZ_SMKL01000007.1 GCF_004348545.1 Jiangella ureilytica | reverse complement strand
GCCCCGGTGTCATGCGCGAGCGCCTGCCCCGCCCCGACGGTTCCTGACGCCGGTCGCCGTCCCCCACGTCCGGCGTGGTTGGTCACTTCGGCGGGCCGAGCGACTCAGGCGACCAGTTCGGCGGTTCGTGACGGGGACGGCTCGTCCCGGGAGTCGGCGGCGGCCTCGGCGGCGCGGGCCCGCTCGCTCATGCGGCGCCGGGTGCGGATCACCGTGTGCGCCGCGCCCACCCAGACGCCCACCACGATGCCGACCGCCGCGCCGATGGCCACCTGCAGCCACAGCGGCGCGTCGGTGACGGTGCCCGTGACGTAGCCGAGCCCGACCGTCCAGCTCGCCCACAGCAGCCCGCCGGCGAACGCGATCGCCGCGAACCGGCGCCGGCCGATGCCCGCCACGCCCGCCGCGGCGGCCACCGTCGTGCGGCCGAGCGGGATGAACCGGGCCGCGATGATCGCCGCCGCGCTGGTGGAGCCCATGCGCTCGTGTGCCCGGGCGATCCGCGCCTTGAGTCGCCGGCCGACGCCGAACCGCTCCAGCATCCGGGGGAGCGCGCGGCGGCTCATGCCGTGGACCGCGAGGTCGCCCGCGAGCGCTCCGAGCGTGGCCGCGGCGATGGACCACGCGACGTTCAGGTGACCGGCGGCGGCCAGTGCGCCGGAGGAGATGACGAGCACCTCGCCCGGGAACGCCGGCACCACCGCGTCGATGGCCACGAACGCCGCGATCACGAGGTAGGCGAGCGCGGGCACGGCCACGAACGACAGCAGGTCCATGGACTCCACCCTCAGTTCCTACCGTGGCCTGGGCAATGGCGCGGAACCGATCTCAGGGGACTCTCAGGGTCGAACTCAGGGACGGTGGTAGGGCAGACCCGCGTTTCCCCTCCCTCGTAGGACTCATCCCGCCCCGGACCCGGCAGTCGGCCATCGGCTGTTCGCAGGCCGCGGACCCGCGTTGTCGGTGCCGTTCACTAGGCTGACGGCGTGACCGGACCGCGAGGGCTGTTCGTCGCCTTCGAGGGCGGCGACGGCGTCGGCAAGACCACCCAGCAGGCGCTGCTGGCCGACCATCTGCGCGCGCAGGGACGCGACGTCGTCGTCACCCGCGAGCCGGGCGACTCCCGCATCGGGCCGCAGGTGCGCTCCATCGTGCTCGACGGCGGCGACCTCGACCCGCGCGCCGAGGCGCTGCTGTTCGCGGCCGACCGCGCCGACCACGTCGCCCACGTCGTCCGCCCGGCGCTCCATCGCGGCGCCGTCGTGCTGGTCGACCGCTATATCGACTCCTCCGTCACCTACCAGGGCGAGGGCCGCGGGCTCGGTCGCGAGGAGATCGCGGCCATCTCCCGCTTCGCGACGGAGGGCCTGCTGCCCGACCTCACCGTCGTGCTCGACCTCGACGAGGCGGCGCGGGCCGAGCGGGTGCGTCGCCAGGGCTACGTCGACCGCATCGAGCGCGAGCCCGACCACCTGCACGAGCGGGTCCGGCGGGCGTTCCTCGAGCTCGCCGCGGCCGAGCCGCACCGCTATCTCGTGGTCGACGCCGGCCGCCCGCCCGCCGAGGTGGCCGCCGACATCGCCGTCGCAGTGGACAAAGTGATCCGCGCATGACCGTCTGGGACGCCGTCGTCGGGCAGACCGTCGTGCCCTCGCTGCAGCGCACCGTCGCCGACGCCGCGGGCTACCTGCGGGGTGGGCCGCGCGGGGCCATGACGCACGCCTGGCTGTTCACCGGGCCGCCCGGGTCGGGCCGGTCCGTCGTCGCCCGGGCGTTCGCGGCCGCGCTGCAGTGCCCCACCGGCGGCTGCGGCCAGTGCTCCGAGTGCGCCGACGTTCGCGCCCGCACCCATCCCGACGTCGCGTCGCTGGTCACCGAGGGCCTGAACATCCGCATCAGCCAGGTCCGCGAACTGGTCCCGCGGGCGGCGCTGCGACCGGCCCGCGGCCGCTGGCAGGTCGTCGTGGTCGAAGACGCCGACCGCCTCGGCGAGGACGCCGCCGACGCCCTGCTGCTGTCGGTCGAGGAGCCGCCCGAGCGGACGGTGTGGATGCTCTGCGCGCCCACGGCCGAAGACATCGTGCCGACCATCCGGTCGCGCTGCCGGGTCGTCAACCTGCGCACGCCGCCCTACGCCGACGTCGCCCGGCACCTCGTCGCCTCCGAGGGCGTCGATCTGGAGACCGCCGAGTTCGCCGCCCGCGCCTCTCAGGGCCACGTCGGCCGGGCCCGGGCGCTTGCCACCGACGCCGAGGTGCGCGAGCGCCGCGCCGAGGTGCTCCGGCTGCCGTTCGACCTCGCCGACATCCGCCAGTGCCTCGACGCCGCCGCCAACCTCGTCGAGGCCGCCAAGGCCGATGCCGAGAAGCACTGCGACGCCCTCGACGAACGCGAGGTCGACGAGCTGCGCAAGGCCCTCGGCGCCGGCACCACCGGCCGCAAGCCCCGCAACATCGAGGCCGCGGTCAAAGACCTCGAGCGCGAGCAGAAGCTGCGCCGCACCCGGGTCCAGCGCGACTCCATCGACCGAGCGCTGGTCGACGTTCTGGCGCTCTACCGCGACGTCATCATGCTGCAGCTGGGCGTGCGCACCGAGCTCGTCAACGAGGAGATGCGCCCGTCCATCGACCGCCTGGCCCGGTCCGGCTCGCCCGCGGCCACGCTGCGCCGCATGGAGGCCGTGGTCGCGGCGCGCGAGGCGCTGCAGGCCAACGCGCTGCCGCTGCTGCAGCTCGAGGCCATGGCGCTGGCGCTGCGCGAGGGCTGACTCCCGCGCAGCGACGGCGGCAGCGGCCGGTTAGGGTCGTCCGATGGACGCCGCCGCCGACCCGTGGAAGATCGTCGACGCCCTCGCCGAGTGGGCCGAGCGCACCCCGTGGTGCGACTGGGTCGAGCTGGCCGGGTCACTGGGCCGCGGTGCCGGCGACCTCGTGTCCGACGTCGACGCGGGCCTGGGGGTCGTGCTCCACGGCGCCACGTACGACGAGCGCCGCGACGCCGCGCTGGCCGCGGCCCGCGAGTACGCCGTCGTCGCCGACGAGCTGATCCAGCATCTCGGCAGTCCCGAGAAGCCGGCCGACCATCTGGTGCTGCAGTACGCCGACGGCCGGCAGCTCAGCCTGGTCGTCATGCCGGCCGACAGCCGGCCGGGGCTGGCGCCGGGGTCGCGGCCGGTGTTCGACCGGTCCGGCCACCTGGCCGAGCCGTTCACGCCGTCGGCGCTGACCAGTACCAGCCAGCAGCGCCGCGAGTGGGCGTTCCTGGGCTGGTGGGCGCTGGCCGACACCGCCAAGCACGCGGGCCGTGGCCGGGTGTGGCGGGCCGTCGAGTCGCTGCACGAGGCTCGGACCTGCGTCTGGCAGCTCTACGCGGCCGAGCTGGACGTCGACTATCCGGGGTTCGGCGCGGTGAGCGTCGAGAACGCCGACCTGCCCGCGCCGCCGGGGCTGGCCGGCACCGTCCCGGCGGCCGTCGAACCGGCCGCGATCATCGTCGCCGCGCGGGCGCTCGGCGACGTTCTCGACCCGCTCGCCGCGCCGCACGCCGTCGCCGGGGTCCGGGCCGAGGCGCTGCGCCGGCTGGCCGCCGGCTGAGCCGCACCCCCGCCCCGTTCACCGTCCGGATGTCTTCCGGACACCCGGACCCCCTAGCGTCTGCGCGGTCGTCTGTCATGCACACGCTGCATCGTTCATACAAGGGGGCCCTGGTGACCCGACCGCGTCCATCGCACGTCCGTGCCGCCACCGCCGCGACGGCGGGCCTGGCACTGGCCGGTGCGTTCGCGCTGCCGGCGAGCGCCGGCATCGTCGACGAGCCGATCTCGCACTCCGCGCCCGGCGCGGCACTCGAGCTCGCGCCGATCGGCACCTACGAGACCGGGATCTTCGACGAGGGTGCCTCGGAGATCGTCGGCTATGACGCCGGCTCGCAGCGCCTGATCGTCATCAACGCCGCGCAGGCGCTGGTCGAGGTGCTCGACGTGTCCGACCCGGCGGCGCCGGTGAAGTTGTTCGACGTGCCCACCGCGGGCGTGGGCTCCGCCGACGAGTCGACGGTGCCCGGCGACGCCGTCGCCAACTCCGTCGACGTGCGCGCCGACGGCCTGGGCGCCATCGCCGTCGAGGCAGGCGACAAGGTCGGCAACGGCTGGGTCGTCTTCTTCGACGCGCGCAGCGAGGACGGCGCCCCGATCGGCGCGGTCCGCGTCGGCGCGCTGCCGGACATGGTGACGTTCACGCCCGACGGCTCGCAGCTGCTGGTCGCGAACGAGGGCGAGCCGGCCGAGGACTACTCCGTCGACCCCGAGGGGTCGGTCGCCGTCATCGACGTGCCGGACGCGCTCGACGCGCCCGCCCAGGGCGACGTCGCGATCGCGGACTTCCACGCGTTCGAGGAGGGCGGCTCGCTGGAGCTGCCCGAGGGCGTGCGCATCTACGGCGGCCGCGAGGACGCCGGCACCGGCATCCCGGAGTTCCCCGTCTCCGAGAACCTCGAGCCCGAGTACATCACCGTCGTCGGTGACCGGGCCTTCGTCACCCTGCAGGAGGCCAACGCGCTCGCCGAGGTCGACCTCGCCGGCGCGGAGGTCACCGCGATCCATGCGCTGGGCACCAAGGACTGGAGCCAGCCGGGCAACGAGCTCGACCCGTCCGACGAGGACGGCGGCATCAACCTCGGCAACTGGCCGGTCCAGGGCCTGTACCAGCCCGACGCGATCGGCTCCTACGTCGCGAACGGCGTGCCCTACCTCGTCACCGCGAACGAGGGCGACACCCGTGACTGGGAGGGCTACTCCGAGGTCGCCCGGGTCAAGGACCTCGGCGAGGACGGCCTGCTGCCGGTCTGCGAGGACCTCGCCGACCTCACCGCCGACGAGGCGCTCGGCCGGCTGAACATCACCACGGCCGACGGACTGTCCGGCGACGGCACCTGCTACGAGACGCTGTACGCCAACGGCGGCCGCTCGTTCTCGATCTGGAGCACGGCCGGCGGGCAGATCTTCGACTCCGGCGCCCAGTTCGAGGAGCTGACGGCCGAGGCGCTGCCGGAGTTCTTCAACTCCAACCACTCCGAGTCCAACCTCGAGGGCCGCAGCGACGACAAGGGCCCGGAGCCCGAGGGCCTGGCCATCGGCACGGTCGGCGACAGCACCTACGCGTTCGTCGGCTTCGAGCGGGTCGGCGGCGTGGTCGTCTTCGACATCACCGCGCCCGACGCGGTCGAGTTCGTCACGTACGTCAACAACCGCGACTTCGCGGTCTCCGTCGAGGACGGCGGCGCGCTGGCCGACGCCGGCGACCTCGGGCCCGAGGGCCTGGAGTTCATCCCGGCCGACGTGTCGCCGATCGAGGGCACCGCGCTCCTGGCCATCGGCAACGAGGTCTCCGGCTCGACCACGTTCTACCGGATCGACGAGGCCGACGGCGGCCCCGGCGGCGACGAGGACGGTGCCGAGGACGGCTCGGACGACGGCGGCGACGACAGCGGCTCGGACGAGTCCGGGTCCGACGAGTCCGGGTCCGACGAGTCCGGGTCCGGCGAGTCCGGGTCCGGCGAGTCCGGTGCGGACGAGAACGGGACCGACGACGGCGCTGCCGAGAGCGGCGACGACCACGGCGCCGACGACGGTGCGGGCGACGACGGCGCGGACGAGTCCGGCGCCGACGGCGGCGAGCTGCCGGACACCGGCGCGGGTGCCGCGACGCTGATGCTCACGGCCGGCGCGCTGCTGCTGGCCGGCGCCGCCGGGTACGCCGTCCGCCGGCGCACAGCCTGACGGCACCGAGGACGACCGAGTACGGACGGCGGGCGCCGGTACCCCTGCGGGGGTGCCGGCGCCCTCGCGTCCGCGGTGCGGCGGTCGCGATGCGCTGCCGGGTGGCGCGACACCTTAGGCTGGGTCCGTGGGCATGGTGATGGCAGTGGCCTTCACCCGGTACGGGAGGCTCTACTACCTCGACCCGGGTGAGCACACCCCACGCGTCGGCGACAAGGTCCTCGTCCCCACGGACGACGGTCCCGAGGTCGCCGAGTGCGTGTGGGCGCCGCAATGGGTCAGCGAGGACATCGGCGGGTTGCCGGTGTGCGCCGGCCTGGCCACCGAGAAGCACCTGCAGCGCGAAGAGCGCAACCGCCGTCGCCGCGCCGAGGTCCGGGTGGCCGCCCGCCGGCTGATCAAGCACCACGACCTGCCGATGAAGATCGTCGGGGTCGACTACGTCGACACCCGCGACGACGTCGACCAGCTCGTCACCATCTACTTCAGCGCGCCGCACCGGGTCGACTTCCGCGAGCTGGTGCGCGACCTCGCCCGCACGCTGCGGGCCCGCATCGACCTGCGCCAGCTCGGCGCCCGCGACGAAGCTCGCGTGCAGGGCGGCATCGGCCCGTGCGGGCGCGACACCTGCTGCTCGACGTTCCTCACCGACTTCGAGCCGGTCAGCGTGCGCATGGCCAAGGACCAGGACCTCCCGCTCAACCCGTTGAAGATCTCCGGGGCGTGCGGGCGGCTCATGTGCTGCCTCAAGTACGAGCACCCGCTGTACCAGGACTTCAAGCGCAGCGTGCCGACCGTCGGCTGCGACGTCACCACCGACGACGGCGTCGAGGGCACCGTCGTCGCCTACAACGTCCCGGCCGAGACGGTGTACGTCCGCGACCGCGAGACCGGCCGCCGGGTCGCCTGCCCCAAGGCGAGCGTCTGCGGTTCGCGGCAGGCCTACGAGGGCGCCGTGGCCCAGGGCGCGCGCCGCACACCCGACATCGAGGCCGAGTACGAGGACGACGGGGAGAACCTGTGAGACTGCGTGCCCTGGCCGGCCTCATGGCGCTCGCCGTCGCGGCCGCGGCCGGCTGCTCGGCCGAGCCCGAGCGCGAGGGGCAGCGCGCCGACGTTCCCGACCGGTCCACGCCGGCGCCCGACGCCACCGAGGGCGTCGAGCCGGAGCTCGCGACCTTCTACACACAGACGCTCGAGTGGCGCGACTGCGGCGAGGGCTTCCAGTGCAGCACGGCCACCGTCCCCGTCGACTACGCCGGCCCCGGCGGCGAGACGCTCGAGCTGGCGCTGCTGCGGGCGCCCGCCACCGGCGAGGAGCGCATCGGCTCGCTGCTGGTCAACCCGGGCGGCCCGGGCGCCTCCGGTGTCGAGTACGCGCAGCTGGCCGGGTCCGTCGTCACCGACCAGGTGCGCGAGCGCTACGACATCGTCGGCTTCGACCCGCGCGGCGTCGCCCAGTCCACCCCGGTCGACTGCGTCGACGACCCCGACCTCGACGAGTACCTCGCCGCCGACGCCACCCCTGACGACGACGCCGAGATCACCGCGCTGGAGGAGTCGACGCGCGACCTCGCCTCCGGCTGCGCCGCCCGCTCCGGCGACCTCGTGCCGCACATCGGCACCGCCGACGTCGCCCGCGACCTCGACGTGCTGCGGGCCGCCCTGGGCGACGAGAAGCTGCACTTTCTCGGCAAGTCCTACGGCACGTTCATCGGCGCGCTGTACGCCGACCAGTTCCCCGACCGCGTCGGCCGGCTGGTGCTCGACGGCGCCATCGACCCCACGCTCTCGGGCGACGACATGGGGCTCGGCCAGGCACGCGGCTTCGAGCGCGCGCTGTCGGCGTTCCTGGCCTGGTGCTTCGACCAGGACTCCTGCGCGCTGGGCTCGGCCGAGGGCGAAGCGCGGGCGAATCTCGCCGGGTTGCTGCAGCGGGCCGACGAGGAGCCGCTGGCCACCGACGACGAGAACCGGCCGCTCACCGAGGCGCTGGCGTTCTACGGCATCATCCTGCCGCTGTACCTCACCGCCGACGAGGGCTACGAGCCGCTGAACGAGGCGCTCGACCTCGCGCTCACCGAGGACGACGGCACGCTGCTCATGACGTTCGCCGACCTCTACCTCGAGCGCAACAGCGACGGCACCTACAACGGCAACGCCAACGAGGTCATCGGACTGGTGAACTGCCTCGACCACCCCGAGCAGGCCACCGCGGAGCAGGCGGAGGCCGGGTTGGCGGAGTTCACCGCGGTGTCGCAGGTGTTCGGGCCGTTCCTCGCCTGGGGCGGGTTCGGCTGCACCACCCTCGCCGAGGGCCTGGCCGAGGCCGGCGTCGGCGACCCCGCCGACCCCACCGCGACGCCCACCGCCACCCCGGCGCCGCACCCGCCGGTCACCGCGCCGGGCGCCGACCCGATCCTCGTCGTGGGCACCACCGGCGACCCCGCCACGCCGTACGAGTGGGCGGAGTCGCTGGCCGCGCAGCTGTCGTCGGGCGTGCTGCTCACCTTCGACTCCACGGTGCACACGGCCTATCTCGCGGGCAGCCACTGCATCGACGACGCCGTCGACGCGTACCTGCTGGCCGGGACCGTCCCCGACGAGGGGACCAGCTGCGCTTCGTGAATCACGGCGACGTATGCGGATAATGGAGTGATGCGCCTTCGCCTGACGATCCGCCGGGCCGTGCTCGTTCTGAGCGCGGCGATGCTGCTGACCTCGTGCAGCGGTTCCGACGACGGCGACGGCGGTGGTTCCGGCGACGGCGCCACCGCGCAGGCCGAGGGTCCCAAGACGCAGCGTGCCGCGTTGCGGCTCGACGGCATCACCGACGAGGTCGCGTTCGGCCAGCCGCTGGCGTTCACCGTTCCTCATGGCACCATCGACTCCGTCGAGGTCACCCCCGAGGGCGGCGAGCCGGTCGAGGGCCAGGTCGGCGACGACGGCAGCAGCTGGCAGAGCGCGGCCGCGCTCACCCCCGGCGCGTCGTACGCCGTCACCGTCGTGGCCTCCGACACGCTCGGGGCCGAGCACACCCTCACCGACTCCTTCGCCGTCGGCCCCGTGCCCGACGCGAACCGGCTCACGTTGAGCATGCAGCCCGCCGACGGCGCCGTCGTCGGTGTGGGCGCGCCCATCACCATCCGGTTCGACCAAGAGGTCACCGAGCGCGAGAACGTCGAGCAGGCCCTGCACGTCGCGTCGAACCCGCAGGTCGAGGGGACGTGGCACTGGGTGAGCTCGCAAGAGGTGCACTTCCGGCCCAAGGAGTACTGGCCGTCGGGCACCCAGGTGCGGCTCGACCTCGCCCTCAACGGCGTCCAGGCCGGGCCCGACCTCTGGGGCGGGCGGGCGTACGACCTCGACTTCACCGTCGGCAAGTCGCAGATCGCCACCGTCGACGCCGCCACCCACACCGTCTCCTACAGCGTCGACGGCACCGTCGCGGCCACGTGGGACACCAGCCTGGGGGCGCCCGAGTTCGCCACCCGCAACGGCACCTACATCGTGCTCGAGAAGTTCGAGACGCGTCAGATGACGTCGTGCAACGCGAACATCACCTGCGACCCGGCCCACCCGGACTACTACGACCTCGAGGTGCCGAACTCCGTCCGGCTCACCTGGAGCGGCACCTTCGTCCACTCCGCCTCCTGGTCCGAGGGCTCCCAGGGTTCTGAGAACGTGTCGCACGGCTGCATCAACCTCAGCGCGGCCAACGGCGCCACGTTCTTCCAGCTCGCGCAGTACGGCGACATCGTCACCGTCGCCAACTCCACCCGCGGCCCCGAGGACCTGCTCCAGCGCGGCGACCCCGGCATGGCCGACTGGAACCTCAGCTGGGACCAGCTCGTGGCCGACTCCGCCCTCGGTGCGCCCATCACCACCGACGCCCTCTGACGTTGCCCGGGCCGCTGGGCCCGATTGGGTTCCGGGGCGGTGGACGCCCTATACTCGTGCACCGTGCCCGGTTCGCCGGGCACGTGCCGCCTTAGCTCAGTCGGTAGAGCGATTCACTCGTAATGAATAGGTCGTCGGTTCGATTCCGACAGGCGGCTCCACCATTACACACGGCCGGTCAGGCTCCATCCTGACCGGCCGTTCGCATGCCCGCTCACTTCCCGTGGTACCAGTTCGGCTCGCCCTTCTCGACCCGCGGGAAGTACGTCGGCCCCACCGAGTGGTAGCCCACGGCGAACGAGCCGGAGGCCGGGCACCACGCGCCGTACGCCCTGGCAGCGCGCCGCGCCAGTTCCTGCGTCTGGAGCCTGACGTCGCTCGGCATCGTGTATGCCTTGGCCCCCGCCACCCGGTGCGCGTTCTCCTGCTTGATCGTCCAGCGGACGTCGTTCCACTTCTTCGCGTTGGCGAGCGCGAGAGTGCGCAGTGCCTGGCCGAGGGTCCGGTGGTCGGTCGTGGTGTCGTCCCACGACATGGTGTAGTGGCCGGCCGTCGGGTAGAGCGCGTCGTACTTCTCGAACACGCTGGCGGCCTGGGCCGGAGTCAGCGTGCTGTCGTGGTAACCCTCGACGTGGACGTTCTGCGGCCAGACGCCGAGCTGTCCGCAAGCGGAGACGAACTCGCGGGTCCGGGCCTCGACGAACTGCTGCTGCGTCAGAGGTGCGTAGCCCTCGCGCTCGGGATAGTGGCGGTCCTTCCACCAGCCGTTGATCCCGGTGCCGTTGATCGTCTGGCGGGCGGCGGACGCGCGGCCGTCGGTGACGAGGACGACATGGACCTCGCGCCCGGCCAGGGCGTGCCTGGCGATGATCTGACCCATGAAGAGGGTCTCGTCGTCCTGGTGCGGCGAGTAGAAGAACACCGGCCGCCCGGTCGGCTGCGGCACCGCGACCATGGCACGGGACGTGCTCAGGTTCGGTGCGTCCTCTGCGCCCACTGCACTCGACGCCGGCCAGGCGGTGCTCGCCGCGACGGCGAGGCCCGCTGTGAGAAGTCCACGGCGGCGGAGCATCGGCCCGCGGCCACTGTCGCGGTGTGCGTGACGCGCACGCTGACGACTGGACATGGTCCCCCCTCGTGTCTGGGGGGCCAGCTCTCGAACGACCTATGGAGCGGTTGCCATCTGCGGGGCTGGCAGCGTTCTGGATGCAGAATGTACATCGCTCTTGCTCGGATACGCCACTTTTGTCGGACTTCGTGAGGTGGTCCGGGGTGGTCGAAGGCCGGGGTTCAGGTGCGTTCGTCGGCCGGGCGGATGGTCGAGCCGGCGATGCGCAGGCCGTAGTGGTCGATCACATGGGTGTCGTGGACGGTGCGTTCGGCGTGGTCGCGGGCGGCGTCCTCGGCTTGGGAGTAGCGGGTGTACTCGCGGCCGGTCCACGGGCAGACGGGGCAGCGTGCGCGGTACCGAACCGGGGTCTTCGGCGGGGCCACGAGGGCACGATATATCGCCAGCTAAACTTTGGCTATTCGATCAAGGGCGATCGGATGGGCGGGTGGTCGACAGCCGGGCTCCTGAGTACCAGCGGCTGTACGCCACGATCCGGCAGCTGCGGGAGGAGCGCGATCTCACGCAGGCGCAGCTCGGCGAGCGGCTCGGCCTGACCCAGCGCAAGGTGTCGCTGTTCGAGTCCGGCGACCGCCGTCTCGACGTCATCGAGCTCATCCGCATCGCCAAGGCGCTCGGCGTCGGGCTGAGCGAGCTCCTCGATCGCGCCGGCATCGACCACACCTGACGACTCAGGCGGGTGCGGCGCTCCGCTCGCGCTCGGCCCGCCGCCGGCGCTGCTCGACCGGGTCCGGGACCGGCGCGGCCGCCAGCAGCCGCCGGGTGTAGTCGGCGCCGGGCGCGGACAGGATCTCGGTGCTGGTGCCCTGCTCGACGATCGTGCCGCGGTGCATGACGGCGATGTGGCCGGCCAGCAGCTCGACGACGGCGAGGTCGTGGCTGATGAACAGGCACGAGAATCCCAGCCGGCCCTGCAGCTCCATGAGCAGTTCGAGCACCTTGGCCTGCACCGACACGTCGAGGGCGCTGGTCGGTTCGTCCGCGACGAGCAGGACGGGCTCGAGGGCCAGGGCCCTGGCGATGCCGACCCGCTGCCGTTGCCCGCCGGAGAGCTCGTGGGGGTAGCGGTGCCGCCAGGCGGCCGGCAGCTCGACGCCGTCGAGCAGCTCGGTGACCCGCTGCGCCACCTCGGCCTTGGGCCGTCCGTCCAGGCGCAAGGGCTCGCCGATGCTGTCGCCGATCGGATAACGCGGGTTCAGCGACGACGCCGGATCCTGGAAGACCATGCCCACCGTGCGCCGGAGCGCGCGCAGCTGCCGTCGCGACGCCTTGGTGACGTCCTGGCCGTCGACGACCACGCGTCCTGAGGCCGCCCGCAGCAGTCCGACGACGCACCGGCCGATCGTGGACTTGCCCGACCCCGACTCGCCGACGAGGCCGAGCACCTGCCCGCGCGGCACGGTGAGCGACACCCCGTCGACGGCGCGGAAGGCCGGGCGGCCGAGCCCGCCCGGGTATTCCACGACGACGTCGTGCAGCTCGAGCGCCGCGCCCCGCGAGCCGGCCGGAACCGCCGCCGGCGGCCGGACCTCCTGCCGGCCCAGGTACGGCACGGCGGCCAGCAGGTCGCGGGTGTAGGGCTGCGCCGGCCGTGCGAACAGCTGCTCGACCGGTGCCTCCTCGACGATCTCGCCGTCGCGCATGACGACCACGCGATCGGCGATGTCGGCCACGACGCCCATGTCGTGCGTGATGATGAGGATCGCGGAGTCCAGCCGGTCGCGCAGGCTGCGCAGCAGCGAGAGGATCTCCGCCTGGACGGTGACGTCGAGCGCCGTCGTCGGCTCGTCGGCGATGAGGACGGCCGGGTCGCACGAGATGGCCATCGCGATCATGGCGCGCTGCCGCTGCCCGCCGGAGAGCTGGTGCGGGTAGTACCCGAACCGCTGCTCCGGGTCGGGCAACCCGACCAGGCCGAGCAGCTCGACGGCCCGCGCCCGCGCGGCCCGGCGGCTGAGGTCGGTGTGCAGCCGGAGGGCCTCGACGATCTGCGATCCGACGGTGAAGACGGGGTTGAGCGCCGTCATCGGGTCCTGGAACACCATGGCGACGTCCTGGCCGCGCAGCCGCCGCAGCGTCGGCCCGTCCGGCGTAGTGACGTCGCGGCCGCCGACCTCGATGCGCCCGGTGCGGACGGCGGTCGGCGGCAGCAGTCCCAGCACGGACAGGGCGCTGACGCTCTTGCCGGAGCCGGACTCGCCGACCAGTGCGAGGATCTCGCCGGGCCGGACCTCGATGCTGACGTCGCGCGCGGCCGTCGTGGTGCCGTCGCCGGTGCGGAACTCGACGCCGAGGCGGTGGATCGCGAGCGCGGGCGTGGTCACAGGGCGCCCCCTTCGACAAGGGTGAAGGCGCGCTTGACGGTGATCAGCTCGAGGCCGATCTCGACCCGGCGGATGCCGGGCAGCTCGCCGAGCACGCGGGTGTTGAAGCTCAGGAGGTCGTCCTGGTGCCGGAGGACGACCTCGCAGGTCAGGTCGCTGTAGCCGGCGGTGGAGGAAAGGTAGCGCACCTCCGGTCGCTCGCCCAGCGCCTTGGCGGTCTCGCCGAGGTGACGCAGGTCGACGGCGAGCCAGTAGAACACCTCGACGCCGTAGCCGAGCAGCTCCGGCCGGACGATCGTCGTGTAGCGGACGCGGCCGTCGTGGGTCAGCGTGTCCAGCCGGCGCTTGACCATCGACTCGCTCATGTCGAGCCGGACGGCCAGTTCGGCGAAACTGAGCCGGGCGTCCTCGCCGAGCAGCCCGACGAGGGCGTGGTCGCGCTCGTCGAGCGGTTTCGGGTCGCGCTGCTCGATCGGCCCGCGCTCGGACTCCAGCGTCGCGATGGCCTCCGGTAATAGCGTGCCGTGCGCCCACACGTTGGCGACCTTGTGCTGGGCGATCACCGTCTCGGTGACCGTCGACAGGATGCCGTCGACCTGCTCGATCTCCTCGAACAGCACCCTGGCCAGTGCGCGCTGCGACGGCACGATCAGCTCGACGATGAGGTCGAACGTGCCGGTGATGAGCGCGGCGAACCGCACGTCCGGCCGGGCGGCCAGCTCGGCGGCGACCCGCGGCGCCTGGCCGACGCGGCAGGTGACCTGGACGAGGACCGGGTAGCCGCCCACGCTGCGCAGCGGGTCGGCGGACGCGACGACGCGGACGAGACCGGAGCCGAACAGCCGCTGCGCCCGCCGGGCCGCCGTCGTGTCGGAGGTGCCGACGGCCCGCGCGATCTGCTGCCACGTCGCCCGGCCGTGCGTCTGCAGTGCGGCGACGATGCGCCGGTCGAGATCGTCGAGCGCGGTCTCCTCGGTCATGGCGGCCATCGTATCGGAGGTGGCGCCGAAATCCAGCGTGCAACATGAACGTTACGCCGATCTCCGTCGTGGGACTTGCTGTGCATGCCGATATCTGCCATCGTCGGTGACGTTGATGAAGGATTCCGGGAGGTCTGCCGTGCTCGAACCCGCGAAGCGCTACGACGGATATCGCTCGTACAGCTACTTGCGTGAAGGCGTCGACTACAAGGCGTTCGATCTGGCGCCAGAGCTCGGCCGGGTGCCCCAGTACGGCGGGCTGGAGCTGTCCGACGCACAGCGCGACCGGGTGACCCGGCTGCTGACCGAGAGCGTCGTCGTCTCGACCCACGAGCACCCGACGAGGTTCCCCGACGACATCGGCGAGACCATCGACTACAACCGCCACGGGCGGCACCGCACCGGGTACGAGGGCCTCGCGCGGTCCGGCCTCACCGCGGTCATCGACAACTTCATGGACGGCACGGCGTGCGTGACCAGCCACGCCGGCTGGAAGTGGACCGACATCATCGCCGATCTCGGCATGCGCTTCTCCGACCTCGCGCACCAGGACTTCGTCATCAAGGCCGAGACGCTGGCGGACATCCGCCGGGCGCACGAGACCGGGCGCATCGCGCTCATCGCCGGGCTGGAGGCCTCCACCCCGATCGAGAACGAGCTGGACCGCATCGACATCCTCTACGGCTTCGGGGTCCGCCAGCTCGGCATCGCCTACAGCGAGGCCAACACGCTCGGCAGCGGGCTGAAGGAGCGCCGCGACGGCGGGCTCACCGCGTTCGGGCGCAAGGCCGTGGAGCGCATGAACACGCTCGGCATCGTCGTCGACGTCTCGCACTCGGGCGACCTCACCTCGCTGGAGGTGATCGAGCACTCGACGAAGCCGATCATCATCACGCACGCCGGCGCCCGCTCGGTGTGGCCGACCAACCGGATGAAGCCGGACGAGGTCATCAAGGCCTGCGCGGAGCGCGGCGGCGTCATCGGCCTGGAGGCCGCGCCGCACACGACGCTGTCGCCGCAGCACCCGCGGCACAGCCTCGAGTCGGTGATGGACCACTTCGTGTACTGCGCCGACCTGGTCGGCATCGAGCACGTCGGGTTCGGGCCGGACACGCTGTTCGGCGACCACGTCGGGCTGCACCACCTGTTCGCCGGCCACCTGTCGATCGGCGACGCCCACGGCTCGGTCGACTACGAGGAGGTCGAGTACGTCGACGGCCTGGAGAACCCGGCCGAGTGCTTCTGGAACATCGTCGGCTGGCTGGTCACGCACGACTATTCCGACGACGAGATCCGCGCCGTCATCGGCGGCAACGCCATGCGTGTCATCGAGGAGGTCTGGGAGAGATGAGCACTACGCGCGGTCTGCGCCGGCGCGTCGCGCTGGGCGCGGCGGTGGCCCTGACGCTGGCGGGCCTGGCGGCCTGCGTCCCGTCCGAGCCCGACGGCGCCTCGGGCGGCGAGTCCGAGGACCCGGGCCGCTCCGACGGCGGCAGCGGCGGCGAGCTGGCCATCGGCACCACCGCGGACGTCGTCAACTTCAACCCGCTGGTCGGAAACAGCCGCACCGACAGCTGGGTCACGAACCTGATGTACCCCGCGATGATGACCATCGACGACGACGGCACGAAGGTGCCGGCGCTGGCGACCGAGTGGGGCTACGGCGAGGACGGCCTGAGTGCGTGGATCGAGATCCGCGACGACATGGAGTGGTCCGACGGCGAGCCGCTGACCGCCGAGGACGTCGTCTTCACCATCGACGCCGTCAAGGCCGAGCAGCTGGGCACCGTCGCCGGCATGATCAGTGCGTACGAGTCCGCGACGGCCGCCTCGGACACCCGGATCGAGTTCACCCTGAGCCGGCCGGACGGTGCGTTCCTCAACAGCATCGGGTTCTGGATGCCCATCGTCCCGGAGCACGTGTTCGGGCAGGCGCCGTCGGTGGCCGATTTCGCCAACGACTCCGACTGGGTGTCGGCCGGTCCGTTCGTGCTCACCCGGGTCGAGCGCGGGCAGCGCTACGTCCTGGAGGCGGTGGACACCTACCCGCTGGCCGAGGACGGCCGGGCCGCGCTGGACCGGGTGGTGTTCCGCGTCTACCCCGACGTCAACACCGAGGTTCTGGCGTTGCGCTCCGGCGAGATCGACCTCATCGGCAACGCACTGCCGCCGTCGGTGGCCCGCGACATCGAGGGCGACGAGGAGCTGCAGACGTTCAGCGTCCCGTCGCTGGGCTGGGCGCACATGCAGTACAACATGCGCCGCTCGCCGCTGGACCGGGTCGAGGTCCGCCGGGCGCTCGCGCACGCCGTCGACTACGAGGCCATCCGCGAGGTCGTGCTCGGCGGCAACGCGGTGTCGGCCAACTCCAGCGTACTCACCCCGACGTTCAAGCAGTGGGTGGACGAGACGGCCGAGGAGTACGAGTACGACCCCGAGCTCTCCCGCGAGCTGCTGGCGCAGGCCGGTGTCGAGAACCTCGAGCTGGAGATGATCTACGACGCCGGCGACCCGAACATCTCCTCGTGGGCGGAGCTGGTGCGCGACCAGGCGGCCGAGGCCGGCATCACCATCACACTGGCCGGGCTGGAGCGCAACACGTACCTCGCCCGGACCAACGAACGGGACTTCGACATCTACGCCGGGTCGTGGGCGATCATCGACGAGCCGCAGTCGAACTTCTCGCTGCTGTTCGCGCCTGAGGGGTTCATCAACTACGCCGGCGTGAACGACCCCGAGATCGACCGGCTGCTGGCGGAGGCGTCGTCGGCGCTGACCGTCGAGGACGCGCGCGGGCCGCTGCACGAACTGGCCCGCATCGTCACCGAGCAGGTCTACGACAACGTCATGTACGTCGAGCAGTTCACCTTCGCGGCCTCGAACGAGTGGACCGGCTTCCAGCCCAAGCCCAGCGAGCTGCTCTCGGTGGTCAACCCGCAGTCGCTGGCGTCGGTGCGGGCGGCGGACTGAGCGCTCATGGCCCTGCTCCGGTTCGCTTCGCTGCGGGTGCTCCGCGGCCTGCTCACCCTCTGGTTCGCGGTCAGCGTCACGTTCTTCCTCGTGCGGCTGCTGCCGGGCGACCCGGCGCTGGCCATCGCGAGCCCGACGATGGGCGAGGACCAGCGTCAGCAGATCCTCGCCGACTTCGGGCTCGACCGGCCGCTCGCGGTGCAGTACGTGACGTACCTGGGTGAACTGCTGCAGGGCAACCTCGGCGTGTCGTTCCGGCAGTCCGTCCCGGTCGCGGACGTGCTGCTGGAACGGCTGCCGTGGACGCTCATCCTCACCGGCAGCGCGCTGATAGTGACGCTGCTCATCGGGCTGCCGCTGGGCGTGCTGGCGGCGACCCACCGCGGCGGCGCCCTGGACCGCGTCATCCAGATCGGCGGCGTCGTCGGGCAGTCGCTGTTCGTCCCGACGGTGGGCATCGCGCTGCTCTACACGTTCGGGCTCTGGCTCGGCTGGTTCCCGATCGGCGGCGCCATCGACGACGACGTCTACGGGCTGGAGGCGTACGCGAGCATGCTGCGGCACCTCGTGCTGCCGTGCCTGAGCCTGGTCGTGCTGCAGATCGGCGCCTACGTGCTCACGCTGCGCACGAACCTCATCGACGCGCTCGGCGAGGAGTACTGCACGGTCGCCCGGGCCAAGGGCGCGCCGGAGCACCGGGTGGTCTGGAAGCACGCCCTGCGCAACGCGCTGCTGCCCACCACGACGCTGGTCGGGCTGCAGCTGGGCTTCCTGGTGGGCGGCGCCGTCCTGACCGAGACGATCTTCGCCTACCCGGGCGTCGGGCGGGCGATCTACGAGTCGGTCGGCCAGCTCGACTTCCCGGTCCTGCAGGGCGCGTTCGTGCTGCTGGCGGCCGCGGTCGTGGTGGCGAACCTGCTGACCGACCTCGCCTACGGCCTCCTCGACCCGCGGGTGCGTGCGGCATGAGCGGGCTCAGCGAGGAGCTGACGGCCGTCGCGGCGGAGCCGACGCCGGCCAGCCGCACCTGGCGGGCGTTCCGGCACAACCCGCTCGGCCTGGTCGCGGCCGGGCTGCTGGTGCTGCTGCTGCTGGTCGCGGTGGCCGCTCCGCTGATCGCCGACTACCCACGCGGCTACGGCGACGACGTGCTCGCCGGGCCGTCGGCGGCGCACTGGTTCGGCACCGACCACCTCGGCCGCGACATCTTCGCCCAGGTCGTCTGGGGTACGCGGACGAGCATGGCGGTGGGCCTCGGCGCGTCCGCGCTGGCCATCGTGCTCGGCGTGGCGGTCGGCGTCGGCGGCGCGTACTTCAAGCGCCTGGACGGCCTGCTCGGGCTGTTCGTCGACGTGATGCTCTCGCTGCCGGTGCTGCCGCTGATGATCCTGGTGGCGGCGCTGGCCGGACCCAGCGTCACGACCCTCGTCCTCGTCATCGCGGTGTTCTCCTGGCCCGAGGTGGCCCGGGTGGTCCGCTCACAGGCGCTGCCGATCGTGACGCTGTCCTACGTCGACGCCGCGCACGTGATGGGGGCGCCGAACCGCTGGGTGCTGCTGCGGCACGTGCTGCCGGCGGTCTCGCCGGTGATCGCGGTGTCGGTGGTGGTGACGGCGTCGCGGGCGGTGCTGAGCGAGGCGGGACTGGCGTTCCTGGGTCTGGGCGACCCGTCCAGCTGGTCCTGGGGGACCATCCTCTACAACGCCCAGCGCTCCGGCGCGCTCAGCTCGTCGTGGTGGACGGCGTTCTTCCCGTCGCTGGCCGTCCTGCTGCTGGTCGTCGCGGCCACCCTGGTCGCGCTGGCCTACAACGACGCCCGCAACCCCCGAACCCGACAGGACCGGAGCCGATGACCTTCTCCCAGCGGCTGCCCGCCGCGTTCTACCGCGACGTCCACGCCCGGCTGCGGGCGCGCATGGAGATGGCCGGGCTCGACGCCGTCGTCGTCGACGACTGGCACGACGTCGCCTATCTGACCGGCTTCTTCCACCACCCGAACGAGCGGCCCGCCGTCGTCTGGGTGGGCGCGGACCGTGTCGTGCTGCTGGTGCCGGAGCTGGAGCGCGAGCACGCGCAGGCACAGGGCGCGGTCGTGGACGAGCTGGTGGCGTTCGAGGAGTTCCCCGGTGTCGACAGCCCGTTCGCCGCGCTGGCCGAGGCGGTGCCGTCGAGTGGCGTGTGGGGGCATTCGCCGGCGCTGTCGACGGGCCGGCTGGCCCAGCTGGAGACGGTGTTCGGCGGCGTGACGTGGCGGATGTCGTCGCTGGTCGACGAGCTGCGGCTGGTGAAGCAGCCCGAGGAGATCGAGCTGCACCGGCAGGCCGGCCGGCTCGGCGACGTCATGCTGGCGGCCGGCGTGGAGCTGGTCGCGGCGGCCGTCGGCAGCGGCGAGCTGCCCACCGAGGCCGAGCTGGCCGATCACGTGGTCCGCGCCGGAGCCCGCTGGATGTACCAGACGCACACCGATGTCGTCGTGGTGCCGATGCTGACCGGCGGCCTCGTCTACGGCGGCGCCAACTCCGCCTACCCGCACGGGCTGCCGTCGTCGTACCGGCTGCGCCCAGGCGACACGTTCATCCTGTCGCTGGGCGGGGCCGTCGGCGGCCGGTACGCCGAGAGCGAGCGGACGTTCTTCCTCGGTGAGCCGACCGAGCAGCAGATGGCCTACTTCGCCGCCGACCACCGGGCGCAGGAGGTGGGCACCCGGGCGCTGCGCCCGGGGGCGCGCTGCCAGGACGTCAACCGGGCCTGCCTCGACGTCATCCGCGACGCCGGCTACGGCGGGTACCTGCGGCACCGTCAGGGGCACGGGATCGGCCTGGACTTCCACGAGCCGCCGTGGCTGTCCGACGGCGACGACACCGAGCTCGCGCCCGGCATGGTCGTGTCCAGCGAGCCCGGCATCTACGTGCCCGGCCACGCCGGCTACCGCATCTCGGACACCGTGCTGGTCACCGAGGACGGGCCGGAGCGGCTGACCGCCTTCCCCCGAGACCTCGACGACGTCGTCATCGAGCTGTGAGGAGCGCATCCATGATCGTGGAGATCAACGGCAACCTGCTCGACGTCGAGCTGCTCGGCGGCGACGACCCGGGCAAGCCGCTGCTCATCGCGCACCACGGCGCTCCCGGCCTGGGGTCGAAGAAGGAGCCCAAGGCGGCGTTCGGCCACCTGTCCGACCTCTTCCGGGTGCTGGTGTTCGACGCCCGCGGCAGCGGCAAGAGCGGCGACGTCCCGCCGTTCACGCACGAGCAGTGGGTCGCCGACATCGACGCGCTGCGGGCCTGGGCCGGCGCGGAGTCGCTGGTCATGGCCGGCGGGTCGTACGGCGGCTTCCTCGCGATGGAGTACGCCATCGCCCACCCCGACCGCGTGCTGGCCCTGGTCCTGCGCGACACCGCGCCGGACCACTCGCACGAGGAAGCGGCGATGGCCAACGCGCGCGCGTCGTCGCGCATCGAGGTCGACGAAGACAAGCTCGCCCGCATCATGGAGGGCCGCATCCGCGACAACGACGACTTCCGCGACTGCTGGGCGTCGATCCTGCCGCTCTACGACCACGAGTACGACCCGGCGTCGATCGCGGCGCGAGTCGGCTCCGTCGACTACCACTACGCCACGCACAACTTCGCCTTCTCGGTGAACCAGCTGACCTACGACGTCAAGCCGGGCCTGCCGTCGGTGACCTGCCCGGCGCTGGTGACGGTGGGCCGCAGCGACTGGATCACGCCGGTGGAGTGCAGCGAGACCATCGCGTCGCTGATCCCCGACTCGCAGCTGGTGGTGTTCGAGAAGTCCGGCCACTCCCCGCCGATGGAGGAGCCGGAGCGGTTCCAGCGGGTGGTCCGCGACTTCCTGGTCACGCGGGTGCTCACTCCCTAGGAGTGGTGCGCTGAGTGGTGAGCGGCGTGGTGCGCCGCCAGCAGGTCGTCGCCCCAGTCGTGGCGCAGGTCGCGCCAGACCGAGTGGACGTGGTTGGCGTCCTGCTGGGTGTTGTCGTACTCCAGCAGGAACGTCGGGCCCAGCACGGCGTAGTAGTGGCCGTGGCCGGGCTCGACCGGGCCGGCCCAGCGGAACGTCACCCGCTCCAGGCCGGCGGCCTCGATCGACGCCCAGGCGGGGTCCGCGGCGGACGCCGTCACCCGGCCCAGATACCACCGGATCAGCCGCTCCAGCAGCTCGCGCCCGCCGGCGGGCAGGTCGCCGTACGCCAGGCCCGGCGCGATCCGGCCGGAATCGGCGACGGGGTCGTCGCGGGTGAGGATGTCGCGCGGCGCCTCCGGTGAGACGACGGCGACCGCCTGCAGCTCCGCCGGCAGCGCCCGCACCAGCGCTCGCCCGAGGTCCTGCTCCGGAGCGAGCGTCCGCCGTCCGGCCCCGGGGTAGCCGGGCGGCACGGTCGAGGGGTTGGCGCCGAAGAACTGCGGCGTCGCCGCGACCCGCCCATCGACGACGGTGAGCGTGACGGCGAGGTGGTGGCCGCCCACCTTCCACGCCCACGCCGCGGACCCGGGCTCGCCGTGCACGCGGAACCAGTACCGCAGCGGCTGCCGGCGCTCCCACGTCTCCTTGCCGGCGGCCCGCTCGACGGCGCCGAGCACCGTCTCGAGCTCCATGATCGCCCGCGCGTCCGCCAGCCCGGGCGCCGACAGCCCGCTGGCCAGCAACTCCATGGCCAGCTCCCGCTGCGACGGCGTCATGTCCGCCAGCGCGAGGCCCGGCCGCGACCGCGGCAGGTAGGTGAAGGTACGCCGGTCCGGCGCGTCGAACGGGGCGCTCGCCGCGGCGAGCCGGCCGGGCTCCAGGGCGGCCAGGAACGCCGTCGCCGCCCGGGTCATCGAGTCGCTCATCGGGAACCACTCTGCCAGCTGCCGGTGTCGGCGGCGGCGAGTCTCACCCGCATCGTCAGGCCGCCGTCGGGCGTGGTCTCGGGGACGAGCGTGCCGCGCATCGCCTCGGTCAGCCCGCGCGAGAGCGCCAGACCCAGGCCGACGCCGGTGGCGCTGTCGCCGAGCCGCTGGAACGGGACGAAGACACGGTCGCGCTGGTCCTCGGGAATGCCCGGCCCGTGGTCGACGATCCGCAGCTCGACGGTGTCGTCGTCCTCGCGGGCGGTGACGGTGGGCGGGCGGTCCGGCGGGCTGAACCGCAGCGCGTTGCCGATGACGTTGACCAGCACCCGTTCCAGCAGCGCGGGGTCGGCCTGGACCGGCGGCAGGCCGGCCGGCAGGTCGACGACGACGGCACGGCCCGGCTCGCCCAGCTCGTCGAGGGCCCGCGCGACGCTGTCGGAGGCCGCCGTCGGCAGCAGCGTCACCCCGAGCGCTCCCGCCTGCAGCCGGCTCATGTCGAGCAGGTTGGCGATGAGCGCCGCGAGCCGGTCCAGTGACTCGTCCGCGGTGGCCAGCAGCTCGGCCTGGTCGTCGGCGTCGAACCGGACCTCGTCACTGCGCAGGCTGGTGACCGCGGCCTTGGCGGCGGCCAGCGGCGTGCGCAGATCGTGGCTGACGGCGGCCAGCAGCGCCGTGCGCATCCGGTCGGCCTCGGCGATCGTGCCGGCCGACGCCGCCTGCCGGGCCAGCCGCTCCTGCCGGAGGGCCAGCGCGGCCTGGGCGGCGAACGCCTCGAAGACCCGGCGGTCCTCGGCCGGCAGGGCGCCGGGACCGCGCAGGGCGAGCGACAGCACGTCGTCGATGGGGACCTCGACGTCGGCCTCGGCCGGGGTGAGGCAGGGCCGCTCGCCGACGCAGGCGACCACCGTCCACAGGTCCGGGTCGTGCTGGCTGCCCGGCAGCCGTGGCGCGTCGGGCCGGCGCTCCAGCAGCGTCACCGACGCCAGCGCGTACGTCTCGAGCAGCCGCTCCAGCAGCCCGATGAGCGGACGCGGGTTGCCGACCATGCTGCCGGCGACGGTGGCGAGGCTCTGTGCGTCGGCGCTCGCGCGGGCCGCCTCGCGGGTGCGCCGGGCCGCCTGGTCGACGACGACGCTCACCGACGCGGCGACGAGCAGGAAGACCGCCAGCGTGATGACGTTCTCGAGCCGGTTGACCTCCAGCGAGTGGATCGGCTCGGTGAAATACCAGTTGAGCAGCAGGAAACCGCCGAGGGCCGCCAGCAGCGCCGGCCACATGCCGCCGGCCAGCGCCGCCGCGATGACCATCGCCAGCAGCAACAGCTCGCCGGTCGCCAGCGACACGTCGTCCTCGGGCAGCCGGACGCCGAGGATCAGCAGCGGCACCCCCACCAGCGCGACGACGAAGCCGGCGACCTGGCGGTGCCGCGACAGCGCGCTGCCCAGCGCGGCGGTGCGTCCGCGGCCGGCCTGCTGGTGCGGGACCAGATGGACGTCCATCGAGCCGAACAGCGACATCGTCGTCAGCGCGACGCCGCGCGAGAACAGCTGGGCCAGCCGCCCGCGGCGGCTCGCGCCGAGCACCAGCTGGGTGGCGTTGACACCGCGGGCGAACTCGAGCAGCGCCGCCGGAATGTCCTCGCCGAGCACCTGGTGATACGTGCCGCCGAGGCTCTCGACCAGAAGCCGCTGCCGGGCCAGCTGCGTCGGATCGGCGCCGACCAGCCCGTCGCTGGGCACGACGTGCACTGCCATGAGGTCCGCGCCCTTGCCGCGGGCGGCGATCCGGGAGGCGCGGCGGATCAGCGTCTCGCCCTCGGAGCCGCCGGTCAGCGCGACGACGACCCGTTCGCGGGCCTCCCAGGTGTCGTCGATGCCGTGGTCGGCGCGGTACCGGTCGAGCTGGTCGTCGACCTTGTCGGCCAGCCACAGCAGGGCCAGCTCGCGCAGCGCCGTGAGATTGCCGACCCGGAAGTAGTTGCCCAGCGCCGTGTCGATCGACTCCTTCGGGTAGACGTTGCCGTGCACCATGCGCCGGCGCAGCGCCTCGGGCGTCATGTCGACCAACTCGACCTGGTCAGCGCGGCGGACCACCTCGTCGGGCACCGTCTCGCGCTGGGGCACGCCGGTGATCTGCTCGACGACGTCGTTGAGCGACTCGAGGTGCTGGATGTTCACCGTCGACAGCACGGTGATGCCGGCGTCGAGCAGCTCCTCGACGTCCTGCCAGCGCCTGGCGTTGCGCGAGCCGGGCACATTGGTGTGCGCGAGCTCGTCGACCAGCGCGACCTCCGGCTTGCGGCGCAGGACGGCGTCGAGGTCCATCTCCTCGAACCTGGCGCCGCGGTAGTGGACGGTGCGCCGCGGGACCACCTCGAGGTCGCCGATCTGCTCCGTGGTGCGGGCCCGCCCGTGCACCTCGACGAACCCGGCGACGACGTCGGTGCCGCGGCCGCGGCGCCGGTGCGCCTCTTCGAGCATGGCGAACGTCTTGCCGACGCCCGGCGCGGCGCCCAGGTAGATCCGCAGCTGCCCGCGTGCCATGACCCCAGTCTGACCGATGTGCCCGGCTACGATCGGCGACATGGAGTCAGCCGGCCGCGTCCTCGTCGTCGACGACGACGCCGGCATCCGCAAGACCCTCGCACTGAACCTGAAGGCCCGGGGATACACCGCCGACCTGGCCGGCAGCGGTGAGCGGGCCCTGCAGCTGGCCGCCCGCAACCATCCCGACGCCGTCATCCTCGACCTCGGGCTGCCCAGCATGGACGGCCTCGACGTGGTCCGCGGCATCCGCGGCTGGTCGTCGGTGCCCATCGTGGTGCTCTCCGGGCGCGGGACCGAGGCGGCCAAGGTCGAGGCGCTCGATCTCGGCGCGGACGACTACCTCACCAAGCCGTTCGGCATGGACGAGCTGTTCGCCCGGCTTCGCGCCGCGACCCGGCGCGCCGTCCTGCCCGACGGCAACGCCGTCGTGTCGACGGACGACTTCACCATCGACTTCGCCGCCAAGCGCGTGACCCGCGACGGCGCCGCGGTCCGGCTGACGCCGCGGCAGTGGCACATCGTCGAGATGCTGGTCCGTCACCACGGGCGGCTGGTCACCTACGAGCAGCTGCTGCACGAGGTGTGGGGCCCGGCGTACGGGACCGAGACCAACTACCTGCGGGTGTTCATGACGCAGATCCGCCAGCGGCTGGAGCCCGAGCCGTCGACGCCGCGCTACTTCATCACCGAGCCGGGCCTCGGGTACCGCTTCAAGCTCCCCCGCGATCTGTAACCGTTCGGTTGCAATCCGGTGCAGTGCTGTGTAACCCTGGGGTGACAGTTCGTCGCCCTGGGAGGTGAGGCGCCGATGCCCGACGACGTCAGGCGCGAGGTGGAGATCGCGGCGCCGGTGGAGCGGGTGTGGGAGCTGGTCACCCGGCCCGAGAACGTGCGGGTCTGGTGGGCGTTCGACGGCGCCGCCATCGACCTGCGCCCGGGCGGCAGCATCGTCCATCACTGGAGCGAGCACGGCACGTACCGCGGCGTCATCGAGAAGGTCGAGCCGCCGTACCGGCTGACCTACCGCTACGCGAGGGCGCCCGACTCCGAGCCGGAGCCCGGCCGGCAGACCCACGTCGCCATCGAGCTGTGGGCGACGGCGGAGGGCGGCACCACCGTCCGGGTCACCGAGAGCGGCTTCGCCGCGCTCGCCATGACCGACGAGGAGAAGGCGGCGCACGTCCGGGTGGTCGAGGACGGCTGGGGCGGCGGGCTGACGACGCTGGCCGATCTCGCCCGGAAGCAGCCCGCATGACCGCGGGCTCGGCCACCGGCGATCCGCCGGTCGAGGTGTTCGCCGCCCTGGCCGACCCGATGCGCTGGCGGCTGCTGGCGCTGCTGGCCGACCGCGAGCACAGCGCGTCGGCGCTGGCACGCGAGCTGCCGATCAGCCGGCCGGGCGTGCTCAAGCACCTCGCCGTCCTCGAGCGGTCGGACCTCGTGCGCCGGCACCGGGCCGGGCGCGAGGTGCGCTACGCCGTCCGGCCGGAGCGGCTGGCGTCGACCGCCCGCTGGGTCGACGCGACGGCGGCCGCCTGGGACCGCCGTCTGGCGGACTTGAAGAGACTCGCCGAAGGCGAGTGACTGACACTCGGTGTCAGGAATGCGGCCGCACCATGGACGCATGGAGAAGACGCTGGAAGGCAAGGTCGCGCTCGTCGCGGGGGCGTCGCGCGGCGCGGGGCGGGGGATCGCCGTCGAGCTGGGGGCGGCCGGCGCGACGGTGTACTGCTCGGCACGCAGCACGCGGGCGCAGCGGTCCGAGCAGAACCTGCCCGAGACCATCGAGGAGACCGCGGAGCTGGTCACCGCGGCCGGCGGCACCGGCATCGCGGTGCAGACCGACCACCTGGTGCCCGAGCAGGTGCAGGCGCTGGTCGACCGCATCGACACGGAGCAGGGCCGGCTGGACGTGCTGGTCAACGACATCTGGGGCGGCGAGCTGCTGTTCGCCTGGGAGGACAAGCTCTGGGAGCACTCGCTGGAGAAGGGGTTGCGGATCCTCCGGCTCGCCATCGACACCCACATCATCACCAGCCACTTCGCGCTGCCGCTGCTGCTCCGGCAGCCGGGCGGACTGGTCGTCGAGATGACCGACGGCACGGCCGACTACAACGCCACCCACTACCGGGTCTCGTTCTTCTACGACCTCGCGAAGTCGTCCGTGCTGCGCATGGCGTTCGCCCAGGCCCAGGAGCTGGCCCCGCACCGGGCGACCGCCGTCGCGCTCACGCCGGGCTGGCTGCGGTCGGAGCTGATGCTGAACCATTTCGGCGTCACCGAGGAGAACTGGCGCGACGCGCTCACCACCGTGCCGCACTTCGCGATCTCCGAGACGCCGCGCTACGTCGGCCGGGCGGTCGCCGCGCTGGCCGCCGACGCCGACGTCGCACGCTGGAACGGGCAGTCGCTGTCGAGCGGGCAGCTGGCGCAGGTCTATCGTTTCACCGACCTCGACGGCAGCCGTCCCGACGCGTGGCGGTACCTCGTGGAGGTGCAGGACGCCGGCAAGCCCGCCGACGTCACCGGGTACCGCTAAGGGGACAGATGACGGACACGGCCGGCCGGATCCGCTGGGGGCTCATGGGCACCGGGGGCATCGCGGCCTCGTTCGCGCGCGACCTGCAGCTCGTCGGCGACGCCGAGGTGATCGCGGTCGGCTCCCGCAGCGACGAGAGCGCGAGCCGCTTCGCCGGCCGGTTCGACGTGCCGCGGGCCCACGGCTCGTACGAGAAGCTGGTCGCCGACCCCGATGTCGACGTCGTCTACATCGCGACGCCGCAGACGGCGCACGCCGCGAACATCCGGCTCGCGCTCGAGGCGGGCAAGCCGGTGCTGTGCGAGAAGCCGTTCACCGTCACCGGCGCCGAGGCCCGCGGCGTCGTGGCGCTGGCGCGCGAGCGCGGGCTGTTCCTCATGGAGGCGATGTGGACGCGGTTCCTGCCGCACTTCCGCCGCATCGACCAGCTGCTGCGCTCGGGCACGCTCGGTGACGTCACGACGGTGGTCGCCGACCACGGCCAGGCCATCCCGGCCGGCGGGGGCCATCGCCTGCACGATCCCGCGCTGGCCGGCGGCGCTCTGCTCGACCTCGGCGTCTACCCGATCTCGTTCGCGTCGTACGTGCTGGGCCGCCCGGCCACCGTCACCGCGGCCGGCACGTTGCTGCCCAACGGCCTCGACGCGCAGACGTCGGCGGTGTTCACGTACGAGACCGGCGCGCACGCCGTCGTCACCACCACCCTCGGCGCCCGGACGGCGAACCGCGCGGTCATCACGGGCACGCTGGCGCGCGTCGAGATCGACGACGTCTGGTACACGCCGACGTCGTTCTCGCTGCGCAGACCCAATTCGCAGGCGCCGGAGCGGTTCGACGAGCCGCGCATCGGCGGCGGACTGCGCCACCAGGCGATCGAGGTCGGCCGGCTGCTGCGCGAGGGTGCGACCGAGAGCGACATCATGCCGCTCGACGAGACCGTCGCGATCATGGAGACCATGGACGAGATCCGCCGGCAGATCGGGCTGCGCTACCCGGGCGAGTAGGGCTCGGTACTGAGCCCCGATGTAGGGCATGATCTGCCTGAGGAGGGGGCCATGACATCGACGCTCATGCCTGGGGTGGTGCAGTCGCGCCACCCAACGCCGCGGCTCACCGTCAGCACGCTCATGGTGGCCGGCCGCGACGACGGTGAGCCCGTGGTGTTCGTCCACGGCAATGTCTCGTCCAGCGTGTTCTGGCAGCACGCCATGCTCCGGCTGCCGGAACGGTTCCGCCCGGTCGCAGTCGACCTGCGCGGGTTCGGCGGCACCGACACCCTGCCCGTCGACGCCACGCGGGGCGTCCGCGACTACGCCGACGACGTCGCCGGGCTGCTCGACACGCTGGGCCTCGACGGCGCCCACCTGGTCGGCTGGAGCATGGGCGGCGCCGTCGTGCTGCAGCTGCTGCTCGACACCCCGGCCCGGTACCGCTCCGTCACGCTGGTCAACCCGGTGTCGCCGTACGGCTTCGGCGCCACCAGCGGGCCCGACGGCGTGCTGGTCGATCCGTCGGCGGCCGGGTCCGGCGGCGGCGCGGCCAATCCCGACTTCGTGGCCCGGCTGCGCGACGGCGACCGCAGCGACGACGGTCCCACCTCGCCCCGGCCGATGATGCTGGCCGCGTACGTGAAGCCGCCGTTCGTCCCGCCGCCCGACGAGACCGAGGCGTACGTGTCGTCCATGCTGACCACCGCCGTCGGCGACGACCACTATCCCGGCGACTCCGTGCCGGCCGACGCCTGGCCGGGCGTGGGCCCGGGCACCCGCGGCGTGCTGAACACCATGGCGCCGACGCACCTGCGGCTGGACGGTCTCGACGCGATCGACCCGAAGCCACCGATCCACTGGATCCGCGGCTCCCACGATGTCATCGTCTCCGACACCTCGCTGTTCGACCTGGCGTACCTGGGCTCCATCGGCGCGGTGCCGGACTGGCCGGGCGCCGACGTCGCCCCGCCGCAGCCCATGGTCGCCCAGACCCGCGCCGTCCTCGACCGCTACCGGGCGGCCGGCGGCGACACCACCGAGACCGTCATCGACGACACCGCACACAGCCCGCACATCGAAAAGCCCGACGAGTTCGTGGCCGCGCTGATCAGCGGGTTGGACCGACGATGACACTCGGGGTCGCGGTCGACGGGGGCACGCTCGCGGTCCACGAGCTGGGGCACGCGCCGGCCGGCAGCCCCGTCGTCATGGCGCTGCACGGCATCACCGCGAACGCGCTGGCGTTCGGGGCGGTCGCCCAGGCGTTGAACGGCGACGTCCGGCTGCTGGCGCCGGACCTGCGCGGCCGCGCCGACAGCCGGTCGGTCCGCGGGCCATGGGGCCTGGCCGCCCACGCCGCCGACGTCGTCGCCGTCCTCGACGCGGCGCGGGTGGAGCACGCGATCCTGCTGGGCCACTCGATGGGCGCCTACGTCGCGGCACTGACGGCGTACCTGCATCCGTCGCGAGTGTCCTCGTTGGTGCTGGTCGACGGCGGGGTCGGCTTCCCGGCCCCTGAGGGCGACATCGACGAGGCGCTCGAGAAGGTCATCGGCCCGGCGATGACCCGGCTCTCGATGACCTTCCCGGACGATGACGCCTACCTGGACTTCTGGCGCGAGCACCCGGCCATCGGCCCCGGCCTGTCCGCGCCGTACGGCGACCTGCTGGCGGCATACCTGCGCCACGACCTCGTCGGCCGCGACGGCGAACGCCGGTCGTCGTGCGTTCTGGATGCCGTGCGGGCCGACGGCGCCGACGTGCTGGCCGATCCTGTGGTGCTGCGCTCGCTGCGCGAGGGGACGGCCCCGGCGACGCTGCTGTACGCCGCGCGCGGCCTGATGAACGAGCCGCAGGGCCTCCTCGACGCCGACCGCATCGCCGCCGCCGAGCTCCCGGCGACCGTCCGCATCCTCCCCGCCGGCGGCGTCAACCACTACACCGTCCTCTTCGAGCCCCAGGCCGTCCGCCTCATCGCCTACGCCGTCGGCACCTCGGTCTAGGGCCGTGTCAGACGACCGCGTCAGCGGGCCGACCAGCCGCCGTCGATGACGAGGTTCGTGCCGGTGACCGACTGCGCCGCCGGGCTCGCCAGGTAGGCGACCGCTTCGGCGACCTCGCCGGGCTCGATGAGGCGCTTGATCGCCTCGTTGGCGAGCAGGATCTCGCTGACCACGCGGTCCTCCGGCAGGCCGTGCACCCTGGCCTGGTCGGCGATCTGCGCCTCGACCAGCGAGGTGCGGACATACCCGGGGTTGACGCAGTTCGAGGTCACGCCGTGCGCCGCCCCCTCGAGCGCCGTCACCTTCGACAGGCCCTCGAGGCCGTGCTTGACCGACACGTAGGCGGACTTGAACGGGCTGGCCCGCAGCCCGTGCGCACTCGACACGTTGACCACGCGCCCCCACGAGCGCGCATACATGCCCGGCAGCGCGGCCCGGACGAGCAGGAACGGCGCCTCGAGCATGAGCCGCAGCATGAACGCGAACCGGTCGGGCGGGAACTCCTCGAGCCGGGCCACGTGCTGGATGCCGGCGTTGTTGACCAGGACGTCGACGTCCAGCTCGACCGAAGCCAGCGCCGCCGTGTCGGAGAGGTCCACCTGCCAGGCCTCGCCACCGCACTCGGCGGCGACGGCGGCCGCGCGGTCGCCGTCGACGTCGGCGACGATGACGTGAGCGCCGGCCGTGCCGAGGCGCCGGGCCACCGCGGCGCCGATGCCGCTGCCCCCGCCGGTGACGAGCGCCCGCCGCCCGGTCAGATCGAGTTCCGCCATGGGCCGACTCTAGGGGGTACGGAAAAACCTGACTAGAGTCAGAGAATGGACGAGGTGATGATCGCGCAGGTCCGCCGGTTCAACCGGGTCGTCACGCAGCAGGTCGGGGCGCTCACCGACCGGTTCCTGGCCCGCGACCGGCCGCTGGGGGAGTCACGTCTGCTGTGGGAGATCGGCTCCGGGAGCGACGGCCGCGACGTGCGGTCGCTGCGCACGGCGCTCGACCTCGACTCCGGCTACGTGAGCCGGCTGCTCCGCTCGCTCGAGGCGTCAGGCCTGGTCACGACGGAGCGCAGCCCGGCCGACCGCCGGGTCACGCTGGCCCGGCTCACCGAGGCGGGCGAGGCCGAGAAGGACGTGCTCGACGAGCGCAGCGATGAGCTCGCCACCCAGTTGCTCGAGGCCCTGAACGAGGGGCAGCGCGACCGGCTGGTCGCCGCCATGGCCGAGGTGGAGCGGCTGCTGACGGCGGCGACGGTGCGCATCGCGCCGGCCGACCCCGAGGACCCGGCCGCCCGGCACTGCCTGCGCGCCTACGCCGCCGAGCTGAACGAGCGGTTCGAGACCGGCTTCGACCCCGGCCGCAGCATCCGCGCCGACGCCGCCGACCTGCGCCCGCCGGCCGGCCTGCTCCTGCTCGCCACCCTGCACGAGGCGCCGGTGGGATGCGGCGCGCTGAAGTTCCACGGCACCGAGCCGGCCGAGCTGAAGCGCATGTGGGTCGACGGCAGTGCGCGCGGCCTGGGTGTGGGCCGCCGGCTGCTGGCCGAGCTGGAACGCCGGGCGACGGCGGCGGGCGCGCCCGCCGTCCGGCTCGAGACGAACGCGGCCCTGACCGAGGCCATCGCGCTGTACCGGTCGGCCGGCTACGTCGAAACCGACGCGTTCAACGACGAGCCGTACGCCCACCACTGGTTCGAGAAGGCCCTCCCGCCGGGTTGACGACCTCCACCTGCGACCATGGGGTCATGGCGGAACGCAAGCCGGCCGACATGGGCTTCGAGACGTGGATCGACAAGCAGGTCCGCGAGGCTCAGGAGCGCGGCGAGTTCGACGACCTGCCGCTCACCGGCAAGCCGCTGCCCCCCCGCCGTCCAGGCGACGAGTACGCCTGGATCCGCGACAAGCTGGCCCGCGAGGGCGAGTCCACCGACGCGCTGCTGCCGACGCCGCTGCGGCTGCGCAAAGAGATCCACCGGCTGCCCGAGACGCTCCGCGACGTCCGCACCGAGCAGGGGGTTCGCGACGTCGTCGGCGAGCTGAACGAGCGCATCGTCCAGTGGCTGCGCGCGCCGTCCGGCCCCAACATCCCGGTCGGGCCGGTCGACGCCGACACCGTAGTCGCCGAGTGGCGCACGGCGCGGGCCGAACGCGCGGCGGCCGAGGAGCAGGCGCGGGCCGAACGCGCCGTCGCGGCCGAGCAGGCGGCCGCGGCCGAGCGCGCCGCCGCCGATCAGGCCCGCGCCCAGCGGGGCAACCCGATCAGCCCGTTCACCTGGGTCACGTGGTGGCGCCGGCAGCTCGCACGGCGGGCAGACCGCAGGCACTGACCCATTCGGAGCCCAGGAACACCGTCAGCCGGTCGATCCGCGCGCCGGCCACCGTCAGCACCACCAGCCCGTGTGCCCGGTGAACACCGTCGGCGCCGCGCTTGTACATCGCGTGCGCCGGCTGCCCGTTGGCCCGGATGCGGACGGTCAGCATGTCGCCGGGCGCGCCGAGCCGCGGCGCCAGGAATCGGCCGATTCGCTCCGCGCCCCGGAACCAGGTCGCGTGCGGCGGCATCTCGAGGACGGCGTCGCCCGCCAGCAGCTGGACCAGGCCTTCGACGTCGGCCCGCTCGAACGCCGTCACGTAGCGGTCGAGCAGATCACGCTGCCGCGCGTCCAGCGGCGCCGGGGCGACGGCGTCCGCCTCCAGCCCGTCGAGCTGCGCCCGCGCTCGCCGCAGCGCGCTGTTGACCGCCGTCGTCGTCGTGTCGAGCAGTGACGCCACCTCGGCGGCCCGCCAGCGCAGCACGTCGCGCAGGATCAGCACCGCCCGCTGCCGCGCCGGCAGGTACTGCAGCGCGGCCACCAGCGCGAGCCGCGTGCTCTCGCGGCCGGCGGCGACGGCGGCCGGGTCGCCGCCGTGCGGGTCGGCACCCGCGTCCGGGAACGGCTCCAGCCACGGCACGTCGGTGAGCGGCGGGTCCAGCGGTGCGTCCGGGTCGGCGCCCGGTGCGGCCAGGCCCGACGGCAGCGCTCGCCGCCCCCGCGACTCCAGAGCCCGCAGGCAGGCCCGGGTCGCGATCGTGTACAGCCAGGTCCGCAGCGACGCCCGGCCCTCGAACCCGGCAAAGCCGCGCCAGGCCCGCAGGTAGGTCTCCTGGACGGTGTCCTCGGCGTCGTGCAGCGACCCGAGCATGCGGTAGCAGTGCGCCAGCAGCTCCCGGCGGTACGGGTCGGTCTGCCGGGCGAACGCGTCGGCCGCCGACTCGGTCGTCACGGTCATCGATCCTCCTCGTGCGTCCTCATACCCGTACAGATCCGCCGACGCCGCGGAAGTCATCGGCGATCTCCGCGCCGGGCGCGGATCTGCCCGGGTGACGGATTCGTGGACATGGATGGAGTCGCGTGATGACGCCCCGCTCGCACCGGGCCTGGGTACTGGCCCTCACCTCGATCGCCTCGCTGATGGTGGCCCTGGACACACTGATCGTGACGGTCGCGCTCACCACCATCAGGGACGATCTCGGCGCCACGCTGGAGGAGCTGGAATGGACTGTCAACGCCTACAACCTCAGCCTGGCGGTGCTGCTGATGACCGGGTCGGCGCTGGGTGAACGGTACGGCCGCCGCCGGCTGTTCGCCGCCGGCCTGGTCGCGTTCACCGTCGCTTCGGCGGCGTGTGCGCTGGCGCCGGGCGTCGGCTGGCTGATCGCCGCCCGGGTCGCCCAGGGCGCCGGCGCGGCGCTGCTGATGCCGCTCTCGCTGGCGATCCTCAGCGCCGCCTACCCGCCCGAACGGCGCGGCCGGGCGATGGGCGTCTTCATGGGTGTCACCGGCCTGTCGGTGGTCGGCGGCCCGCTGCTGGGCGGCGCGATCACCGAGGGCGTGTCCTGGGAGTGGATCTTCTGGTTGAACGTGCCGCTCGGGCTGCTGGTGCTGCCGTTCGTGCTGACCCGCATCGAGGAGAGCCGCGGCGCCGGCACCGGTCTGGACCTCCCCGGCCTTGCCTTGGGGACGGCGGCAGCGTTCGGCTTGGTCTGGGGGCTGGTGCGCGGCAACGTCGCCGGCTGGGGGAGCGCCGAGGTCGTGGCGTCACTGGTGCTCGGCGCGCTGCTGCTGGTCGCGTTCGTCACCTGGGAGCGGCGCGCGCAGGAGCCGATGCTGCCGCTGGAGTTCTTCCGGTCACGGGCGTTCTCGGCGGGCAACGCGACCGGCTTCCTGCTGACGGCGTCGCTGTTCGGCACGCTGTTCGTGATCGCGCAGTTCCTGCAGATCGGCCTGGGCCGTTCGCCGTTCGAGGCGGGGCTGCGGCTGGTGCCCTGGACCGGCTGCCTCATGGTCGTGGCGCCGCTGGCGGGTGCGCTGGTCGACCGGCTGGGCGAGCGGCCGTTCCTGGTCGGCGGGCTGCTGCTGCAGGCCGGTGGGTTCGGCTGGATCGCGCTGGTCGCCGAGCCGGGCATGGCGTACGGGCCGCTGGTGGCGCCGCTGGTCATCAGCGGCATCGGCATCGCGATGGCGATTCCCGCCACCCAGAACTCCGTGGTCGGCGCCGTGCCGCCGCACATGATCGGCAAGGGCGCCGGCACGAACACCATGCTCCGCCAGCTGGGCGGCGTCTTCGGTGTCGCCGTGCTGGTCGCGGTGTTCGCCGGCTGGGGCGGCTACGAGTCGCCGCGGGCGTTCACCGACGGGTTCGTGGCCGCCCTGGCCGGTGCCTCCGTGCTCGCCGTGCTCGGCGCCGCCGCCGGGCTGCTGATCCCGCGGCGGCGCCCGGCGGCGACGGCGGCAGCCGCGGCCACCGGGGAGCGGCCGCAGGAGGTGGTCAGGAGCTGAAGTACTCCGCGAGCACCGGCACCTGCACGGCGGCCTTCACCATGTGGGTCTGGCCGGGCAGGGTCCGGTGCTCGGCGTTGGGCAGCAGCTCGGCCAGCCGGCGCTGGCTGTTGCGCATGTACTCGGGGCTCTTGCCGCCGACCATGACCAGCGTCGGCTGAGTCACCGCGGACCAGCGGTCGGCCGGGAACGGCTTGCCGTAGCCGGTGTCGCCGAGCACCCGGAAGTCGTAGGGGATGGTGTGGGCGACGGCCATGAGCCGCTTCCACACCTTCGTGCGGCGCATGATCGCGATGACGAACGAGGGCGTGCCGACCGTCTTCATGAACAGCTTGACGGTGTCGCTGCGCCGGTCGGCGGCGACCAGCTCGTCGGTGCGCGACAGCAGGTCCGGGGGCCACTGCTTGCCGGTGTCGTCGGTGATGGCCGGCAGTTCGTAGAGCGCCAGCTTGCGCACCCCGGAGCCGGGCCGCTTCGCCGCCTCGAGCGCCAGCGCGGCGCCTGACGAGCAGCCGTACATGAGCACGTCACCGCCTGCCTCGGCGATCAGCGCCTCGAGGTCCTCGGCCTCGCGCTCGACGGCGTACGGCGCGGTGTCGGTGCTCTCGCCCCGGCCGCGGCGGTCGTAGAAGTAGACGGTGAACCTGGCGGCCAGGCCGTCGGCGAGGTCTGCCATGGGGCCGAAGTCGCGGTGGCACAGGGCGCCGTCGACCAGGATCAGCGCTGGGCCGGACCCGACCTTCGTGTAGGCGATGGTGGTGCCGTCGGCCGAGGTGACGGTGGACATGATGGGGACTCTCTCCTTGGGCGAGGGGGACGGTCAGCCGAGGACGCGGGTCAGCCACGCCTGCCAGGCGGCGTCGGAGTGGCGGTGCGTGTCGTCGGCGAAGACGTGGTGGGCGGCGATCATCGGGCCGTGGAAGCCCTTGAGGAACCGGATCAGCGCATCGTCAGTGCGCAGGCCGAGGGTGTGCGCGTTGGCGTAGTACACGACGGCGGACTCGGCCGCGCCGTCCGCGAGCCGCAGGCTGACGACGTCGCCGGCGGACACCGGGTCGGTGAGCCCCAGCTCGGCGTGCACGGCGGCCCAGGCGCGGTCCCAGTCGGTGACCATGGGGCCGAAGACCGTGACCGGGCGCGCGGCGCGGCCGGCGAAGTGCGTGACGTACTCGACCAGGGTGTGGAAGAACATCGCGTTGCCCTTGGTCATGGCGTCGAACTCGTCGGCCCAGTCGTCGCCGGGGAGGAAGCCGCTGGCGACGACCCGCAGCGTCGTGCTGGCGTGGTCGCGCCCCTCGAGCAGGAACTCGTAGGCGACGAACCGGCCGTCGGGCGCGGTCTCGGTGCCGTAGGCGAGCCGGCGGCCGGGCTCCCACGCGGTGACGGGCTGCTGGGGCGCGTAGCCGCCGAACTCGATGCGCACGACGCCGTCGGGGCCGGGCTCGACGTCGGCGCGGCCCATGAACCAGGACTCGATGCCCGGGCCGGTCGCGATGGCCTCCCAGATCTGATCGGGTGTGGCGTCGACCTCCGCCTGCTGGGCGGACTCGAAGTGGTGGCCCATGCTCAGGACACCTTCGCGGCGGTGTCGACGCTGGGGTGGGCGGCCACGACGACGCGGTAGGTGCGGCCGCCGGGGGCGGACTCGTCGTGGTACTTGGACACCAGCGACGTGACGGCGCCGGCCAGCTCGTCGGCGAACGCCGCGCGCTCGGCGGGCGAGGCGAACCGCACCTCGCCGTCGATGGCGAACGTCGCGACCCGCTTGCGCGCCGCGGCCGACGCGGTGAGCAGCAGGCCGACGTCGCGGACCAGTTTCGCCGCCAGCGCGAGCAGCCAGCGGGCCGACAGCCGGTCGGGCGAGCGGGACGGGTCGGGCTGGACGGCCGCCAGGGCGACGGGCGAGATGACGTACGACGCCGCCGTCGCCTGCAGCACCCGCTCGGTGACGTTGCCCTTCCTCCGCTCCTCGACCAGCTCGACCAGGCCGTGCCGTTCGAGCGTGCGCAGGTGGTAGTTCACCTTCTGCCGGGCCAGGCCGACGCGTGCGGCCAGCATGGTGGCCGACCCGGGCTCGGCGAGTTCCGCCAGCAGCCGCGTCCGCATGGGGTCCAGGGACGCCTCCGCCGCAGCGGGGTCCTCGATCACCGTCACGTCCTGCATGCGGAGAAGCCTGCCACCGACAATTACGCTTGTCAAGGCGACACGGACTGTCGGAGGTCTTGGCATTTGATCGAACTGATGCGAACATGTGTTCGTGGCCAGGGCGGCGAACATCCTGCATGCCGACCTCGACGCCTTCTACGCGTCGGTCGAGCAGCGCGACGACCCTGACCTGCGCGGAAGGCCCGTCATCGTCGGCATGGGCGTGGTGCTCGCGGCCAGCTACGAAGCCAAGGCGCACGGCGTCCGGACGGCGATGGGTGGCCGTCAGGCGCGCCGGCTGTGCCCCGACGCCGTCGTCGTCTCGCCGCGCATGTCGGCGTACTCCGCGGCCAGCGAGGCGGTCTTCGAGGTGTTCCGGCAGACCACGCCGCTGGTCGAGGGGATCTCCATCGACGAGGCGTTCCTCGACGTCGGCGGGCTGGCGTTGATCTCCGGGTCGCCGGCGGACATCGCGGCCCGGCTGCGCCGCGAGGTCCTCCGCAAGGTCGGGCTGCCCATCACCGTCGGCGTCGCCCGGACCAAGTTCCTCGCCAAGGTGGCCAGCGCCGTCGCCAAGCCCGACGGCCTGCTGGTGGTCGAGCCCGATCGCGAGCAGGAGTTCCTGCACCCGCTGCCCATCGAGCGGCTGTGGGGCGTGGGCGAGAAGACGGCAGTCAAGCTGCGCCGGCGCGGCATCATGACCGTCGGCGACATCGCCCTGGTGCCCGAGCGGTCGCTGGCCGCCATCGTCGGCCCGGCGGCCGGCCGGCACCTGCACGCGCTCGCGACCGGCCGCGACCCCCGCCGTGTCGTCGTCGGGGTGCGGCGCCACTCCATCGGCTCCCAGCACGCGCTGGGCCACCGGTCCCGTACGCCGGCCGAGCTGGACGCCGTCGTCGTCGGCATCATCGATCGGGTCACCCGGCGGCTCCGGGCCGCCCGGCGGGTCGCGCGCACCGTCGTCCTGCGGCTGCGGTTCGGCGACTACACGCGCGCCACCCGCTCGCACACACTGGCCGAGCCGACGTCGCACACCGGGCAGTTGCTCACCGTCGCCAGAAGTCTCGTCGCCGCCGTCGGGCCCACCATCGAGCAGCGCGGGCTGACGCTGGTCGGCGTCGCCCTGAGCAACCTCGAGGACGACGACCCGCTGCAGTTGCCGCTGCCCATCGACCGGCACGGAGGTGCTGCGCTCGACGCCACCATCGACGACGTCCGCGACCGGTTCGGCACCCGCGCCGTCACCCGGGCCGTCCTGCTGAACCGGGACGAGGCGCTGGTCATGCCGATGCTGCCGGACTGACGGTGCCGGCGATGCCGTTGATCACGTAGGTCACGAGGGGTAGCCGAAGCGGGGGCCGGGACATTGATGACCACGGCTTCTCGCACCGATCGATTCCTCCTGTTGGACAGCGGCTCCGACGACGGCCGATGCTGGCGGCATGCAGACCGCACCTCTGGGCCGCACCGGCATGGACATCACCCGCGTGGGCTTCGGCGCCTGGGCCATCGGCGGCGCCGACTGGGCCAACGGCTGGGGCGCCCAGGACGACGAGGAGTCCGTCCGGGCCATCCGGTACGCCGTCGAGGCGGGCGTGAACTGGATCGACACCGCCGGTGTCTACGGCCTCGGCCACTCCGAGGAGGTGGTCGCACGGGCCCTGCGTGACTTCGCCGGCGCCGACCGCCCGTACGTCTTCACCAAAGGCGGTCTGGTCTGGGACGAGTCCGACCGGCAGCGGCAGTCCGACCGCATCGGGGCGCCCGCCAGCATTCGCCGCGACGTCGAGAGCTCGCTGCGGCGGCTGGAGGTCGAGCGCATCGACCTGTTCCAGATGCACTGGCCGGCCGAGGACGGCACGCCGGTCGAGGAGTACTGGCAGACCTTCCGCGACCTGGTCGACGAAGGCAAGCTGCGCGCCGCCGGGCTGTCCAACCACGACGTCAAGCAGCTCGAGGCCGCCGAGGCGGTCGGCCACGTCGACTCCCTGCAGCCGCCGTTCAGCCTGATCCGTCGCGACGCCGCCGCCGACGTCATCCCCTGGTCGGCCGAGCACGTCACCGGCGTCATCGTCTACAGCCCCATGGCCTCCGGCCTGCTCACCGGCTCGTTCACCGCCGAGCGCGCGCACGCGCTGGGCGACGACGACTGGCGCAGCCGCAGCCCGCAGTTCACCGGCGACGGCCTGCGCCGCAACCTCGCCCTGGTCGAGGACCTGCGGCCCATCGCCGAGCGCAAGGGAGTCACCGTCGCGGCCCTGGCCGTGGCGTGGACGCTGACCTTCCCCGGCGTGACGGCGGCCATCGTCGGCGCCCGCCGGCCGAGCCAGATCGACGGCTGGCTGCCGGCCGCCGGGCTGCGGCTGGACGACGCCGACCTCGACGACATCGCGGCGGCCGTGACGGCGCACGGCGCCGGCACCGGACCGTTGCGGCCCTGACGTCCTGGGTACTGCCCCACTGTGCGTGCGATGACGGTGGAGCCCGGCCGGGCAGGTTCGTTCGACGTCCGTGAGGTGCCCGATCCGTCGCCCGGCGAGGGCGACCTGGTGGTGCGCGGTCTGGCGGTCGGGATCTGCGGGACCGACACGGAGATCGTCGCCGGGATGTACGGCAGCGCACCGCCTGGCCACGAGCACCTGGTGATCGGGCACGAGTCGCTCGGGCTGGTGCTGCACGCGCCGGCCGGCAGCGCCGTCCGCCGCGGGGACCTGGTGGCCGGCGTGGTGCGGCGGCCCGATCCCGAGCCGTGCCTCGCTTGCGCCCACGGCGAGTTCGACATGTGCCGCAACGGCCGGTACACCGAGCACGGCATCAAGGAGCTCGACGGGTTCGGCAGCGAACGCTGGTGCGTGCAGGCGGGCGACGTGGTGGTCCTCGACTCCGTGCTCGAGGAGGTCGGCATGCTGGTCGAGCCGGCCAGCGTGGTCGCGAAGGCCTGGGAGCAGATCGAGCGCATCGGCTCACGGTCCTGGTTCGAGCCCCGGTCGGTCCTGGTCGCGGGCGCCGGTCCCATCGGCCTGCTGGCGGCGCTGCTCGGCGTCCAGCGCGGGCTCGACGTGCACGTTCTCGACGTGGCGGAGCACGGGGCCAAGCCGGACGCCGTCGCCGCCCTGGGGGCGCGCTACCACCACGACGGGCTCGAGGCGGCGGCGGAGGTGGCCCGGCCGGACGTCGTGATCGAGGCGACCGGCGTGTCCGACCTCGCCTTCGGCGCCATGTCGGCCACGGCCGCCTTCGGGATCGTCTGCCTGACGGGCGTGTACCCGCCGGGCCGGCGCGTGTCGGTGGAAGCGGGTAGCCACTACCGCGAGATGGTGCTCGAGAACGACGTGATGTTCGGCTCGGTGAACGCGAACCGCCGGCACTACGAGTCGGCCGCCCGGGCGCTGGCGGAGGCCGACCTCGACTGGCTGGCCCGGCTGATCACCCGCCGCGTGCCGCTGAGCGCCGCCGCCAAGGCGCTGGACCGTGGCGCCGACGACATCAAGGTCGTCGTGGACCTCGTCTAGTCCGAGTTGTCCGAAACCGCCCCCGGCACGGGTCGCGCACCGCGATGATGGGTGCCGTGGCGGCCGACGCATCCGATCTGCACGACGACGCGCTCTGGCTCGGCGGTGCGTACGAGCTGGCCATGGAGTTGGGCGAGCGCGACGACGCCCGCCTCGACGCGGCGCTGACGGCGCTCTGGGCGGCCGCCGGCGTGGCCGGCTGCCAGGGCGGCACCGACGGCGGCGAGTCCTGGGTCGACGCGCCGTGCTCGGTCACCGGCCTGCGGCGGTTCGGGCGGCTGGCCGGGCTGGTCACGCTGCCGCGCCGGCGCACCGTCGTCTGCGGCGCGCGGGCCGTGCGGCAGGCGTCCGGCACGGACTGGCTGGTGTTCTTCATCCCGGTCGGCGCGCTGGACCTCGCCGAGCCACGCAGTGCCGCGTTCCCCTTCCGCGGCGGCGACTCGCTGCTGTGGCGGCGGCCGCTGGACCGCTGGCTGGCCGGCATCGGGGCCCGGGTGCACGCGCAGGTGCCGCTGCGGCTGGCGCTCATCGGACCGGAGGTCGCGGGACTGACGACGGCGCGATGGCTGGGCGGGGAGCCGCCGGCCGAGCGCTGGGCGGCCTACCTCATCCCGTCGGCCGCCGGACTGGAGTACCACCAGGCGGATCGCTGACGCCGTCGGCACGCCCCGGGTGATCAGCCGACCGCGTGGCGCATCCAGACGTTCGGCTCGACGTAGACCGCGTGGTCGTGCTCGACGCTGCAGTGCACCGGGACCAGCGCCTGCGGCACGACGACCTCGCCGGACGCGTCGAACGGGAGGCCGGTCCACTCGCGCCAGTCGGCGAGCGTGCCGGCGATGACCATGGACCGCGGCGCCACCCGCTCGATGGTCGCGCCGGCCCGCGCGTGCACCCGCAGCCAGGGGTCGGCGGGCAGGCCGTCGGGCCGGGTGCGATGGGCGTACTCCGTCATGGGCGTGTGCGGTTCCTGGTGTTTGGCGCTGGGCCGCACGGGCGCCACCAGCTCGGTGAACCCGAGCCGCCGCACGTTGTCGCGCATGGCGGCCAGCAGCACCGGCGCCAAGCCCTGACCCCGTCGTGCGGGGTCGATGGAGATCTCGAGCGCCGACACCAGCGTCGGCTTCGTGCCGCGGGCGCGGTCCTGCGCCGCCCATCGCACGATTCCGTCCCAGCCGTCGTCGGGCAGCCGCTCGCGGTTCTCGCCGCCGAACGCGAACGGGACGGTGTAGGCGAGCGCGACCGCGGTGTCCGGCGGCTCGTAGGCGACCAGTACGTGCTCGGGGTAGGCCGTCTCGGCATCGGGGTAGTACAGGTTCGCCGTCGGGTCCTGCTGCATGAATCGCGGCCACAGGTTCGTCAGCTGCGATGCGAGGGTGGCGAGCTCGGGCCGCCGGTCCAGCGGCTCGACGATCAGGTCGGGCATGCCCTGGATTGTGTCAGTTCAGCCCGCCGAGCATGTCGGTCTGCCGGTCCACCGCCTGCCGTACCAGCCCGGCGATCGCATCGGGATCGTCGTGTGCCCGTTCGTAGGACGTTCCGCGCAGGTACTGCCCCTCGCCCTCGAGCAGCCCTCTCGGGTCCTCGAGCAGCGCACCCTTGTGGAATATCAGGCTGGCGGCCCGCTTCGTCACCGAGACGGCGCACACCCAGTGGTGCCAGTTGCCGCCCGCGGTGAACGTGAGCCGGTTCCACTTGATCGCTTCGTCGAGCTCGTCCTGCGGGCCGACGGCGTCGCGGACCAGATCGGCCAGTTGCTCGGCCTCAGCGCGACGCTCTGGCGCCAGCTGGTCGAGCCAGATGCCGATCTGATGTGGTCGGGTGATCATGACGGGTACCTCCTTCTCCTGGGATACCCAGGTGAGTGCCCCTGAACCGGACCTGAAGAGAACCGTAAGGCGTTTCCCGCATCGTGGGGGACATCGAGACGACGGGGCCGGCCGGACCGGGCGTCCCCCACCCGCCAGGAGGAACCATCATGCGCAAGCTCATCGAGTCCACGTTCATCACCCTCGACGGCTGCATCGGCGAGCCGCACGTGTGGGGCCAGCCGTACTGGGACGAACAGCACAACGACTACAACCAGAAGCTGGTCGACGACGTCGACGCCATGCTGCTGGGCCGGGCCACCTACGAGGGGTTCAAGGACGCCTGGACGAGCCGGGCCGGCGACCCGATCGCCGACCGTTTCAACGCGCTGCCGAAGTACGTCGCCTCCCGGACGCTCACCGGCGAGCTGGAGTGGAACTCGCGGGTCCTCGAGGGCGACGTGGCGCAGGCCGTCGCCGCCCTGAAGGCGCAGTCCGGCGAGACCATCGTCAAGTACGGCACCGGCGAGCTGGACACGACGCTGCTCGAGCACAAGCTGGTCGACGAGTACCACTTCTGGGTGTACCCGGTGCTCGCCGGTGGCGACGGCTACCGGCTGTGGGACGGCTTCGACACCACCCACCTCGAGCTCGTGGACCAGACGGTGTTCGACTCCGGGATCATCGTGGGGGTCTACGCACCCAAGTGAGCGCCGGCACCCGAGCGCCGCCCGGCCAGGTCCCGGGCGGCCGCGGGCGTCATGGCCGCACCTTCGGCATGGGCCGCCTCGAACGCGGCCGCGTCCTGCCCCGACCGGATCAGCGCCGCGATCCGGTCGGCTTCGTCCTGGTCCGACGGCGCCAGCGGTAGTCCTGTGGCGGTCATCGCGGCCTCCGCGGCGCCGAGGACGACGGCGGCAGCATGCGCCTCGCCGGCCTGTGCCAGCGCCGCGGCCGCCGCCGCGAGCGCGAACGTCAGCTCGCGGGCGGTCGCGCCGATGTCCTGCCCCGCGTCGTAGGCGCGCAGATGCAGCTCGCGCGCGGTCTCGTGGTCGCCCCGCTCGGCGGCCAGGAAGCCGAGCTCGTTGAGCACGATCGGGAGGTAGAACGCGGTGCCGGCGCCCGCTGCCTGCTGCTCCGCCGCCCGTAGCAGCCGGGTCAGCTGCTCCTCCGCGGCGTCCAGGTCTCCGGAGCGCCGGGCCGCGAGCGACAGCCCCAGGGCGGCGAACACCTGCGCCGAGTGCAGGCCGTGCTCGGCGGCCAGGCGCAGCGCCTGCTCGCAGTGCTCGCGCGCGACGGCGTGGTCCCCCGTCTGCATGCCGATCCAGCCCAGCCAGGACAGCGCGCCGACGACGTCGGGCCACAGGCCCAGCTCCTCGGCCAGCGGCAGCGACTCGCGGCAGAGCCTGAGACCCTGATCGTAGTCGCCGGTGAGGTCGGCCTGCCCGATCAGCCAGCTGGTCGCCTGCAGGACGCCCCAGCCGTCGCCGAGCTCGCGGAAGGTCTCGGCCGCCTCGATGGCGTACCGGCCGAGCGCCTCCGGGTCGCCGTGGACGTGCGCCACCCGCGCCCGCATGACCAGCGCGGCGGCCCGACCCCACCGGTCGCCGGTCGACGCGAATCCCCGGGACGCCCGGTCGAGCAGCCGGTCCGTGACCGCGGCGTCGCCGAGGTCGAACGTGGCGTAGCAGAGGAACCACTCCGCCCGGGCCCGGCCGGCGGGCGCGCGGTCGCCGTCGCCGTCGCCGTCGTCGATCGTGCGGAGGGCGGCCTCGCAGCGGGCGAGCCAGTCGTGCTGGTCGCCCTGCAGGATCGTGATGCCGACGTACCAGGTCAGGGCGTCGCCGCGGACGCCGGCCGGCACGTCGCCGGGGATCGCCAGCGCCGTCTCGAGCGCGCGCCGGCCCTCGGACAGCCGGCCACGGAGCATCCGGTACCAGGTCTGCGCGCTGGTGAGCCGCAGCGCCAGCTCGGCCTCGCCCAGCCGCTCGGCGGTGTCGAGCGCCGCACGCAGGTTCGCCGACTCCGCGTCGAGCCGGCGCAGCCACTCGCGCTGGCCGGCGCCGCGCAGCTCGGCGTCGGCCGCGAGCGCCAGGTCGGTGTAGTAGCGGGCGTGCCGGGCACGGATCAGCGCGTGCTCGCCGGCCTCGTGCAGCCGGTTGACGCCGTACGCCGCGACGGACTCGAGCAGCCGGTACCGCGGCCCGCCGTCGCGCTCGTCCATGACGACCAGCGAGCGGTCGACCAGCCGGGCCAGCGCGTCCAGCACGTCGACGCCGTTCTCGGTCGCGCACACCGATTCGGCGGCGGTGAGCGTGCAGCCGTCGGCGTGGACGGCGAGGCGGCGCAACACCACCTGCTCCTCCGGCTCGAGCAGGTTCCAGCTCCAGTCGATGGCGGCGGTCAGGGTGCGCTGCCGGGCCGGCAGGTCCCGCGGGCCGGTGCCGAGCGCTCGGAAGCGGTCGTCGAGCCGGTCGAGCAGCGCGTGCACGCCGAGCGCGCGCACCCGCGTGGCGGCCAGCTCGATGGCGAGCGGGATGCCGTCGAGGCGACGGCACAGCTGTGCGACGACCGGGCCGGTCGACTCGTCCAGCGTGAACCCGCGGGCCGACGCCGCGGCGCGGGTGACGAAGAGCCGCACCGCCGCGGACGACGCGAGCCCGACGCCGTCGCCGTCGTCCTCCGGCAGGTCGAGCGGCGGGACCTCCCACAGCACCTCGCCGCTCAGGCCGAGTGGCTCGCGGCTGGTCGCCAGGACCGTCAGCCCCGGTGCGGTGCGCAGCAGGCGCTCGGTGAGGGCCGCGGCGTGCTCGATGAGGTGCTCGCAGTTGTCGAGGACCAGCAGCAGCCGGCGCTCGCGCAGCGCCTCGGCCAGCCGGTGCGCCGGGGGCGCGGGCGGCTCGCCCGGCTCGGCGGCGTCGCGGATGCCGAGGACCGCCATGGCGAGCTCCGCGATGTCGTCGACGGCGCGCCGGGGCTGCGGGCGCTCGAGCGCGGCCAGCTCGACCAGCCAGCCGCCGTCGTCGTAGCCGGCCACGAGCGGGTGCGCCGCCGCCGTCGCCAGCCGGGTCTTGCCGACGCCGCCCGGCCCGGTCAGCGTGACCAGCCGCTCCTTGCCAGCAGCTCGCGCAGCTCGGCGAGCGCCTCCTCGCGGCCGATGAGCGGCGGCGGCTCGGCGAGATTGGTGACGCGACGGCGGCCGCGCCTGACCGCCGGGCGCGGCGCGAGCCCGGGGTCCTGCTCGAGGATCGCCTGGTGCAGCTCGGCGAGCTCGGGGCCGGGATCGAGTCCGAGCTCGTCGGCGAGGCCGCGGCGGAACTCCTCGTAGCTGTCCAGCGCCTCGCGCTGCCGGCCGGCCTGGTAGAGCGCCCGCAGGTGGAGTGCGCGCAGGCGTTCGCGGAACGGGTGCGCGGCGACCGGCCCGGCCAGCTCGGCGGCGACGACGGTGTGCTCGCCCAGCTCCAACCGCGCCTCGGCGAGCAGCTCGAGGGCGGCGAGGCGCTGCTCCTCCCACCGGCCGGCGACGGTGCGGGCGAACTCGTGGTCGGCGAAGTCGGCCAGGGCCGGTCCGCGCCACAGGGCGAGCGCCTCGGTGAGGACGTTCTTGCGCTGGTGCGGGTCCTGATCCGCGCCCGCGGACTGGGTTCGCGCCACGAGCGCGGCGAACCGCGCGGCGTCGACGGCGTCGGTCTCGAGCGCGTAGCCGGGGGCGCGCGAGACGACGAGGTCGCGAGCGCCCGGCTCGGCGTCGTCGAGCGCCTTGCGCAGCTGCGAGACCCGGACCTGCAACGCGGCCGCGGGGTTCGCCGGCGCGTCGTCGCCCCACACGTCCTCGACCAGCCGGTCCACCGAGGCGGCCCGGCCGCCGTGGACGAGGAGGGCGGCCAGCAGGGCCCGGACCTTGACCCCCGGAACGGTGACCTGGTCGCCGTCGTCGGTCCAGACGGCCAGCGGGCCGAGGACGCCGAAACGCATGCGCCCACCCTAAGGTGACGCCATGGTCATCGAGGTGCGCGAGTACGACCCGGCCTGGCCGGTGCTGGCCGAGGCGGCGGCTCGGGAGCTGCGCGACGCGCTGCCTGGGGTGTTCCTCGAGCTGGAGCACATCGGCAGCACCTCGGTCCCGGGGCTCGCCGCCAAGCCGATCATCGACCTCATGGCCTCGGTGCCCTCGCTGGACACCGTCGCCGAGCGCGAGGACGTGCTCGCCCGGCTCGGCTACCACCGCGTCGACACCGGCATGCGAGAGCGGCTGTTCTATCCCCGCGACGACGACGACGGCCGGCGCACGCACCACCTGCACGTCGTGACCGCGAGCTCCTGGGGCACCCGCAACGAGCGGCTGCTCCGCGACCACCTGCGCGCCCACCCCGAAGCGGCCGGCGCGTACGGCGACCTGAAGCGCGAGCTCGCGACCCGCATCGACGACCCCGACGAGTACACCCGCGCCAAGACCGATCTGGTGCAGGAACTGGTCGACGCCGCCCGGGCGAGCCGCGGGCTGCCGCTCGTCACGGTCTGGGAGGAGTGACCGTCCGGCCCCTTTCGTCCGGGGCGGGCGAGGCTACGATGCGGCGGCATGGCCGTGCACTTCGATGAGCGATTCACCGGACCTGACCTGGATCGGGACGTCTGGTTCCCGTACTACCTGCCGCACTGGAGCTCGCGCGCGGAGTCGGCCGCCACCTACGCCGTCGAGGACGGCGAACTGCGGCTGTGGATCCCGCCGTCGCAGGGGCTGTGGTGCGCCGACCGGCACGAGGAGCCGCTGCGCGTCTCATGTCTGCAGACCGGCGCCTTCTCGGGACCGGCCGGCGGCACCGCCGGGCAGCAGCCGTTCGTGCCCGGGCTGACGGTGCGCGAGGAGCAGCCGCCGTTCTGGGGCTACACGCCGACCTACGGGCGGTTCGAGGCGCGCCTGCGCGGCGTCGTGTCGGAGCGGTCGATGGTGGCATTCTGGATGTCCGGCATCGAGGACCGCCCGGAGCGCTCCGGCGAGATCTGCGTCATGGAGGTCTTCGGCTCCGACCCGCACGACGTCGGCATGGGCATCCACCGGTTCCGCGACCCGCAGCTGCGTGAGGAGTTCGACGCGACCCGGCTGGACATCGAGATCTCCGACTTCCACACCTACGGCGTCGACTGGCGGCCCGGCGTGGTCTCCTTCAGCGTCGACGGCGACACGGTACGGACGGTCCACCAGGCGCCGGACTACCCGATGCAGCTGATGCTCGGCGTGTTCGACTTCCCCGGGCGCGGCGGCTCCGACGGCGACGTGCCCGAGCTGGTCGTGACGCATGTGCGCGGCCGATCGATGAACGGTGCCGGCGGCTAGGCTCGCTGCGTGGAGCTGGAGTTCACCGGTGAGATCTGGCACTGGCGCGGCCCGTCGCCGTATCACTTCGTCACGGTCCCCGACGACGAGAGCGCGGAGTTGAAGGAGGCGGCCGCGCTGGTGACCTACGGCTGGGGGATGATCCCCGTCCGCGCCCGCATCGAGGCCACCGAGTGGAGGACGTCGCTGTTCCCCAAGGACGGCCGCTACATCATCCCCGTCAAGGACGTCGTCCGGCTGGGCGAGAACCTGCAGGTCGGCGACGTCGTCACGGTGACGCTGTTCGTCGACGTGTGACGGTGGTCCGTCCACGACGACGGCCCAGGGCGATGACCTGGGCCGATGAGCTGTGGAGCGGATGACGGGAATCGAACCCGCGTTATCAGCTTGGGAAGCTGGAGTTCTACCATTGAACTACATCCGCAGATGCCGCCCGTCAAGGCGGCACGACGCCGAGCATACCAATCCACGTGGGCGGTGCGCACGTCCCCGGCCGGCGTCAGCCCGCTACCGGCGCCGCCACCCGCACCGGGAGCCGGATCGTGAAGGTCGACCCGGCGCCGACCATGGTGGACACCGTCACCGTCCCCTCGTGCGCCTCGACCAGGTGCTTGGTGATCGCGAGCCCGAGGCCGCTGCCGCCGGTCGCCCGTGCGCGGGAGGTGTCGGTGCGGTAGAAGCGGTCGAAGAGATGCTCGAGGTGTTCGGGCTCGATGCCGGGTCCGTCGTCGCGGACGGCCAGCACGACGTCGTCGCCGGACAGCGAGACCCGCACGAGAACCGTCGCGCCGTCGCCCGAGTACTGCACCGCGTTCGCCACCAGGTTGCCCAGTGCCTGCCGCAGCCGCACCGGATCGACCTCCGCCACGACCTCGCCCGGGGCCGCGACGGCGACCACGAGCTCGGACCCCGATGACGACGCCGACGGCTGGTGGGCGGCGACCACCTGACGGGCCAGCTCCGCCACGTCGGTCTCCTCACGATGCACCCGCAGCATGCCGGCGTCGGCGAGGGCGAGGTCCTGGAGGTCGTCGATGAGCCGCTGCAGCAAGGCCGACTCCTCGAGCAGCGACGACACCAGCTGCGGGTCGAGAGGGACGACACCGTCCTCGGCCGCCTCGAGGTAGCCGCGCACGTTGGCCAGGGGCGTCCGCAGCTCGTGCGCGATGTCGCTGACCATCGCCTTGCGCTGCCGCTCGTTCTCCTCGATCGACGAGGCCATGGCGTTGAACGCCTCGCCCAGCCGGGCCACCTCGTCGTGGCCGGTGACGCGGACCCGGGCGCCACGCCCGCCCGAGGCCATGCGTTGCGCGGCCTCCGTCAGCGTGCGGATCGGGTGGCTGAGGCGCCGACCGGCGAGGACGGTGACGCCGGTGGCGGCCGCCAGGACGGCGAGCCCGGTGAGCACCGTGCGCAACCAGCCGTCGCCGGAGAAGGCGTCGAACCGGTCGGTCGATCCGATGTAGAGCAGCGCCGGATCGGCGAGGAACGGCTCCATGGCCTGCTGACTTGCCTGGGCCGAGCAGTGCCGCAGCGTCTCGGCGGCGGCCGGGTCCTGGCCCGCGACGGCGACGGCGACGAGGCCGTTCTCGTCGAACGAGGGCTTGGTCGCGACACCGGCCTCGGCGAGGCACGCATCCGTGAGCCGCGCCGTCTCCTCGTTCAGCGCCTTGCTGGCCGCGCTCGGGGCGGTGAGCTCGTCCGGGATGCACCTTGCGGCGACGGGGTCGGCGTGCGTCCCGACGGCAGGCCCGGGACCCCCGACGGCGACGGAGTACTCGTCGGGAGAGATGCGGAGGACGGCGCCGTCGGGAGCGACGAAGAGCTCGCCGCCGCCCAGGGCCTGCACGCAGGCGTTCGCCTCGGCGACCAGTTGCTCGCGGGTGGCCGCCTCCTCATCGGTCAGCCGCCAGCCGGGCGCGCCGGTCATCGCGCCACCGCCGGCCCCGACGATGGTCACCGAGGCCGCACCGTCGAGCAGGAACGCGTCCTCCGGTGCCGGCGACGCGGTCGCGACCTCGGGCGTCTCGTCGTCCGCGGGGCTTCCTGCCGCCCAGGACTCGACGGCCAGCGGAGCCGACCCCACGGCCACGGTCCCGGCCATGACGGCGAGCGGCGCCATGGGATCGACCTCGGCGGTCGGCGTCGACGGCAGTGCCGCCGCGCCGCCGTCCGTGGCCGCTGAGTCGGCGAGCACCGAGCCGTCGGCGTCGGTCAGCGCGACCCGGTTGCCGGTCCGCGCCGCGAGCTCGTCGACCAGCGGGCCGACGTCGTCCCACGACTCGTGGTCCTGCCCGTAGAAGAGCAGTTGCTGGTACACGTGGGAGTCGGCCTCGAGGGTGCGCTCGAACTGGCCGCGCAGCCGCTCGCTGGTGCTCTGCGTGGTGATCCAGGCCGTGGCGGCGATGGAGAACACCGCGACGCCCAGGAACAGGACGAGCAGGCGGACGAACAGGTTACGACGCATCGCGCACCCCTGGGAGATCAGCCATCTTGTAGCCGACGCCGTAGACCGTCAGCAGGTACGCCGGTGCCGCCGGGTCGGCCTCGATCTTGCGGCGCAGGTTCATGACGTGCACGTCGACGGTGCGGTCGAGCGCGTAGTGGTCGAAGCCGAAGGCCTGCTCCAGCAGCTTCTGCCGTGGGAACACCCGGCCGGGCTCGGCGCTCAGGCAGGCCAGGATCTTGAACTCGGCCGGCGTGACGTCGATCTCGCGGCCTTCGACGAACACCTGGTGGCGGTCGGCGTCGACGGTCAGCGCGCCGATGCGGTGCCGGGAGTCCGTCGCCCGGTGCCGCTCCACGCGCCGCAGGATCGTCCGGACCCGGGCCACCAGCTCGCGCGGGCTGTACGGCTTGGTGAGGTAGTCGTCGGCACCGAGATCGAGGCCGAGCAGCAGGTCGTCCTCGGTGGACCGCGCCGTCAGCATGATGATCGGGGTGTCGGACTCCTGCCGCAGGATGCGGCAGACGTCGAGGCCGTCGACGCGCGGCATCATGACGTCGAGCACCAGCAGGTCCGGCTGCCGCCGTCGTGCCTCGTCCAGCGCGGTGCGTCCGTCGTGGGTGATGACGACGGAGTGACCCTCGCGCTCGAGGTACCGGCGGACGAGCTCGGCCTGCTTGACGTCGTCCTCGGCCACGAGGATCCGGGCTCCCATGGCACTCGAGTGTCGCAGGAACCTGTCAGGAACCTGTGAAGAGCGCCGATCTGACGGCTCCTTCACAGCTTCTTCACAGCCGCCTCCGCACCCTGCTGGCATGACGAATTGGCGAGCACGGGCCCGGCTGCTGGCGTTCGCGTGCGTGGCCGGCCTGGCGGTGTCCGGCTGCGGCGGCGACAGCGACGCGGGCGGCAACGACGGCACGACGGACGGCGGCGCGACCGGCCGGGCGAGCGACGACGGCGAGGAGCTGAGCCCGCTCGAGGAGTACATGGGCGAGAACTCGGGCTTCGCGGGCGGTGGGCGCATGAGCGTGGCGATCTCGGCCGGTGACCTCAGCGAGGAGGACCGGCAGCGGATGCGCCAGGTCGAGGAGCTGGTCGCGACCTGCATGGAGGAGGCCGGCTTCGAGTACGTGCCCGTCGACCCGTTCGGCGGCGAGACGAAGGACGACCCGTTCGCCGACGCGTTCGCGCTCCCGCCGGACGAGTTCGCCCGCGAGTACGGCTACGGCATGACCACCCTCATGGACCCCGGCCGCGAGGACGAGGAGGTCGCCGACCCGAACCAGGAGATCCGCGACGGCCTTTCCGAGGGGGCGCTCGAGGCGTACAACCAGGCGCTCTGGGGCGACATGGTCCAGGTGTCCGGCGACGGCAACGCCGTCGCCGTCAAGCCCATGCCCGGCGAGACCGGGCCGCCGGAGATCGAGAACCAGGGCTGTCACGGCGAGGCCCGAAGTGAGGTCTACGGCGACGACGGCGGCAGGATGATGGGCCCGGACATGAGCGAGTTCGACGGCCTGTTCGAGGACCTCGAGGCGCTGCGCCGGCGCATCGAGAGCGACCCGCGCGTCATCGAGGTCACCGAGGCGTGGGCCGGGTGCATGGCCGAGGCCGGGTACAGCGACGTCGAGGCGGTCGACGACCCCGAGAACACCGTCATGGAGCGGATGAGCGAGCTGTACGGCTGGGACGACCTGCCCGCCGCCGACGACGAGGCCGACGACCAGGCCGACGAGGAGAGCGACGAGGAGAGCGACCAGGAGAGCGACCAGGAGAGCGGCGGCCCCGGCGACGACCAGGACGACGGCGGGCCGGGCGTCAGCTTCGGCGGGCCGGGACGCCCGGCCGACATCGACGAGGAGGCGCTGGCCGAGCTGCAGGAGTATGAGATCGCCATCGCCACGGCCGACTACGACTGCGAGCAGGAGCACGTCACCGAGGCCCGCCGGGAGGTCGCGTGGGGCTTCGAGGAGGAGTTCGTCGAGCAGCATCGGACCGAGCTGGAGCGCTATCGCGACGCGATGGCCGAGGGCCCGGCGGGCAACGCCGGTGGCCTCGGGTGAGCCGGGCACGCAGCCGGACCCTCCTCGCCGTCGGCGGCTCTGCCGTCATCGCCCTGGGTGCCGGCATCTACGCCGGCACCCGCATCACCTCGCCCGCCGACGCCGTCGCGCGGACGGCCGCCCCCGAGGCGTCCGAGGTCACGGTCCCGGTTGAGCTGCGGACGCTGAACAGCGAGGTGGTGACCCGCGGCGACGTCACCTCCGCGGGCGCCGTGGACATCACGCCGGAGACGGGCGGTCTCGAGATGCCGCCGATCGTCACCGGCCAGGTGCCTGAGGTGGGCGCGGAAATCGCCGAGGGCGCGGCGCTGCTGGAGATCGTCGGCCGGCCGCTCATCGCTCTGGCCGGCGAGCTGCCCATGTACCGGTCGCTGCGGCCGGGCATGAGCGGTCCCGACGTCGAGCAGCTGGAGCTGACGCTGGAGCGGCTGGGGCTCGATCCCGGCGAGGTCGACGACGAGTACACCGGAGCGACCGGGAACGCCGTCGCGGAGCTGTTCGAGCGCATCGGCTACGAGCCGCCCGAGCCGGACCCGCAGGCCGAGCAGGAGCTGGACGCGGCGAACGACCAGGTCGACCAGGCCGAGGACGCGGTCGAGGACGCCGAGGACGCACTCGACGCGGCCGGTGACGCGCCCGGGCAGGACGGAGCTCCCGTCGACGAGGACGCGCTGCAGGACGCGCTCGACGACGCCCGCGACCGGCTCGACGACGCCGAGGCCGCCCGCGACGAGGCCGCCGTCGCCGCCGGGACCCCGCTGCCCGCCGCGGAGGTCGTGTTCGTGCCGAGCCTGCCCCGCCGCGTCGACGAGGTGAGCGTGCGCCGCGGCGGCGAGGTCGACGGCGCCGTCATGTCGGTGAGCGGCGCCTCGCTGGTGGTCACCGCGAACGTCGACGACGCCGACCACGAGCGGCTCGCCGTCGACCAGCCCGTCACCATCGAGGTGCCGACCGGCGAGGAGGTGCCGGGCACCATCACCGCCATCGAGGAGGCCACGGGCGACGAGGCCACCGGCTGGGACGTCACCGTCACGCCCGGCGAGCTCACCCCCGAGCAGGCCGAGGCGCTGCGCGGCGCCAACGTGCGGATCACCGTGCCGATCGAGAGCACCGACGGCGACGTGCTCGCCGTCCCGCTGGCGGCGTTGACGGCGGGACCGGGCGGCGAGTCGCGGGTCGAGGTCATGCGCGACGGCGTCGCCGAGCTGGTGGAGGTCGCGGTCGGCCTCACCGCCGAGGGCTACGCCGAGGTCAGCGCCGTCGAGGGCACCCTGGCGGAGGGCGACCTGGTCGTCGTCGGCGACGGAGGTGAGGACGATGCCTCCGGTGGTTGAGATGACCGGCGTCGGCCGGGCGTTCCCCGGGCCGCCGCGCGTCGAGGCGGTCCGCGACGTCGACCTCACCATCGCCGAGGGGGAGTACCTGTCGATCATCGGGCCGTCGGGGTCGGGCAAGTCGACGCTGCTGCACCTGCTCGGGCTGCTGGACCGGCCGTCGCGCGGGACCTACCGGCTCGACGGCGTCGACGTCAGCACGCTGACCGAGCGGCGGCGCACCCGGGTCCGTGGCGAGCGGATCGGCTTCGTGTTCCAGGCCTTCCACCTGCTGCCGCACCGCAGCGTCCTCGAGAACGTCGAGCTGGCGATGATCTACCTGCGGGTCCCGCGGAAGGAGCGGACGGCGCGCGCCCGGGCCACGCTGGAGCGGGTGGGGCTGGGGCACCGGCTGGACTTCGACCCGATCACGCTGTCCGGCGGCGAGCGGCAGCGGGTCGCCATCGCGCGCGCACTGGTGGCGCAGCCGAGCCTGCTGCTGGCCGACGAGCCGACCGGCAACCTCGACTCCGGCAACGCGGCGTCGGTGCTCGACCTCTTCGACGAGCTGCACGCCGATGGCCTCACGCTGGCCGTCATCACCCACGACGACGGCGTGAGCGCGCGGGCGCAGCGGCGGGTGCGCATCGTCGACGGCGTGATGTCCGACGTCGCGGCCGCGGGCGTGGTCGCGTGAGGCGTCTGCGCGCGGGCGGGCGGCAGCGGGTGACCCGTCGCGGTCGCCGGATGACGCTGCGCGACCTGACCGGTGAGGCCCTCGCCGGGGTGGCCGCGCGGCCGTCGCGGCTGGCGCTGACCACGCTGGGGACGGTGCTGGGCATCGCCGCGCTGGTGGCCACGATCGGGCTCGGGCAGACGGCGGCCGGGCAGATCTCCGACCGGTTCGACGCGGTCGCCGCGACCCGGGTCACCGTCGAACCGGGGGAGACCGACGGCCCGGACGGCCAGGTCGCGCTGACCCAGCTGCCGTGGGACGCGCCGGCCCGGCTGGAGCGGCTGGCCGGGGTGGAGTCGGCGGGCACGTTCGCGACCGTCGACATCGGGGGCGACGCGGTGCGCGGCGTGCCGTACGGGACGCAGGAGCAGACGGTGCCGGTGGCGGCGGCCTCGGCGGGGCTGTTCGAGGCGCTGGGTGCGCAGGTGTCCGGCGGCCGATTCTTCGACGAGGGGCACGACTCGCGCGGCGACGCCGTCGTCGTGCTCGGCCGGTACGCCGCCGACCGGCTGGGCATCAACCGGGTCGACTCGCAGCCGTCCATCTTCATCGGCGACCGCGCGTTCACCGTCATCGGGATCCTGGACGCCGTCGACTACCGGTCGGAGCTGCAGGACTCCGTGATCATGCCGATGACCACGGCCCGGGACCTGTACGGGCTGGAGGCGCCCGAGGTGCTGGAGGTGCGGACGGAGCTCGGTGCGGCCCAGCTGATCGGCCGGCAGGCGCCGATCGCCGTCGACCCCAACAACCCGGACCTGCTCGACGTGTCCGCGCCGCCGCGGCCGGGATCGTTGCGCGACAACGTGTCAGCCGACGTCAACGGGCTGTTCCTGGCGCTCGGCGGGCTGTCGCTGCTGGTCGGCGGGCTGGGCATCGCGAACGTGACGCTGCTGTCGGTGCTGGAGCGGATCTCCGAGATCGGGCTGCGGCGGGCGGTCGGCGCCGGCCGGGTGCACGTGGCCGGGCAGTTCCTGGTCGAGAGCGGGATCGTCGGGTTCCTCGGCGGGCTGATCGGGTCGACCATCGGGGTGCTGGCGACGGTGGGGGTGTCGGTCGTGCGCGACTGGACGCCGCTGCTGGACATCCGGCTGGCACTGGTGGCGCCATTGCTCGGCGGGGCGATCGGGCTGGTCGCGGGGGCCTATCCGGCCTGGCGGGCGTCTGCCGTCGAGCCGATCACCGCGTTGCGCAGCGGTTGACGGCAGGAGAGGCCCGATGCTGGTCCGGTGGAGATCTTCCCGGAACGGACCCAGCTCGTGCTGGACCTCGTCGGAGTGTTCTTCTTCGCGGTCACGGGCGCGCTGCTGGCGGCGCGCAAGGGGTTCGACATCGTCGCGAGCACCCTGCTCGCCGGGCTGACCGGCCTGGGCGGCGGGGTGGTCCGCGACGTCATCATCAACGTGCGGCCGGCGGTGTTCGAGCACCCGGTGTACCTGGTGCCCGTGGTGCTCGGCGTCGCCGTCGTCTACCTGTACTACCCGCACGTGCCGCGGTTCCGGCGCACGCTGCTGCTGGTCGACGCCGCCGGGCTCGGGCTGTTCTGCGTGACGGGGACGGTGAAGGCGCTGGCCGCGGACGTGCCGGCGGTGTCGGCCGTGCTGCTGGGTGTGACGTCCGCGGTCGGTGGCGGCCTGCTGCGCGACGTCGTGGCGCGCGAGGTGCCGTCGCTGTTCCGCTACGACGACATCTATGCGCTGCCCGCGGTGGTCGGCGCGACGGTGACGGCGCTGCTGTGGCGCCTCGACGCGCTGTCGGTGTGGACGGGGGTCGGCGCGAGCGTGCTGACGTTCGCGCTGCGGGCGCTCGCGGTCCGCTACGGCTGGCGCGCGCCGCTGGCCTACCGCCGTCAGCCCCCGGACGGCTGAGCACGTTCGGTAGTGTCCCCACATGCTGCTCTCCGACCGCGACATCCGGGCTGCCGTCGAGTCGAAGCGCGTCGCGCTCGACCCGTTCGACCCGGAGATGATCCAACCGTCGAGCATCGACGTCCGCCTCGACCGGTACTTCCGCGTGTTCGAGAACCACCGGTACCCGCACATCGACCCGGCCGAGGAGCAGCCCGACCTCACCCGCTTGGTCGAGCCGCACGGCGGTGAGCCGTTCGTGCTGCACCCCGGGGAGTTCGTGCTGGCCTCGACCTACGAGACGGTGACCCTGGGCGACGACGTCGCGGCGCGGCTCGAGGGCAAGTCCAGCCTCGGCCGGCTGGGGCTGCTGACGCACTCGACCGCCGGGTTCATCGACCCGGGGTTCACCGGCCACGTCACGCTCGAGCTGTCCAACGTCGCCACGCTGCCGATCAAGCTCTGGCCGGGCATGAAGATCGGCCAGCTGTGCTTCTTCGCGCTCAGCTCGCCGGCCGAGGACCCCTACGGCTCGCAGCGGCACGGCTCCCGCTACCAGGGCCAGCGCGGCCCCACGCCGAGCCGCTCCTATCTGAACTTCCACCGGACACACGTCGAGAGTGCCTAGTGGTTACTCACGGGTAATATGAACCGCGAGACCTGTTCGACCGGCGAGGAGGCCGAGCCCGCATGCAGTACGTCGCGGTAGTCGCCGCTCTTGGGGTGACGGTGTTGGCGTTGGTGGTGTTCACCGACGCGGTGGTGCGAATGCTGCGGGTGGTCCGGCTGGGCGGACCGGCGCCGGGGCGGCGGGAGAACCCGTGGGGGCGGACGCGGACCTTGGTGCGTGAGTTCCTGGGCCACACGAAGATGGCGAAGCGGCCGGTGGTGGCGGTGGCGCACTGGTTCGTGATGGTCGGGTTCTTCGCGTTGTTCTTCACGTTGGTGACGGCGTACGGGCAGTTGTTCGACGCGTACTTCGCGTTGCCGCTGATCGGGCACTGGGTTCCGTTCGAGTGGTTCACCGAGCTGATCGCGTGGACGACGCTGCTCGGGATCGTGGTGTTGACGGTGGTGCGCCAGCGTGAGCATCCGCGCGCTCTGGGGCGCAGGTCGCGGTTCTTCGGGTCGGCGTTCTGGCAGGCCTACTACGTGGAGCTCACCATCGCCGCCATCGCGGCGAGCATCCTGGTGCTGCGCGGGCTGGAGTACCGCCTCTTCGGCGACGGCGAGGTGGTGCATTTCCCGTTGACGGCGTTCGTCGGCTCGCTGTTCGACGGTGTCGGCACCGGTGACGTCGAGCTCGCCGTCCACGTGGTCGCGGCAGTGAAGATCATCGTGTCGTGGGCGTTCTTCACCGTGATCGCGTGGAACCTGACCATGGGTGTGGCGTGGCATCGCGGGCTGGCGTTCGTGAACATCTGGTTCAAGCGCGAGTCCGACGGCGGCCCGGCGCTGGGCGCGGCGAAGCCGTTGACCGTGAACGGCGAGCCGGTCGATCTCGAGGCGCTCGACGACCTGGACGAGGACGCCTCGCTGGGGGTGGGGAAGGTCGAGGACTTCTCCTGGAAGGGGCTGCTCGACTTCTCCACCTGCACCGAGTGCGGGCGGTGTCAGTCGCAGTGCCCGGCGTGGAACACCGACAAGCCGCTGTCGCCGAAGCTGTTCGTGCTGAGCCTGCGCGATCACGCCTACGCGAAGGCCCCCTACCTGCTGGACGCCGAGGCCGCGCCGGCCGACGCCGTCGCGGAGGCCGGCCGGCCGCTGGTCGGCCCGACCGAGGGCGACCCGGCGCGTCCGTCGGGCGGCGGGGTCATCGACCCGGACGTGTTGTGGTCGTGCACCACCTGCGGGGCGTGTGTGGACCAGTGCCCGGTCGACATCGAGCACGTCGACCACATCCTGGACCTGCGCCGCTACCAGACCCTGATCGAGTCGGAGTTCCCGTCGGAGTTGAACGGGTTGTTCAAGAACCTGGAGAAGGCCGGCAACCCGTGGGGCGTCAACGCCTCCAAGCGGATGGACTGGGCCACGGACCTGTCGTTCCCGGTGCAGCGCGTCGGCGTCGAGGTCCAGGACCTGTCCGAGGTGGAGTGGTTGTTCTGGGTCGGATGCGCGGGCGCGTTCGAGGACCGGGCCAAGAAGACCACCCAGGCCGTCGCCGAGCTGCTGCATACCGCCGGGGTGTCCTTCGCCGTGCTCGGCGACGGCGAGACCTGCACCGGCGACCCCGCCCGGCGGTCGGGCAACGAGTTCCTCTACCAGCAGCTGGCCGCGCAGAACATCGACGTGCTGCGCGAGTCCAAAGCGGTGCGGGTGGTGTCGTCCTGCGCGCACTGCTTCAACACCATCAAGAACGAGTACGCCCAGCTCGGCCTGGAGCTGGAGGTGGTGCACCACACCCAGCTGCTCAACCGCCTGGTCCGCGACGGCCGGCTCACCCCGGTCGCCCCCACCGACCCCGAGACCGTCGCCGGGCGCCCGGTCACCTACCACGACCCCTGCTACCTCGGCCGGCACAACCAGGTCTACACCCCGCCCCGCGAGCTCGTCGCTTCCCTCCCCGGGGTCGAGCTGCGGGAGATGCCCCGCAACTCCGAGACCTCGTTCTGCTGCGGCGCCGGCGGCGCGCGCATGTGGATGGAAGAACGCATCGGCACCCGCATCAACACCACCCGCACCACCGAGGCCCTCGACACCGGCGCCCAGGCCATCGCGGTGGGCTGCCCGTTCTGCCACGTCATGCTCTCCGACGGCCTCACGGAGGCCCAAGCCACCGGCCGCGGCCACGACGTCGACGTCCTCGACGTCGCCCAGCTCCTCCTCGCCTCGGTGAAGCGCGGCGCCTGACGCTGTCGTGGCGTCGTCCTGACGTCACCGTGTCGCCACCGCCCGCCGGGTTGGTGTGGCCGGCCTTTGCGCGTGAGCAATCTGCGCGCCGCCTGCGTCGTGGTGCGTCGAGGCACTCATGGCACAGCCGCTCCCGCAGAGGCGCTGACCTGGTCACAGGACTCATGGCGCCATCGCCGCCAGCGCGGCGTCAGTGCTGCGCCAGCATGGCGCTTGACGTGACGCCATACTGACGCCATGATGGCGTCATGGAGCTCACCCAGTACGTCGAAGCGTTGCGCGGCTCGCTGGCCGCGGCCGGGCAGGCCGCCGCCGACGACGTCCGCGACGCGGCCGAGCGGCTGTCGTACGCCGTCGAGCCCTCGCTGCGGCTGACGCTGCTGGAGGCTCTGGGCGACGCGGCCGCCGAGATCACCCACCAACTCGACGACATCGTCGTCGAGGTACGGCTGCGCGGTGGCGACCCCGAGATGGTCGCCACCGAGACAGTCGCCGCTCCGCCCCGCCCACCGCATCCGCCCGTCCCGCCGGTTCCGCCCAGCCCGCCCGAGGACGAGGGCACCTCGCGCGTCTCGCTGCGGCTGCCCGAGACGCTCAAGGTCCGGGTCGAGGAGGCCGCGGCCGCCGAGGGGATGTCCGTCAACGCCTGGCTGATCCGGGCCGTTCTGCAGACCTTCGAGCCGGCCCGGTCGTCGACCCGCGTCAGCGTCGGCCGCAACCTCTCCGGCTGGGTCCGCTGACCAGCGGGCCGGCCGACCATCCGACCGTTCGATCCGCCAGGGAGACTCCCGTGTCCGACATCGTCATGCACACGTTCACCGCCGACGGCCCGATCGGCGTCACCGTCGAGCAGCGCTCCGGCGACGTCGTCGTCACCGCCGCCGACACCACCGAGATCATCGTCGAGCTGCGGCCGGCCGGGCACGACGGCGACGACCTCGCCCAGCGCACCCTGGTCGACTTCCGCTCCGGCGCGCTGCGCATCGAGGTCCCGCGCAGCACGTCGTTCCTCGGCCGTTCCGACTCCGTCGACATCGCCGTCACCGTGCCGGCGGGCAGCACCGTCGACGCCCAGGCCGGCTCCGGCGACATCCGCCTCGACGGCCGGTTCGGCGCCGTCAGCGGGAAGTGCGGGTCCGGCGACATCGCCGTCGACACCTGCGACGACCTGCGGCTGACCACCGGCAGTGGCGACGCCTACGTCAACGAGTGCGCCGGCGCCAGCGTCCGCACCGGGTCGGGTGACATCCGCGTGGGGTCCGCCACCGGCACCGTCGACCTCGAGTCCGGGTCCGGCGGCATCGAGATCGAGCAGCCGCTGCGCGACGGCCGCGCCTCGGCCGCGTCCGGCGACATCCGGGTCAACACCGTCGACGGGCGGATCGAGCTGAAGACGGCATCCGGCGACATCACCGTCCACCGCGCCGTCGAGGGCGACCTGCGCGCCCGCAGCGCCAGCGGCGGCGTCACCGTCGGCATCGTCGCCGGCACCGCCGCCCACCTCGACGTCTCGTCGGTCTCCGGGCCCATCCGGTCCGACCTCGATCGCGCCGATGCCCCCGCCGACTCCGACCGCACCCTGCTGCTCTCGGTCAGCACCGTCAGCGGCGGCGTCCGCCTGCACCGCACCACCTGAGCCCTGTACGCGCCACCGATGAGAGGAGGCCGCCATGACGTACGAGCCCTATGCCGACACCCTGCACCGAGTCCGCGCCGAGGAGCTGCAGCGCGATGCCGTCGCCAGCAGCGTCGCCCGCAGCGCTCGCAGCGCCCGCCGCAGCCGCCGGCTGCGGCGAGCCGCCCGGCTGCTCGACCGCCTGGCCCGCCGGCTCGAGACCCGGGCCGGCACCGTCCGGGCGAGGGTGCTCTGACCCGCCGAAGCCCCCGTGACCATCAGTGATCCCACCACCGTGGAGTGGTGGGATCGCTGATGATCACGGGGGACAGGTCGGTCAGCCGCGTTCCTCGGGCAGCTCGGCGCTGTCACCGCGCGACCGGCGCAACCGGCGGCCACGGCGGACCAGCTGGGCCTGCTTCGCGGCGTCCTTGTCGATCTTCCGGGTGTCGCGCGGCGGCAGCTGGATGGACTCCTCGGCCGGCATGCCGGCCTGCAGCTGCCGCGCCCGCTCGGTCTCGGCGTCGAACTCGGCGCCGAACAGCAGCGCCAGGTTGGTCAGCCAGAGCCACAGCAGGAAGACGATCACACCGGCCAGCGAGCCGTAGGTCTTGTTGTAGGCGCCGAAGTTGGCCACGTACAGGCCGAACGCGGCCGAGCCCAGCCCCCAGGCGAGGATCGCCAGGACGGCGCCCACGCTGATCCAGCGGAACTTCGGCTGGCGCACGTTCGGGGTGCCCCAGTAGAGGATCGCCACGATCATCACGACGACCAGCAGCAGTGCCGGCCACTTGGCGATGTTCCAGACCGTCACCGCGGTGCTGCCGAGGCCGATGGTGTCGCCGACGGCCTGTGCCACCGGCCCGCTGACCACCAGCATCACCGCTGCGGCGATGACCAGCACCATCGTCAGCAGCGTGATGCCGAGCATCTGCGGGCGCAGCTTCCAGAACGGCCGGCCCTCGTCGACGTCGTAGATGCGGTTCATCGCCCGGCCGAACGCGTCGACATAGCCGGACGCCGACCACAGCGCGGCCAGCAGACCGATGACCAGCGCTGCGCCGGCGCCCGGGGCATTGGTGAGCTCATTGATCGGGCCCTCGATGTCGGACGTGACCAGCGACGGCGCGATGTCCTGGACGAGCTGGACCAGCCGGTCGGTGGTCTGCTGGCTGTCCTGGCCGACGAGGGCGGGGAGCGAGGCCAGCGCGACCAGCGCCGGGAACAGCGACAGCATGGCGTAGTACGTCAGCGCCGCCGCCAGGTCCGGGCACTCGTCGTGCAGGAACTCGCGGACGGTGCGCCGGGCGACGTACCGCCACGAGGGCTTCGTCAGCTGGGTGGGGCTGTCCGGCTTGCGCTCATCGTCGGGATGCGGCAGCGCCTCGCGCTGCGACCCCTCCGACGAGTGCCGCCCTGTCTCCGTCGCCATGTCCGTGCCCCTTAGTGGCGGCGCTTCCAGGCGACGGCGCCCGCCACGCCCGCCACGACCACCGTCGCACCGGCAGCGATCATCGTCACCGGCCGCATGGCCAGCAACTTGATGGTCGTGGCCGCGGCGCCGACCTTGCTGCGCGCACTCGCCAGCTTCTCCTGCGCCTGGCTGCGCAGGTCGAGCTTGTGCGAGAGCGCCTCGACGGTCTCGCCGAGGTCGGCGCGGGTGCTCTCGATGTGCTTCTCGATCTCCTCCGGCGTCGCGCCCTTCGGCGGCTCGCCGGTCTTCATGTCGTTCCTCGTGGGAGTGGCCATCAGTGCCTGCTCTCCTTCAGCTCTTCGACATCGCGCTTCACGTTCTCGACCGTGCGCTCGGGCGTGGGCGACGCCTGCCTCGTCTCGCTGCGGCCGACCATCGCGACGATGCCGGCCAGCACGAACAGCACGGCGGCGACGATGAGCGCCGCGGCCCACACCTCGAGGTCGGTCAGCGAGAGCGCCGCGATGGCCGCGCTCACCAGTGCGCCGACACCGAAGAACGCCAGGAGCCCGGCGCCGCCGAACAAGCCGATCCCCGCGCCGGCGTGCTTGGCCTTCTGCGACATCTCCGCCTGGGCGAGCTTCATCTCGTCGCGGATCAGGTGCGACGTCTGCTCCGAGAACTGCTTGATCAGCTCAGCGACGGAGCGGTCATCCTGGCTGCGGGTAGTGTCCGTTGCGGCCATGGGTTCCCACCTCCGTGACGTCGGTGTCGTGCCGCTGCACGGTCGACTTGACCTTGTCTGTGGCGCGGCTTGCGGCGTCGGTGAGCTTCTCCTGGATCTCGGGCGCCCTGGCCTTCACGGCCTCTTGGGCGTCGGTGACCTTCTGCTGGACCTTGGGGTCGTGCCACAACGCGTCGGCGCGCCCCTTGATCTGCTCGTAGCGCTGCCGTCCGGCGCGAGTGCCGAGCACGTACCCGACCGCGGCGCCGGCCAGAAGGATCAGCTTTCCCTTCATGGTCCCTCCCTGGGTTTCGCCGATGTGTGGCGGTTACCCGATCACGACAGCGGTATGCGGGGGCATCCGCGCAGGTCATGAAGGCGAGGAACGTGACGATTGCCGGATTGCGCCTACCGTGCGGCGGCGTGGAACCGGCGGGCGAGCTGCGCGAACGCGTCCCTCAACGCGGGTGGCCCGACCACCTCGACGTCGGCGTCGAAGCGCGCGACGGCCGCGGCGAGACCGGCCCACGACCACGCCCCGAGGACCAGCCGGCTACGGCCCGGGCCGATGTCCTCGACCAGCCCGTCGTACGCGAACGGCGTCACCTCGGCGGCGGGCAGCGCGAGGATGACCTCGCCCCGGCACGGCCAGTCGCCGGTCGGGTCGTCCGAGCCGCGGAACCGGGCGGCCACGAACGCCGCGATGTCGCCGCCGGGCAGCTCGCGGGGGGTGAACCGCCGGCCGGCAGGGATCCGCGGCGTGACCCGGTCGACGCGGAAGACCCGCCAGTCGTCACGGTCGAGATCCCAGGCGACGAGGTACCACCGCCCGCCCCGGGTGACGAGGTGGTGCGGCTGCACCCGCCGCCGGCCCGGCGCTGCGCCGGCGTAGTCGAGACGTAGCTCCGCGCGGTCGCGGACGGCACCGCTGAGGGTCAGCAGCACCTCCGGATCGGCCGCCGGACCGGCCCGGCCGACGGCGGTGACCTGCAGCGCGTCGACGCGGTGGCGCAGGCGGGCGGGCAGCAGCTGGCGGACGGTGCTCAGCGCCCGCGCCGCTCCCTCGGCGACGCCCGCACCCGCTCCGGTGCTCGCGGCGGTCCGCAGCGCGACGGCGAGCGCCACCGCCTGGTCGTCGTCGAACAGCAGCGGCGGCAGCCGGGAGCCCGCCTCCAGCCGGTAGCCGCCGTCGGGGCCCTTGGTGGTCCGGATCGGGTAGCCGAGCTCGCGCAACCGGTCGACGTCGCGGCGGACGGTGCGCGCGCTGACGTCCAGCCGCTCGGCCAGGTCCCGCCCGGGCCAGTCGCGGCGTGCCTGGAGCAGCGAGAGCAGGGCCAGCAGTCGCGCTGAGGTGGTCATGCCGTCCATCGTGCCCCGAGTAGCGGCCACAGTTTGTCCGCTACCGCTGCGACCTTGGGGTTCGTCCACGAATGACCCCTGAAGGAGTAGAGATCATGACCGTCACCGTCGTCCCCCACCTGAACTTCCGCGGCGACGCCCGAGCCGCGCTGGAGTTCTACCGGTCCGCCTTCGGCGGCGAGCTGGTGATCACCACGTATCGGGACATGGGCGCCGTCGAGGACCCCGCCGAGGCCGACCAGGTGGTGTGGGGCCAGGTCACCGGGCCGAACGGGTTCGCCGTCATGGCCTACGACGTGCCCGCGTCGCGGCCGTGGAGCCGCGGCGACGACCCGTTCTTCGTCTCGGTGCGCGGCACCGACGCCGTCGAGCTGACCGCGGCGTGGGAGCGGCTGGCCGACGGCGGCAGCATCCGGCAGCCGCTGGGCCCGGCGCCGTGGGCACCCCTGTACGGGATGCTCACGGACCGGTTCGGCGTGACCTGGGTGCTGGACATCGCCGCTCAGCCGTAGCGGCTACGACCGCGGCGCCGTCGTGTCGATGATGAACGCCAGCGTGAAGGCCTCGTCACGCCAGGCGTCGTAGCGGCCCGACGGCCCGCCGTGGCCCGCGCCCATCTCGGTCTTGAGCAGCAGCGGACGGTCGCCGGTGGCGGTCGCGCGGAGCCGGGCGACCCACTTGGCCGGCTCGTGGTAGCCGACTCGGGGGTCGTTCAGCCCGGCGGTCGCGAGGATGGCCGGATAGGCCCTGGCCTCGACGTTCTCGGTGGGCGAGTACGACTTCATGTAGGCGTAGACCTCGGCGGAGTCGACCGGGTTGCCCCACTCCTCCCACTCGACGACGGTCAGCGGCATCGTCGGGTCGAGGATGGTGTTGAGGGCGTCGACGAACGGCACCTCGCCGACCAGGGTGGCGAACGTCGACTCCGTCAGGTTGGCGACGGCGCCGATGAGCAGCCCGCCGGCGCTGCCGCCGCGCCCGGCCAGCTGGTCATGCGCCGTCCACCCGGCCGAGACCAGGTGCTCGCCGCAGGCCACGAAGTCGGTGAAGGTGTTGCGCTTGCGCAGCAGCTTGCCGTCCTCGTACCAGCGCCGGCCCAGCTCGCCGCCGCCGCGGACGTGCGCGATGGCGAACACGTAGCCGCGGTCGAGCAGCGACAGCCGCGCGATGGAGAACCACGGGTCCATGGACGCCTCGTAGGCGCCGTAGCCGTACAGCACGCACGGCGCGCTGCCGTCGCGCGGGGTGTCGCGCCGCTTGACCAGCGAGATCGGAATACGGGTGCCGTCGGCGGCCGTGGCCCACTCGCGCACCGACTCGTACGCGTCGAGGTCGACGCCGCCGAGCACGGGCTGGCGCTTGCGCAGGGTCAGCTCGCCGCCGGCGATGTCGTAGTCGTAGACCGAGCCCGGCGTGGTGAGCGACGCGTAGCCGAGCCGGAACACCGTCGTGTCGAACTCGGGGTTGCTGCCCGGCCGGACCGTGCGCACCGGCTCGGCGAACTCGATGTCGCGCCCCGGCGCCGCGACGGCGCCGTCGGCCAGCGGCAGGACGTGCAGCTCGGTGCGGCCGTCGCGGCGCATCGAGACCACCAGGTGGCCGGCGAAGGCGTCGACGCCGGTGACCCGGACGCCGAGCTCGTGCGGCAGGACCGGCCGCCAGTTCTCACGCCCGGGCGAGCCGGCGGGCGCCACGACCAGCTCGAAGTCGACGGCGTCGGAGTTGTGGACGATGTAGAAGTGGTCGCCGGTGTGGTCGACGGAGTACTCGACGCCCTGCTCGCGCGGCTGGACGACACGGAACTCGCCGTGCGGGTCGCCGGCCGGCAGCACCCACGTCTCGCTGGTGATCTGGCTGCCCAGCTCGATGACGACGTACTGCTCGCTCCGGGTGAGCCCGACCCCGGCGAAGAACCGCTCGTCGGTCTCTTCGTGCACGACGACGTCGGCCGCGGCCTCGGTGCCCAGCAGGTGCCGCCAGACGCGGTACGGCCGCATGGCGGCGTCGACCGTCGTGTAGAACAGCGCGCCGTTGTCAGTGGTCCAGGCCGAGCCGTAGTAGGTGCCGGGCACCTCGTCGGGCAGCGCGGCGCCGGTCTCGAGGTCCTTGAACCGCAGCGTGTACTTCTCGCCGCCGTCGTAGTCGGTGGAGTAGGCCAGCAGCCGGCCGTCGGGGCTGACGTCGAACGTGCCGAGCGCGAAGTACGGGGAGTCGCCGGCCAGCTCGTTCTGGTCGAGCAGCACCTGCTCGTCGGCGGGCGAGACGATGTCCTCGGCGGGGTCGGCGGGCAGCGCCGGCTCGGTGCGCGAGCGGCAGTGGATGGGGTACTGGCTGCCCTCGAGCGTGCGGGTGTAGTACCACCAGCCGTGGTGGCGCACGGGCACCGAGAGGTCGGTCTCGAGGGTGCGGCTCTTGATCTCGTCGAAGATCTCGGCCTGCAGCGCCTTCGTGTGCGCCGACGCCGCCTCGGTGTAGGCGTTCTCGGCCTCGAGGTAGGCGACGGTGTCGGGGTCGTCGCGGTCCTTCAGCCAGGCGTAGTGGTCGACGACGGTGTCGCCGTGGACGGTCCGTTCGGCGGGGACCTTCTTCGCCACGGGAGGCGCGGGCAGCTCCGGCATGAGGCCGACCGTACCGCACGCCCATCACGGCCAAGTTGTTCTATTAGAGCTAGAACAATACAATCGAAGTGTGCTCATCCGACTCGATCCCGCGTCGCCGGAGCCGCTCTTCGCTCAGCTGGCGGCAGCGGTCCGGGGCGCCATCGCGCGCGGCGAGCTGACCGCGGGGGAGCGGCTGCCCAGCGCGCGCGAGTTGGCCGAGTCGCTGGGCCTCAACGTGCACACCGTCCTGCACGGCTACCAGCGGCTGCGCGACGAAGGGCTGGTCGAGCTGCGCCGCGGCCGTGGTGCGGTGGTCACGCCGTCCGGCGCCGACGGGTTGGCCCGGCTGCGGCACGCCCTGGCCGACGTCACCGCCGAGGCGCGCCGGCTGGGGCTGAGCGCCGGCGAGCTCACGGAGCTGATCCGGAAGGAGTACTCATGACCGAGCAGACCACGAGACCGAGCCGAGGGGTCGTGGCCCGGGCGGTGCTGGCCGCCGCCGGCCTGCCCCTCGTCGCCGGTGCCGTGGGCGTCGTCCTGGTGCGGAGCTGGCGCGACGAGCTGCCCGCCCGGGTGGCCACCCACTGGGGGCTCGACGGGACGGCCGACGGCTTCAGCCGGGCGTCCACCGTGCCCTGGATGGTCGGCGGCTTCGCGGCGGCGTTCGCCCTCGCCGGGCTGGCGCTGGTGCTCGCCGTCCGCGCCGACGGGACGGTCACGCGCGTCGTCGCTGCCACCACGGCCGGTACGACGGCGTTCGTCACGGCCCTGGTCGTGGGGCTGACCGAGCCGCAGCGCGGACTGGCCGACGCCGCCGGCGCTCCGCTTCGAGGTGGCGCCGTGCTGGCGGCCGCCGCGATCGGGGTGGCGGTCGCGGTGCTGGCGGCGCTGCTGGTGCCGCGCTGGCACGCCCGCGGTGGCGAGCTGCCCGCCGACGCGCCCCGGCTGGCGGTCGGCGTCGAGGAGCGGGTGGTGTGGACCCGGTCGGTCGCGTCGGGCAGCCTCCCGGTCGTCGTCCTGGTGGCCGGCGTCGGCGTCACCGCGGTCGTCGCCGTCGTCGGCCGGCAGTGGTGGGTGCTGGCCCTGAGCGCCGTCATGGTCCTCCTGGCCGCGGCGATGTTCTCCATCACGGTCACCGTCGACGAGCGCGGACTGACCGTCCGCGGCCGGTTCGGACGCCCGCGCATGCACACGTCGCTCGACCGCATCGAGCGGGCCGGCACCGTCACCGTCCGCCCGGTCCGCGACTTCGGCGGCTGGGGCTACCGCGTCTCGGCGATGGGCCCGCTGCGGGGAACCCGAGGCTACGTGCTGCGCGGCGGCGAGGCGCTGCTGGTCGAGCGCACCGACGGCGTCCGCACCGTGGTCACCGTCGACGACGCCGCCACCGCGGCCGGGCTGCTCAACGGCCTGCTCGAGCGCCGCTTCGGCGGCGTCTGAGCCGGGTGGCACACAATGACTCGATGAGCGAGCAGCAGCAGGCGGTGCTGGTGGGCACCGGTCCGGTGTCCTTCGACGAGGTTGTGGCGGTGGCGCGCCACAGCGCCGGCGTCGAGCTGGCCGGCGACGCGCGGGCGGCGGTGGCGCGCAGCCGCGAGGTGATCGAGAAGCTGGCCGCCGCCGACCTGCCGTACTACGGCGTGTCGACCGGGTTCGGCGCGCTGGCCACCAGGCACATCCCGGCGGTGAAGCGGGCGGCGCTGCAGCGCAGCCTCATCCGCAGCCACGCCGCCGGGTCCGGCCCCGAGGTCGAGCGTGAGGTGGTCCGCGCGCTCATGCTGCTGCGGTTGTCGACGCTGGCGACCGGGCGCACCGGGGTCAGGTTGTCGACGGCGACGGCGTACGCGCGGCTGCTCGACGCCGGCATCACGCCGGTGGTGCACGAGTACGGCAGCCTCGGCTGCTCCGGCGACCTCGCCCCGCTGGCGCACTGCGCGCTGGCGCTCATGGGCGAGGGTCCGGTGCGCGACGCCTCGGGTGCGCTGGTGGAGGCGTCGACGGCGCTCGCCGCGGCCGGCATCGAGCCGGTCGAGCTGGCCGAGAAGGAGGGGCTGGCGCTGATCAACGGCACCGACGGCATGCTCGGCATGCTGGTGCTGGCGCTGCACGACATCGGTGCGCTGCTGCGGGTGGCCGACGTCGCCGCGGCCATGAGCGTGGAGGCGCTGCTGGGCACCGACCGGGTGTTCGCCGACGACCTGCAGGCGCTGCGGCCGCACCCGGGGCAGCGGGAGTCCGCGGCCAATCTGCGGGCGCTGCTGGCCGGGTCGGCGGTGGTCGAGAGCCACCGCGGGCCGGACTGCACGCGGGTGCAGGACGCGTACTCGCTGCGCTGCTCGCCGCAGGTGCACGGCGCCGTCCGCGACACCGTCGAGCACGCGTCGCTGGTCGCATCGCGGGAGCTGGCGGCCGCCGTCGACAACCCCGTCGTCACGCCCGATGGGCGGGTGGAGTCCAACGGCAACTTCCATGGCGCTCCGGTGGGGTACGTGCTCGACTTCCTGGCCATCGCGGCCGCCGACCTCGCGTCGATCAGCGAGCGGCGCACCGACCGGTTCCTCGACGTCGCCCGCAACGCCGGGCTGCCGCCGTTCCTGGCCGACGACCCCGGCGTCGACTCCGGCCACATGATCGCCCAGTACACCCAGGCCGGCATCGTGTCGGAGCTGAAGCGGCTGGCGGTGCCGGCGTCGGTCGACTCCATCCCGTCCAGCGCCATGCAGGAGGACCACGTCTCCATGGGTTGGGCGGCCGCGCGCAAGTTGCGCCGCGCCGTCGACGGGGTCGCCCGGGTGCTGGCGGTCGAGCTGCTGACCGCGGCCCGGGCGCTGGACCTGCGGGCGCCGCTGACCCCGGCGGCCGGCACCGGCGCCGTCCGCGACCTGATCCGCGAGCACGTCCCCGGGCCCGGCCCGGACCGTCACCTCGCCCCGGAGATCGAGGCAGTGCTCGGCCTGGTCCGCTCCGGCGCGGTCACCCGGGCCGCGGCCGGCGCCGTCGGCGACCTCCGCTGATGAGAAGGAGAACGACATGAACGCACCCCGACCCGTCCGCGCCCCGCGGGGGACTCAGCTGACCGCACAGGGCTGGCCGCAGGAGGCGGCGCTGCGGATGCTGCAGAACAACCTCGATCCGGAGGTGGCCGAGCACCCGGACGAGCTGGTCGTCTACGGCGGCACCGGCAAGGCCGCGCGGGACTGGCCGTCGTTCGACGCGCTGGTGCGTACGCTGACCACGCTGCGCGGCGACGAGACCATGCTGGTGCAGTCCGGGCGCCCGGTGGGGGTGCTGCCGACGCACGAGTGGGCGCCGCGGGTGCTGATCGCCAACTCCAACCTGGTCGGCGACTGGGCCACGTGGGACGAGTTCCGCCGGCTCGAGGCGCTCGGGTTGACGATGTACGGGCAGATGACGGCCGGGTCGTGGATCTACATCGGCACCCAGGGCATCCTGCAGGGCACCTACGAGACGTTCGCCGCGGTCGCGGCGAAGCGGTTCGGCGGGTCGCTGGCCGGCACCGTCACGCTCACCGCCGGGTTGGGCGGCATGGGCGGCGCGCAGCCGCTGGCGGTCACGATGAACGGGGGCGTGGCGCTGGTGGTCGAGTGCGATCCGTCGCGCATCACCCGGCGCATCGAGCACGGCTACCTCGACGTGCAGGCCGCGTCGGTCGACGACGCGCTGCGGCTGGCCGGCGAGGCGCGCCGCGACCGCCGGGCCGTGTCGATCGGGGTGCTCGGCAATGCCGCCGAGGTGGTGCCGGACCTGCTGGCTCGTGGGGCGCAGATCGACGTCGTCACCGACCAGACGTCGGCGCACGACCCGCTGGCCTACCTGCCCGTGGGGGTGGCGTTCGAGGACTGGGCGGGGGAGCGGGCGAAGGACCCGGCCGGCTTCACGCGGCGGGCGCGCGAGTCGATGGCCGCTCATGTGGAGGCGATGGTCGGCTTCCTCGACGCCGGTGCGGAGGTGTTCGACTACGGCAACTCCATCCGCGGCGAGGCGCAGCTGGCCGGGTACGAGCGGGCGTTCGCGTTCCCGGGGTTCGTGCCCGCCTACATCCGGCCGCTGTTCTGCGAGGGCAGGGGGCCGTTCCGGTGGGCCGCGCTGTCCGGCGACCCCGCCGACATCGCCGCCACCGACCGCGCCGTGCTCGAGCTGTTCCCCGGCAACGAGCCGCTCGAGCGGTGGATCCGGCTGGCCGGCGAGAAGGTGCAGTTCCAGGGGCTCCCGGCGCGCATCTGCTGGCTCGGCTACGGCGAGCGCGACGTCGCCGGGCTGCGGTTCAACGACATGGTGGCGTCAGGCGAGCTGTCCGCGCCCGTCGTCATCGGCCGCGACCACCTCGACGCCGGCTCCGTCGCCTCGCCCTACCGCGAGACCGAGGCCATGGCCGACGGCTCCGACGCCATCGCCGACTGGCCGCTGCTGAACGCGCTGGTCAACACCGCGTCCGGGGCGAGCTGGGTGTCCATCCACCACGGCGGCGGGGTCGGCATGGGGCGGTCCATCCACGCCGGGCAGGTCACCGTCGCCGACGGCACCGCGCTGGCCGGCGAGAAGATCGCCCGGGTGCTCTCCAACGACCCCGCCATGGGCGTCATCCGCCACGTCGACGCCGGCTACGACCACGCCGCCGACGTCGCCGCCGACCGCGGCGTGCGCATCCCCATGCGCGAGGGCTGAGCCGCGCGTGCCCGTGAGCGGCCCGATCAACAGCCCTCGCCGACCCGGCCCGCCGGGCGAGCCGGAGGCGACCGTCCGCTGGGAGATCAGCTCACCAGCCGCCGCGGTGGACGACGGCGTCGAGGTCGCGGCGGCCGCGGCGCAGGGACGGCGACTTCCGGTCCGCCGCGCGGTGGCCGACGCTGATGACCCCGATCGGCTTGTGGTCGTCCGGCACCCCGAACTCGGCCCGGAAGCCGCCGACCCGCTCGGGCGGGATGCCGAAGAAGCACGCCCCCAGGCCCTCGTCGACGACGGTGAGGAGCATGAGCAGGCCGGCCATGCCGGTGTCGATGTCCCAGTACGGCGCCGGCCAGCGGGCCTCGTCGCGGTCGGTCCAGCCCTTGTCGGGCTCCGCGTACCGGTCGAGGTAGGCCGCCTTCGACGACAGCGGCACGATGAGCACCGGGGCCCGCCGCAGGCCGGCGGACCACGAGTCGGTGCCCTCGCCGGGCGGGGTCGCGGCGACCCAGAACCGCGCCACGTCCTCGGGGGTGTCGAGGAGCAGGAAGGCCCAGCCCTGGCTGAAGCCGGCGCTCGGCGCGTGCAGCCCGGCGGTGAGGATGCGGTCGACGACGGCCGGGTCGACCGGCTCGTCGGTGTAGTTGCGGACCATGCGGCGGCGGGTGACGACGTCGGCGAACTCCATGGCCGACATCATGGCCGACTGCGGGCCGGACCCTCCTATGATGCTCGAATGGCGATCTTCCGGCGCAAGACCAGGGGGGCCGACGACCCCCGGCCCGCGATCGCCCGGTTCTGGGCATGGTGGTCCGAGAGCCGCGACGACGTCCTCGCCGCGTACGAGGAGAAGCGCTCCGACGATCTCATCGAGCTGCTGCGCCCGCCGGTCGCCGCCATCGACCCGTCGCTCAACTGGGAGGTGTCGCCCAGCTCGGCGAAGCGGTTCACGCTGGTGGTGTCCAGCGGCGGCAAGGCCGAGCTGCGCGGCGTGACGGAGCGCTGGGCCCTGGCCGCCCCCGACGACCCCGACGTCGAGTTCGCACCCGTGCGCCGGGCCGACCCCGCGCTGTTCGACTCCGTCGTCATGAAGGTCGACGACTACGACATCGAGCTGCGCGAGCTGGTCGCCGGCACCCGGGTCGACGTGCAGCACGGTGTGCTCGACGTCGTCATCCACCATCCGCTGTTCCCGCTGCTCGACAAGGAGCACCGCCTCTCCGTCGCGTTCCACGGCCTCGACGCCGCGCTCGGCGAGGACGAGGCCGAGCGATGGATCGGCGAGGTCGAGGTCTCGGCCGACACCCCCATCGACGCCATCCCGGTGTCCATGCTGGGGACGGTGGTCGGCCAGCTGCGCCCGTCCGGCGAGACATGGGCGACGCTGCGCGGCGCCGGCCGCAAGGGCCCCGTCGTCGCGTTGGTGCGCCGTCCGCTCGACCGCGTGGAGCGCCCGCTCGCCGACACCCACATCGCCGTCGTCCTCGGCTACCCGCCCGGCCCCGACGGCCAGCCGCTCGCGACCGGCATCCTCGACGACGCCGACGAGGTCGTGCGGCGCGCGCTGGCCGAGCTCGGCGGCGAGGGCCCGCGCGTCATCCACGTCGGCCGGGTCACCGGCGGCGGGCAGATCGTCGTGCACTTCTACGTCGACGGCCTCGAGGTCGACCCCTCCGGCGTCGGCCAGGTGCTGCCGCTCTGGACGCACGGCACCGCGACGCTGCAGACCCGTCCCGACCCCGGCTGGAAGGCCGTCGCGCCGCTGCTGCGCTGACAGGGGAGCCAGCCGGGCGCGGTGCGCCTCGTCACACGACAGGCACTGTCGGAATGTCAGCGGCGTCTGGCACAGTTGTTGATGGCGGTTTCCGCGCCGCAGGCGTCGCGGGCCAGTCGACCCTCCACTCGTGCACATCCTCTGGAAGAGGTTGCCCTTGCCTGCGCGCACTCGCGCCGTGCCGGACGCCGACGGCGGCACCGGCCTGTCCCGCAGCGCGATGATCCGCCGGGTCCTCGTGCTCGGCGCGCTCACCGCACTCGGCCCGCTGACCATCGATCTCTACCTGCCCGCGTTCCCGGACATCGCCGGCGACCTGGGGGCCACCGAGGCGCAGGTCCAGCTGACGCTCACCGGGACGTTGCTCGGCTTCGCCGTCGGCCAGCTCATCCTCGGGCCGTGGTCCGACGCCGTCGGCCGCCGCCGTCCGCTCATCGCCGCCACCCTGATGCACGTGGTGGCGTCGCTGCTGTGCGCCCTCGCGCCCACCATCGAGGTTCTCGGGGTCTTCCGCGTGCTGCAGGGCATGGCCGCCGCGGCCGGCGCCGTCGTCTCGATGGCCGTGGTCCGCGACCTCTACACCGGGCTGCCGGCCGTGCAGCTGCTGTCGCGGCTCATGCTGGTCACAGGCGTCGCGCCGGTGCTCGCGCCGACGCTGGGCGGCCAGGTGCTGCAGTTCACCGACTGGCGCGGCGTCTTCTGGGTGCTCGCCGCCCTGGGCCTCGGGCTGGTCGCCGTCGTCGTGTTCGGGCTCGAGGAGACGCTGCCCGAGGACCGGCGCCGCTCCGGCGGCATCGCCGACACCGTCCGCACCTACGGCTCGATCCTGCACGAGCGCGCCTTCGTCGGTCTCATACTCACCGGCGGGCTGATGATGGCAGCGCTGTTCGGCTACATCGCCGGCTCGTCCTTCGTGTTCCAGGACGTCTTCGGGCTGTCCGAGCAGGGCTACGGCATCCTGTTCGGCGTCAACTCGCTCGGCCTGATCATCGCCACGCAGCTCAACGCGCGGTTGGTCCGGCGGGTGCGGCCGCAGTGGATCGTGGCCGGAGCGCTGGTCGCGGCGTCGTCGGCGGCCGCGCTGATGCTGGTGTTCGCGGCCACCGGGGCGCTCGGCATCTACGGCATCGCCGTCCCGCTGTTCGTCATCCTCACCTCGGTCGGCTTCACCATGCCGAACATCCCGGTGCTCGCCCTGGCCCGCCACAGCCGGTCGGCGGGAACGGCGGCGGCCCTGCTCGGCGCGATGAACTTCGCCGTCGGCGCGGTCAGCGCGCCGCTCGTCGGGGCGTTCGGCTCCGGGTCGGCGGTGCCCATGGCGGGCGTCATGCTGGGCATGTCCGTGCTGGCGGTCGCCGCGATGTTCCTCATCGCCCGGCCCCGGCACCTCACCGGCCTCGAGCCCGACCCGCCCATCACCGGCCAGACGCCGCCCGTGGCGCCCGAGCCGCACCTGCCGCGCGAGACCGCGACGGCCGGGCGACGGCGCCGCCTGGGCCGGCTCTCGCCCGACCGCGCCCACCGTCCGGCCACCGCGCACGACACCGTCCGCGACCGCCCGGCGCGGCAGCGGTCCCGGTGGCAGCGGTCGCGGTCCTGACGCCGCGTCAGCCGAACAGGACGCTCGACGGGCTCGGCGTGCTGAGCACCTGACCGGTCGGCTCGGGCACGCCGGTCCGCTGGTCGACGCGGAACGAGACTAGCTGGTCGGAGAACTGGTTCGCGACGTAGAGGTACCGACCGTCCGGGTCGAGCTCGATGTCGCGGGGGTGCACGCCGCCGCACGGAACGGTCGCCACCAGCTCGACGGCGGGCCCGTCGGCGGACAGGACGGCGATGTCGTCGACGACCCGGTTGGCCACGTACAGGAACCGGCCGTCGGGGCTCAGCCGGATGGCCGACGGGTAGCTGGGGCCGCGGCCGTCGTCGACGTGCGTGGCGACGTCGGCGACCACGGCGTCCGCCGCGGGCGCCGTCAGGTCCAGGACGGTCACGGTCGAGGCGAGCTCGGTGACGACGTAGGCGTACGGCTCGCTCAGCACGAGGTGCCGCGGCCCCGATCCTGGCGCGAGCCGGATCTCGTCGTCGAGTGACAACCGGCCGGTGGCCTCGTCGAGCCGGTACCGGTAGACGGTGTCGGTGCCGAGGTCGGCGGCCAGCACGTGGCCGCGAACGGGGTCGGTGACGATCATGTGCGCGTGCGGGCCGGCCTGGCGGTCCGGGTCGGCGCCTTCGCCCTCGTGCTGGACGACGTGCGTCGCCTCGCCGAGGGCGCCGTCGGGTCCGATGGGGTGGACGCTGATCGAGCCGGAGCCGTAGTCGGCGGTCAGCAGATGCCGTCCGCTCGGATGGACGGAGAGGTGGCAGGGTCCGTTTCCGCCGGTCGGGCGCGGGACGCCCAGCGGGCGGACGCCGTCGTCGCCGGGCACCCACGCGCTGACGGCGCCGGCCGCGGTCTCGTGGACGGCGTAGAGCACCCGGCCGTCGGGCGACAGGGCCAGGTACATGGGGTCATCGACGCCGGCGAGGGCCGACTCGTCGAGCGGCGTGACCACACCCGTGTCGATGTCGGCGACGGTGACGCCGGCCGCCGGGCTGCCCTGGCCGGCCGACGTGGCGGCCCCGATGAATGCGCGCATCAGTCCATCATTCCGGAGCGGTGCGGGGTGCCGGAGCGGGGGTCAGGACGTCGCCGACGGCGGCTCGGCCCGGTGCGGCAGCGGCTGCTGGCTCGGACCGGCCGGCTGGTCGGCACCACTGAGCCGGACGGTGTTGCGCCCGGCGTTCTTGGCCGCGTAGAGGGCGGTGTCGGCGGCCAGCAGCAGCTCGTCGAGGCTGTTGATGGCGGGCGACGGGAAGACGGCGCCTCCGACGGAGGCCGTGACCGTGGCGTCGCCGGTCTGCGTGAGGTGCGCCGGGGGCTCGACCACGACGGACTGGATGCGCCGGCGGATGCGCTCGGCCACGTTGCGCAGGTTGGTGCGGTCGCCGACGTCGGGCAGCACGACCACGAACTCCTCGCCGCCCCAGCGGCCGCAGGCGTCCTCGTTGCGGATCTCGGCGATGAGCTCTTCGGCCACCGCCTTGAGGACGCGGTCGCCGTGCGGGTGGCCGAAGGTGTCGTTGAGCCGCTTGAAGTGGTCGAGGTCGACGATGAGCAGGCCCAGCGTGCTGCCGTGGTCGCGGGCGCGCACGAGGGCCTGTTCGGCGAAGTCGTGCCACCAGCCGGCTGTGGAGAGGCCGGTCTTGGCGTCGGTGCGCGAGGCCTGCTGGTACTGGTTGACCAGGATGCCGCGGTGCAGGGCGACCATGGCGATGACGATGCCCGGCATGACGAACGGGTTGGCCACCACGATGGCCGCAGCTACCAGCCCGAGGCCCATGGCGCCGGCCTCGAGCATCTGCTCGCCGAAGTTGGAGAACAGCTCGCGGGCCTGGATGTTGGGCTTGCTGAGCGCGATGGCGGCCATGATCAGCGCGACGTTGAGGCCCCACCGCAGCGTGGCCGCCAGCACGATGATGCCGAGGTCGGCGAGGCCGTCGAGCCCGGCCGTGGCGGGCGCCCCGGGGTAGGAGTGCATACCGAGCGCGAGCACCGCGACCGCCGCCTGGGTGCCGCAGAGCACCGTCGCGCCGGAGAACGTCCACCGGTACACCAGGCCGCCGGGCCGCTCGTGCTGCACGCGGGTCCAGGAGAGCACATAGGTCAGGACCACCATGAGCGTGGCGAAGACGGGCGGCAGCACGATGACCGCCGCGAAGCTCCAGACCGCCTTGGTGTCGATGTAGGCGACCGAGCTGCTGTGCCCGTAGACCCGGCGCCGCTCGATGTGGCGGGTGAGCTCGATGGCGATGACCGCGCAGACCGCCAGGATGGCGAACCGGGTGAGGTCGGTGGTGGTGACGGGGAACAGGAAAGCGGTTCCGACACTGGTGCCGACGGCCACGGCGGACACGAGGAGCACGAGGATCCGGACCGGCGCTGGCGCCTGCCAGAGGGCCCAGCCCGCGACCACCTTCCGTGCTCGCCGAATCAAGCCGTGCACTCGCGTTCACCTGCGCAGTTAGCCGGGGTCATGCGGGGTGGGCACATAGTAGCTGAATTCCGGACGTTCTGTCGCCGCCGGGGTCGGCGACAATGAGTGCACAAATGCGGGCGTTTGCCGCACTCTCGACCATGCGAACGCGACGCCGCGGAAGGAGAGCTCGCCCGATGTGCGACGGCGCCCGAACCGAGGCTGCCCTGACGCGAGACGGGGAGGTCACAGCGATGCGCGACAACACCTGGACCTGACCGGCACCACCGCACCCACAACGACCAGGCGGAGGGAGAAGTGCCATGCGCGACAACACCTGGACCTGAGCGACGAACCCCGCTCACAGCCGGCACGAGGACGAAGGGAGACCCGTCATGCGCGACAACACCTGGACGTGAGGCGGACCGGACAGCACCCGAGCGGAGCGAGAGGAGACGTGCCATGCGCGACAACACCTGGACCTGAGTCGGAGCGGACCTGGACCCATCGGACGGAGAGGAGCGGGACATGCGTGACAACACCTGGACGTGAGAACCGGCTGTCCATGACGCCCGAGGCACGCGAAGGAGGAGCGGGACATGCGCGACAACACCTGGACGTGAACGAACAGCACGGCGCCCGAGCGGAGCGAGAGGAGCGGTGACATGCGCGACAACACCTGGACGTGAACGAACAGCACGGCGCCCGAGCGGAGCGAGAGGAGCGGTGACATGCGCGACAACACCTGGACCTGAGGTCCCACAGTGCGTCGGAATCAGCCGGTCGTTCATGGCCGGCCGGGAATGTCGGCCTCGCCCTGGGGTGGTGGATGGGCGCGGGGCGGGGCCAGTCGTGACCACCGGTGCCATGCGGCCGCGGCAGCGAGGACTCCCAGCACCGCCGCGACGAGAATGATCGTCGAGGGCGTCAGCAGCTGGGCCAGGATGCCCGCGGCGATGATGGCGACACCCTGTGCCGCCCGGAGAGCGGCGATCGCGAGCCCGACCGCCTGACCGCGGCAGTGCGCGGGGACGGACTCGACGTAGGTGGCCTGGACCACCATGTCGTGGGCGGAGCACGCCCCGCTGACGGTCCACAGCAGCACCGTCACGGCGAGCCCGGGCGTCCAGCCCGTCGGGATGAGCACGAGGCTGCTGGCCACCGCGAGCGGGCCCATGAGCGCCAGCCGCCGGTCCGGCCGGACCCGGCGCAGCAGCAGCATCCCGATGACGGTGCCGACGGGGTTGGCCACCAGCAGCCAGCCGACGCCGGCCGGGCCGGTGCCGAGTTCCGCCGCATACGGCACGGCGAGCCCTTCGGGCACGACGTAGAACCCCGAGCAGCAGGCGATGGCGAGCAGCGTCAGCAGCCGCGGGTCGCCGGCCACGACCCGCCAGCCGGCCCGGATGGTCGCCCACTGACCGGCGCCGGCCGTCCGCGGGTCGACGGCGGGGGCGACGGGGTGGTGCGGGCCGACGCCGCGGGCGATCAGCAGCGCCGACAGCGCGAATGTCGCCGCGTTGATCAGCAGCGCCGCGGAGACGCCCAGCTGGGCCACCAGCGCCGCGCCCGCGCCGAACCCGACGACGAGCGCCACCTGGTACGTCATCGAGAAGATCCCCAGGCCGAGCGTGAGCCGGTCGCCGCTCAGGATGTCCGGCAGCGCCGCCTGCCGTGCGGCCGAGAACGGCGCCGTCAGCAGCTGGACCACGACCAGCAGCGCCATCTGCCCGGCCAGCGGGACGCCGGGGACGGCCATGATCGCCACGAGGCCGGCCCGGGCGAGGTCGGTCACCACCATGACGCCGCGGCGGGAGAAGCGGTCGGCGAGCCCGGCCAGCGCCGCGCCGCCGACGAGGTCCGGCAGGTAGGTCAGCGCGTAGGTGAGCGCCGCCAGCCCGGCCGACGCCGTCCGGTCGAACACCAGCAGCGTGAGCGCCACGCGGGCGAGCTGGTCCCCGACGACCGACAGCAGGTGCGCGGACCACAGCCAGCGGAACTCGGTCGCCGCGAACGCCTCGCGGTAGGAAGCCGGGGAAACAGACATTTGTGGAGAGTCTGACCGGTCCGATGACGACGGGCAAGATCGAGTTCACAGTTCGTCGACGGGCGGTGCGCCCGCCCGGTCCGGCGGGCCCGTGCGCCCGTGACCCGGCGCGGACGGCCGCGCCGGAGCCCGCGTCGTCGCCGGTGAGCGGCACCGACATCCATTGCGCGCCTCGGGCCGATTCCCGAGGCGGGCATTGCGCCGAAACGAAAATGCGCCGAGGGAATCGTATTCTCGGTTCGCCTGGGAAAAACGCCCGTTTCGCTTCACGGCACCATTACGGGGCGTTATGGTCCGGTGTCGTGGCCGACGTGCGGAAAGAGGCGGCGTCGCCAGGTCCGCACCGCCTCTGAGCTGGAGAACAGTGACGTAGAGTGAGTTTTCGATCACGGAGCGTCACGCTCCCGGCAGGCGTGATTCCGCTACTCTGCGTCACATTTTGTTACGCAAAGTAGTTGTTGCGCGATGGGTTTCTCGTGTCTATTCTCTAATCATCCGCACCAGCAATTCGGTGCTCTGGTCCAATTCGTTGGATAGGTCATGAGGGACGGGGATGCCGCGAAAGTGGCTCCTCAGACCGTAGGAGCAGCGAGTGGCGGTGCGACTCACGGCCTCCGGGCCGTGACCTTGGACCGGTACGGCCCTCCGCCCTGCACAGGCCGTACCGCGAAAAGGGGACGTGGTGCGCGCGTCCGGGGACGTTCGCACCACGTCCCAAACGGGGCGGTGGCAGGTTTCCGCGGGCTGGTCCTGCTGCCGCAAGGTGGAGACGCGGCGGGTCTGTTGGGGGGCAGGCACCCGTCGCGTTCTCCATTCCGGCGTCACCCTCGCGCCGAGTCGGGCATAATTCATCTATAACCTGAACGGCGCATACGGTACAGATCGAGCAGACCGGACGGAGCCGTGAAGCCAGGTGCGGATGCCATGACCAGCCCCCTCAAGCCTGTCGCCGACACCACCCGCGCGTTGTACCGCTTCCGGGACGAGGCGTCGGGCATGACGATGCGCTTCTCCACGCCGAGCCAGCGGTTCGACGACTGGACCGCATACGCCGACGGCGCCCGGGCCAGCTACCGGCGCCATCGCGTCGAGCACGCCCTGGCGCTGCCCGTGGCCACGCAGGATTCCAGCGCACCGGTGTTCGCCATCGTGTCCGACGACAGCGGGAAGGTCTGGGCCGGCTGCTACGTCAACGGCCCGCTGCGATCCGTGCGCGACGCTTACGCGCCCCGCGAGCTCGTCAGCGAGCCGGTGTCGGCCTCGCTGGCCAGTCACTGGATCGAGTCCGCGTTGCCGGACGGCGTCATCGAGCTCAAGGGCGTCTGGGTGGACGCTACGTCGGAGCACAAGTCCGCGTTGGCCGACCTCATGTCGAGGGCGTTCGTGCACGCCATGCGGCTGCTCGGGGTGCGCTACGCCTACTGCTCGGCGGCGGAGCACGCGGCGTCGCGCTGGGCCAGCTCCGGCGCCGAGGAACTGCCCGGCGTCATCCCGGCCCGCTACCCCGACGATCGCTACCGCACGACGATGCTGACGTGGGACGGCGCGACGGCGGTGGGGCGCGCCACCGAGGAACAGCGCCGTCTGTTCGAGAACGAGTTCCGCACCGCGACGGGCACGGAGGTTCCGGGCACACGATGACCGATGCCACGAACGGGGCCAGCTGGCGCCCCGAGCTTGTGGACGACCCCTCCCTGCTGGCCGGCCTGAGGACGGATCCGACGGTACAGGTCGTCGACACCATCGAGCAGCAGCGGCGTGACCTCGCGCGGCTGCTCTCCGCGCCCTCCCCGGAGATCGTCGACGAGCCGACGCGGTGGTACTTCTACCCGTGGCGGCGCACCCTGGTGCACCTGCTCGGGCCCGAGGCCTTCCAGACGCTGCGCACCAACCGCAACCGCAACAAGATCACCGCCGAGGAGCAGCAACGGCTGCGCCGGCTCTCCGTCGGCGTCGTCGGCCTCAGCGTCGGTCACGCGATCGCGCACACGCTGGCGCTGGAGCGCAGCTGCGGGCACATCCGGCTGGCCGACTTCGACGAGATCGAGCTGTCCAACCTCAACCGCATCCCGGCGACGATCTTCGACCTCGGTGTGAACAAGGCGGTCGTGGCGGCCCGCCGCATCGCGGAGCTGGACCCGTACCTCGAGGTCAGCATCGAGCCGTCCGGTGTGACCCTGGAGTCGATCGACGACTTCCTGAACGGCCTCGACATCGTCGTCGAGGAGTGCGACTCGTTCGACCTGAAGCTGGCGGTGCGCGAAGCCGCGCGGCGGCACCGCCTGCCGGTCATCATGGAGACCAGCGATCGCGGTCTGCTGGACGTCGAGCGGTACGACCTCGAGCCGAACCGGCCGCTGTTCCACGGGCTTCTCGGCGAAGCGCGCCCGGCCGACCTTGCGGGCCTGTCGACGCACGACAGGGTCCCGTACGTGATGCGGGTACTGGAGCCGGCCGAACTGTCGGCGTCGATGGCCGCCTCGATGGCGGAGGTCGACGAGAGCCTCAACACCTGGCCGCAGCTGGGCGGCGACATCACACTGGGCGCAGCGTCGGTGGCCGCCGCCGTTCGGCGGCTCGCCCTGGGTGCGCCGTTGTCGTCCGGACGGGCCCGGGTGGACCTCGACGTCGTGCTGTCCAAGCTGGCCGAGCCGCCGGCGGCCGCCGCCGCCGACCTCGGTGCCGACCTCGTCCGCGACCCCGAGCCGGTGCCGGCCGAGTCGCGGGCCGCCGTCGCGCACGCCGCGCGGCTGGCGCCGTCGGGCGGCAACACGCAGCCGTGGCTCTTCACCCTCGGCCCTGAGGGCCTGGACATCGACCTCGACCCGGCGCAGACCTCCACGCTCGACGTCGCGTACCGCGGCAGCCACGTCGCCATCGGCGCGGCGCTGTTCAACGCGCGGGTCGCGGCCGCCCGGCACGGCCTGCTCGGCGACGTCGAGATACGGCCCGACGGCGACCGTGTCGCGCGCCTGCGCTTCGGCGCCGGTACGGACCCGGAGCTCGCCGCGCTGTACGACGGCATGCTGCGCCGGGTCTCGAACCGGCACTTCCACGAGCCCGTCCCGCTGCCGGCGGGGACCGGCGCCGTGCTGGGCGCCGCGGCCGCCGCCGAGGACGCCGAGCTGCACCTCGTCACCGACCGCGACCGGCTGCACGAGCTGGCCGAGCTGCTGGGCGAGTCCGACCGGCTGCGCTACCTCACCGAGCACCTGCACCGGGAGATGATGCGCGAGCTGCGCTGGCCCGGCATCGACGCGCTCGACTGGGGCATCGACGTCCGCACCCTCGAGCTGGACCGCTCCGATCTCGCCAAGTTGAGCGTCGCCCGCCGGGCCGACGTCATGGCCGTCCTGGCCGAGCAGGACCTCGGCCGGGCCCTCGGCGAGTCCACCCGCGACCGCATCGACGCCGCCGCCGGGCTGGCCGTCCTCTCCGTCGCGGGGTCGTCGCAGGCCGACTACGTGCGCGGCGGCCAGGCGGTCGAGCGGGTCTGGATCGAGGCCGAGCGGCTGGGGCTGGCGGTACACCCCACGTCACCGGTGTTCATCTACGCCGTCGACGACGCCGACTACGAGGAGCTGTCGCCCCGCTACGCCGACCGGCTTCGCCGCCTGCACGATGAATTCGGCGGTGTCACCGGTCTGGACCGGAGGCACGTCGCGCTGGTGATGCGGATCGGCTACGCTCCTAACGTCAGCGTCCGGAGCCGCCGCCTGTCTGCCCACCGCACCGTCCGGGACGCCCTGGAGGCAGGGAGCAACCTATGAAGATGGACCCGGAGACGATCCAGCCACTTCTCGAGGCGCTGGCTCGGGCCACGGACTCCATCTCTGCCGACGTGCTCGCGGTCGACGGCGGCATGCCGCTGGTCTCGTGGGGCAGCGCGGCCCAGTCCGGCGTATACGGCAAGGACATCACCGTCATGCGCGAGGCCATCCGTGCCGTCACCGCGCAGGCCGCCGCCGATCCCACGGGCGCGCTGGTCGAGCACACCACCGCCTCCGGCGTCGGCGTCATGGCCGCCCGGGTGGCCTACAGCGACTTCCGCGGCAGCCTCTGCCTCGTGCGCCTCGACGGCCGGTCGTACTCGCAGAAGGACCGCGACCTGCTGACGGTCTCCGCCCAGCTGTGCACGGCGGTCATGGAGGCGGGCGAGGTCACTGACCAGCACGGGCGCCTCGACGCCCTGGTCACCTACGTCGCCGCGGAGCTCATGAGCGTCACCGCCCGCGACCTCGCCGAGACGCTGTACCGCGTGCTCGGCGAACTGGGCCGCTACTTCGGCGCCGACACCTGCTTCCTCCGGCACAACGATCCCGAGCTGCAGGCCAGCGTGCTCGTCGACGAATGGCCGCGGCGGCGCGATGTGCCCGAGCCCGATCCGCTCGGCATCGTGCCGTGGGAGACCGACGACGCGATCTTCGCGATGATCAAGGACCAGCGCGAGCCGTTCATCACCCGGCCGTCCGACGGGCAGCTCGAATACCAGGAGCGGGTCCGCGCCGGTTCCGGCGTGCCCGAGGTCTCCCTGGCCATGGTGCCGCTCATCCACGACGACACCACGCTCGGCGTGCTGGGGCTGATCCACTTCGGCGACCGCATCTGGACCCGCGCCGAGGTGCGGGCGCTGCGGGCCATCGCCGCACTGCTGGTGCAGCTCGACGCCCGGGTCGCGGCCGAGGAGAGCCTGCACCATCAGGCGTACCACGACGAGCTCACCGGCCTGTGGAACCGCCGGGCCTTCGTCGAGGACCTCAAAGCGGTGCTCGACGCCGACCCGCGCGCCCCGCTCGCGGTCCTCTTCGCCGACATGGACCGCCTCAAGACCGTGAACGACGTGCTGGGCCACACCGTCGGCGACAACTTCATCCAGGCCGTCGCCCACCGGCTGCGCGACTCGGTCCGTCCGCACGACTTCGTCGCGCGGCTCGCGGGCGACGAGTTCGTCATCGTGCTGCACGACATCGGGTCCACGTCGGCGGCCGAGCGGGCCGCCCGGCGCATCCTCGACCGCGTCGCCGAGCCGCTCGAGGTCGGCGGGCACTCCATCAGCCGCAGCGCCAGCATCGGCGTGGTGGTCAACGGCGAGGTACCCAGCACGGTCGACGAGCTGCTCGGCAACGCCGACGTCGCGCTGCTCGAGGCCAAGGAGCGCGGTGGAGACTCGGTAGTGGTGTTCAACGACGACCTGCGGTCCAAACTCCTCGTCCGCGCCGACCTCGAGCTGCGCCTGCGCACCGCCATCAGCAACAACGAGATGCGGCTGTACTTCCAGCCCGAGTTCGACCTCCGCGACGGCCGCATGACCGGGGTCGAGGCGCTGGTGCGCTGGCAGCATCCCGAGCGCGGGCTGCTCGCCGCCGACGCCTTCATCTCCGTCGTCGAAGAGATCAACCTCGCCGCCGAGCTGGGTCGCTGGGTGCTCGAGGAGGCCTGCCGGCAGCTGGCGACGTGGAAGCGCACGTCGCCCGTGCCGCCGCCCCTGGTCCGCGTGAACATCTCCGCCGGCGAGCTCATCAGCGCCGACTTCGTCGGCTTCGTCGCGACCCTGCTGAGCCGGTACGGGCTGGCCCCCGCCGAGCTCGGCATCGAGATCACCGAGAGCACGGTGATGCGCGAGATCGACGACGTGCGGGCCACCCTCAACGGGCTGCGGGGCCTGGGCGTCACGCTCGCCATCGACGACTTCGGCACCGGGTACAGCTCGCTGGCCCAGCTGAAGCAGCTCCCCGTCGACATCCTCAAGATCGACCGCAGCTTCGTCTCGGCGCTCGCCGAGAGCAGCGGCGATCGCGCCATCGTCGCCGCGATCGTCCGCCTCGCCGAGGCGTTCAACCTGACCACGGTGGCCGAGGGGGTCGAGGATCCGGCAGCGGTCACCACGCTGCTCGACCTCGGCTGTTACCGCGCTCAGGGATTCTTCATGTCCAAGCCGCTGCCGGCCCAGGTGGTCCTGGAGCAGGCGCGGAATCCAGGAGTCCCGTTACGCATGGTGTGACGTGGAACACGTGCCGCTGGCGTGTTCCTGCCACACCTCTTAGCATGCGAAGCTGAAGAAGGTCACGGACGTCCGGTGATCAACCGGGCGCGAATGCCCGGTATCCTCTGATCTGTCCGGGCGTAGTCCGGGACCTGCCAGGGGGGCGGCGCAGGCGTGCTGGTGCGGGCGGATCAGTACGGAGGACGAGGCACCTTTGGGGAGCTCGACGATGAACGACGGCAGTCCCGACTCGACCGAGGAGGACTTCGCGAAGGTCGTGGGTGCACGGTTGCGCGCGCTGCGCAAGCGTCGCCGGCTCTCGCTGCAGGCCGTCGAAGAGAAGTCCGGTGGCCGGCTGCGCGCTGTCGTGGTCGGCTCCTACGAACGCGGCGACCGCGTGGCGTCCATCCGGCGCATCGCTGAGCTCGCCGAGTTCTACGGCGTCCCGGTCGACACCCTGGTGTCCGACGGCGCCCGGTCCCGTATCCCGGCCCAAGAGGGCAAGGTCGTCCTCGATCTCGACGCGCTGCGCAACGCACCGCCCGAGGCCGAGCGGCTGGCCACCTTCGTGGCCTCCATCCAGCGCCAGCGCAACGACTTCGGCAGCCCGGTGCTCACCATCCGGTCCGAGGACATCTCGCTGGCCGCCCTGCTCTACGAGATCCCGCCCGCCGAGCTGCGGGAGAAACTGGTCACCTGGGGCGTGCTCGCCAGCACCAGCCCGTAGCTCGGTCTCGTTAGGCTGCGGTCGTGGCAACGACCCTGCTCGACGGCATCGGGCTGCTGGTGACCAACGATCCCGCCCACGGTGACGGCTCGCCGCTCGGCGAGATCTCCGGCGCTGCCCTGATCGCCGACTCCGGTGGCCGGGTGCTCTGGGTCGGCCCGGCCCCCGCCGCGCCCAGCGCCGACACCCGTGTCGACCTCGGCGGACGTTGTGTCGTCCCCGGCTTCGTCGACAGTCACGCGCATCTGGTCTTCGCCGGCGACCGGTCGGCCGAGTTCGCCGCGCGCATGAGCGGGCAGCCCTACGCCGCGGGCGGCATCCGCACGACGGTCGCCGCCACCCGGGCCGCGGCCGACGAGCAGCTGGCGGCCAATCTCGCCCGGCTGGTGGCCGAGATGCGCCGTCAGGGCACCACCACCGTCGAGATCAAGAGCGGCTACGGCCTGACGGTGGCCGACGAGGCCCGCGCGCTCGCGCTCGCCGGGCAGCACACCGACGAGACGACGTACCTCGGGGCGCACGTGGTGCCGGCCGAGTACGCCTCCGACCCGGCGGCGTACGTCGACCTCGTCACCGGTGCCATGCTCGACGTCTGCGCCCCGCACGCCCGCTGGGTCGACGTGTTCTGCGAGACCGGGGCGTTCGACGCCGACGCCGCGCGCGCGGTGCTCACGGCGGGCATCGACCGCGGCCTGGGCGCGCGCGTGCACGCCAACCAGCTCGGTCCCGGCCCGGGCGTGCAGCTGGCCTGCGAGCTGGGTGCGGCCAGCGCCGACCACTGCACGTTCCTCGACGACGCCGACGTGGCCGCGCTGGCCGGCTCGGGCACTGTCGCGACCCTGCTGCCCGGTGTCGAGTTCTCGACCCGGTCGCCGTACCCCGACGCCCGCCGGCTGCTGGCCGCCGGCGTCACCGTCGCCATCGCCACCGACTGCAACCCCGGCTCCTGCTACACGTCGTCGATGCCGTTCTGCATCGCGCTCGCGGTGCGCGAGATGCGGCTGACGCCGGCCGAGGCGCTCCGGGCGGCCACCGCCGGTGGCGCGGCGGCCCTGCGGCGCACCGACGTCGGCCGGCTGTCGCCGGGTGCGCGCGCCGACCTCGTCGTGCTGGACGCGCCGTCGTACGTGCACCTCGCCTACCGCCCCGGCGTGCCCCTGGTCGCCGACACCTGGGTCTCGGGCCGGCCGGCCTCAGCGGGGGGCGTCGCCGAGCAGCGCCCGGTCGGCGGCCGGTAGCCAGGCGCCGGGCGGCGGGTCGAGCCAGCCCTCGGCGGGGATCAGCTCGTCCAGCGCCCGGTGCAGGGCGTCGATGCCGGGGTGGCGCAGCGCCGCCCGGTGCGCCATGGTCCACGGGTACAGCGGGACCGGATCGGTGAGCGGCCGCACGACGGTGCCCGGGATCGGCGCGGCGTCGGTCTTGGTGAGCACCGGCCAGCCGGTGGTGCGCAGGTGGTGGGTGGTCTCCTCGGGCGGCGCGGCGGCGACGGCGGCCATGCCGGGGTGGTGGTCCGGGGCGACGGTGCCGCCGTGGCCGGTGACGAGCTCGGCTCCGAGTGCGACCCATTCCGGCGCCTCGGGGTTCCCGCCGCTGGTGTCGACGGTGCGGCCACGCAGCGCCGCCATGGGGATGGTGTCGTGGCGGGCGAGCGGGTCGTCGTCGAGGATCATGAGGCCCAGCGGCTCCAGCCGGACCGGACGGCGGTTCACGTCGGCGGGCAGCGCGGCCCGGATGCCGGCCAGCCGGCCGAACACCACGTCGACCCGGTGCGCCAGCAGGCCGCGCACCGCGGCGTCGCACCCGCCGTGGAACCGCGCCTCGAGCTCGGCGCTGGGCGCCAGCGGCCGGGCCGTCTCGAGCACGCGCAGCGCGGTCGAGCGGTCGTGCATGACGTCGACGAGCAGCGGGCGGGCGGAGTCGCGCAGCTCCGCGAGCATGGCGTCGTGCAGGGCCAGCAGCTCGGTGGCCCGGGCCAGCAGGCGCTCGCCCGACGGCGTGAGGGTCACCCGCCGGGTGGTGCGGACGAACAGCCGGACGCCGACCTCGCGTTCGAGCCGCGCGACGTCGCGGCTGAGCGCCTGCTGGGCGATCAGGAGCCGGGCCGCGGCGCGGCCGAAGTGCAGTTCCTGGGCCACGGCCACGAAATGCCGCAGCAGCCGGGTGTCGACGTCGGGGACGGCCACCCCGCCACCCTACCGATTGACAACATGAGACGGTCAATGGCGCTCGAACAGGTGTTGGACGCCCGCAGGTGACGGCGCCGATCGTGGGGACATGACGACCTCCATGCTTCCGGCGGCGCCCACGTGGCCCCCGTCGACCCGCACCCGGGTGGCGCTGCTCGCCGCCGCCACCGCCGTCGGCAGCATCGGCCTGGCCGCCGGTGGCATGGCCGGGCCGCTGCTGGCCACCGAGCTCACCGGCGACCCCGCGACGGCCGGCCTGCCGATCGGCGTGCACGTGGCCGGCTCCGCCGTCGGCGCCCTGCTGATCTCGCGGGTCAGCACCCGCACCGGCCGGCCCGCCGCGCTCGCCCTCGGCTACGTCCTGGGCGCCGTCGGCGCGGTGGTGGTCGTCGCCGCCGCTGCCGGGGCAGGTTTCGGGCTGCTGCTCGTGGGCAGCGCGATCTTCGGGATCGGCAACGCGCCGGTGTTCCTGGCCCGCTACGCCGCGGCCGAGGCCGGCGGGCCGGACGCCCGGGGCCGCGCGCTGGGCATCGTGCTGTTCGCGGTGGCGGCCGGGGCGGTCGCGGGCCCGAACCTGCTCGCGGCGAGCGGCCGGCTCGCGTCGTCGGCCGGGCTGCCGTCGCTGACCGGTCTGTACCTGGTCTCCGTCGTCGCCTTCCTCGCCGCCGCGGCCACCCTCCTCCTTCTCCTCCCAAAGTTGATCGTGGAGAACGTGCGCCGTCGATCGGACATTCCGCCCGGCGATACCCCGGTTTCTCCAAGATCGACTTTGGCTGCGGGCGGTGTGCCGGCGGGGGTGACGACGACGGCGACGGCGACGGCGTGGCGGGCGGTCGCGCTGCTGGCCGTGACGAACCTGGTGATGGTGGGGGTCATGGCGGTGGCGCCGGTGCACCTGCTGGCGCACGGCCACGGCCCGGCGCTGGTGGGCGGCATCGTCAGCGTGCACGCGCTGTGCATGTTCGCCCCGTCGCTGGTCTCCGGTCCGCTGCTGGACCGCGCCGGCCCGGCCGTGGTGACGGTGGTGGCCGCCGTGCTGATGGCCGCGGCCGGCGTGGTCGGGGCCGCCGGCGCGGGCGACGGCGTCGTGCTGCTCGTGTCGCTGGCTCTTCTCGGCCTGGGCTGGAACGCCGGCGTGCTTGCCGGCAGCGCACTGCTCACGGCGTCGGTGCCGGTGGGCGAGCGGCTGCGGGCCGAGGGGCGGGGCGAGGTGGCCATGGGCCTGGCGGCCGGTGGCGGTGCGCCGATCGCCGGGCTGGTGATGGCGTCGGGCGGCTTCGCGGCGCTCGTGGCGGGCGCGGCGATCGTGGTGCTGGTGGTCGCGATCCCGGTGGTAGTGACGCTGCCGCGGAGGTTCGGCGAACCTTCGCAAGGTTAGGCACGACTTCGTGGAAATGCGCTCTGAGCTGCGATAACGTCGTGCTCATGAAGCTCAACGACACGCTTGCCAAGGCCTTCTCCGAGCAGATCACGCTCGAGGTCGAGTCGTCCGTGGCCTACCTGCAGCTGGCCATCGCGCTCGAGGACGCCAACCTGCCGGGCATGGCGTCGTGGATGCGCATCCAGTCCGACGAGGAGCGCGCCCACGCCGTCAAGTTCATCCAGCACGTCACCGCCCGCGGCAACCGCCCGCAGATCGGCGGCATCGCGGCGCCCCAGGACCCCGGCACGGCCGTGGTGGCGGCGTTCGAGGCGTCGCTGGCGCACGAGCAGAAGGTCTCCGACTCCATCCGTTCGCTCTACCGGCTGGCCCTGGCCGAGGGCGACATCGACAGCCTCCCGCTGCTCAGCTGGTTCATCGAGGAGCAGATCGAGGAGGAGTCGACGGTCTCCGAGATCCTCGGCCGGCTGCACCTCATCGGCGACGACGGTCCCGGCCTGCTGCGGCTGGACGAAGAGCTGGGCTCCCGCCGCCCTGGCGCCGACGAGGCCTGACCCCGCCCGAGGCGCGAACCGCCCCCGCGGCCCAGGGCGGGCCACGGGGGCGAGTCGTGCGCGGCGCCTACCGGGCGGTCACCCGGGCCGGTAGCTCGGCCGCGGACACCGGGGTGCCGGGACCGTTGTACAGCGCGTTGGACACGATGGTCCACGCCGACCGCGGCCAGCTGCGGAAGGTGATGTCCGCACCCGCCACCGTCGCCTGGCCCTCGCCCACCGGCACGGTCACCACGTTGGCGAGGCCCGCCAGCGCCGCCTGGCCGTGGGCGTACCCGCTGGCCAGCAACTCGCCGGAGGTGGGATAGCTCGACGCGACGGTGGCGCCGGACCCTCCGGCCACGGTGTAGGCCGGGCTGTTGTTGTACCAGACCGGCCAGTTCGCCGGCATGCCCCAGGTGGCCGGGGCGGCCGGGTCGAACTGCGCGTTCAGCAGCGTGCCGGGGGCGCTGAACGCGGCCCGGTCACGCGGCGTGGCATTGGTGATCGGCAGCGCCAGCAGCTCGCGTGCCGTCTCCGCGGCCGCGCCGACGGCGACCAGGTTGCCGCCCTGCTGCACCCACGTCGCCAGCGCCTGCCAGCCGGTCTCGCCGACGCCGCGGGCCCAGTGGAACTCCTCCGGGTACTGCGCCGGGTTCAGGCCGGTGACGATGCGGGCCTTGTTCACCCCCGGGGCGACGAGGATGGTGTCGAACCGCGCGAGGTTCGCGTAGTCGTCGGCCTCGACCACCTCGTAGTTCAGTCCGTAGGTGTCGGCCAGCCACATCAGCCAGCCGCCGGGCATGTTGTTGGCGCCGCGGATCAGCCCGATCGTCGTATCGGGCTTGAGCTCCAGCGCGGCGACGGCGGGCACCTGCGGCGCCGTCGTCACCGGCAGCGCGGTCAGCGCCGACGCCTCGGCCAGGGCGCCGCGGGCCGCCGCCGTCGCCGGCACGATCAGCGTGCCGGGCTCGTAGGCCATGCTGCCGGACTGGAAGGCCGCCGTCGCCCGGAACACCGGGACGCCGTCCGCCTGCAGCCCGGAGATCACGTGCGTCAGCCCGTACGACGTCGGCCGCACCAGGTAGGCGCCGTTCGCCGGCGGGTTCGGCACCGCGGGGGCGGTGATGTCGTCGGCGTCGATCCGCTCCGTGCGCGCCACTCGCGCGTCGTCCGCCGTCGCCACCGTCAGGCCGAGCAGCATGGCGAGATTGTCGGTCGTCTCGCTGTACGGCATGATCAGCGGGCAGCCGGCGCACTTGCGCGCCTGCTCCGGGTAGTGGTCCACCTCGAGCACCTGGTCGACCCAGCTGCCCATCGGCTGCCGCGTCTGGATCAGCAGCGTGCCGGCCGGGTAGGTCGTCCGGCCCACCCGCACCGTCGACAGCGCGCGGTCGACCTCGACGCCGGCGGTGTCGAAGATCTGGACCAGCTGCTTGACGGCGTACGGGTCGCGCTGGCCGGCCGGCACCAGGTAGGTCTCGGGGCCGCCGTCGGGCTCCATGTTCCTGCGGTTGACCTGATACAGGTTGTTGAACAGCCAGTCGTCGGCGTCCTTGGCCACGCTGTCCAGGCCGGTGTACATCGACAGCTTGGCGTACTCGACGATCTGCTCCAGCGTCCACGTCGGCTCCGTGTACGGGTCGAACGTGCGCATCGTGCGGTCGCGGGCGCCGGGCGGGGAGCCGTCGGGGTTCGAGAACGGCAGCGCGAGGTCGCGCACCGAGGCGATCTCGTGCAGGAACAGCGAGGCGCCGCGGTGCGGGCCGGTGCCGAACACGTCGGCGTTCCAGAAGATGCCGTAGGCGTCGTCGGTGCTGACGCCGGGCAGTCCCGCCTCGGCGGCGGCGTTGGCGACCTCGGCGCCCAGCGCGTTCGAGGCGGAGATCGTGATCGAGTCGATGTTCGGGCCCAGCGGCTCGTCGAACGGGGGCACCCACATGCGCGGGCTGTTGGACCCGGCCTGATGCATGAAGTGCAGGATCACCGGACGATACTGCTGCTCCAGCCGGGTGCGGATGCGCGACTCCTCCTGCGTGAAGAAGATCCAGTCGCGGTTGTTGTCGTGGCCGACGTACTTGTGGTACAGGTCCGGGTAGGTGCGCGCGTAGGCCGTACCCTCGGTCTCGTTGAAGTAGTCGACCAGCAGATGCTGCCCGTCCGGGTTCGCCGACGGCACCACCAGGATCACCAGGTTGTCCAAAATGTTCTGGACGAACTCCGACCGCTCGGTCGACAGCCGGTGGATGACGTCGACCAGCGCCGGCAGGTTGCCGACCTCGGTGGAGTGCAGAGTCGCCTCGAGGTAGTAGACGGGGACGCTCTGCTCGGCGAGGGCGCGGGCCTCGCTCTCGCTGAGGTCCGAGCGCGGGTCGGCGAGGCGCTCGTTGGCCTCGAGGATCTCGTCGAGGTCGGCCAGGTTCTCGGCCGAGCTCACCCGCATGACGGGGTATTCGTGTCCCAGCGTCGTGGTGCCGGCGACCTCGTACTCGACGCTGTCCGATTCCTCGGCGACGAGTTCGAAGTAGTCCTTGATCTCCTCGAAAGGAGCCAGCTTTCCGCTGGTTCCCATGGCGAATCCGAAGAATTCCTCGGGGGTGGGAATGTCCTCGGGGGCGGCGTCCGCGGTGCTCGACCGGTCGTCACCGGGGATGACGACCAGCACCGACGCGGCGAGAGCGGCTGCGGCCACACCCGTCAGGGCACGCTTCATTGACATGGTCGGGACCTCCGTACATTGAGCCCGGCGATGCGTGCAATAGCCCTGGTGCTCGCTGGACATTTCGGACGTGGGGGTCCCCGTAACGTAGCGACAGCAGTTGGTAGGGTCAATGCTCATGTCAGTAGGACAAGATGCTATTGACGGTGCAATAACAAACCGGTAAATTGGGAGCGATTTTGAGCCCACGCCCGTGGAACGCGAAGATCACCGGCATCGCCTTCGGTGGTGACTACAACCCCGAGCAGTGGCCGGAGGAGGTCTGGGCCGACGACGTCCGGCTGATGAAGGACGCCGGCGTCACCATGGTCAGCGTCGGCATCTTCTCGTGGGCCGTCGTCCAGCCCGAGCCGGACCGCTTCGAGTTCGCCACGTTCGACCGCGTCCTCGACACCCTGGCCGACGCCGGCATCGTGGCCGGCCTGGCCACCATGACCGCGTCGCCGCCGCCCTGGCTGGCCCGGCTGCACCCCGAGACGCTGCCGGTCACGGCCGACGGCGTCACTCTCTGGCCGGGCGGGCGGCAGCACTACTGCCCGTCCAGCCCGGTCTACCGGCGCTACGCGGGCCAGCTGGTCGAGCGGGTGGCGCAGCGCTACGGCGACCACCCGGCCCTCGCCGAGTGGCACATCGGCAACGAGTACGGCTGCCACGTGTCGCGCTGCTGGTGCGACGTGTCGGCGGCGGACTTCCGGGTCTGGCTGCAGCGCCGCTACGGCGACGTCGACGGGCTGAACGAGGCGTGGTCGACGACGTTCTGGTCACAGCGCTACTCGTCGTTCGAGGAGGTGCAGCCGCCGCGGTCGGCGCCGACGTTCCCGAACCCGGCCCAGGAGATCGACTTCACCGAGTTCGGCTCCGACGCGTTGCTGGCCTGCTACCTCATGGAGAAGGAGATCGTCGGCCGGATCACCCCGGACGTGCCGGTGACGACGAACTTCATCCCGATGCCGCGCGGCACCGATCCGTTCGCCTGGGCGCCGCACCAGGACGTCGTCAGCTACGACTCCTACCCCGACCCGTACGATCCCGACGCCCACGTGCTGGCCGGGTTCGGCTACGACCTCATGCGCTCGCTGCGCCACGGCCAGCCGTGGATGCTCATGGAACAGGCGCCCGGCGCGGTGAACTGGCGGCCGCGCAACAGTCCGAAGCCGCCGGGGCTGATGCGGCTGTGGTCGTGGCAGGCCGTGGCCCAGGGTGCCGACGCCGTCCTGTACTTCCAGTGGCGACAGTCACGCGGCGGCGCGGAGAAGTTCCACTCGGCCATGGTCCCGCACGGCGGCGAGCACACCCGCGGATTCCAGGAGGTCCGCGAGCTGGGGGCGGAGCTGCGGGCGGCCGCCGAGGTGGCCGGCGGGCGCAGCACGGCCGACGTCGCGCTGGTCATGGACTGGCGCAGCTGGTGGGGTCTGCAGCGCAGCTCGCATCCCGCGGTGCTCGAGCAGTTCGACGCCATCACGGCGCATTACGCGCCACTACTGGGCCGCTCGGTCGCCGTCGACGTCGTGCCGCCGTCGCGCGACCTGTCCGCGTACAAGCTGGTCGTCGTCCCGAACCTGTACCTGGTGTCCGAGGCCGACGCGGCCCGGCTGACGGCCTACGTCGACGGCGGCGGGCACCTGCTGATGTCGTTCTTCTCCGGCATCGTCGACGAGTACGACCGCGTCCACCTGGGCGGCTACCCGGCGCCGTTCCGCGACGTGCTGGGGCTGCGGGTGGCGGAGTTCTGGCCGCTCGAGGAGGGCGGCACCGTCGACGTCGAGCTCGCCGGCACCGTCACCCCGGCGACCGTCTGGTCCGAGATCGTCGAGCCGGCCGGCGCCGAGGTGGTCGGCACGTTCGCGTCGTCCGAGCCGGCCGGCGGGCCAGCGGTCACCCGCAACGCCTACGGCACGGGGGTCGCCTGGTACGTCGGCACCCGGCTGGCCGACGGCGCCATGGACGCACTGGTCGGCCGGGTGCTGACGGGCGCCGGGGTGACGCCGGTGCTGCCCGGGCTGCCCGCGGGCGTACAGGCGACGGTGCGGTCGAACGACTCCGGGCGCTACGCGTTCCTGCTCAACCACGCGACGGCGACGGCACTCGTGCCGGTGCCCGCGGCGACGGCGCTGGTGGGCCCGGCGCCGTCGGGCGGACGGGTGGAGCTGCCGCCCCGCGGTGTCGCCGTCCTGCGCCTGGAGGACCGACTCAGCTGAACCGGCGGCCCTCGTCGCGGCGGTAGGCGACCACCGCCGCGGCACCCGCTGCCACCGTCCACACGCCGAGCATGATCATCGACACCGGCTCGACGGCGATGTCGGAGACGGCGGCCCAGATCAGCTCCCCGGCGCCGCGCGTGGGCAGGAACGGCGCGATGGTCTCGATGAAGCCGGGCAGGTCCTCGGGGTCGCCCATGAGGCCGCCGCCGAAGGCCAGCGGCAGGAACGAGATGGTCGCGACGGCGGTGGCGGCCTTGGCCGGCAGCGAGTACCCGATGGCCAGGCCCAGCAGCGTGAAGGGCACGACGACGACCACCAACGCGCCCAGGGCGGCGGCGAACCGGGCCGGGCTCAGCGTGGCCTCGGTGAACAGGACCGCGATGACCACGACCGGGACGACCGCCACCAGCACGAACGCGGTGCCGACCAGCACCCGGGCGGCGAAGCGGGGTCCGGGGCCGGCGGGCAGCGTGCGCACGAACGGCTCCCACGGCAGCGCGCGGTCCTCGGCCACGCCGGCGCCGTACTGGAACAGGCAGGTGACCATCGACGCGAACACCACCATGGACGCGGTGGCGAGGGTGGCCGCTCGCGGGTCGCTGCCGATGCTCGGGACGACGAAGAACAGCATCGACGCCGCCGGGAAGAACACGGTCGCGATGACGGCGACGGGGATGCGCACCGTCTCGAGGAACTGGTAGCGCGCGTAGGTGAGGACGAGGCTCATGCGAGGCTCCGGTGGTCGTTCGCGGTCATGGCCAGGAACGCGTCCTCGAGCGACGTGCTGCGCACTTCGAGGTCGCGGAACGGCACGCCGGCGGTGACGAGCTCGCGTACGAGCGCGTCGGCGTCGGTGGTCATGAGGTGCGCCCGGCCGGTGTCGTCGCTCGCCGCCGACACCACGCCGGGCAGCGCCGGCAGCTCGCCGGCCGTCAGGCTGACCCGGCGCATGCCGGCGACGTCGCGGATCTCCGCGGTGCTGCCGTCGCGGATGACGCGGCCGTGGTCGATGACGACGACCCGCTCGGCCAGCGCCTCCACCTCGTCGAGATAGTGGCTGGTCAGGACGACGGTGCCGCCTTCGGCGTGGAAGGCGCGGATGCCCTCCCACAGGTGGTGCCGCGCGTCGACGTCGAGCCCGGTGGTCGGCTCGTCGAGGAAGACGATCTCGGGCCGGCCGGCGAACGCCAGCGCGACCGCGAGCCGCCGCTTCTGCCCGCCGCTGAGCGAGCCGCACTGGCGCCCCTCGATCCCGGTGAGGCCGAACCGCTCGAACAGCTCCGCCGGCGGGACCGGGTCGGCGAAGTGCGCCGCCACCAGGCGGGCGGTCTCGCCGACGCGCAGGCTCAGCGGCAGCCCGGTCTCCTGCGGCGTGACGCCGACGATGCGGCGGGTGGCGGGCGTCATCGGGTTCCGGCCCCGGATCTCGACCCGGCCGTCGTCGGGCCGGCGCAGCCCCACGAACAGGTTGATGAGGGTCGACTTGCCGGCGCCGTTCGGGCCGAGCAGGCCGACCAGCTGCCCGCGCGGGATGTCGAGGTCGACGTGGTCGAGCGCGACGATATCGCCGTAGCGGCGCGAGACACCGGCGGCGCGGGCGATGAGCCCGGTCATGGCTGCTCCGTTCCGGCGGCGCCGTCGAGCAGGGCGCGGATCGCCGTCGTGTAGTCGTCGAACGCGGCGCGGCCGCGCGAGGTGAGGGCGACGTAGGTGACCGGGCGTCGTCCCTGGTGGGTCTTCGTGATCTCGACGTAGCGGGCCTCCTCGAGCTTGCCGAGGTGGACCGAGAGGTTGCCGGCGGTCATGTCGAGCACCTTCTGCAGGTAGGGAAAGGTCATGTGGTCGCCGGTGGGGAGCGCGGACAGCGCCGCGACCACTCGCAGCCGGGCCTGGGCGTGGATGACGGGGTCGAGGTCGGGCGGCGTCGTCATGGCTCGGCTCGCCGGGCCGTCACCGTTGCCACCAGCCCGGCGACGATGAGCGCGCCGCCGCCGGCGACCGCGATGACCAGCGAGTGCCACCCCGGTCCGGCCAGAGCGCCCACGAGGTTGACCACCAGCAGCCAGCCGCCGAGCACGAACATGCTCCAGTCGAGCCAGATGGCCGCGCCGGCTACGTACAGGACGCCGGTCACGGCCACGCTGATGGACCCGAACAGCAGCCCGCGCTGGTCCTCGGGCAGGTGCTCGGCGAACCGGCCGAGGAGCGGGAAGATCGTGCCGAACCCCAGCGCCCAGCCGGCTCCGTAGATGGCGCCGCGGCGGGTGCTCTCGCCGCCGATCCGACGGGCCTCGCGCGCCGAGGTGACGACGGTGACGGCGGCGGCGAGCGCCATGAGCACGAACAGCACGGCCAGCGGCAACGCGTCGGGGAGGTCGGCCCAAGGGCCGTCGCTGCCCGGCCCCTGATCGAGGGCGAGCAGGCCGAAGCCGATGAACAGGGCGAGGCCCCAGGGCAGGTAGTAGAGCACGATGCTGCTCCGGTGCCGCCCGGCGACCGCCGCCTGCTCGCGGGCGATCAGCCGCAGCGACTCCTCAGGGGTCAGCTCATCCGGGTTCGTCATGCCAATGACTTTAAGGCACAAAGTAGTTTGTCCGCAAGCCTGGCGGGCAGCTGCGCGGACGTAGCAGCGGAAACCGTCTGCCGCACGGGGCCGGCCGTTCGGCGCACCACGGCTGGCGGGCCGGGCCGCGGCGGCTCTAGCGTCACGACTGCCGCGTGCGGTCACCCCCGCCGGACGCAGCCGACACGACGAGGAGCCGCCGATGCCGCCGTCCCGTTCGTTGCCGAGATCCCTCCGCCGCTGGGCCGGGCTGCTGACCGCCGCCGCCGCGGCGGGCGCCGCGTTGATGGCCGGCGCCACACTGGCCGAGCCGCCCGCCGACGCCGCGGTCCCGAGCACTGCCGCCGCTGACGCCACCGCAGGTGCGACCGGCTGGGTGGGCACCTGGGCCACCGCGGTGGCGCGGCCGGAGAGCGGCGCGGCGCTGGCCGGCTTCACCGACACCACGTTCCGGCAGCGGCTGCACGTGTCGGTGGGCGGCACGCAGGCCCGGCTCCGGCTCAGCAACGTGTACGGGACGCAGCCGCTGGTCGTCGGGGCCGCGACGCTGGCCCTGCCGGGCGCGAACCCGGGTGACGTCGACGCGGCGACGCTGCGGCCGGTGACGTTCTCGGGCGACGCGAGCGTGACCGTCCCGGCCGGAGCGGAGGTGGTGTCCGACCCCGTCGCGCTGCGGATCGCCGACGACAACGACGTCCTCGTCAGCCTGCACGTGCCCGGCCCGACCGGGCCGGCGACGTACCACTCCGCGGCGCACTCGACCGGCTGGCTGGCCGACGGCGACCGGACCGCCACGCCGTCGGGGTCGGCGTTCGACCGGACCACCACGTCGTTCTGGTTCCTCGACGGACTGGACGTGCGCGGCGCGACGTCCGGCGCGGTGGTGTTCCTCGGCGACTCCATCACCGACGGCAGCGGCTCGACCCGCGACGCGAACCGGCGCTGGCCCGACTACCTGGCCGACCGCATGCTCCAGCTGCCGCGGCCGCAGCGGTTCGGCGTCCTGAACGCCGGCATCGGCGGCAACCGGCTGCTGCTGCACGCCAACAGTCCCGGCCAGGGCGACAACGCGCTGGCCCGGCTCGACCGCGACGCGCTGACCCAGACCGGCGCCGGCACCGTCGTGGTCTTCGAGGGCGTCAACGACATCCAGCAGCCGAACTCGCAGTACGACCCCGAGAGGTTGATCGCGGCCTACGAGCAGATCGTCGAGCGCGGCCACGACCAGGGGATGCGCGTCATCGGCGCCACCATCGGGCCGTTCCGGGGCTGGGGCACGTGGACGCCGGAGCGCGAGGCCGTGCGGGTCGCGGTCAACGAGTGGATCCGCGGGTCCGGCGCGTTCGACGCGGTCATCGACGTCGACGCGGTCCTCCGCGACCCGGCCGACCCGCAGCGGATCCGCCCGGAGTACGACTCCGGCGACCACCTGCACCCGGGCGACGCCGGCTACGCCGCGATGGCCGCCGCGGTGGACCTGTCAGTCCTGTCGCCGCGGCGACGGTGACAGCACCAGGTCGCGACCGGCCCGGCCCATGGCGGCCGCCACCGCCTCGAGCGGGCCGCGGCCGATGAACGCGCGCCAGGGCATCGCGATGGCGAACACGATCACCACGTGCGTCAGGTAGGTCGAGAGGTCGTGGCCCTGCACCGGGCCTGAGAGCAGCACGACGTGCAGGGTGTACAGCGTGAACGTCATGCCGCCGATGGCCGCCAGCGGCCAGACCAGCGGCCGGGCCCGTGCCGCCAGGAGCAGCATGAGGCCCAGCACCGCCGCGCTCGTGCCGATGGTGTGCAGCAGGTCGAACGGCGTGGCGGTGTGGGGCGCCGCCACCACCAGCCACCACCACGACGTGGCCGGGGTGGTGCCGTAGAAGGACGTGTGGTTCACGGCCGCGGCGAAGTCCAACGGGCTGGCCGGGTGCCCGCCCAGGCCGGCGGCGACCAGGTGCTCCAGCGCGCCGTTGTCGAGCAGCACCGTCGACGTCACCCAGGCGGCCACGGCCAGCGCCGCGCCGCCGGCCAGCAGCAGCGTCGCGACCCTGGTCGACGACAGCGCCAGCCTGCCGATGCCCAGCCCGACCAGCAGGTACGCCATCCAGGGGAACACCGGGTAATAGCCGGTGACCAGCAGCTCGCGCAGCAGGGCGCCCGGGTTCTCGAGCGAGTCGAAGGAGGGCGAGTCGTACGACGACAACGGCTCGCCGATGCGCCAGTAGTGGTTGAGCAGCGGCGCGCCGGCGGCCCAGGCCAGGCCGAGAGGCAGCAGGATCCACGGCCCGAGCCCGAGGAACGGGATCGCCAGCACGAACAGCAGCGCGTAGTTGACCAGGATGACCGCGACGCCGGAGTCGAACGCGCCCAGGCACAGCCCGACCAGCAGGATGACCAGCGCACGCAGGGCCACGCCGACGCTCGCGGCGGCCAGCGGCCGGCCCCGCGGCGGCGTGCGTCCTCCGGTGGCCAGCGCCAGGCCCACTCCGGCCAGCAGAGCGAACAGGGCAGACGAGCGGCCGCTGGCGATGAGCCGCGACGCGGTGAGCCCGCCGTCGTCGCCGATCGCCGGGATGATGTGCACCGACATCATGCCCAGCAGGGCGATGCCACGGGCCGCGTCGACTCCCAGGAGCCGGCTGCGCACCGCGGTGGGGCGCGCGTCCTCCTGAACGGCCATGCCTAGAAGAACAGGGCGGCGAGGAACGGCGCCGCCCCGGCGACGAGGCACAGGATGAGCACCGCCGCGACGATCTTGGTGCGGAGGTCGGTGCGCCGCGGCTGGTCGTCGTCCTGGAACTCCGGGAACATGCGGGCCAGCGTACGCGGCGGAACTGAGGGAATCCTCAGAGCCGGTCGGTCGTTGTCGGGGGTAGTGAAGTTGAGCCGCATCGGCTCAAGGTTATAGTTGAGCCATACTGACTCAACTGCTGAGTGGACTCTGGAGGTAACTGCCATGGCACGTGCCGTCGGCATCGACCTGGGCACGACGAACTCCGTCGTGGCCGTACTCGAGGGTGGCGAGGCCACCGTCATCGCCAACGCCGAGGGGTCGCGGACCACCCCGTCCGTCGTGGCCTTCGCCAAGAACGGCGAGGTCCTGGTCGGTGAGGTCGCCAAGCGGCAGGCCGTCACCAACGTCGATCGCACCATCCGCTCGGTCAAGCGGCACATGGGCACCGACTGGTCGCAGAAGATCGACGACAAGAACTTCACCCCGCAGCAGATCTCCGCGTTCGTGCTGCAGAAGCTCAAGCGCGACGCCGAGGCGTACCTCGGCGAGACCATCACCGACGCCGTCGTCACCGTCCCGGCCTACTTCAACGACTCCCAGCGCCAGGCCACCAAGGAGGCCGGCGAGATCGCGGGCCTCAACGTCCTGCGCATCGTCAACGAGCCCACGGCCGCCGCGTTGGCCTACGGTCTCGACAAGGGCGAGCACGACCAGACCATCCTCGTCTTCGACCTCGGCGGCGGCACCTTCGACGTGTCCCTCCTCGAGATCGGCGAGGGCGTCGTCGAGGTCAAGGCCACCAGCGGCGACAACCACCTCGGTGGCGACGACTGGGACCAGAAGGTCGTCGACTGGCTGATCGGCCAGGTCAAGTCCGCGCACGGCCTCGACCTCTCCAAGGACAAGATCGCCATGCAGCGCGTCCGCGAGGCCGCCGAGCGGGCGAAGATCGAGCTCTCGTCCAGCACCCAGACGTCCATCTCGCTGCCGTACATCGCGCAGGACGCCGAGAAGAACCCCGTCCACGTCGACGAGACCCTCTCGCGCGCGCAGTTCGAGCAGATGACGGCCGACCTGCTGGCCCGCACCAAGTCGCCGTTCCAGAACGTGGTCCGCGACGCCGGCATCTCCGTCGACCAGATCGACCACGTGGTCCTCGTCGGCGGCTCCACCCGCATGCCCGCCGTCGTCGACCTCGTCAAGGAGCTCACCGGCGGCAAGGAGCCCAACAAGGGCGTCAACCCCGACGAGGTCGTCGCCGTCGGCGCCAGCCTGCAGGCCGGTGTCCTCAAGGGCGAGGTCAAGGACGTCCTGCTGCTCGACGTCACCCCGCTGTCCCTCGGCATCGAGACCAAGGGCGGCGTCATGACGAAGCTCATCGAGCGCAACACGACCATCCCGACCAAGCGCTCCGAGATCTTCACCACGGCCGACGACAACCAGCCGACGGTGGGCATCCAGGTCTACCAGGGCGAGCGCGAGATCGCGGCCTACAACAAGAAGCTCGGCACGTTCGACCTCACCGGCCTGCCGCCGGCGCCGCGCGGCGTCCCGCAGATCGAGGTCACGTTCGACATCGACGCCAACGGCATCGTGCACGTGTCGGCCAAGGACCTCGGCACCGGCCGCGAGCAGTCCATGACCATCACCGGTGGCTCGTCGCTGCCCAAGGACGACATCGAGCGCATGGTCCGCGAGGCCGAGCAGTACGCCGAAGAGGACCGCAAGCGCCGCGAGGCCGCCGAGAACCGCAACCAGGCCGAGTCGCTCGTCTACCAGACCGAGAAGTTCCTCGCCGACAACACCGAGAAGGTGAGCACGCTCTCGCAGGAGGTCCGCGACGACGTCGACACCTCCCTCGCCGAGGCCAAGAAGGCGCTCGAGGGCAACGACGAGTCCGCCATCAAGTCGGCGACTGAGCGGCTGCAGACGGCGTTCCAGGCGCTGGGTGCGGCCATCTACGCCAGCGCGCAGGCCCCGTCCGGCGACGGCGCGCAGGCCGGCCCCGACGCGGGCGCCGACGGCGCGACGTCCTCCGACACCACCGACAACGCCGAGGAGGACGTCGTCGAGGCCGAGATCGTCGACGACGAGAAGGACACCAAGTGACCGATGCGCAGCGACCTGACACCGCGGGGGAGGGCTCCGAGGAGCTGAAGCCCGTCATCCGCGACCGGCGCCGCATCGACCCCGAGACCGGCGAGCGGCGCGACACCGACGCCGACGCCGGCTCGGAGTCCGCCGCGGCGGGCGCGGGGGCCACGGCCGCCGCGCCCGGTCCCGGCGGAACCGTGTCCGATGCGGAGCTCGCGGCGGCGAAGGCCGAGGCGGCCGAGCGGCTCGACGACCTGCGCCGGCTGCAGGCCGAGTACGTCAACTACCGGCGGCGGGTCGATCGTGACCGCGAGGCCAACCGCGAGGCCGCCAAGGCCGAGGTGCTGGCCGAGCTGCTCGGCGTGCTCGACGACATCGGCCGGGCCCGCGAGCACGGCGACCTCACCGGGGCGTTCCGGTCGGTCGGCGAGGCGCTCGAGTCGGTCACGGCGAAGGCCGGCCTGGTCCGCTTCGGCGAGCCGGGCGACGCCTTCGACCCGATGATCCACGAGGCGCTCATGCACGGCTACGCCGACGACGTCGAGGTGCCCACCTGCACGCAGATCCTGCAGCCGGGCTACCGCATCGGCGAGCGCGTCATCCGGCCCGCCCGGGTCGCGGTGGCCGAGCCGACCGAGGCGCTGCCGGAGCCGTCCGCCGACTCGTCCGCCGACTCGTCCGCCGGGGACGACTCGGCGGAGAATAAGGACGACCAGAGCTGACGTTCCGTAGACGGAGAGGAGGGGTGAGCCCGTGAGCACGAAGGACTGGATCGAGAAGGACTACTACAAGATCCTCGGCGTCGCCAAGGACGCCGACGCGGCCACGGTCAAGAAGGCCTACCGCACCCTCGCTCGCGAGCTCCACCCCGACCGCAACAAGGACGACAAGGCCGCCGAAGAGCGTTTCAAGGACGTCTCCGAGGCGTACTCCGTGCTGTCCGACCCCGCCAAGCGCAAGCAGTACGACGAGGCGCGCACGCTCTTCGGCAGCGGCATCCGCACCCCGGCGGGCGGCGGGAGCGGCGGATCGTTCAACTTCGACCTCGGGGACCTGTTCTCCGGAAGCGGCAGCGGCGGTCTCGGTGACGTGTTCGGCGGCATCTTCGGCCAGCGCAACCGACCGCGGGGCACCGGCGCCCGCCGGGGCGCCGACGTCGAGCGCGAGGTCACCGTCACGTTCTCCGAGGCGGTCGAGGGCAAGACCATCCCGCTGAAGCTCACCAGCTCGTCGGCGTGTTCGGCCTGTGCCGGCACCGGCGCGCGGGCGGGCACGGTTCCGCGGGTGTGTCCCACGTGCTCGGGCACCGGCTTCACCAGCACCGACTCCGGCGGCTTCGGCATGGCCGAGCCGTGCAAGGACTGCCGGGGCCGCGGCCTGGTCGTCGACGACCCCTGCCCGGTGTGCAGCGGCTCGGGCCGCGGCACGACCAGCAAGGTCATGCACGTGCGCATCCCGGCCGGCGTGGTCGACGGGCAGCGCATCCGGCTGCGCGGCAAGGGCGTGCCGGGCGAGCGCGGCGGGCCTGCAGGCGACCTCTACGTGATCATCCACGTCGGGTCGCACCCCGTGTTCGGCCGCCGTGCCGAGCACCTCACGGTCACCGTGCCGGTCACGTTCCCCGAGGCCGCACTCGGCGCCGACATCAAGGTGCCCACGCTGGGCGGCAGCCCGGTCACCCTCAAGCTGCCGCCGGGCACGCCCAACGGCCGCACCTTCCGGGTCCGCGGCCGCGGCGCGGCGCGCAAGGACGGCACGCGCGGCGACCTCCTGGTCACCGTCGAGGTGTCGGTGCCGCCGAACCTCAAGGGCGATGCCAAGCACGCGCTCGAGGAGTTCCAGACGGCCACCTCGGGCGAGGACGTCCGGGCCGAGCTGATGAACCTGGCGGCGAAGGAGGCATGACCATGGAGGCCGGAGGACGCTTCATCGTGACGATGTCCGGCGCCGCGCGGCTGGTCAGCGACGACGAGCCGCTGTACGTCATCTCCGTGGCGGCCGAGATGGCCGGCATGCACCCGCAGACGCTGCGCCAGTACGACCGCCTCGGGCTGGTGACGCCCCGGCGCACCCCCGGCGGCGGCCGGCGCTATTCGTTGCGCGAGGTCGAGATGCTCCGCGAGGTGCAGCGACTGTCCCAGGAAGACGGCGTCAACCTCGTCGGCATCAAGCGCATCCTGGAGCTCGAGGCCGAGGTGCACGCCCTGCGCCAGCAACTCGACCTCATCACCGGCGCGGCCGACGAGCCGGCCGACTACCTGCCGGTCCCGGCGTTCACGTCGGCGCTGGCGGTCTACCGGTCCCGCTACGTCGCCCGCGACTGACCGCCCCCGGCCGGAGGCGTCAGGCCGTCAGCAGGCCGACGCCCAGGGTGGCGAGGCCGGCGGCGAGGATCAGCGCGCCGATCCAGACCAGCCAGATGAACTGGTTGGGTCTCGTGCGCCCGGGCCCGAGCGAGGAGAAGAAGAACCCGGCCGGCATGACGATGGCGGCGATCGGCACGCCGCTGCGGGCCACCCACGCCGCGAACCCGTCCAGCGACGTCGCGTCGGTGAGGATCGCCGTGATCAGGCCCAGCGTGACGAACATGCCCGCGTGACCGTGCCCGGCCCGCGCGAACGAGCGCTGGAAGTCCGTGGCCGGGACCTTGCCGCGCGCGATGCGGGTCAGGTACCAACCGCCGGACTCGATGGTGACGGCGGCGAGCAGGAGGACACCGGCCAGCCGGGTGGCCTCCGTACTGAGCTCGAGCATGTCGGTGACCTCTCGTACGGGTGGAGCGAATAATCTAACACTGTTATGAAACAGCGTCAGGTTATTCTCGTCAAGTGGGTAGACCTCGCTTGCACGACGACGCGCTGCGCGACCTGCTGCTCGAACGGGCGGCCGAGACGGTGTCGTCCGGCGGCGTGGCGGCGCTGAGCCTGCGCACGCTGGCCGCCGACGCCGGCACGTCCACGGCGGCGGTGTACTCCCTGTTCGGCGGCAAGCCCGGCTTGGTCACGGCCCTCTACGAGCGGGTGTTCGCCCGGTTCGCCGGGCGGCTGGCCGCGGTCGGCGTCAGCGCCGACCCGGTCGACGACATCGTGCGCCTCGGCCACGCCTACCGCGAGAACGCGCTCGCCGATCCCTACGGCTACCGGGTCATGTTCGGCGACGAGCTCCGGCCCGGCGACGTCGGCCGGCGCGCGGCGCGCACCGGGGCGCGCACGTTCGAGCCGCTGCTCGACGCGGTCCGGCGGGCGGTCCGCGCGGGCGCCTTCCCGGCCACCCCGGCGCCGGAGTCGATCGCCACCGCGCTCTGGGCCAACGTGCACGGGCTCGTCTCGATCGAGCTCGGCGAGTTCATGCCGCCGCGCGCGGGCGACCCCGCCGCGGTGTTCGCGGCGGCCGTGCGGGCCAACGTCACCGGCTGGACGGCGTCAGCTGCTCGGTGACGGGGTGGGTTCGCCCGGTGGCGTCGCCGGCGGCGTGGGGGCCGGGGTCGCGGTGTCGGTGCGCACCTCGTACCGGACGTCGTTGCCGTCGACGTCGGTGGCGGTGACGGTGAGCCCGACGGTCTCGCCGTCGACCGTGGCCGTGCAGCGCACCGACGCGTCGACCTCGCCGGGCAGGTCGCCGTCGCAGGTCACCGACTCGACCGGGTGACCGGACTGCTCCTCCATGAGCTGCTTCACGGCGGTCTCGAGGTCGGACTCCGGCACGGACCGGTCGTCGAGCGCGGAGCACGCGGACAGGGCGGCGCCGACGAGGGCGGCGGCGGCCAGCGCGGCCGCGAGGCGAGGACCGGACATCGCCGCCCATCATCCCCGACCCATGTCCTTGTCCCGACGTCGGGTCGTGCGAGGATCGCGAGCGCTCCGCAGCCGCCCTGTGCGCTGGACCGAGGAATCAGGGAAAGACCTTCGGCCCCATCGCCACTCGGTGGTGCGACTCTCCTGGGTGGAAATCGCAGAGTTGAGTGGAATAGGCTCAACTCTGTGGCGGTTGCCTCTATCACGAGACCACGCACCCGAGGAGATCGATGAACGACCAGCTCACCACCAAGGCGCAGGAGGCGCTGTCCGTCGCCGTCCGCAGCGCGGCCACGGCAGGCAACCCGGCCGTCGAGCCGGTACACGTCCTGCGGGCGCTCCTCATCCAGTCCGGTGGCCTGACCGGCTCGCTGCTCGAGGCCTCCGGGGCCGACCTCGCAGCCGTCCGCCGCGACGTCGATGCCGCGTTCGAGGCGCTGCCCAAGGCGGCCGGGTCCACCGTCGCGTCGCCCAACCTCGCCCGCACCACCTACTCCGTGCTGTCGCACGCCGGCGAGGTCGCCCGCGAGCTCGACGACCAGTACGTCTCCACCGAGCACCTCGTCGTGGGGCTGGCCCACGTGGCGTCGCCGGTGCGCGACCTGCTGGCCGGGCACGGCGTCACCGCCGAGAAGGTGCGCGCGGCGTTCACCGAGGTGCGCGGCTCCGCCCGCGTCACCAGCCCCGACCCCGAGGGCACCTATGACGCGCTGAACAAGTACGGCGTCGACCTCACCGAGCGGGCCCGCGAGGGCAAGATCGACCCCGTCATCGGCCGCGACTCCGAGATCCGCCGCGTCGTGCAGGTGCTGTCGCGGCGCACGAAGAACAACCCCGTGCTCATCGGCGAGCCCGGCGTCGGCAAGACCGCCGTCGTCGAGGGGCTGGCCCAGCGCATCGTGGCCGGCGACGTGCCGGAGTCGCTGCGCGGCAAGCGGCTGGTCGCGCTCGACATCGGCGCCATGCTGGCCGGGGCGAAGTACCGAGGCGAGTTCGAGGAGCGGCTCAAGGCCGTTCTCGACGAGATCAAGGCCAGCGACGGCGAGGTCGTCACGTTCATCGACGAGCTGCACACCGTCGTGGGCGCCGGCGCCACCGGCGACTCCGCGATGGACGCCGGCAACATGCTCAAGCCGATGCTGGCCCGCGGCGAGCTGCGCATGGTCGGCGCCACCACGCTCGACGAGTACCGCGAGCGCATCGAGAAGGACGCCGCGCTCGAGCGCCGGTTCCAGCAGGTCTACGTCGGCGAGCCCAGCGTCGAGGACACCGTCGCGATCCTGCGTGGCCTCCGCGAGCGCTACGAGGCGCACCACAAGGTGCAGATCGCCGACGCCGCGCTGGTCGCGGCCGCCACCCTGTCGCACCGCTACATCTCCGGCCGGCAGCTGCCCGACAAGGCCATCGACCTGGTCGACGAGGCCGCCTCCCGGCTGCGCATGGAGATCGACTCCTCGCCGGTCGAGATCGACACGCTGCGCCGTCAGGTCGACCGCCTCAAGATGGAGGAGCTGGCGCTGGACAAGGAGTCCGACGCCGCCTCCCGCGAGCGGCTGGCCTCGCTGCGCGCCGAGCTCGCCGACCGCGAGGAGGAGCTGCGCGCCCTCGAGGCCCGCTGGGAGCAGGAGAAGGCCGGGCTCAACCGCGTCGGCGCGCTGAAGGAGCAGATCGACGAGCTCCGCGGCCAGGCCGAGCGGTCGCAGCGCGAGGGCGACCTCGCCGGCGCCAGCGAGCTGCTCTACGGCCGCATCCCGGAGCTCGAGAAGGAGCTCGCCGCCGCCAGCGAGGCCGCCGAGACCCAGGCGGCGACCACCATGGTCAAGGAGGAGGTCGGGCCCGACGACGTCGCCGACGTCGTGGCCGCCTGGACCGGCATCCCCGCCGGCCGGCTGCTCGAGGGCGAGACCGAGAAGCTGCTGCGCATGGAGGACGAGCTGGGCAGCCGGGTCGTCGGCCAGCGCGCCGCGGTGGCGGCGGTGTCCGACGCCGTCCGCCGCTCCCGCGCCGGCATCTCCGACCCCGACCGGCCCACGGGCTCGTTCGTGTTCCTCGGCCCGACGGGTGTCGGCAAGACCGAGCTGGCCAAGGCGCTCGCGGAGTTCCTCTTCGACGACGAGCGGGCCATGGTCCGCATCGACATGAGCGAGTACGGCGAGAAGCACAGCGTCGCCCGGCTGGTCGGCGCCCCGCCCGGCTACATCGGCTACGAAGAGGGCGGCCAGCTCACCGAGGCGGTCCGCCGCCGGCCGTACTCCGTCGTGCTGCTCGACGAGGTCGAGAAGGCGCACCCCGAGGTGTTCGACATCCTGCTGCAGGTGCTCGACGACGGCCGCATGACCGACGGGCAGGGCCGCACGGTCGACTTCCGCAACGTCATCCTCATCCTGACGTCGAACCTCGGCTCGGTGTTCCTGGCCGACCCGTCGCTGGACGAGAAGTCCAAGCGCGACGCCGTCATGGAGGTCGTGCGGGCGTCGTTCAAGCCCGAGTTCCTCAACCGCATCGACGACATCGTCATGTTCGAGCCGCTCGGCACCGACGAGCTGGCCCGCATCGTCGACCTGCAGGTCGTCAGGCTCGCGCAGCGGCTCGCCGACCGCCGGCTGGCGCTGCAGGTCACCGACAGCGCGAAGGAGTGGCTGGCGCTCACGGGGTACGACCCGGTCTACGGCGCCCGGCCGCTGCGCCGCCTGGTGCAGACGGCCATCGGCGACCAGCTGGCGAAGGCGATCCTGGCCGGCGAGGTGCGCGACGGCGACACCGTCGTCGTCGACCTCGACGAGGGCGCCGACAAGCTGAGCGTCCGCTCCGCCTGACGCCGTCAGGCGGGGGAGCCGGCGCGGCCGAGGCGCCAGTAGCCGAACGCGTGGATCCGCCGGCGCTCGACGTCGCGCTCGGCGACGGCGACCCGGCGGATCGCGCGCACCTCGCCCGCCTCGCCGGCGATCCAGACGTCGACGGCGCCTTCGGGCCAGGGGAGCGACCGGACCGCCCGCTCGAGGGCGCCGGTCGTCCCGGCCGGGGCGCCGTCGCGGTGCAGCCAGGTGACCCGCAGGTCCGCGGGACTCGTGAGCTGTTGCTCCTCGGCGGCGTCGGGCACCTCGACGACGGCGTGAACGGCCAGTCCCGCGGGGGCGGCCTCGACGACGGCGGCCAAGGCGGGCAGCCCGGTCTCGTCGGCCGCCATGACCACGGCGTCGGCGTCGAACGACGGGACGGCGTGCGGCCGCGGCCCGGTGAAGTCGAGCAGGTCGCCGGGCGCCGCGCCGCGGACCCAGCGAACGAACAGCCCGTCGCCGTGCAGGGCGACGTCGATGTCGATCAGCCCGGACGCCGGGTCGGCCCGCCGGATCGTGTAGGTGCGGCTGGCCGGCCGGGCCCCGCTCGTGGCGACGGCGGACGCGGCGGCCGTGTCGGGGCCGGGCGGGGACAGCCGCAGCACCTGGTTCGGGCAGTCCGGATCGAGGGGCAGGTGCGGTTGCTCGACCGCGGCCGTCAGCCGCAGCATGGCCGGGGTCAGCGGCGTGAGCTCGGTGATCCGCAGCCGTCCCGACGGCCCGCGCGTGGGTCCGGCCAGGGCGGTCATGCCCGTCCCGCCGGCTCACGGCCGAGCGCGAGATCACAGACGGCGGCGAGTCCCACAGGGGAGAGGGGAAGCAGACCGCCCCCGCTGCCGATGGCTGCGGGGGCGGTCAGAGGTTCGTCCGGTCTCAGTCGAACTCGCCGGCCTTCGCGCCCATCACGAATGCCGACCACTCACCAGCGGTGAACTTCAGAATGCCACCGTTGGGATTCTTGCTGTCGCGCACGGCCATGCCACCGTCCGTCAACGGCGTGATCTCGACACACTGTCCGCCGTCGCCGTTGCTGTAGCTGGACTTGCGCCACACGGCGCCGGCCAGCTCCGACACCTCGCTCATAATTCCTCCATGATGTGGCGGATCGTGCCCGCCGATTCGTCTGGTGACAACGCCTGGGCCCGGAGCACGTCCATCCGGTCCACGGCATCTCCCACGACCCCGCTGTCCGTCATGAGATGACCCCCGGTGGGGCCTTCGTAATACAGCACCGGTTGCCCGTTCAGGCGGTCGAAGATCGTCATTTGTCCGTTCAGCGCGGCATGTGCTCCCGCGACGAAGGGCATCACCTGGATGGTGATATGCCGCATCTCGCCCATTTTGAGCAGGTGCTGGAGTTGATCACGCATGACGTCCGAACCGCCGATCATCCGGCGGAGTGCGGCCTCGTCGATCACGGCTCGTAGCCTCGGTGGATCATCGCGACGCAAGATCTCTTGCCGCCGCATTCGGGCTTCGACCTGCGTGTCGACGTGGTTGTCATAGGCCATCCTGACGCCCGCCAGGAGCTCGCGTGCATACGCCTGTGTCTGCAGGAGTCCGGGCGGAAATGTCTGCTCGTACGTGTGGATCGACTTTGCCCGTTCTTCCTCCTCGATGAACCCTCGATACTTCGCGGGCACCGACTCACGGCTGACCATCTTCCATGCTCGGACGAGGAGGCCGTCAGTACCCAGGATCTCGTCGCATCGTTCCGCGAACTCTCGCTGCGGAGGCCGCTGCGCAGTTTCCACATTAGCCACGGCCCCGCGCGAGTAGTTCAGCTTTTCGGCCAACTGTTCCTGGGTGAGGCCGGCGCGGTGACGCGCGCGCGCCAGCTCACCACCGAAAAAGGCGGCCGCGGAATCCGGATCATGGTCTGTCACGGCATCTCCAGGCAATGTCACAAAGTCGCGGACGGCGTCACAGGTGGCGGGCGTGACAGCCGAATTGTTCCCGCGGGTGGCTCAGATCATGCACGATACTTCGCCAAGGGCTACGGCGCAGCGTTTCGGCTGATCCAAGCCGTGGCGAAGCGCTGCCAGCCCCCGATCCGCGACACATGTGGACGGCCGCGGACGAGACCGCACGCGCGGGCCCTTCCAGAGGCCCGGCACGACGGAGGAGAGATGGCCCGCTTCACGGCGCGAGCGCACGGGTACGGACTCGTCGACTGGTCGCCCGATGAGGTGGACGCCTACGCCTCGCGGCTGCTGCGCGACCACGTCCCGGGCCGCCGCTGGATGCCCCATCGGTCGTCGTCGTGCCGCGAGTGCGGAGAGACCTGGCCGTGCCCCGCGGCGGCGTGGGCCGGCCAGTGGAGCCACGGCATGACCCGAACCGAGTGAGTGAGCGATGACCTCCACCCTCGTCGTCCTTGCCCTGCCCCTGTTGTGGGCCGTCTGCGAGATCATCGCGCGGGAGCGTCGCCGCCACCATCCGTGAGCAACGGCGTGCCCGGTGAGACGCGGTCGTGCGTGCGCACCGCGCGGGCCACCCGGTCGATCGGGTGCGCCGTCATGGCGAAGGCCTGCACCGACGCCACGCCGTCGACGGCGAACTCGTAGCGGATCGGCTCGCCCACCGGCGCGTAGCCGGTGCCGCCGCTGATGCGCAGCGTGTGGTCGTCGACGACGGCGAGCGTCACCGGCTCGGAGGTCGGGTCGCGCTCGGTGGGGTCCAGCAGGTAGAGCCGCCCGGCGAGGTCGACCACGTCGAAGACCCGCCACATCGTCGCGAACCGCCCCGTGAACCGGGACAGGTCGACCGGCGACGGCTCCAGCAGCGGGCTGGCGCTCTCGGCGAGGTTCACCAGCCGGATCAGCCCTTCCGCGAGCATCACCGCCGGCCCGTCGATGGCGTTGGTCAGCACGGAGACGGCCAGCCGCCCGACGGGGTCGAACGACGTGCGGGTGAGGTGCCCGGGGTAGCCGCCGCCATGCCCGAAGACCAGCCGGTCGCCGATCATCGACCGGCCGAACCCCAGCCCGTACTCGGCGCCGCCGCGCCCCTCGACCTTCCACTCCGCCCGCTGCATGAGCCGCTTGGACGCGTCGGAGACCAGCCGACTGTCGCCGTGGAAGTGCGCCGCCACATAGTGGACGAGGTCCTCGGCGGTGCTGAAGAACCCGGTGGCGGCGGCCATGGCGGCGGTGTCGACGTGGTCGATGGGGATGCGGTGGTCGGCGTAGGAGAGCGCGGTGTAGCCGGTGGCGTAGTCGCCGGCGCGGTCCGGGTCGTACTCGGGGCCGGTGTTCTCCAGCGACAGCTTCTCGACGATGTGCTCGCACACGAACGCGTCGTACGGCATGTCCGCCGCCGCCGCGACGATGAGGCCGAGCATCGAGTAGCCGATGTTGGAGTACTTGAACCGCTCGTTCGCGGGGAGCACGCCGGCGCCGTCGTCGAGCAGGATGGCGCGCAGTCGGTCCTCGTCGGGGAACGCGTGCGCCAGCTGCCAGTAGTCGCCGTTGCCGCTGTCGCGGACGACGCCGCCGCCGTGGCCGAGCAGCTCGCGCACCGTCACGCCCGCGAGCGCGGTGCCGCGCAGGAACGGCAGCCACCGGCCGGCGCGGTCGTCCAGACGCAGCTGGTCGCGCTCGACCAGCTGCAGGACGGCGGTGGCGGTGAACGTCTTCGAGTGCGACGCGATGCGGAACAGATGCTGCGGCGTGAGCGCCGTGCCCTGCTCGACGTCGGCGCAGCCGTACGCGGTGGACAGCAGCAGCTTGTCCTCGTGCAGCACGGCCGCCTGGATGCCCGGCACGCGGTCGTACTGCTGGCGGAACGCCACCCATGTGTCGAAGTAGCGGGCCGCGTCGGCGACGGCCGTGTGAGAAAGATCGTTCACGAATCATGACCTTATCGACCGCAATGCCCGAAGTGTCACCATGATCGTCCGGTTCGGCCGAATCGACCACCCGGTCTCACATGGTGATCGTCGGCGCCTGTGGAGGGCCTTGCACACCGGCGACGACCAGGGGCCGGTGGCCCGCGCGAGGCGTCGGTCGAGAGCGGAACGCGGACAGAGAGCAGACTGTGTCGTGCAAGGCCCGACACGTAGAGGATGGATGGCTCCATGGCAACGGCACTCGTCACCGGCCCCACCGCGGGCATCGGGCTGGCCTTCGCCCGCGCGCTCGCGGCGCGCGGCCACGACGTGGTCCTCGTGTCTCGCGACGAGGGCCGGCTCGAGTCGGTCGCGGCCGAGCTGCGCGGCGCCTACGGCGTCGGCGCCGAGGTGCTGCCGGCCGATCTCGCCACCGACACCGAGGCGGTCGAGAAGCGGTTGCGCGCCACCGAACGCCCGGTCGACCTGGTGGTCAACAATGCCGGCTTCGGGCTCGGGAAGTCCTTCCTCGACAACGACGTCGCCGCCGAGGAGTACCTGGTCGACGTGCTGATCCGGGCCGTGCTGCGGCTGACGCACGCGGCGCTGCCCGGCATGATCGAGCGCGGCCACGGCGCCGTCGTCAACGTGAGCTCTGTCGCCGGCTGGCTGCCGCGCAGCAGCTACAGCGCGGCCAAGGCGTGGGTGACGGCGTTCAGCGAGGGCCTGGCGCCGCAGCTCGAGGGCACCGGCGTGCGGATCATGGCGCTCGCGCCCGGCTTCGTCCGTACCGAGTTCCACGACCGCGCGCAGATCGACATGTCCGGGCTGCCGTCCTGGCTGTGGCTCGAGGCCGACGCCCTGGTCGACGCCGCGCTGCGCGACCTCGATCTGGGCAGGACCGTCTCGGTCCCCGGGACGGTGTACAAGGTCGCGGCCGCCGCCCTGCCGCGGCTGCCGCGCCGGCTGGTGCGCGCCATCGGCCGGCGGCACCCCGCGGCACGCCGGCGCTGATCGCGTGGGTCGTGGTCAGCCGGGGAGTGCGGCGATCAGCCCCGCCAGCGCGTCCGCCACGTCCTCGCCGCCGGCCATCGTGTGCGCCGGCCAGCCGCGAGCCGCGGCCGACCGCGTCCAGAAGTCGGCCGGCCCGATGCCGGCGACGGCGGCACCGGTGTGCAGGTAGCCGCACGGCGCGTCGGGCCAGTCCGGTGCGGGCGGCAGCCGCTCGGTCCAGAAGTCGTGGTCACCCGGGTGGGCGGCGCCCGGCGGCCAGCCGGCGCCGTCGTGCAGGGTGGTGTGGACGGCGTCGGCCTGCTCGCCGTCGGCCGCCCGCAGCAGGTCGAGGTGCGACGGGGAGCCCGCCCGCGGCAGGGTGGCGTCGGCGAACACGTAGCCGCCGACGCGGCGGCCGGCGGCCCGCTGGGCGCGGGCCAGCGCCGGCAGCAGCGGACCGGCCGTGCCGTGCGCGACGAGGAGCAGCGGCGACGCGGTGAGCGCGGGCGCCGCGAGCAGGTCGCGGGCCGCGGCCGCCAGCCAGGCGACGGCGTACGGCGTGCGGTCGGCGACCGGCTCGGCGACGACGACGGGGTAGGGCAGGCGTCCGGGCTCGGCCAGCGCCCGCCCGGCGGCCCACGGACCGAGCGGGCCGGACACGACGACGACGGCACCGGGCTGCACGGTGCACAGCCTGCCGTACGCTCGTGCCTCGTGAGTGCCTGGGACGAGTTGCGCCGCCACATCACCGAGAAGGCCGTCGTGCACGGGAAGGTCGTGCTGTCGTCCGGCAAGGAGGCCGACTACTACGTCGACCTGCGCCGCATCACGCTCGACGGCGCGGCGGCCCCGCTGGTCGGGCACGTCATGAACGACCTCACCGCCGACCTCGCCTTCGACGCCGTCGGCGGGCTCACGCTGGGCGCCGACCCGGTCGCGACCTCGATGCTGCACGCCGCGCACGCCGCCGGGCGCACCCTGGACGCGTTCGTGGTGCGCAAGGACGCCAAGCAGCACGGCCTCCGCCGGCGCATCGAGGGTCCCGACGTCGCCGGGCGCAGCGTCCTCGCCGTCGAGGACACCTCCACCACCGGCGGCAGCGTCCTCACCGCCGTCGAGGCGCTGCGCGAGGCCGGCGCCGGCGTGGTCGCCGTCGCCGTCATCGTCGACCGGGCGACCGGCTCGAAGGAGCGCATCGAGGCGGCGGGGCTGGAGTACCGGGCCGCCTACTCCCAGGCCGACCTCGGCCTCTAGGGAGTGTCCCGCGGAGCATGGGAGCCGATCAACAGCGATCGACCACGGCGGCCGGTCGCGGACGCTGATCCGTCAGGCCCCTTGGCCGACCGGCCGGGGCGGGTCCCAGCGGCCGTCCAGGAGCTGTCGGTCGCCCAGCGGCCCGGCGAGATCGACGTCGACCACACTGGGTTCCCCCGCCTCGCAGCTGTGGGTCTCCGGCTCTGCCGGCGGCCGCACCAGCGGCGTGACCACGACGGAGTCGTCGCGGTAGTCGACGAGCACGTCGGTCAGCAGGTCGGGCGCGGTGTCCACGTAGCCCTCAGCGCACCAGGGCGGCAGAAGATGGATCCGGATCGTGGTGGCCTCGGGTCCGGGCTCGGCGGCCAGTGACCAGGAGGCCGGCTGCCGGCCGTCGGCGAACGCGAGTTGCAGCTCGCAGAACTCCACCGCACCGGCACGTGTCCAGGTGCCCGCCGGGTTGTCGTTCCTGAACATCGTCTTCACGACGGCGCCACTGGACGTCCATCCGAGCAGATAGGCGACGTTGCCCACCTGCCCGGCCAGGGCCCAGCGGGCGGCCTGGACGGGGCTCGTGTCGAGATCGCTGCCGGCGATGTCCTGGCCCAGGTCGCTGGACGGGTCCACCGGTGGCCGCTCGGTGAGCAGCGCGACGTCGAAGGCCGGCCAGCCGGTCCCGTCGCAGGTACGCATCGACGGTTCGGGCGGGAGTGCCTTCCCGACCCCGGTCCCGAGGTCCCGGCGGGCGCCGGCTGGTGGCGCTTCGACGTCGTCGGCGAAGGGCCCGAGCTGCGACCCGGCGAGGACCGCCACGGCGCCGAGCGCGAGGGCCACCGCCCCGCCGGTCAGCCGGTGCCGGCGGCGCTGTGCCCGCCCCACGCGGGTCACGGCGGCGGCGAGGTCGTCACCGGCCGGGGCGTCGGCGGCGTGGTCGATCAGCGTGGTGCGCAGGAAGGCTTCGAGCTCCGGGTCGAGGTCAGACACGGGTCCACTCCTTCCGCAGCCTGGCCAGCGCCCGTGAGGCGTTCGACCGGACGGTGACGGGACTGCTGCCGAGGAGCTCGGCGATGCGGGCGTCGTCGAGATCCTCGTAGTAGCGGAGCACCAGGACCGCGCGCTGGACCCGCGGCAGCCCGGCCAGCGCGGTCCACATGAGCGACCGCTCGGCGTGGGCGTCGGTGTGGTCGTGCTGGACGGCGGCGGGGAGGTCCTCCGGGGCTGTCGGGGACTCGGTGGAGCTGCGCCGGCGCTTGCCGTCGATGTAGGCGTTGACCACCATGCGCCGCACGTAGGCGTCGGGCTGGTCGGCCCTGCTCACGCGCCGCCACTGCCGGAAGGCCTGCAGCAGCGCGGTCTGGACGACGTCTTCGGCGTGGTGGGGGTCGCCGGTGAGCAGGTAGGCCAGGCGGAGCAGGGGCCGTCGCCGGGTCGCCACGTACTCGTGGAAGTCGACGGCCATGCCCCAAGGGATACCAGTTCGGCCGGTCCACGTCGTGCATCGGCCGTCCGGAGCAAATCTTCGGCACCGCCCACGCGCGCGCCCGGAGGTCGGTAGATTTGCCGCCGTTCCCCTGCGTGACAGCGGATACGACTGCTCATGTCAGGGGATGTCCTATGCACACCCCTCAGTCAAGGATCCAGACACATCATGCGAAAGCTCGGAATTTCTGCGCTTGTGGCCGCCACCCTCCTCCTCGCAGCGTGCGGCGGTGACGACGAGCCCGGCGGCGACGCGACCACCGGCGGCGACGAGACCGCCGCGGCCGGCGAGACCCCCGCCGGCGACGCCACGGACGAGGCCGGCGCCGAGGATGAGGGCGGCGAGGCCGCCGCCGGCGAACTGCAGGCCGCGCTGCTCACGGCCGAGGACCTGCCCGAGGGCGCCACCGTGTCCGCGTTCGACGTCGCCCAGCTGAGCAGCGCCGCCGAGGGCATGGCGCAGTTGCTCGAGGGCGTCAGCTACGAGCCGGCCGACTGCCAGGCCTACGACAACAACCCGCTGCAGAAGGACGGCGCCGAGTCCGCCGGCATGTCCGCGACCTCCGGCGCGGACGTCCTGGTCAACGCCGTCTACACCCACGCGAGTGCCGACGACGTCGCCAGCGTCCAGGACTACTACGACCGCTGCGGCGAGATCACGATCAGCGGCGAGGCCGCCGGCCAGACCCTCGACATGACCGTCCGCACCAGCACGGTCGACGCACCGGAGGTCGACGCCGACGAGGTCATCGCGGTCGAGACCGTCACGGAGTCGGCGAACATGCCGGCCGTCCCGACCCGCGTCATCTACATGATCGACGGCGACCGCGGCGTCTACGTCGCCGGGAACCCGGAGTCGACGACGTTCGACCTGAACGCGCTGGCCGCCGTCGCCCTGGACAAGCTCAAGGCCCAGGGCTGACGCCGGCACGATCCCGGCTACCGTTGGGCACCGTGAGCGAGGAGACGGTGCCCGACGGGCCGGAGCTGCCGGGCGTGGGCCCGTGGCCCGGTCCTCGGCCCGACGATCCGCGCTACGACCCGGACCTGCTCGCCCGGGGCGACCGCCGCAACGTCGTCGACCGGTACCGCTACTGGAGCAACGAGGCCATCGTCGCCGATCTCGACCGGCGCCGGCACCCGTTCCACGTGGCGATCGAGAACTGGCAGCACGACTTCAACATCGGCTCGGTCGTGCGGACGGCGAACGCGTTCCTCGCCGCCGAGGTGCACATCGTCGGCCGGCGCCGCTGGAACCGCCGCGGCGCCATGGTCACCGACCGCTACCAGCACGTACGGCACCACGCCGACCTCGCCGCCCTGGCCGCCTGGGCGCGGGCCGAGGGCGTGCCCGTCATCGGCATCGACAACCTGCCCGGTGCGGTCCCGCTCGAGACGTTCGACCTGCCGCGCGCCTGCGTCCTGCTGTTCGGGCAGGAGGGACCCGGCCTGTCCGAGGCCGCGCGCGAACACGTCACCGCCGTCCTGTCGATCGCGCAGTTCGGCTCCACCCGGTCCATCAACGCCGGCGCCGCGGCGGCCATCGCCATGCACGCCTGGATCCGCCGGCACGTCGTCCCCGGAGGTGCCGATGGCTGACCGCGTGCTGGTGATCGGGGCGGACGCCGCCGGAATGAGCGCGGCCTCGCAGGCACTGCGGACGGCGAAGGCGGCCGGCCGCGACCTCGACGTCATCGCCGTCGACCGCGGGCACTGGACGTCCTACTCGGCGTGCGGCATCCCGTACTGGATCGGCGGCGACGTCGCCTCGCCCGGCGCGCTGGTCGCGCGCACGCCCGAGGAACACCGCGCCAACGGCATCGACGTCCGCCTGCTCACCGAGGCGGTCGCCATCGACACCGACGCCGGCTGGGTCGAGGTCGTCGACCACGCGGCCGGCCGGCGCGAGCGGCTCGGCTACGACCAGCTGATCGTCGCCACCGGCGCGACGCCCGTGCGACCGGACGTCCCCGGCGCCGACGCCGCGGGCATCCACGGCGTGCAGACCCTCGACGACGGCGGCGCCGTGATCGCCCACCTCGGCCGCGAGGTGCGTCGCGCCGTCGTCGTCGGCGCCGGGTACATCGGCCTCGAGATGGCTGAGGCGCTGGTCCGCCGCGGCCTGACGGTCACCGTCGTCGACCGCGGCCCGGAGCCGATGAACACCCTCGACCCCGACCTCGGCACCCAGGTGCACGCCGCCATGGAGCGCATGGGCATGGACGTCGTCACCTCCGCGGACGTGACGGCGTTCGAGGCCGGCGCCGGCGGCGTCACCGCCGTCGTGACCGACGCCGGCACGTTCGCGGCCGACATCGTCGTGCTCGGGACCGGCGTGCGGCCGGCCACGGAGCTGGCCCGCGCCGCCGGGCTGCCGCTGGGCGAGACCGGCGGGCTGCGCACCGACGACACCCAGCGGGTGGCCGACGGCGTCTGGGCGGCCGGCGACTGCGTCGAGACGTGGGACCGGGTCCGCCGCGCCTGGGTGCACGTGCCGCTGGGGACGCACGCCAACAAGCAGGGCCGGATCCTGGGGACCAACCTCGGCGGCGGCTCGGCCCGGTTCCCCGGCATCGTCGGCACCGCGCTGACGAAGGTGTGCGACCTCGAGCTCGCCCGCACCGGCCTGACCGAGGGCGACGCCGTCGAGGCCGGGCTCGACCACGTCGCCGTCACCATCGAGTCGACGACGCGGTCCGGCTACTTCCCCGGCACACAGCCGATCACCGTCAAGATGGTCGCCGAGCGCCCGACCGGCCGGCTGCTGGGCGCCCAGATCGTCGGCCGCGACGGCTCGGCGAAGCGCATCGACGTGTGCGCCATGGCGCTGTGGACCGAGCTGACGGTCGGCGAGCTGGCCATGACCGACCTCGCCTACGCGCCGCCGTTCTCGTCGGTGTGGGACCCGGTCCAGATCGCCGCGCGCAAGGCCGCCGACACGCTCTGACGGCGCGACCCTGAGAGTGGTCTCAGGGTCACACCGTGCCGCCGGCTCGGGGAAGGTCGTGCTCTGGTACGACATCGCGTGTCGTACCCCCGCCCGACGCGCGCGGCGGGGTGGCACCGGTAGCGTCGAGCCGTGCCAGTCATCCAGACCGAGGACTTGACGAAACGGTTCCCGGCGACCACCGCGCTCGACCGGCTCACCATCGACGTCGAGCCGGGCGTCGTGGGGCTCGTCGGCGCCAACGGCGCGGGCAAGTCGACGCTGATCAAGGTCCTGCTCGGGCTGTCGCCGGCGACGTCCGGCACGGCGCGCGTCTTCGGGCTCGACGTGACGAAGGACGGGCCGGCGATCCGGGAGCGGGTCGGCTACATGCCCGAGCACGACTGCCTGCCCGGCGACGTGTCCGCCACCGAGTTCGTCGTGCACATGGCGCGCATGTCCGGGCTGCCGGCCGACGCCGCGCGCGAGCGGACCGCCGACACCCTGCGCCACGTCGGCCTCTACGAGGAGCGGTACCGCCCCATCGGCGGCTACTCCACCGGCATGAAGCAGCGGGTCAAGCTGGCCCAGGCGCTCGTGCACGACCCCGAGATCGTCATGCTCGACGAGCCGACCAACGGGCTCGACCCCGTCGGCCGCGACGAGATGCTGCTGCTGATCCGGCGCATCTGGGCCGAGTTCGGCATCACCGTGCTGGTGACGTCGCACCTGCTCGGCGAGCTGGAGCGCATCTCCGACCACGTGGTGGTCGTCGACGGCGGCCAGCTGCTGCGGTCGTCGTCCACGTCGGAGTTCACCCGCACCAGCCAGTTCCTGGCGATCGAGGTGTCGGCCGAGACCGATGCCGTCGCCGACGCGCTGACGGCCGCCGGGCTGACGGTGAAGCGCGACGGCCACCTGCTGGAGCTCTCGCTCGACGACGACGAGACCTACGACGTCGTGCGCGACACCGTCGCCGCCCAGGGGGTCGGGCTGATCCGGCTGGAGCAGCGCCGGCACCACATCTCGGAGGTCTTCGGAGAGGACCAGGAATGAGCCGCCCGATGCCCAATCCGCCGTCGGGTGTCATCCACGACATCGGCTACCGCAAGTACGACGGCCCGCGGCTCGGCCGGCGTCAGGTCACCCGGGCGCTGTTCGCGCAGAGCCTGCGCGGCGCCTACGGCCTGGGCCGGTCGGCCCGCGCCAAGGTGCTGCCGATGCTGCTGCTCGGCGTCATGTGCCTGCCCGCGTTCATCATCACCGTCATCGCCAACGTCACGTCCAGCATCACCGGCGAGCTGCCGCTGGCGTACTCGCGCTACGCGGTCGTGACCCAGGGCATCCTGACCATCTTCGTGGCCGCGCAGGCGCCGGCGTCGCTCTCGCGCGACCTGCGGTTCAAGACGGTCCCGCTGTACTTCTCGCGGCCGCTCGAGCGCTCCGACTATGTGCTGGCGAAGTTCGCGGGGCTGGCGACGGCGCTGTTCCTGCTGCTGACGGCGCCACTGTTGATCATGTACGTGGGTGCGCTGCTGGCGGAGTTCCCGGTCGGCCGCGAGACCGGCGACGTGCTGCTGGCGCTGGTCGGCGCGGCGGTGTTCGCGGTGGTGTTCGCCGGCGTGGGGCTGGTCATCGCATCGCTGACGCCGCGGCGCGGACTCGGCGTCGCCGCCATCATCACCGTCTTCGCGCTGAGCTTCGCCGCCGTCAGCGCCCTGCAGGGGATCATCCGCTACGAGGTCGGCAACGCCGACCTGGCCGGCTGGCTGGGGCTGCTGTCGCCCATCACGCTGGTCGACGGCTTCCAATCCTGGGTGCTCGACGCCTCCTCGTCCGCCGTCGCACCACCGCCCGGTGACGCCGGTGGCGTCGTGTACGTGCTGGTGACATTCGCCGTCATCGGCGCCTGCTGGGCCCTGCTGAACCTGCGCTACCGGAAGGTCTCCGTCTCATGAACGTCCTCTCCGTGGACACCGTGTCGCGCTGGTACGGCAACGTCGTCGCCGTCAACGACGTCACGATGACCATCGGCCCGGGCATCACCGGCCTGCTCGGTCCCAACGGCGCCGGCAAGTCGACGCTCATCAGCATGCTCGGGGGGTTCCTGGCGCCCTCGGCCGGCACCGTCACGCTCGACGGCGTCACCGTCTGGAAGAACCCGGAGATCTACCGCACCATCGGGCTGGTGCCCGAGCGCGAGGCCTCCTACGACTTCCTGACCGGCTGGCAGTTCGTGCTGGCCAACGCCGAGCTGCACGGCCTGCCCGACCCCGGCGCCGCGGCCAAGCGGGCGCTCGCCACGGTCGAGATGGAGTTCGCGCAGGGCCGCAAGGTCGGCGAGTACTCCAAGGGCATGCGCCAGCGGGTCAAGATGGCCTCGGCGCTCGTGCACGACCCCGCCGTCCTGCTGCTCGACGAGCCGTTCAACGGCATGGACCCGCGGCAGCGACTGCACCTCATGGACCTGCTGCGCCAGATGGGCGCCGCGGGCCGGACGGTGCTGTTCAGCTCGCACATCCTCGAAGAGGTCGAGCAGCTGGCGCAACAGATCGAGGTCATGGTCGCCGGCCGGCACGCCGCGTCCGGCGACTTCCGCGAGATCCGCCGGCTCATGATCGACCGGCCGCACCAGTACGTCATCCGTTCCTCCGACGACCGTGCGCTCGCGTCCGCGCTCATCGCCGACGGCTCCACCGCCGGCGTCCAGCTGACCGACGACGTGCTGAGCGTCGAGGCGGTGTCCTTCCTGCGGTTCACCGAGCTGCTGCCACGCGTCGCCCGCGCCGCGGGCATCCGGCTCTACGAGGTCTCGCCGACGGACGAGTCGCTCGAGAGCGTCTTCTCCTACCTGGTGAAGAGTTAGGGGTTCAGGCATGAACGGGACCGTTGTCCGGCTGACCTACCGGGCGCTGCTCGGAGGCCGGCGGGCCTGGCTGCTGCTGGCGATGTCGGTGCTGCTGCTCGCCATGGCCGTGCTGCTGCGCCTCACCGTCGGCGTCGACCACCAGGTCACGGCCGACTTTCTCGGCGCGGTCGCGGTGGCGGCCCTGGTGCCGCTGTTCGGGCTCATCGTGGGCACCGGTGTCATCGGCCCGGAGATCGACGACGGCTCCGTCGTGTATCTGCTGTCCAAGCCGATCTCGCGGCCGAGGATCATCCTGAGCAAGTTCGCGGTCGCCGCGACGGGGACCGTGCTGTTCGCCGCGGTTCCCACGTTCGTGGCGGGCCTGGTGATGTCCGGGACGGCCGGGCGCATCGCGCTCGGTTTCGGCGTGGCCGCACTGGTGGCGTCCATCGCCTACAGCGCGATCTTCCTGCTGCTGGCCGTCGTCACCCGGCACGCCGTCGTGTACGGGCTGGCGTACGCGCTGATCTGGGAGGGCCTGCTCGGCTCGTTCGTCCCCGGCGCGCGGACGCTGAGCGTGCAGCAGTGGTCGCTGTCGCTGACCGAGGCGATCGCCACCCGCGACCTGGTGTCGTCGGACGTCCGGCTCGCGGTGGCCGGGGTGCTGCTCGCGGTCGTCATCGTGGGTGCCACCTGGTACGCCGGGCAGCGCCTGCGGGTGCTGTCGCTCGCCGGCGAGGAGTGATCCCCGCCTGGTCCGGGGACTGTTCGCCGGTGCTTCGATGTTCAACCGAGCATGACGACTCTGGGCTTCATCGGCGCCGGCAACATCGGCGGCCAGCTGGCGCGCCTCGCGGTGGCGAACGGGTATGACGTGGTCCTCAGCAACTCCCGCGGGCCCGAGACGCTGGTCGATCTGGTCGACGAGCTGGGCGACCGGGCCCGGGCGGGCACGACCGACGAGGCCGCGGCCGGGGGCGACATCGTCGTCGTAACGATCCCGCTGCGGGCGATCCACGACGTGCCGGCCGAGCCGCTGGACGGCAAGACCGTGGTCGACACCACCAACTACTACTGGCAGCGCGACGGCCACATCGCCGAGCTCGACGACGAGAGCACCACCAGTTCGCAGCTACTGCAGGCGCACCTGCCGCAGTCGCACGTCGTGAAGGCGTTCAACCACATCTACGCCTCGGCCCTGACGACCGACGGCGCCCCGCCCGGCACGCCGGACCGCCGCGCCCTCGTCGTCGCCGGCGACGACGAGGGCGCCAAGGCACAGGTGGCGAAGGTCATGGACCGGTTCGGCTTCGACGCCGTCGACATCGGCCCGCTCGCCGAGGGCTGGCGCATCCAGCCCGGCACGCCTGGGTACGGCCCGCGCCGCAACGCCGACGAGCTGCGCGCGGACATCGCCGCCGCGAAGCGCCGGCGCGACCGCTGAGCCGCCGTCGCCGCGACATTGTCAGTGGGTCCGCGTAACGTTCGAACTCCTGTTCCCTCGATGGAATCCCCGGAGGCCTGACATGTCGTCGATCGCGTGCACCGCTCTCCAGCTGCAGCAATGGCAGGACCAGGAGGACGCGTGGCTGCGCGACACGGTCCGCCGGCACGGCTGGGCGGTGCAGTACGCCGCGGGGTCGCCCCCGTTCGCCTACACCGTCGGGCTGTACGGCTTCGAGCACCCCGAGCTGCTGGTCTACGGTCTCGACCTGCAGACCAGCGCGTGGCTGCTCAACGAGTTCGGCCAGCGGGTGCGCGACGGCGAGCGCTTCGGCCCGGGGCGCCCGCTGCGGCTGGCGGGCTGGGACCACAAGCTGCGGCTGTTCCCGTTCCACGACGGCGGCGACCCACCCCTGCTGGGGTCGGCGCAGCGCTACTACGACCTCGGCGCCGCGGGGCCGGTCCCGGCCCTGCAGCTGATCTGGGACGACGCAGCGGGCCGGTTCCCGTGGGAAGCCGGCTACGAGCTGCCCGCCGGGCTGCAGCCGGCGCCGCGGCCGCACTCCCCGGGCTGACCGGCACAGACGAAGCCCCGGCCGTGGATTCCTCCACGACCGGGGCCCGGTGTCACCACGCCCACGTCTCAGCTGCGCGTGGCCTCGGCCGGCGGCTTGTCGGTCCGGGTGTCGTCGGCGGCGTGGCGCCGGCGCCAGCGACCCAGCCGGTGGTGCTGTCCGTCGTCGGCGACGGTGTCGTCGGTGGTCCGGCCGGCGGGCGCGCCGTCCGTGGTGGAGCGGTCGGCGACCGCGTGATCCTCGGCCGTCTCCTGGGTGGCCACCTTCTGGCGCAGGTACCGGATCTCGGTCCGGCGGGCCCTCGCGGCGCGCATGCCCGAGGCGAACGCGGCCACGGCCGCCACCACCACGAACATCGTCACGGCGCCGGCCACGAAGACGGCCCAGATCGGGACCTCGGTGTTCAGGCCGAACTCGTCGATCATCATCTGACCGGTCCCGTCCATCGCGATCACGTACACCGCGACACCGGCCACCGCGAGGAGCAGCAGTGCGAGCACGATCATCATGGTTCCGACCTCCTACGGGGCTCGTCGACCAGTCGCAGGCTTGCTATGGCGGCGATGTACCCGTACCCAGATCGATCAAACGGTGGTCAGGACTTCAGCAGGTCGCCCGGCCCGGCCACCACGCGGTGCGCGCCGCCGTCCAGCAGCGTCCCCCGGTCGGCGCCCGACGCCACGCCGATCACCAGGCCCACGCCCGCGGCCAGCGCCGACCGCAGGCCGGGCACGGTGTCCTCGAGCGCCACGGCGTCGGCCGGCGGCGCACCCACCGCGTCGGCGCCGGCCAGGTAGGGCGCCGGGTCGGGCTTGCCGGCGCCGACCGTCTCCCAGGTGATCAGTGCCGTGAAGCAGTCGCGCACGCCCAGCACGTCGCCCACCGCGTACTCGGCCCAGCTCAGCTTGGCCGACGTCACCAGCGCGATCGCCACGCCGGCCGCGTGCAGCCGGCGGATCAGCTCGGCCGCGCCGGCCAGCGGGCGCAGCGGGTGGGCGTCGTGGTCCACGTGTGCCAGCACGCCCTCGACCAGCGCCGCGGCGTCCTCGCCGGTCCACGGCCCGGGCAGCTGGGCGAACACGTCGGCGCCGCGGCGGCCGGCGAACTGCCGGTAGACGTCGGGCCCCACCTCCCAGCCGCGGGTGGTGAAGTACGACCGGTAGGCGGCCTGGTTCGCCGGCTCGCTGTCGACCAGCGTGCCGTCGAGGTCGATCAGCGCCGCCCGCCGGCCGGCGAGCTGCGGGTCGAGCCCGCCGCTCACCGGACCCACGTGAACAGCACGTCGGCGGCCTCGGCCGGCCCGGCGGGGTGCAGCCCGGTCAGGTCCGACGGCATCGCCTCGAGCGCGACGACCGGGACCACCGGCGAGCGGCCGCCCGTCTCGACGGCCGCCGGGTCCCAGGTGACGACGGCGTCGCCGGCGGCCACCGTGTCGCCCTCGGCCACGTGCAGCTCGAAGCCGTCGCCGGCCAGCTGGACGGTGTCGATGCCGAGGTGGGTCAGCAGGCCGGCGCCGCCGGCGGTCTGGATGACGAACGCGTGCGGGTGCAGCTTGACGAGCGTGCCCGCCACCGGGGCCACCGCCGTCACGCGGCCGGTGCGCACGGGGTCCACCGCGAGGCCGGGGCCGACCAGTGCCTGGGCGAAGACCGGGTCCGGCACCTCGGCCAGCTCGATCACCCGCCCCGGCACCGGCGACAGCACGTCGAGCTGGGTCACATCAGATCCTCGATGTCGGTGGCGATGGTGTCCGCCTCGGGCCCGACCACGACCTGCACCACCTGCCCGGCCGAGATGACGCCGAAGGCGCCGGCGGCCTTCAGCGCCTTCTCGTCCACCAGCGCGGCGTCGTGCACCTCGGTGCGCAGCCGCGTGGCGCACGGCTCGATCTCGACGATGTTGTCGGCGCCGCCCAGCGCCGCCAGGATCTGCTCGGCCTTGTCCATGTGTCCCCTCCGTTGGGTGTGCTGAGAGTGCGGGGCCGGCTCAGCTGCCGGCCGGGTCGGTCTGGGTGACCTTGGAGAGCCCGCGGGGCGCGTCCGGGTCCAGCCCGAGCCTGCGCGCCAGCGCCTCGACCGTCAACTGTGCGGGAACGACGAGCGCCAGCGGCGCCACCGACTCCGGCAGGTCCGGGCCGGTGACGCAGACGTCGACGGCGCCGGCGAACGCGGCGTCGCCGCCCACGCCGATGGTGGCCGCGGCCCCGCGCCGGCGCAGGTCGTGGGCCAGCTCCGTGAGGCCGACGACCATCGGCCCGTCGGCCGCCGACACCAGCAGCGCGACGTGCTCGGCGTCGACGACGGCGATCGGCCCGTGCCGCAGGTCGGCGTAGGAGAGCCCGCGCACCGGGCGCAGGCAGGTCTCCTCGAGCTTCAATGCCGTCTCGAGCGCCGTGCCGAAGGTGATGCCGCGGCCGCTGACCAGCGTCTCCGGCGTCGACGCCAGCCGCTCGGCCGCCTCGTCGACGCCGTCGCGCCGCTCGATCAGCCGCTGCACCTCGGCGGGGACGCGGCGGAGGTCGGCGTCGAGCGTGCCCGGCTTGGCGGCGAACGAGTCGGCCAGCACCGCCATGGCGGCCAGCTGCGTGGTGTAGGACTTCGTGGCCGGCACCGCGCGCTCCGCGCCGGCGCGCGTGACCAGCGCCAGGTCGGCCGCGGCGGCGAGTGAGCTGCCGCCGTCGTTCGTGACCACGATGGTGCGGGCGCCGTGCGCGGCGGCCCATGCCTGCGTCTCGACGATCTCCTCGGTCTCGCCCGACTGCGACACCGACACGACGACGGCTTCGGAGAGGTCGAGGTCGGCGTGGTAATGCGTCGCGACGCTCGGCGCGGCCAGCCCGCCCGGGACGCCCGCGTGCACCTCGAGCAGGTATCGGCCGTAGATCGCGGCGTTGTCCGACGACCCGCGGGCCACGAACAGCACGACGCGCCGGCCCTCGGTCAGCGTGCGCAGCTCCGGGCGCAGCGGCAGCAGCGCGTCGAGCGTCCGGGCCAGCGCCTCGGGCTGCTCGGCGATCTCGCGAGCCATGATCGTTTCGGTCACGCGCTTCTCTCCTGTCGAGGGGTGGGGACGGGGTCAGGGTGTGGCCGTACGCCGCCGCGGCACCACCGACGGGTTGGGCCGGGCCACGGGGACCCACAGCGTGTAGCGGTCCGAGCGGAAGGCCGAGCGGCTGTACTCGATGGCGGCGTCGCCGGTGAACGCGCGCCGCGAGATGCGCAGCACGGGCTTGCCCGGCTTGATCATGAGCAGCTTGGCCTCCTCGTGGTCGGCCTCGCCGGCGTCGATGGTGTCCTCGCCCCAGTCCGGGACCAGCCCTCGGGCGTCGAGCTCGACGTAGACGCTGGCCGGGATGCCGTCGTCGAGGAAGCCGGGCAGCCGGACGGCGGGCAGCCACGTGTGCTCGACGGCCATGGGCTCGTCGTCGGCGAAACGCAGCCGGTGCAGGTGGATGAGCTCCTCGCCCGGCGCCACCTTGAGCGCCTCGGCGATGTCCGGCTCGGCTCGCACGAAGCCCGACGCGAGCACCTTGACGCCCGCCGTCATGCCGCGGCGGGTCATCTCCTCGGTGAACGACGCCAGCCGGACCTGCAGGTCGACCTTGGGTGGCGCGACGAACGTGCCGCGGCCCTGGACCCGCTCGAGCACCCCCTCGACGACCAGCGCGTCGACGGCCTGGCGCACCGTCATGCGCGACACGCCGAACCGCTCGCAGAGCATCCGCTCCGACGGCACGGGGTCACCGGGGCGCAGCTCACTCACGACGAGGCCACGCAGGTAGTCGCGCACCTGGAGGTACTTGAGCGTGGATCGGCGCAAGGACAGCACGGGACTCGCATCAGGTCGGGGCCGCGGAAAGTCCGTCGACCGGTCGATTCGGGCCGCACCTCGCGCAGGGACTGGCGTCAGACCTCGCGGTCGGCTGCCACAACCCCTTGACAAGCGAGAGGCGCAGCCACATTGTATGGGCCACTGGTCAAGTCATCTAGACCAGTTACTACCAGTGTCCGTTAAGTCCGGAAAGAGGGTCTCCGTGAACGTGGTCGACGGACCGGTGCCCAAACACCGGCAGCTGAGAGAGATCCTGCTCGCCATGATCGAGGGCGAGCTGGTGCCTGACGCCCCGGTCCCCTCGGAACGCGAACTGGTCGCCCGGTTCAAGGTCAGCCGGGCCACGGTCCGCGAGGCCGTCGGCCGGCTGGTCGCCGAGGGCCGGCTCTACCGGGTCCGCGGCAAGGGCACGTTCGTGGCGGCCGCCAGCATCGAATCGCAGATGCACCTGTCGTCGTTCACCGAGGACATGCGCCGCCGCGGCCACAAGCCGTCGACGGTGGTCCTGGGCGCCGACGAGACCGCCGCGCCGCCGCCGGCCCGGGCCGCTCTGGGGCTCGACGTCACCGACCGCGCCTACCGGATCGAGCGGCTGCGCTCGGCCGACGGCGCCCCCATGGCGCACGAGGTGTCGTGGCTGCCGTCATCGCCGCTGCCCGGACTGCTCGAACGCGACCTCACCAGTTCCGTCTACTCGATCCTGGCGCACGACTACGGCCGCGTCCTCGACTCCGCCGCCCAGACGGTCTGGGCCGAGGGCGCCGACCCGTTGCGCGCCCGGCTGCTGCGCGTCCCGCCGGCCGCGCCGCTGCTCGTCTTCCGCAAGACCTCCTACGCCGCCGGACGGCCGATGGAGCACGTCACCTCGTGGTACCGCGCCGACCGGTACCAGGTGCACATGACGCTGGAACGAACCCCCCACACGGGCTCCGGCCCGGGACATCACCTGTAGAGGAGACGCACGTGAACCGTCAGATCCTCACGACCGCGAGAGGGGAGCTGGAATGAGTGCCGTGACAGCCACCGCGACCGGGAAGCGCGGCTTCCCCGGCCTGGCCGTCCTGCAGCGCATCGGCCGCAGCCTCATGCTGCCGATCGCGGTCCTGCCCGCCGCGGCGCTGCTGCTGCGACTGGGCTCCAACGACATGCTCGGCGGCGAGCCGGGCACCGTTCCGGAGGGGCTGCCCGCCGGCCTGGCCCAGTACGACGGGCTGCACTGGCTGCAGCCGGTGTCCGAGGTCGTCGGCGCGGCCGGCGCCGGCATCTTCAACAACCTGGCGCTGATCTTCGCGCTGGGCGTCGCCATCGGGTTCGCCCGCAAGTCCGACGGCTCGACGGCGCTCGCCGCCGTGGTCGGCTACCTGGTCTACGAGAGCGTCACCGACGCGATGTCTCCGTACGTCCTCGGCGAGGCCGCCGAGGGCGAGGAGCAGCAGCTGATCAACTTCGGCGTGCTCGGCGGCATCATCATGGGCATCGTCGCGGCCCTGCTATGGCAGCGGTACTACCGGATCAAGCTCCCTCCGTACCTCGCCTTCTTCGGCGGCCGCCGGTTCGTGCCGATCATCACCGCCGTCGCGGCCGTCTTCATCGCCGTCGGCATGAGCTTCCTGTACAAGCCGTTCGACGCCGGCCTGACCAACCTCGGCGAGTGGGTCACCGAGAACGACGTGCTGGGCGGGGGGCTCTACGGCTTCTTCAACCGGCTGCTCATCCCGCTGGGCCTGCACCACATCCTCAACTCGTTCCCCTGGTTCCAGCTGGGCGAGTACACGCCGCCGGGCGGCGACCCGGTCCAGGGCGACATCCTGCGATTCCTGAACGGCGACCCGACGGCCGGCGCGTTCATGACCGGCTTCTTCCCGATCATGATGTTCGCCCTGCCGGCCGCCGCCCTGGCGATCTGGCAGACCGCGAAGCCGGCACAGAAGAAGATCGTCGGCGGCATCATGCTCGGCGCCGCGCTGACCTCGTTCCTCACCGGCGTCACCGAGCCGCTGGAGTTCTCGTTCCTGTTCGTCGCGTTCCCGCTGTACTTCATCCACGCGGTGCTGACCGGGACGGCGCTGGCGCTGACCAACGCGCTGGACATCCGCGACGGGTTCGGGTTCTCGGCCGGCTTCATCGACTACGCGATCAACTTCCGCATCGCCGAGAAGCCGCTCCTGCTGATCGTCATCGGGTTGGGCTACGCCGTCGTCTACTACTTCCTGTTCCGCTGGGTGATCACCAAGTGGAACCTGCGGACGCCTGGCCGCGAGGAGGACGACGAGGCGGTGCAGGCCTCGCTCGGCGAGGAGGCCGCGGAGATCGTCCAGGAGGAGGAGAAGGTCCCGGCCGGCGTGGCCGCACCGGACCGTCCGGCCGACGCGGAGCGGCCGGTGGCGCCCCCGCCGCCGCCCGCTCCTGAGCCGCCGGCGGCACCGCGGACGCCGCCGCCGTCGGACGGGCAGCCGAGGTAGCGCAGTTGCTGTGATCGTCGGCACTTCCCGCGGCGTCGAGGCGGGAAGTGCCGATGATCGTGTGTGGGACAGGTTCGAGGAGGAACGCCGTGGCAGTGATCAGCGGGGTGGGTGTCAGTTCCGGGCGAGCGGTCGGTCCGGTGGTCCGGATGCCGGATCCGGTAGCGGAGCCGGCGGCGGAGGCGCGGCTGGCCGACGGCGCCGACGTCGCCGCCGAGAGCGCGCGCATCGCCGCCGCCGCGGAGCAGGTCCGCGCCGACCTCGAGCACCGGGCGACGACGGCGCACGGCGAGGGCTCCGCCGTGCTCGAGGCGACGGCGCTGATGGCGGCCGACCCGACGCTGGTCACGGCGGCGCAGAAGAAGGTCGACGACGGGACGGCGCCGGCGCGCGCCGTGTGGGAGGCCGCGGCCGAGGTCCAGGCGATGCTCGAGTCGCTGGGGGGCTACATGGCCGAGCGCGCCCGCGACGTCGCCGATGTCCGCGACCGCATCGTGGCCGTGCTCGACGGCCGGCCGGCGCCGGGCGTTCCCGATCGCGACGAGCCGTTCGTCCTGGTGGCGCACGACCTCGCGCCCGCCGACACCGCCACGCTCGACCCGTCGACCTGCCTGGCGCTGGTGACCGAGGGCGGCGGGCCGACCTCGCACACGGCGATCCTGGCGCGTGCGCTCGGACTGCCCGCGGTCGTCGCGGCGCCGGGCGTGCTGGACCTGGCCGACGGCGCCGTCGTCCTGGTCGACGGCGCCCTCGGGACCATCGAGCCGAACCCGTCCGCCGACACCGTCGCCCAGGTGCAGGCCTTGGCGAACCGCGAATGGACCTTCGACGGCACCGGTCGCACGGCCGACGGGCACCGCGTCCAGTTGCTGGCGAACGTGGGCGACCCCAAGGGCGCGGCGGCCGCCGCCGAGGCCGGCGCCGAGGGCGTCGGGTTGTTCCGGACCGAGTTCTGCTTCCTCGACCGCGCCGAGGAGCCCACGGTCGACGAGCAGGTCGAGCAGTACCGTGCGGTGCTGGAGCCGTTCGCCGGCAAGAAGGTCGTCGTCCGCACCCTCGACGCCGGCGCGGACAAGCCGCTGCCGTTCCTCACCGACGCCACGGAGGCCAACCCCGCCCTCGGCGTCCGCGGCTACCGCACGGCCGTCCGGCATTCCGAGGTGCTCGACCACCAGCTCGAGGCCATCGCCCGGGCTGCCACGACGTCCGGAACCGAGGTCTGGGTCATGGCGCCCATGGTCTCGACCGCCGGCGAGGCCGCCGACTTCGTCGAGCGCGCCCACGCCCACGGCCTGGCCACCGCCGGCGTCATGGTCGAGGTGCCGGCGCTCGCGCTCACCGCCGACGCGCTGATGTCGGCGGTCGCGTTCGCCAGCCTCGGCACCAACGACCTCACCCAGTACACGATGGCCGCCGACCGGCTGCTCGGCGACCTCGCCGCGCTCAACGACGCCTGGCAGCCGGCGGCGCTGCGCCTGGTGCACCTGACCGCCGAGGCGGGCGTCCAAGCCGGCCGACCGGTGGGGGTCTGCGGCGAGGCCGCGGCCGACCCCGCGCTCGCCGTCGTGCTGGCCGGCCTCGGCGTGACCAGCCTGTCGATGACGGCGCGTGCCATTGCCGAGGTCGCGACGACGCTGCTCTCCGTCACCCGCGACGAGTGCGTCCGGCTGGCCGAGCTCGCGCTGTCCGCGCCCGACGCCCGGGCCGCCCGCGCCGCCGTCCACGCGCAGCTGCCACCCCTCACCTGACGCCCCGTCTGCCCCGCCC
>NZ_SMKL01000079.1 GCF_004348545.1 Jiangella ureilytica | reverse complement strand
CCTGATCGCCAAACACCTCGACAACAAAGGCAAACGCGGCGCCATGCGCGTGCTCAAACGCCACCTCACCGACGTCATCCACCGCACGCTCCGCCGCGACATCCCACCGCTGACCTGCCACCAGCCAACCGCTTGACATAGAAGCGTCATTTCGCGCCGGCCGACGGCGGACGGCGGACGGCACAGGACACCAGCGGGACCTGCCGCCGGGTCAGTCGGCGGTGTCGACGTGCAGGCGGCGGATCACCACGGCCACGGCCGCGGCGGCGACGGCGAACACCGCGAGCGACCAGGCGCCGCCGAACACCGACGCGAGCGCTCCGGCCGCCAGGGCGAACAGCGGACGCAGGCCCAGGTGCGCCATCGAGAAGACGGCCATGACCCGGCTGCGGAAGTTGTCGGGCGAGAGCATCTGCAGCGACGCGCTGAGCAGCGGGATGCTCAGCGAGAACCCGATGCCGATGGGCAGAGCGCCCAGGGCCAGGACGGGCAGGCTGCCGCCCACCGCGACCACGGCGGCCCCGAGCGCCTGCAGGGCGAACGCCGTCGTGAGCATCCAGCGCCGCGGGAGCACCTTCTCGATGAGCCCGAACGTCACCAGGCCCAGCATCGCGCCGATGCTGTTGCCCATGATGACCACGCCGGCCGCGTCGGGCAGATCGAGTTCCGCCGAAAGCGTGGGCGCCAGCGTCCGCAGCGCCTCGACGGCGGCGTTGGTGAGCACGACCGCGAGCAGGATCGCGGGCATCAGCGGGGTCCGGGCGACGAACCGCAGCCCTTCGACGACGCCACCGGAGCCCGCCTTCTTCACCGAGCCGCGATCGGCCGCACTGCCGAGGCGGATGAGGAGCATCGCGACGATCGGGCCGAGACAACTGACGGCGTTGATCGCGAACGCCCACGTGGGGGTGGCGGTCAGCAGGATCACCGACGCGATGCCGGGGCCGGCGATCTGCCCGAACTGGAACTGCACCACGTTCAGCGCGGTCGCCCGGGCCACCATCGGACGCGGAACCAGTAGCGCGATGAGCGCGAGCATCGGCGGCTTCGTGAACGCGTTGGCCGTCCCCAGCACGAAGCAGGTCGCGACCAGCAGCAACGGCGTCAAGGCGCCCGTCCCGCTCAGCACCGCCATGACCACGGCGGTCGCCAGCGCGACCGACTGGGTGACGACGACCATGCGACGGCGCTCGACCCGGTCGCCCAGCGCGCCCGCGGGCAGACTGAAGAGCAGGTTGGGGATGAAGATCGCGAAGTTGACCACGCCGACCATGAACGGCGAGCCGGTCAGCGAGAGCATGAGGACGGAGGCGCAGACGTTGCTGGCCCAGTTGCCAGGGCTCGAGACGATGCCGGCCCACCAGTAGATCGCGAAGTCGCGCCGGCGCAGCGGGCCGCGCGTCTCGTCGTCTCCGGCGGGCAGGTCCGTCATCCGTCCATCCCCTCAGCCGAGTGATTTTCGATACGATATCTAAACCACATCACGGACCCAAGGAGCCGCGTCATGACCGACCCCGCCGGACCGGGGCTGCGCGCGCTGGTCTATGCCGCACTGCCGGCCAACGCGACGCCGACGGACACCGCCTGCCACCCGATCCACCGGCACGTGCTCGAGCACGCCGAGGGTGACATCGTGGAGCTGACCAAGCAGAAGATGAGCGCGGAGTTCGGCGAGCGACCGCACGTCGTGCTGACCATCGCCGACGGCGACCTCGACCCGGCCACCGACGGCGACCTCATCGGCCCGCTGACGCTCACGGCCGGCGGGCTGCTGGTGTTCGGGGTGGCCTACCGACTGGAGGATGCGTGAACGTCAGCGACGAGTACTGCCCCGAGTGCGACTCCGGCACGAAGATCGAGCTGAGCCGCGCGGACCAGGTGGACGCGCGCGGCTTCGTGGCCGTGCTCTACCAGTGCGAGGAGTGCGGCACCGCCTGGGACGCGTACGTGCGTCCCGAGACCTGACCGCTGCCCCCCGCGGGCGGCTCTCAGCGGGCCGCCGCCGCGGGGTCGTTCTCGGAGACCAGCTTCTGCAGCTCCTCGGACACGTGCGAGAGGTGGTCGGTGAGCCACTTCTTGCCGCCCTCGAGGTCGCCCTTCTCGAGGTGCGACAGCAGGCCGGGGTGGCCGCCGTGCTCCTCGGTGACGCGCAGCAGCAGCAGGTAGCGCCCGACCGAGCCGCGCAAGTGCTTGGCCTCGGCCAGCGCGCGCGGCCGCTCGGCCAGCGCGTAGAGCTTCTCGTAGAAGTCCTTGCGGATCTCGAGGCCGTCGGCGAGGTCGGCGGCGGCCTCCATGGCCTCGGCCGACCGGCGCAGGTCGCGCAGGATGTCCTCGGTGAGGTGCGGCATGGCCCGCTCGAGCAGGTACGTCTCGAGCAGGATGCGAAGCTCGTAGATCTCGGCGATCTCGTCGGGGAGCAGGACCGAGACGGTGACGCCTCGGTGCGCGTGGATGCGGACCAGGCCCTCGCCCTCGAGCTGACGCAGGCTGGCGCGGACCGGCATGCGGCTCACGCCGAGCGTCGCGGCGATGTTGTCGAGGTTCAGCCGCTGCCCCGGCGGGAAGTGTCCCTGGAGGATCGCCTCGCGGATGAACGACTGCGTCATGTCCTCGACGGTCTGGAACGTGCCGCGGACGGACTGGGCGAGCCGGTCGAGGACCTCCTGGCCGGCCGCTGACTGACCGTTGTCCGCGGCGGCTGCCTTCGCCTTCGCCATGATTCTTCCCCTGCCTCCCGTATTACTCGGGAATACATTAGTCAATCGCGGTTCATCAGGCGCCACACGCGCTCGGGAGTGAGCGGAAGTCGGTCGGGCCACCGCCCGACGGCACGCGCCACCGCCGCCGCCACGGCCCCTCCGATGGGGTTGAGCGTGCCCTCGCCCGCACCTTTAGCGCCATACGGTCCCACACCGTCCCTGCGCTCGGCAATCATGAGGTCGATCTTGCGCGGGAGGTCGGTCGTCCGGGGCACGCGGTAGTCGACCACGTTGGCGTTGGCCAGCTGGGGTCCGTCGTAGACCAGTTCCTCGTGCAGCGCCATCCCCAGTCCCTGGGTGGCGGCGCCGAGGTCCTGCCCCTCGACGGCGCGCGGGTTGATGGCGAAGCCGACGTCGGCGACGGTGACCAGCTGGTCGACGGCGACGACCCCGGTCTCGGGGTCGATCTCGACCGCGACGCCGACCATGCCGACCTCCCAGAACGGCGGCATCTTCTGGGTGGCGCCGTCGCGTCGGAGCAGCCCGACGCCGGTGACCTCGCCGGCCGAGCCGCCGAACCACTGGCGGACGACGGAACCGAAGTCGAGCTCGCGGCCGTCCGGCGCGGCGACCGCGCCGGGGCGGTCGCGGACCTCGCCGGGCGCGCACTCGAACAGCTCGGCGGCCATGTCGCGCATCCGCGACCGCGCGTCGGCGCAGGCCCGCTGCAGCGCCAGCCCGACCAGCGTGCTGGTGCGGCTGGCACCGGTGGTGCGCTCGTACGGCGTGACCGACGTGTCGGACTGGACGACCTTGACGACGGCGAGGTCGACGCCCAGTTCCTCGGCGGCCACCTGGGCGAGCAGCGAGCGGCTGCCCTGGCCCATCTCGGTCGAGCCGCTGAGCACCAGCACCGAGCCGTCGATCTGGATGCGCACCTGTGCGGTCGAGATCGGGTAGGCGCCGGCGTCGGATGCGGTGCAGCCGAAGCCGATGCCGTAGTACGGGACGTCCTTGCGGTCGCGCTCCAGCGACTCGACGACCATCTCGAGGTCGGCCGGGATGTCGGCGTCGATGCCGCGCTTGCCCGGCAGGATCTCCTCGCCCTTGCGCACGAGGTTGCGCCGGCGGATGTCCGCGCCGGAGATGCCGAGCTGCTCGGCCGCGCGGTCGAGGTTGGTCTCGCCGGCCAGGGCACCCTGAGGCGCGCCGAACCCGCGGTAGGACGACGCCGGTGACGTGTTCGTGTAGACGGAGAGTCCGCGGACCCTCAGGTTCGGCACCCGGTACGGCCCGAAGCAGCGGTTCACCGTCTTGGCCATGACCAGCGGGCTGTTGTCGGCGTACGCGCCGGAGTCCATGACCACGTCGAACTCGCGGGCGAGGATGGTGCCGTCGGCGGCGAACCCGCTCTTGACCCAGATCTTCGCGGAGTCGACCCGGGTGGTGTAGATGGCCTCCTCGACGGTGAGGGTCAGCTTCACCGGCCGGCCCGTGACCCACGACGCCACCGACGCCAGCGGCTCGACCTTCGTGTACGACTTCGAGCCGTAGCCGCCCCCGAGGTACGGCGACGTGACCCGCACGCGCGACAGCGGCAGGTCGAAGACGCGGGCGAGGTCGTCGCGGACCATGTACGGGTGCTGCGCCGTGGAGACGACGCTCAGCGCGCCCTCGGCGTACGACGCGACGGCGTTGTACGGCTCCATGGCGTAGGCGTAGAGCATGGGGAAGTGGACGGTGTTCTCGACCACGACGGCGCTGTCGGCGAAGGCGGCGTCGACCTCGCCCCAGCCGATGGTGACCTCGTGTGCGACGTTCGACGGCACCTGCTGGGCGCCGTCGCCCTCATCGACGTGCGAGAGGTTCTTGAACGACTCGTCGCCCGTGGCCTCGTAGGCCTGCTCGTGCACCAGCGGTGCGCCGTCGGCGAGCGCGGCCTCGGCGTCCATGACCGCCGGCAGGTCCTCGTAGGACACCCGGACCAGCTCGACGGCGTCAGCGGCGGCCGCGACCGTCTCGGCGACGACGACGGCGACCGGCTCGCCGTAGTAGCGGACCTTGTCAGGCGCCAGGATCCAGTGGTCGGTGATGATGTGGCCGAACCGCGCGTGCAGCGACGCGATGTCGGCGGCCGTCACGACCGCCACCACGCCGGGCGCGGCCAGCGCCTCCGCGACGTCGATGCCGGTGATGCGCGCGTGCGCGCGGTCGGAGCGCACGACCTTCGCGTGCGCCATGCCGGGCATCGTCACGTCGACGCAGTACTCCGCCGCGCCGGTGACCTTCTCGACCAGGTCGGGACGCCGGACCGACTGCCCGACGACGTTCTCACCCATGCGGGCCTCCCCGCAGCTTCTCGGCCACGTGCTCGACGGCCTCGACGATCGGCTCGTACCCCGTGCACCGGCAGATGTTGCCCTCGAGGTGCTCGACGATGGCCTCGCGGTCGGGGACCTCGTCGCCGTCGAGCAGCGCCTTCGACATCATGAGGAAGCCCGGCGTGCAGAACCCGCACTGCAGCGCGAAGTGGTCGACGAACGACTCCTGCAGCGGGTGCAGGGTCTGGCCGTCGGAGAGTCCCTCGACGGTGGTGACGTCGGCGCCGTCGGCGTCGGCGGTGAGGAAGGTGCACGCGCTGACCGGGCGGCCGTCGACCAGCACGGTGCACACGCCGCACACCTGCAGCTCGCAGCTCACCTTCGTCCCCGTGAGGCCCAGGTCCTCGCGCAGGAAGTCGACCAGCACCGACCTCGGCTCGACCTGCCGGCTGACGCTGACGCCGTTGACGCCGACCGTCACCGGGACGCGGGGCGGCCCGGAGGTCGCCACCGACTCGGACACGGACTCCGTCATGAGCTCACCTGCTCCAGCTTGGCCAGGGCGCGCCGGACGTACACCGCCGTCACGTGCCGCTTGTACTCCTCGGACCCGGCGAGGTCCGGGGTGGGGTCGACCCGGGACGCGATGTCGTCGGGGTCGATCTCGGCGAGCGAGCCGAACGACCACGCCAGCGGCACCTCGCCGACGGCGCCGACGCCCAGCCGGTACCAGCCGGCGGCGTCGTCGGCCAGCACCGCGACACCGACCGTCGGGCGCTCCATGGTCTGGAACTTCACGTACGCGCCGCGCAGCCCGTCGCGCAGCGGGATGCGCACGTCGACGAGGATCTCGTCGGGCTCCTTCTCCGCGTAGTACGGGCCGACGATGAGCTCCTCGACCGTCACCGTGCGCCGGCCGCCCGGGCTGACCAGGGTGACCGACGCCTCGAGCGCCATGAGCAGCGTCGCGACGTCGGACTTGGGCTCGGCGAAGCAGAGGTTGCCGCCGATGGACCCCTGGTTGCGCACCCGGGCGTTGCCGATGTGCTTCTCCATGCGGGCGAAGACCGGCAGCCGCTCCAGGATCAGCGGATGGGTGGCGAGGTCGGCGTGCCGCTCGGCCGCGCCGATGACCAGCATGCCGTCGCCGGCTCGGACCCCGGTGAGCTCCGGGATCCGCTTGAGGTCGACGAGGGCGTCGGGCCGGTGCAGGCCGGCGCGCATGGCGAGCAGGAGCTCGGTGCCGCCGCAGTACGGCACCGAGTCCTCGGTCAGCTCGCGCAGCGCCTCGTCGAGCGTGGTGGGGCGCACGAGGGCGAACGGCGGAAGCGTCATGCGGCGCCCAGCACCTTCTCCGCGTTGGAGAAGAACTCGCCGATGATCTTCTCCGCCTTCTTGTTGATGGTGCCGCCGCCCATGGCCGCGACCTTGCCGGTCACCTCGTACACGCCGGCGACCCGCACCGTGGTGCCGCCGCCGTCGCCGGCCGGCTCGAGGTCGAGCGTGGCGTCGACGACGAGCCGGGAGCCGACCTGGCGGTCCTCGCCCTCGGCGTGCACCGTCACGTGCTCCCCGGTGCGCACGTCGCTCAGCGTGATGGCGAGGTCGGCACGGAGCTTGAACGGGCCGAGACGGTCGAGCAGCACCGCCGTGTACCTCTCCAGGTGCTGCTGCTCCTCGGCCTGTTCGAGCACGCTGATCCACGACACCAGCACGGGCACGTCGATCAGCGTCTCCCACGCCTGCGCGGGCGGCGCGGACACCGTCAGCTCGCGGCCGAACTCACTTCGAGGCATGCGGCTCCCTCTTCCTTCTCAGCCCTCGAGCCGTCAGCCCTTGAGCTTGGGCAGGACCTCGGTGCCGAGCAGCTCGATCTGGTCGAACCACTTGTCGAACTTGAAGCGGAAGTCGAAGACCAGGTGCTCGACACCGGCTGCCTCGAACTTACGGCATTCCTCGACGGCGCCGTCGACGTCACCGGCGATGAGCTGGCCCTCGAGGTCCTCGACCGTCTCGAACTGGCCCGACGGCGGCTTGACCGCCCACTTGGACTTGTTCGCCCAGGCCAGCAGGCCGGGGATGTTGACGTGCTGCAGCGCCTCCTCGCGGGTGCGCTCGATGGACGTCGGCGGGATGACGGCGATGGTCGGACGCTTCCTGCCGGCCGCGGCCGAGAGCTCGTCGATGACCTCGACCCGCTTCTTCAGCGTGGCCATGGCGATGCGGCCGGGCATCCAGCCGTCGCAGAACTCGACGGCGAGGCGGGCCGAGCGCGGGGTCGCGCCGCAGTACCAGAACGGGATGCGCCCGCCCAGCGGCTTCGGCTCGATGCTGACGTCCTCGAAGGAGAAGTTGTCGTCCTTGTAGGTGACCTCGTTCTCGGTGAAGACCCGCTTGAGGATCTCGGCGTTGGAGCGGACCAGCTCGACGCGGTCGCGGTCGCCCCAGCCGATGGCCTCGAACTCGTGGTCGAACGTGCCGGCGCCGAAGCCCAGGATGAGCCGGTCCTCGCCGAGCAGGTGCGACATGGTGCCGGCCATGAGCGCCGTCACCAGCGGGTGCCGGAACGGGATCAGCGAGCCGGTGCCCAGCTGGATCCGCTCGGTGACGGCGCCGATCGCGGTCAGCGTGGTCAGCGCGTCGTAGAAGGTCCGGTTCGGCTTCTCCATCTCGCCGTGCGGCTCGAAGACCAGGTGGTCGCGCACCCAGACGGAGTCGAACCCGAGCTCCTCGGCGCGCTGGGAGCCCCGGAGCAGCTTGTCGCGGTCGGCCTGCTCACCGAAGTGAGGCAGCAGCAGTCCATATTTCATTCGTCGTCGTCCTTCGTCGAGGCCGGTTCAGGCGGAGGGGTGGGCGGTGGCGAGCCGGCCGTGGCCGGGCTTGCCGACGACGGCGCCGTCGGCGAAGACGTCCGCGCCGCGGACGAGCGTGCGTTCGAACCGGACGCCGATGCTCCGGCCGTCGTACGGCGTCCACCCCACGCGGGACAGGACGTCGTCGTTCGTGATGGTCCACGGGCTGTCGAGGTTCGCGATCACCAGGTCGGCGTCGTAGCCCACGCTGATGCGGCCCTTCACGCCGGTGAGGCCGAACGAGTCGGCCGGGCGGCGGGCGGCGGCCTCGACGGCGCGCTCCAGCGAGAGCCTGCCCTGGCGCACCGCGTCGAGCAGCAGCGGGTAGTAGTACTGGATGCCGGGAGTGCCGGTGTGGGCGCTCCACATCTTCGTCCAGCCGACCTCCTTCTCCTCCCGCGTGTGCGGCGCGTGGTCGGAGGAGATCATGTCGATGGTGCCGTCGAGCAGGCCCTCCCACACGGCCTCGCGGTGGTTGTCGGGTACCCAGTACGACAGCGCGTACGGGCCCAGCGTCTCGACGTCGCGCCACGTGGACAGGAACAGCGCCCAGTGGTTGACCTCGCCGGTGACGTCGACGCCGCGGGCCTTGGCGCGGCGCACCGCGTCGATGGAGCGGGCGGTCTGCATGTGGGCGATGTGGATGGGGCAGCCCGAGGCCTCGGACAGCCGCAGCACCACGTCGATGGCGGTGTCCCAGATGACGCCGTCGCGGGCGGCGTAGGCGCCGGCGTAGCCCTGCGGGGTGTTGTCACCGCGGGCCAGCACCTCGCCCTCGATGTAGTCCATCAGCGCCTGGTCGTGCGGGTGGATGATGAACCGCTTCCCGGTGGGCTTGATGAGGTCCATCATCTGCAGCAGGTGCCCGTGGTCGTGCATGCCGGTGCCGGCCGGGTGCGGGTACGTGCGGCCGGTGTCGACGACCATGTAGATCTTGTAGGCGTTGATGCCGGCTTCGGCCATCGACGCGATGTCGTCGAAGTTCGTCGGCGCCGGGTTGTGGTTGTAGTCGACGATCGACTTCTCCGCGTACAGCGCCATGACCTCGTCGAGGGTCGTGCGGTCCGTGGTCGGCGGGTCGAGGTTGGGCATGCCGAAGATCGTGGTGACACCGCCCACCGCGGCCTGCTCGGTCGTGGTGGTGATGTCCTCCTTGTGCGTGTACCCGGGCTCGCGGGTGTGCACGTGGACGTCGACCATGCCCGGCAGGACCAGGCGGCCGGTGGCGTCGACGACCGTCGCGTCGTCGCCGATCGCGGTGCCCGGCGCGACCAGGCCGGCGATCGTGCCGTCGTCGGAGACGAGGATGTCGGCACGCACCGTGCCGTCCGGAGTGACGACGTCGCCTCCGTTGATCCGGGTCGTCACTGCCATGTCACTGCCCCTCCAGGTAGGTCACGGACTCGGCCGGGCCGTCCTGCGTGGTGATGACGACGTCGCCGTTGCTCAGGTGGGTGTCGAACCACCGCACGATCGCCGGGGTGACGGTCTCCCAGTACTTGTCGTACGCGGCGTAGTGCGTGGTGTGGCGCTGCATGACCAGGCTGCGCGGGCCCTTGGCGGCCTCGTAGATCGCGACGGCGTGGTCGGTGGGCGTGGTCGCGTCGCCCTCGATGCCGATGACCATGAGCGGCGTGGTCAGCGTGCGGGCGGCGGCCAGCGGGTCGTACTCGAGGATCTCGTCGGCCGCGGCCAGCGAGACGGCGGTGGGGATGCGGCTGTCGACGTCGGCCTTGACCGTGGTGGCGCGCCGCTCCGGCGTCGGGACCATGATCTCCTCGCGCGGGTGGACCAGCCGGCCCTTGCCGGTGGCGACCCGTTCGCGGCGGTCCTCGTCGAGGCCCTTGAGGAAGTCGAGCCACTCGTACTCCGAACGCATGCGGTGCAGCCAGTCGCGGCCGTTGGCGACGGGAAGCTGGCTGACGGCGGCCCGGACGCGGTCGTCCACGGCGGCCAGCAGGACGGCGTTGCCGCCGCCGGTGCCGCCGGAGCCGAACACGCCGATGCGGTCGTGGTCGACGTCGTCGCGTGTGGTCAGGTAGGTCACGGCGTTGCGCAGGTCCTGCAACTGGACGGCCGGGGAGAGCTTCTTCTCGCCCTCGGAGTCGCCGAATCCCCGGTAGTCGAAGATCAGTACGGCGAACCCCGCGGCGGTGAGCGCCTCGTGGTACCGGACGTACAGCTTGGCGTCCTTGAGACCGAGCCAGCCCGGCCCCTGCACGATGGCCCGCAGCGGTCCGTCGGACTGATCCGGCGTGCGCCAGGACGCCGAGATCCGGCTGCCCTCGCTGTAGAAGACGACGTCTTCGATCCGCATCGAACCTCCATTTTGGATAATTGATACAGAGTCTAAAGTGCGTTGCCTGATCGGGCAAGACGCTGGAAGGCGACGACGGCGGCCGCTCCGGCGAGGCAGGCGAGGCCCGAGACCAGCAGCCCGGCCCGGGCGCCCCGCCACTCGCACAGCAGCCCTACCAGCGGCCCGCCGATCGGCGTGCCGCCGAGGAAGACCAGACCGTGGATCGCCATGACCCGCCCGCGCATCTCCGGCGCCGCGCGCAGCTGGACCAGTGTGCGGGCCAGCGTGTTGAAGGTCATGTTCGTGACGCCCAGCAGCACGACCGCCGCCAGGGCGGCCGCCAGCACCGGCGACACCGCGATGCCCAGCGTCGCCACACCGAACGCGGCGCAGGCCACGATCGCCCGCCGCAGCGTCACCGTGACCGCCGCGGCGCTGACGAACCCCCCGGCCACGGCGCCCAGCCCCAGCGCCGCCGTCAGCCAGCCGTAGATCCGCGCGTCGCCGCCGAACACGTCCGACGCGAGGATCGGGAACACCACCCGGAAGTTCTGCCCGAACACCGAGACCATGGTCACCAGCAGGATCGCCAGCCGCAGCTCCGGGTGGTGCCACACGTACCGCAGCCCCTCGCGGGCCTGGCCGGGCGCGCGTGGCACCGGCTCGCGCCGTCGCAGCGCGGTGACGTCCATCAGCCACAGCGCGATCATCACCGCGACGAACGAGACGGCGTTGATCACGAACGTCGCACCGACGCCGACCAGGACGATCAGCCCGCCTGCCAGCGCCGGCCCGACCAGGCGGCCGGCGTTGTTCACCAGACTGCTCAACGCCTGGGCGTTGACGATGTTCTCCTCGCCGACCAGTTCGGCGATGAACGTGTGCCGCGCGGGATTGTCGAACACCGTCACGATGCCCAGCCCCACCGCCAGGCCGTAGACGATCGGCAGCGTCGCGGTGCCGGTCAGCGAGAAGACCGCCAGCGCGGCGGCCAGGAGTGCCTGAGCCGCCTGCGTCACCATGAGCAGCCGCCGGGTGTCCACCCGGTCGACCACCACTCCGCCCCAGACCCCGCCGACCAGGACGGGCAGGAACTGGCAGACCATCGAGACACCGAGGGCGAAGGCGCTGCCGGTCAACTCGAGGACCAGCCAGTCCTGCCCGATCCGCTGCATCCAGGTGCCCACCACCGAACAGCTGTGCCCGACGAAGAACCGCCGGTAGTTGCGCTCGGCGAGGGACCGGAAGACGCGTCCGCGCGCCGCCCGGAACCGGGTCAGCCGCCGCACGGCCGGTCATCGCCGCCGCTGGGTCAGCAGCCATGCCGTCACCTCGTCGAGCGAGATGACGTCGGCGTACTTCTGGTCCATGTCGAACAGGTTGATCGCGCGCGAGGCCTCGTGCCGGTCGTACACGCAGTCCTCGACCACGACGACGTTGAACCGGTGGCTGCGGCCGTCGACGACCGTGGCGCGCACACAGCCGCTGACGCTCTCGCCGCAGACGATGATGGTGTCGACGCCCTGGCCGATGAGGTGCGCGGCGAGAGGGGTGCCGAAGAAGGCGCTCGGCCCGGTCTTCTTCAGCACCACCTCGCCCGGGAGCGGTGCGGCCTGCTCGACGATGTCGAGCCGGCGGCGGTGCCGGTCGGCCTCCTCGGGCGTGCGCACCGGCGGCGCATGCCGGCCGCCGATCTTCGCGCCCCACGCGGGGATACCGGACTCCTCCGCGGCGAGCGCCGTCAGGTGGACCACCTCGACCCCGCACTCACGTGCGGTGGCCAACAGCTGCTCGATCCGCTCCAGCGCCGCCCAGCCGTCCAGGCCGGTGCTGCCGGGCCAGGTCTTGATCGCCTCGAGCAGCGGCTCGGGCTCGTCGCCCACCGCCTTGCGGTAGTTGTCGACGCTCAGCACGGCGGCCTTGCGCCCGAAGCCGTACCGCGTGGTGGGCGGCGACGCGGCGAGGTGTGCCATGTCGCGCTCGCTGAGGAACGCGTCCCACACCCGTTCGGCCATGCGCAGCTCCGTCCCGCCGGACCGCGGCGACGACAGTGGCCGCAGTGGATTGGATACGAGATATAAACCTCTCGGCGCAGTTCCGTCAACCGTATCTTTTATCCTTGACACCCCGAACCGGGTGCATCATCGTGGGCAGGACCCGGACTAGCGCGTCCCATCGAGCGAGGAGCACTCCGCATGACCGATCACGACGTGCCGGAGCAGGCCGGCGGCCACGGGCACGGCCATGGTCACGGCCACGGGCATGACCACGATCCGACCAACCCGCGTCGCACCGGCAAGCTGCACTACCACGAGGACGAGGTCCGGCCGCTCGAGGCGCAGCCGCTCATCCACCGTCAGCCGCACCTCGACCTCTACGCCGACGGCGACCGCCAGCACCCGGCCCGCGACATCGACCTGCCGCTGCGGACCATCCAGCTGCACATCTCCGAGCTCGCGCCCGGCCAGCAGACCCGGCTGCACAAGCACCACAACGAGGCCGCCATCTACATCATGAAGGGCGTCGGCCACTCCGAGGTCCAGGGCGTCAAGGTCCCGTGGGAGCAGGGCGACTTCCTCTTCATCCCGACGATGCAGTGGCACACCCACGTCAACTCCGGCGACGGGCCCGTCCTCTACATGGGCATCACGAACAAGCGCATGCTCGACTGGCTCGGCCTGGACCGCAAGATCGAGGCCGGCAAGCACGTGCCCATGGAGGAGGTCGAGAAGGAGATCGCCTCCGGCAGCTTCTCGCCGTACTCCCACTACAGCGTCGACCCCGAGACCGGGGTCCGCTTCGGCCCGCCCGGGTTCATCGTCCGCGGCGACTGAGCGTCGGCTCCACACCGGCGACGGGCGCCGGTCACCCTGCTGGGGGTGGCCGGCGCCCGTTCTTCGTCTGCGGCGCGGTGCGCGACGGCGTCAGCTGCGGGACCGGGCCGCGCGCTTCTTCGGCGCCGGGCCCTTGGCCCGCTTCTCGGCGATGAGCTCGACGGCGCGCTCGTGGGTGAGCTGCTCGATGTCGGTCCCCCGCGGCACCGTCACGTTGGTCTCGCCGTCGGTGACGTAGGGGCCGAAGCGGCCGTCCTTGACCACCAGCGGCTTGCCCGACGCGGGGTCGGTGCCCAGCTCGCGCAGCGGCGGGGTGGCCGCCCGGGCGCCGCGGCGGCCCTTGGGCTGGGCGAACAGCTTCTCGGCGTCGTCGACGGTGACGGTGAACAGCGACGGCTCGTCGGGCAGCGACCGAGTCTCGGAGCCCTTCTTCACGTACGGGCCGTAACGGCCGTTGCTGGCGATGATCTCGTTGCCCTCGGCGTCCTTGCCGACCACGCGCGGCAGCGTGAGCAGCTGCAGCGCCTCGTCGAGCGAGACGGTGTCGACCGACATGGTGCTGAACAGCGACGCCGTGGGCGGACGCTCGTTCTTCGGCGCGTCGTCGGGGAGGATCTCGGTGACGTACGGGCCGTAGCGGCCGGACTTCGCGACCACCACCCGCCCGGTGGCCGGGTTCTCGCCCAGCTCGCGGTCGCCGTTGCCCCTGGCCACGAGGTCGCGGGCGAGGTCCGGGGTCAGCTCGTCGGGCGGCAGGTCCTCGGGGATGCTGCCGCGGTTGCCCTCGGCGTCCTCGAGGTACGGCCCGTAGCGCCCGACCCGGACCGTGAAGCCGTCGCCGATGGGGAACGACGAGATCTCGCGCGCGTCGATCTCGCCGAGGTTGTCGGCGAGCTTCTTCAGTCCGTCGACGCTGTCGTCGCCGTGCCAGAACTGGGCGAGCTCGGCGGCGCGGTCGGCGCGGCCCCCGGCGATCTCGTCGAGGACGTCCTCCATCTTGGCGGTGAACTCGTAGTCGACCAGCCGGGTGAAGTGCTCCTCGAGCAGCCGGACCACGGCGAACGCCAGCCAGGCCGGCACCAGCGCGGTGCCGCGCTTGAACACGTAGCCGCGGTCGAGGATGGTGCGGATGATCGACGCGTACGTGGACGGGCGGCCGATCTCGCGGTCTTCGAGCTCCTTGACCAGCGTGGCCTCGGTGTAGCGGGCCGGCGGCTTGGTGCTGTGCCCCTCGGACTCGATGCCGGCGGCGGTCAGGCCCTGGCCCTCGGTGAGGTGCGGCAGCCGGCGCTCGCGGTCGTCGAGCTCGGCCTCGGGGTCGTCGGCGCCCTCGACGTAGGCCTTGAGGAAGCCGTGGAACGTGATGGTGCGGCCCGACGCCGTCAGCTCGACGGCCTCGCCGGTGGCCGCGGTGGCGCCGACCCGGACGGTCAGCGTCTCGCCCTTGGCGTCGCGCATCTGCGAGGCGACGGTGCGCATCCAGATGAGCTCGTACAGGCGGTACTCGTCGTCGCGCAGGCCGGTCTCGGCCGGGGTGCGGAAGCTGTCGCCCGCCGGGCGGATGGCCTCGTGGGCCTCCTGCGCGTTCTTGACCTTGCTGGTGTACTTGCGCGGCGCGTCGGGCAGGTACTCGGTGCCGTACAGCTCCGCCACCTGGGCCCGGGCCGCGTTCAGTGCGGAGTCCGAGAGCGTGATGGAGTCGGTCCGCATATAGGTGATGAAGCCGTTCTCGTACAGCCGCTGCGCCACCTGCATGGTGCGGGCCGCGCCGTAGCCCAGCTTGCGCGAGGCCTCCTGCTGCATGGTGGTGGTGCGGAACGGCGCGTACGGCTTGCGCGTGTACGGCTTGGCCTCGACGGAGCGGACGGTGTAGTCGGAGTCGCCGAGCGCGGCGGCCAGGGTGCGGGCCCGCTGCTCGTCGAGCACCGCGACGTCGCGGCTCTTGAGCTGGCCGCGGGCGTCGAAGTCGCGGCCGCTGGCCACGCGCACGCCGTCGACGGTGGCCAGCCGCGCCTCGAACGCGTGCGGGTCGTCGGCCGAGCCGGTGTCGAGGGTCGCGGTGAGGTCCCAGTACTGCGCCGAGCGGAACGCCATGCGCTCGCGCTCGCGGTCGACGACCAGCCGCGTGGCGACGCTCTGGACCCGTCCCGCCGACAGGCCCTGCATGACCTTGCGCCACAGCACGGGCGAGACCTGGTAGCCATAGAGGCGGTCGACGATGCGCCGCGTCTCCTGGGCGTCGACGAGGTCTTCGTCGATGTCGCGGGGGTTCTCGACGGCGGCCCTGATGGCGTCGCGCGTGATCTCGTGGAAGACCATGCGGCGCACCGGGACCTTCGGCTTCAGCTCCTCGCGCAGGTGCCACGCGATGGCCTCGCCCTCGCGGTCCTCATCGGTGGCGAGCAGGAGCTCGTCGGCATCTTTGAGCATGGTCTTGAGCTTCTTGACCTGGTCCTTGGCGCGGCCGGCCGGGACGATGTAGAGCGGCTCGAACCCGCCGTCGACGTCGACGCCGACGGGGTTGCCGTAGCGCTCGCGCTCGGCGGCGGGGACCTCGGTCTTCTTGGACGGGAGGTCGCGGATGTGGCCGAACGAGGACTCGACCATGTATCCGTCACCAAGGTAACCGGCGATGGTCTTGGCCTTCGCCGGCGACTCCACGACGACGAGACGGCGGCGGGCCGTGCCGTTCGTGGACCGAGCCATGGATGCTCCTCACTCCCCGGGCGCGCTGAACCGACCCCTTCGGTCCATGAACATCTCCCTGCGTGAACGCACGGTATCCGACGTTGTTCCCGAGACGCGAAGAGGATAACCGGACGGCGACGCCGGCCGCGAATGATCAACACGTCCGTCTGCTGCCGGAATCAGGCCGTACGGGGCCGGGCGCCGAACACCGCCGAACCGATGCGGACCAGTGTGGCGCCCTCGGCGACGGCCGCCTCGAGGTCGCCGCTCATGCCCATGGACAGCACAGGGAGCCCGGTTCCCATGGCGTCGGCGGCGCGGTCGCGCAGCTCGCGCAGAGCCCGGTAGGACGCCCGTACGGCCGCCTCGTCGGGCGACTGCAGGCCGACCGTCATCAGGCCACGGACCCGCAGCCGGTCACGTCGGGCGACCTCTCCGACGACGGCGACGGCGTCCGCCGCGGCCACGCCGAACTTGCTCTGTTCGCCGGACGTGTTGACCTGCACCAGCACGTCGAGCGTGCGGTCCAGCGCCTCGAGCCGGCGCTGCAGTCGGCCGGCCAGCTCGACGCCGTCGACGGACTGGACGCAGCTGACGTAGCGCAGCACCTGGTTGACCTTGTTCGACTGCAGGTGCCCGATGAAGTGCCGCTCGAACGGCCGGCCGTCGGCGAGCGCCGTCAGCTCGGCGTCCTTCTCGGCCAGCTCCTGCACGCGGTTCTCACCGATGAGCCGGGCGCCGGCGGCGACGGCCTCGGCGATGCGGGCGGCCGGCTGGGTCTTCGTGGCCAGCAGCAGCCCGACCTCGTCCGGGGCCCGCCCCGCCGCCGCGCAGGCGGCGTCGACCCGTTCGCGCACCGCCGCCAGGCCGGCCCGGATGTCCGCCATCGATCCCCTTCCATCGACCTCTCACACATTCGACGTCGTCGGGCCGGGCATGACCGCGGGTACGGTCGCCCTGGCTCGGCGCCTCGCACCGACGATGTCGAGCAGGCCTCCGGCCCCTGTCACCGCCGGTCTGCCCGGTCCTCCTATGGTGCTGTCCGTGACGGTACTGGTCGGCTGGATCCTGGCGCTCGGGATGGTCGTCGTGGTGCCCCTCGGGCTGCGGCTGATCGACGACGACCGGCAGCGGCTCGGGCCGGTAGGGCAGGTGTGGCCGTTCGCCGGGCTGCTCGGCGGGCTGTCGCTGCTGCTGGACCGCGGCGACGCCTTCGCCGTCGCGCTGGCCTGCTGCTACGCCGCGGTGGCGGCGTGGCTGGCGATGCTGGCGCTACTGCGGCTGCTGCGCCGGCGGTCGCTGGCCCCGGTCGAGGTCGCCGTGCTGACCGCGATGGTCTCACCGGCGATCGCGGCCAGCTCACTGATCGCCGAGCGCGGCGGCCGGGAGCTGCTCGGCTTCGGCATGACGACGCAGCTGCTGACGGTGGCGCACTTCCACTACGCCGGGTTCGCGGCCGCCCTCGTCGCTGGGCTCACCGCCAGCCGGGCGCCGTCGCCGTCGTCGTCGGTGGCCGCCCTCACGGTGCCGGGCGGCGTCGCGCTGGTCTTCCTCGGCTACTTCACCGGCGACGGCGTCGAGCTGGCCGGCGCCGTCGTCCTGACCGCCGGCATGTGGCTGCTCGGCTGGATCGTGTGGCGCGAGGTCGCGCCGTCGGCCGGTGGGCGGCTGACCCGGGCGCTGTTCGGGGTGAGCGCCGCGGTGCTCGCGGCGACGATGCTGCTGGCGCTGAGCTGGGCGGCCGGGCACGTCTGGGACGCCGTCCCGCACCTGTCGCTCACCTGGATGGCCGCGACCCACGGCCTGACGAACGCGCTGGGCTTCGCGCTGTGCGGGTTGCTCGCCTGGCGCCGGCTGCAGCGCGCGCCGAACGGCCGGCAAGGGGCCGCAGGCGTGACGTGAGACCAGGACGTGACGACAGAGCTCACGGCGCGGCCGTGCCGCCGTACTTGGCGATCTTGTAGTCGACGACGTCGAGCGCGATGCGCAGCGCCTCCATGCGCACGCGCACGGTCTCGCGGTGCTTCACCAGCAGCGCCAGCCGGTCCGGCTCCGTCGCCGGGCCGGCGAGCACCAGCTCGAAGTAGCGCTGGATGTCGCGGATGGGCATGTCGAGCTGGCGCAGCCGGGTGATGAACACCACCCGGTCGACGTCGTCAGGGGTGTAGAGCCGGCGTCCGGCGCTGTCGCGGGGCACGTCGAGCAGGCCGATGCGCTCGTAGTAGCGCAGGGTGTGGGCCGTCACGCCGGTGCGCTCGGCCACCTCGGAGATGGTCTCGGTGGGATGGGTGATGGGTGTGTCACGTACGTCGAGCGTCGTCACACCATGACCGTAGGACTTCGAGCACACTCGAAGTCAAGTAGCCGAAGTACGCTTCTCAGCCGAGGCTCAGGAGGCCGGTCACTCGTAGCCGAACGTCTGCGTCCAGTACGGGCCGCGGCCGCTGTCGGCCGCGCCGATGCCGATGGCCACGAAGTCGCAGTTCAGGATGTTCTCCCGGTGGCCGGGGCTGTCCATCCACCCCTCGACGACGTCCTCGGCGCTGCGGTAGCCCCAGGCGATGTTCTCGCCGCCCCAGCTGCCGTAGCCGGCCCGCTCGGCCCGCTCGCCCGGGCCGACGCCCTCGGGGGTCACGTGGTCGAAGTAGTCGCGCTCGGCCATGTCCTGGCTGTGCAGGACGGCCGCTTCGCGCAGCCGGTCATCGGCGCGCAGCGGTCCGCAGCCCTCGTCGGCGCGCTCCGCGTTGGTGAGCTCGAACACCTCCTGCTCGCGCTCGGACAGGCCGCCGACGGGCTCCTCCGGCTCGTCGCTGGGCTCCGGCTCGGGCTCCTCGGTGGGCTCGGGCTCCGACGGCTCGGACGGGTCCGGCGACGGGTCCGGCGACGGGTCCGGGTCCTGGGGGGTCGACGGGTCGTCGGTCGGGTCGTCCGGCGACGTCGGGCGCTCGCCGGGCTCGCGCGGCGGCGTGGTGGCCACGAGGTCCTCATCCTCACTGGGCGCACCGGAATCCGAGCCGGAGCCGTCGCCGGAACCACCGCCGGAGGATGAGTCGTCCTCGCCGGTCTGCTCGGGCGACGGGGTGGCGGCGTCGGTCGGCGACGGGGTTGCGTCGCCCTCCGTGGGCGTCCCGGACGGCGCGCCACCCGGGTCCGAGGTCGAGGACGTGCCCGGCGTCTCGAAGGCGGGCAGCCGGGATCCGCCCTCGGCGCGCGCGGTCAGGGTCGGGGCGCCGTCGGTGATGGCCATGACGATGCCGCCGACGGCGAGGAGTGGCAGCAGCATGAAGATGCCGGCCTTGACGAGCAGGGGCATGCCGCCGGTCGGCCGTTGACGGTACCGCGGCAGGTTCGAGGTCACGGGGGGATGTCCTTTCGATCCGGTCCCGACGCGCCGGTACCGGTCATATCGGAGAGAGCTGACATTCCGTAGCCATCGCCCAGTTTTGTCCAGAAACCCCGCATCTCAAACATCGATCAAGAAGACCGACATGAACACGGATGGTCATACACCGGGAATGTCGAGGTCATGCCGGTGAACACCCCCTCCGGCGAAACGGAGGACCACCGCCGTCGGGGAAGATGTCCCGCATGAGCGAACCGCAGTCGCCGGCGCCGGGCCGGCTCGTGGTCGCGGCGGCGATCGTCGACGACCTGACGCGGCCGACGCGGCTGCTGGCGGCCCGGCGCAGCGAACCGCCGGAGCTGGCCGGAGGGTGGGAGTTCCCCGGCGGCAAGGTCGAGCCCGGCGAGCAGCCGCTGGAGGCCCTGCACCGCGAGCTGCGCGAGGAGCTGGGCATCGCCGTCGACGTCGGCCCGGAGCTGCCCGGGCCGTACGACGGACGATGGGCGCTGGGGCCGGGGTTGTCGATGCGGCTCTGGCTGGTGCTCATCATCGACGGGGAGCCGGCACCGCTCGAGGACCACGACGAGCTGCGCTGGCTCGGTCCGGGCGAGTGGGCCTCGGTGCCGTGGCTGCCGGCCGACGTCGAGGTCGTCGACGCCCTGATCGCCCGGTCGCCGTCGGCCCGCGTCTGAACACGTGTCGACTGAGCGGTGGACGACGGCGGTCGCATCCGGCACTAGCCTGGCGGTATGACCACCGCCCCGGAACCCGCCGACCCCGCCCGCGAGCCGCACGTCCTGCGCGGCGTGCGCGCCTCCGATGCGGAGCGCGAGCAGGTCGTCCAGGCGCTGTCCGAGCACGCCACCACCGGGCGCCTCACGCTGGCCGAGCTCGAGGAGCGCATCGGCCAGGCCTACACGGCCGTCACTCGCGACGACCTCGCCCGCCTGACGGCCGACCTCCCGTCGCCGACCGGCGAGCTCGCGCCCGCCGCGACGACGCAGCCGGTCCCGTCCGGCGGCCAGCGGCGCTCGGCCACGCGCTGGATCGTCGCCTTCATGGGCGGGACGGAGAAGCGCGGCCGCTGGCGGGCCGCGGAGCGCATCAACGCGATCGCCGTCATGGGCGGCCACGACATCGACCTACGCCACGCCGAGCTCGACTCCGACGAGACCACCATCGTCGCCATCAGCGTCATGGGCGGCATGGACATCTATGTGCCCGACACCATCGACGTCGAGGTCGGCGGGTTCTCGCTGATGGGCGGCACCGGCGAGCGGGGCAGCAGGCGCCCGGCCCGGGCGGGGGCGCCGCGCATCAAGGTGCTCGCGTACAACCTGATGGGCGGCATCGACGTGTGGCGGCTGCCCGAAGAGGCGAAGGACATATCGCTCAAGCAGGCCAAGAAGCTGGCGAAGCGCGCCGAGTAGCGCTGCCGGGCGCGCCCGGGCGGTCCGCCGGCTCGGAAGAACAGGCGGCCCCGCAGGCCGGGCACGGACCTGCGGGGCCGGTCTATATCCGGGACAGCTCCCCCGTGGAAGCGCCCGTGGGCGAGCGCGAGAGCGAGGCGGTGGAGGACTTCCTCGTCTCTCGCGCTGACTCACACACTAGGCAGGCCCACTTTCAGATCTCTTTCACCGCGCATTCACCCCTGGTCAGCGCAACGGCCCCGGTCCCCGCACGAAGCGGGGGCCGGGGCCGCCGGTGTCAGGGGTGGCGCCCCGGAGTCCGGGCGCAGCGAGACCGCGCCGGACCGGGAGCCAACCGCAGAGAACAGCCGGGACGACGAGCCTCAGGCCGTCGTACCGTTGCGCCGGGCGCGGATCGCGATCGCGACACCGCCCAGGGCGAGCAGCGCGACGCCGACCACGATCATCCAGGTGTTGGACGAACCGGTGTCGGGCAGCGAGTCGCCGTCGTCGTCGCCCTCGGCGCCGACGGTGAACGACACCGAGGCCTCCGAGGTCGTCAGCTCCGGCTCCACCTCGTCGACCGCGGAGACGGTGAGCGTGTACTCGCCGTCCTCCAGCGGCTCGGCCGGGGTGAACGTCCACGTGCCGTCCTCGCTGACCAGCTCGCCGGCCCACTCGTCGGCGGCGGTCTGGACCCGCTCCGAGGACTCGGCGACGGTGCCCTCGATGGACAGCGTCAGCGTGGCGCTCGGGAACACGGTGCCGCTGAACACCACGTCACCGGCGACGGTGGACCCGTCCTCCGGCTCGTCGATGGTGACCGGCGGTGCCGTGATGCCGAGGTCCTCGACGCGGACGACCTGCGTGTCGTTGTCGTAGGACTGCGTGACGGTGGCCGGGAAGGGCACGCCGCGCGGCATGTCATCGGTCGGCGTGATGGCCCAGCTGCCGTCGTCGCCGACGGTCGCCTCGCCGAACACCTTGTCGCCGACCTTCAGCGTCACCGTGGCGCCGGGCTGGCCGGTGCCGGTGAAGCCCGGCCGCGGGTTGTCGGTGGTCTGGCCGCTGGTGGGCGACGTGACCGTGAGCTGCTCGACCTGGACCTCGGTCGAGGTGAACGCGCCCTCGACGACCTCGGACCGCGAGAAGTTGCCGTAGGACGCGATGACCTCGTAGGTGTGCTCACCCGGAGCCAGCGCGTCGGTGACGGCGACCGAGAAGGTGCCGTCGTCGCTGACGCGGCCCTCGTAGGTGTGCTCGCCGTCGACGACCACGCGGACCTTGTGGGTCGACCGGGCCGCCTCGACGGTGCCGGCGAAGGTCGGCCGCGGGCCGGTCTCGGCGCCGTCCTGCGGCGTCGACAGGGCCGGGGTGTTGACGGCGACCGCCAGCTCCCACTGGTCGCCCAGCAGGTTCAGCGCGTTGGCGCTGCCCGTCGAGAGCGAGTAGCCGATGCTGAAGTCGGCGTCGCCGGTGTTGGGCGACTGCGCCGGGTTCCAGCTGTCGCACTCGAGCCGGCCGTCGTGCGTCGAGCCCGAGTTGACGCCCAGGGCGTAGTTGCCGACGACGACGGAGCCGCCGCTGTCGCCACCCAGCATGCAGGCGTTGAAGACGAAGCCGACGACGCTCTGGTCGCCGACCGGGGTCTCCTGCGCCGGGACCAGGATCTCGCCGCAGGTCCAGCCCGAGGTGGCGCCGGACTTGCAGGCCTGGGCGCCCGCGACGGCGTCGATCGGGCCGCGGACGGTGACCGAGGCGTCGTCCGGCGCACCGGAGCCGCCGCCCCAGCCGGCCACCTGCGGCACCGGGGTCCAGTCGGCGCCGGTGACGTCGACCAGGCCGCCGTCGTGGCCTTCGCCGAAGTAGAACGAGCCCGGGACGAACTCGCCGAGGTCGGGGCCGGGGAAGTCCGCGGCCCAGTCCTCGGAGTCCCAGATGGGACCGTCGAGGTCGATGTGGTGCACCGGGTAGGTGAACAGGTCGCCGGTCTCCTCGCTGACGCCGCAGTGCCCGGCGGTCAGGAAGCGCGAGTTGCCGTCGCTGTCGTAGCCGCTGAACCCGACGGAGCAGCGGCTCAGGTCGAACGCGCCGGTCTCGTCCGGCTCGCTGACCTGGTAGGCGTAGCCGTAGCCGCCCTTGTGGTCGGCGGCGGGCTGGACCTCGCGCTCGGTGCTCATGGAGGCCAGCGGGCCGACGACGACGTTCGCACCGCTCGCCTCGACCGCGGCGGCGTCCGCCTCGCTCGCGACATTGATGGTGACGTCGTTGCCGTCGATGGAGGTGCCGAGCACGTCGACGCCCCGGTCGCGCAGGACCGTGGCCGCGTCGGAGGCGGCACGTGCCCGCTCCGCGTTGGCCAGGTACTGCTCGGGGGCGACGCCGAGGTCGCGCTCGATCGCCTCTCGCAGAGTGGCCGGCAGCTGTGCCGCCAGCTCGATGAAGTCGTCGGCGGCGAAAGTCGGGACGGACACCGGGATCTGTTCGTCGGCCTGGGCTGCGGTGCTGGAGGCGAAGACGCCTCCGCACACCACGGCCGAGGCGACGAGCAGCCCGGCAACCCGTGCCGCATTTCGCCGACGCGGCAGCGTTGTGGTCACAAATTCTCCAAATACTCCACTTGACATGGCGTTGCCCGGAATCGCCCGTTCAGTCGGAATGATGCGCCTGACGTGCGGAAACCCGGGCGAGATCACGTTACACAAGTCGCTGCGACCGTGACAGCAGCATCACCATTCGGTCACAGTGAATTCTGGGAACATTTCATCCGAGAATTCGTCAGACCGTTCTTTGTCCGGACGAATCCGGACACGTGCGGGTCAGCGGCCGGCGGCTGCGAGGGCGAGTTCCGCACGGGCCTCGGCGGCCAGCCGGACGTGCCTGTTCTCGGCGGCGACGGCGACGGCGTCCGCCGCGGCCCCGCTGCCGTCGGCCCCGAAGTGCCGCAGCGTGCGCGCGGTCTCGAGCAGCGACAGCGCCTGCATCCACGTGGAGCCGAGTGCCACGGCGACGTCGACGGCACGCCGGCAGGCCCGTAGCGCCGGCTCACGCTCGCCGGCCGCCCGGTGCACGGCCGTGGCGACGGAGGCCTCATAGTGCGCGTCGTACGACTCCGGCCGCGGGGTCTCGACGGCGTTCGCCGCGGCGAGGTCGCCGCGCGCGTCGGCGATGCGGCCCAGCCCGGCGTACGCCCGCGCGCGGGTGCGCAGGCAGCGGGCGCGCACCTGGGCGGACAGGAACTCGCGGTCGTCGACGCAGGCCTGGATGACGTCGGCCGCCTCCTGGTAGCGGCCCGCCTCGACGTGGATGCAGGCCTGGTTCTCGAACATGATCAGCTCGCCGTACCGGTCGCCGAGCTCGCGGCGCAGGCCGATCGACCGGACGGCCGCCTCGTGCGCCTCGTCGAGCCGGTGCTGGGCGGCCAGCACCAGCGTCAGGTTGGTCCACGCCGCCGCGGTGATGGCCGGGTCGGACGGCTGGGCGGCGGCGCGGAGCACGGTGCGCGCCGTCTCCTCGTCGTCGCCGCTGTCGCAGCACTCGCGTGCGACGGCGTCGAGCAGCACCAGCATGCCCGCGGCGTGGTCGACGGCAGGGTACTCGCCGCGGCCCAGCTCGGCCCGGGCCAGCGACACCAACAGGGTCCGGCGCGGGTGCAGCCAGGCGTGGATCTCGCAGCGGTCGGCGAACGCGCGGCCGTCCGGGCAGCCGCTCGGCGGCTCCTGCAGGCCGGGCACGCGGTCGCCCGGGCGCAGCGTCAGCCGGGCGTTGCGCAGGCTCAGCAGCAGGTGGCCCAGCAGCCGGCGCCGCGCCTCGCGCGCCGACGCGGGGTCGGCGACCGCGCGGACGTGGTCGTCGACGAGGTCGTGCCAGCCGTAGCCGCCGCCGTCGAGCGGCTCGACCAGCCGGATGTCGGCCAGCCGTGCCAGTAGCCCGCGGGCCTCGGTGACGTCGACGTCCCAGACGACGGCCGCCGTCTCGGGGTCGACGGTGTTGCCGGGCAGCGCGGCGAGCAGGCGGTAGCGCTGGGCCTGGATCGGCTGCAGGGTGAGGTACGTCGCGTCGAGCATGGTGCGCACGGCGAGCCCGCCGGCGCGCAGCTCACCCAGGCGGTCGCCGTCGCGCAGCCGGCCGGCGAAGTGGCCGATGGGCCAGGCCGGGCGGGTGGCCAGCCGGCCGGCGGCGATGCGGACCGCCAGCGGCGACCCGGCGCAGCGCTCGAGCACGGCGGCGGTGGCCTCGGGCTCCGCGGCCAGCCGGTCCGGGCCGACGACGGAGGCCAGCAGCCGGCGGGCCTCCGGCTCGGGCAACATGCCCAGATCGACCCGCGCGTCGGCCGGGAGCATGGGCAGGCGGCGCCGGCTGGTGACGATGACGCCGGACCCGGAGTCGGGCGGCAGCAGCGACGCCACCGTCTCGGGATCGGCGTCGTCCATGAGGACCAGCAGCCGCCGGCCGGCGCACAGCTGGCGGAAGAGCTCGGCCCGCTCGTGCGGGCACGGGGGCAGGTCGGAGCCGCCGACGCCGAGCGCGCGCAGCAGCCCGGCCAGCGCGTCGGTCCCCAACGCGGCGGCATCGGTGCTGGTGCGCAGGTCGGCGAAGAGCTGGCCGTCGGGGTAGCGGTCGCGGACCTCGTGCGCCACCCGCAGCGCCAGCGTCGTCTTGCCGGTGCCGCCCGGTCCGGACACGACCACCGTCCGGCAGCGGCCGGCCGGAGCGGGACCGTCGCGCAACGCCGTCGTCAGCGCGGCGACCTCGACGGCCCGGCCCACGAACGACGGCGGCCGCCCGGGCAGCTGGGCGGGCCGCTGCGCAGCGACGGCCGGCGGGGCTGCCGGCGATGCGGGCCGCGGCTCCGGTTCATCGGCGCCGACGGCGGACGACGTCGGCTCGGCCACGCCGGCCAGCAGCCGGGCGTGGAGTGCGGACAGCTCGGCGCCCGGACGTCGGCCCAGCGCGCGCAGCGCGCGGACAGTGTCGTGGAAAACGGTGAGCGCGTCGCCCTGCCGGCCCTGCGCGGTGAGCGCGAGCATGAGCTGCCCGGCCGCGCGCTCGCGGTGCGGGTGCGCGCCGACCAGCTCGCGCAGCTGCCGGACGAGGCCGTCGTCGGGGCCGTGCAGCGTGCGCCGGATCTCGTGCGCCCGCTCGGCCGCGGTGAGCACCTCGTCGAGCAGTGACGGCGCGGTCTGCCGGGCGAGCGCGTCGGGCCAGAGGCCGGCCAGCGGGTTGCCCCGCCACAGCGCCAGCGCCTGGTCGAGCAGGTCCAGCTCATGAGCGGCGTCGTCGCCGGCGCGGGCGGCCGCGAACAGGGTCCGGAACCGGGCGACGTCGACGACGTCGGGCGGCAGTCCGAGGCGGTAGCCCTCGCCGGCCGACTCGACGGCGGTCCGGCCGAGCACCGCACGAAGCCGGGCGACGTGCGTCTGCAGCGCGGCCCGCGGGTGCTCGGGCTGGTCGACCGGCCAGAGCAGCCGGGTCAGCGTGGCCTGCGAGACGACCGCGCCGGGCCGCAGCGCCAGCGCGGCCAGGACCACGGCCGGCCGGCCGGACGGGACCGGCACCGGGACGCCGTTGCGCCGCACCTCGACAACACCGAGCAGCCGGACGTCGAGGCGCCCGGCCGGTTCCCGCCGGCCCGGCGCCGCGCCGGGATCCAGGTCCGGGTGCGCGTCCAGGTCCGGCGTGTGGGTCATGGCCGCTTCGCCACCAGCGTCCGCAGCTCGTCGGCGCGCGGGGAGTCGAGCGACTCGAAGATGCGCAGCGCGGCCGTCCAGTGCACGTGGGCGGTCTCGTCGTCGCCCTGCCGGGACCGGCTGTGCCCGAGCTCGCTCAGCGCCTCGGCCTCGACGTCGGCGAGGTGGCCCTCGCGGGCCAGCGCCGCGGCGCGCGCGGCCGGGCCGCCGCCGTCGCCACCGGCCCGGCGCAGGGCGTATGCCTCTTTGACCAGACCGGTGGCCTGCAGTGGGATGGAGTCGAGCTCGACGGCGACGGCCACCGCGCGCTCGAGCCCGGCGACCGCACGGTCGGCCGCGCCGGTCTCGAGGTCGAGGTGCGCCACGGCGAGCAGCTGGTCGAACAGCTCGACGCCCGGCTCGTTGCCGACGCCGTCGCCGGTGCGCTCGAGGTTGCGCCGGGCGTCGTCGTAGCGGCCCATGCTGATCTGGACGTCGGCGAGGTTGCGCCGGCAGCGCCGGCGGACCTCGGGCGAGAGCACGTCGTCGGCGTCGGCGCAACGCTCGAACAGCTCCGCGGCCTGCTCGTAGCTGCCGTCGAGCTCGTGCCAGACGGCCATGTTGTGCAGCATGATCACCTCGCCGTACCGGTCGCCCAGCTCGCGGCGGACGGCCAGGCCGCGGGCGCCGGCCTCGAGGGCCTCGGCGCGGCGGCTCTGCGCCCCGAGCGAGAGCGCCAGCGAGTGCCAGGCTCGTGCCGTCAGCAGCGGGTCGCCCAGCTTGGCCGGGACGTCGAGCACCGCGCGCGACAGGTCCTCGGTGTGCACCTCGCGGCAGCACTCGTACCGCGACCGCGCGAGCGCCAGCAGCAGCGCGGCGGACTCGTCGACGATGTCCTGCTGGTCCGAGTGCAGGCCGGACAGCCCGAGCGAGGTCATGAGCGACGTGTGCGGGTGCAGCCAGGCGTGCACCTCGGCGCGCTCGGTGAACTCGCGGCCGGCGACCTCGTGCGGGAACCAGGCGCCGGACTCGACGACGGTGCCGCCGGGCCGCAGCACGGGCCACAGGTTGTGCAGGCAGCGCAGGTAGTAGCGGACCAGCCGGCGCCGGGCGGCGGTGACACGGTGCGGGTCGGCGACGGCGCGCAGGTGGTCGTCGACGAGGTCGTGCCAGCGGTACTCGTCGGGCGCGGCGGAGTCGATGAGCCGGACGTCGACCAGGTGCTCGAGCACCCCACGGGCGTCGTCGGGGCCGACGTCCCAGGTGGCCGCCGCGGTCTCGACGTCGACGGCGGGACCGGGCACCGCCGCCAGCAGCCGGAACCGGAACGCGATGGCGGGGTCGAGACCCTGCACCGACGCCATGAGCATGGAGCGGACGCTGAGATCGCCCATCTCGAGCTCGTCGAGGCGGCTGGTGAGCAGCCGCTCCGCGAAGTGGTCGATGGGCCAGGCCGGCCGGGTGACCAGCCGGCCGCCGGCGATGCGCAGCGCCAGCGGCGACCCCTGGCAGGCGCCGATGACCAGCGCCGTCGCCTCGGGCTCCGCGGCCAGCCGGTCGCGGCCGACCATCGACTCGAGCAGCTCGTAGGCGTCGTCGTCGGTGAACAGCGCGAGGTCGATCTGCACGTCGGCCGGGATCATGCTGAGCTGCGGCCGGCTGGTCACCAGCACGCTGCAGCCGCCGGCGCCGGGCAGCAGCGGCGTCACCTGGGCGGCGTCGATGGCGTCGTCGAGGACGACCAGCAGCCGCCGGTGCGCGCACGCGGACCGGAACAGCGCCGCCCGCTCGTCGCGCGTGGCCGGGATGTCCTCCTCGGGTGTCGCGAGCGCGCGCAGGAACTCGGCCAGCACGTCGGCGGGGTCGGCGGGGGCGGTGGAGCCGCGCAGCTCGGCGAAGAGCTGGCCGTCGGGGTGCGCCTCGCGCAGTGCGTGCCCCACGTGCAGCGCCAGCGTGGTCTTCCC
>NZ_SMKL01000078.1 GCF_004348545.1 Jiangella ureilytica | reverse complement strand
GGGTGGGGACGGTCCGCGGTAGTGAAGACGGTCCGCGGTGGTGGGGACGGCCCGTGTCGTGAACGCGGCGACGGCCCGGTCGTGAAGACGGCTTCGGGTAGTGAAGACGGTCCGCGGTCGTGGGGACGGTCCGCGGTCGTGGGGACGGTCCGCGGTCGTGGGGACGGCTCCCGATAGTGGAGACGGCCCGCGGTTGTGAAGACGCGCAGGGCGCACGACGACGGCGTCGCCCTCCGAGAGTGGAGGGCGACGCCGTCGGCGAGCCGAAGTGGGCCCGGCCTCAGAGCGAGGCGGCCCGCTTGGAGATCGAGGACTTGCGGTTGGCCGCCTGGTTCTTGTGGATGACGCCCTTGGAGGCAGCCTTGTCGAGCTGCCGGCTGGCGGCCTGAGCGGCCTCGGTGGCCTTCTCGGTGTCGCCTGCGTCGGCGGCCTCGTGGAACTTGCGGATGGCCGTCTTCAGCGACGACTTCACGGCCTTGTTGCGCAGCCGCGCCTTCTCGTTGGTGAGAATCCGCTTCTTCTGAGACTTGATGTTCGCCACGAACTGATGCCTTTGGTCGGTCCGATAGGTCATGAGGGCGTCGGTCTTCTCCGGGACACGCGCCGGCGGGGAACCGTCGCGGCGGCAAGGAGTCGGCCGGGCGCGTCCGCGACCTGGGCCGACGCGCAGCCGCCAACAATACCAGCGCCACCCCTCACCAGCCAATTCGGTGCCCGGAGGGAGCGTGCGAGCTCTCAGTTCCAGCCGTACCGGTCGCGCAGCGCCTCGATGACCGCGTCGAACTGCCCGCGTCCGAGCGACGACGCCTCGCGCCGCATGCCGTCGGGGTGGACGCGCAGCACGCGGCTGACGTCGACCCACGAGGGCCGGTGCTCGCCGTCCCAGCGGCCGGAGCCGACGCCGACCCAGTCGTGCTCACCGTCGTGGTTCTTGCTGGTCAGCTGCACCGCTAGCAGTGTCCCGCCGGGCTCGCGCGCCACGATGAGGACCGGCCGGTCCTTGCCGCGGCCGTCGTTCTCCTCGTACGGCACCCAGGTCCAGACGATCTCGCCCGGGTCGGGGTCGCCGTCGGTGCTGGGGTTGTAGGAGGTGTGGACGGCGCCGACGGAGTGCGCCTCGGTGGTCGCGTTCGAGCCGGACTGCCCGGGCGACACCTCGCCGTCGGCGGAGGGGCGGGGTGGACGACCCGAGGGCGGGCGACCACCGTCGCGGCGGCTGGGCGGGGTCAGCAGGGTCCGAACGAGGTCGCGGAGGAGGCGGGCCACGTCGGCACTGTAGCGCCGCGACCCGCCGCCCGGCTCACTGTTCGCCAGAGGAAGGCGGCGACGGCGGCCGGCCGCGGCGGGGGAGCGGCCCGGCATCGCGGGGTTCCCTGCCGGCCGCCCGCAACGCGTTGCGCAGTACCAACTCGACCTGGGCGTTGACGCTGCGGAACTCGTCCTGCGCCCAGCGGGTCAGCGCCTCGTGGACGGCCGGGTCGAGGCGGAGGAGGACGGCGTGCCGCTCGCGCCGCCCACCCGGGCGGCCGCGGTCGGGGCCGGAGCGGCCGCGGTCGGGGCCGGAGCGGCCGGCGTCGGGACCCGAGCGATCCCCGTCGGGGCGGGAGCGGTCGCCGTCGGGACCCGAGCGGTCCCCGTCGGGGCGGGAGCGGCCGCCGTCGGGGCGGGAGCGATCCCCGTCGGGACCCGAGCGATCCCCGTCGGGGCGGGAGCGGTCGCCGTCAGGACCCGGGCGGCCGCCGTCGGGACCCGGGCGGCCGCCGTCGGGACCCGGGCGGCCGCCGTCGGGACCCGGGCGGCCGCCGTCGGGACCCGAGCGATCCCCGTCGTCAGCAGGCGAAGCCACCGCGATCAGGTGTAGAGGCTGCCGGTGTTGACGACCGGTGTGGCCCGCTGATCGCCGCAGAGCACGACGAGCAGGTTGGAGACCATGGCCGCCTTGCGCTCCTCGTCGAGCGTGACGACGTTCTCGCGCTCGAGCCGCGACAGCGCGAGCTCGACCATGCTGACCGCGCCCTCGACGATGCGCTCGCGGGCAGCGACGATGGCGCCGGCCTGCTGCCGCTGCAGCATGGCCTGGGCGATCTCCTGCGCGTAGGCGAGGTTGCTGATGCGCACCTCGAGGATCTCGACGCCGGCGACGGCGACCCGCGCGGCGACCTCGTGGGCGAGCTCGTCGGACACGACGTCGGTGGAGCCGCGCAGCGAGGTGCTCTGGTCGCTGGCGTCGTCATAGGGGTGCGAGGTGGCGACGTGGCGGAGGGCGGCCTCGGACTGCACCTGGACGAAATCGCGGTAGTCCTCGACGGCGAAGGTGGCGCGGGCGGTGTCGGCGACCTGCCAGACGACGATGGCGGCGATGTTGACGGGGTTGCCGTCGGCGTCGTTGACCTTGAGCTCGGCGGTCTCGAAGTTGTTCACCCGCACCGACACCGGCCTCCGGGTGGTGAACGGGACGACCCAGACCAGGCCGGTGCGCCTGACGGTGCCGATGTAGCGGCCGAAGAAGAGGACGACGCGGGTCTGGCCGGGCTGGATGACCACCAGCGGCGACGCCAGCAGCGCCGCGACCACCAGCGCCAGGACGGCCAGCCCTGCCTGGCCGCCGGACACGCCGGCCCAGTCCTCGGTCTCGAAGGCGTCGCTGATCGACGGCGCCAGCTGGACGATCTGCCAGACGGCGTAGACGGCTGCCGCGAGCGCCAGGAACAGCGCGAAGAAGCCGCTCATGGCCCAGGCGCGCTGCTCGCCGACGTCGATGCGGTGCCCGGCCGGGCCCACGGGCGCCGGGCCGGGAGCGGCCCCGGCTGCGGACCCGGGAACGGCCACGGGGGTCTCGGTCATGTCTCCTCCAGGTGGTCGCGGCCGAACCCCGGCCAGATAGATAGCTAAGTGATATCACTTTTCTGGCGAGCCCGCATCACCGACCATGGGATGATGTCTGCTGCGGGCAGCACGGAAGCGCCCGCGCCCAGGACACCCACCCGAAGCCCGAGGAAACTGCGTGCCAGTCAGTGAGAACGCGCCGCTGCCGTCGGCGACGCCGCCGGAGCTGATCCGGAACTTCTGCATCATCGCCCACATCGACCACGGCAAGTCGACGCTGGCGGACCGGATGCTGCAGCTCACCGGCGTCGTGGACGATCGATCCATGCGCGCGCAGTACCTCGACCGCATGGACATCGAGCGCGAGCGCGGCATCACCATCAAGAGCCAGGCGGTGCGGCTGCCGTTCACCTCGCAGGCGCCCGCGAACGACGGCGCCACCTTCGCGCTCAACCTCATCGACACCCCCGGGCACGTCGACTTCTCCTACGAGGTCAGCCGCAGCCTGGCGGCGTGCGAGGGCGCGGTGCTGCTGGTCGACGCCGCGCAGGGCATCGAGGCGCAGACGCTGGCCAACCTCTACATGGCGCTCGAGAACGACCTCACGATCATCCCGGTGCTGAACAAGATCGACCTGCCGGCGGCGCAGCCGGAGAAGTACGCCGCGGAGCTCGCCCACCTCATCGGCGGAGACGCCGACGACGTGCTGCGGGTCAGCGGCAAGACCGGCGAGGGCGTCCTCGATCTGCTCGAGCGCGTGGTCGCCGACGTGCCGCCGCCGGTGGGCGATCCCGACGCCCCGTCGCGGGCCATGATCTTCGACAGCGTCTACGACTCCTACCGCGGCGTCGTCACCTATGTCCGGGTCATCGACGGCAAGCTGACGCCGCGCGAGCGCATCCTCATGCTGTCGACGAAGGCCACCCACGAGCTGCTCGAGATCGGCGTCATCTCGCCTGAGATGCAGTCCGGCGGCGGCCTGGGCGTCGGCGAGGTCGGTTACCTCATCACCGGCGTGAAGGACGTCCGCCAGTCGAAGGTCGGCGACACCATCACCGACGCCCGGAAGCCGGCGGTCACGCCGCTGGCCGGCTATCGCGAACCCAAGCCCATGGTGTTCTCGGGCCTCTACCCGCTCGACGGCTCGGACTACCCGGACCTGCGCGAGGCGCTCGACAAGCTCAAGCTCAACGACGCCGCGCTGGTCTACGAGCCGGAGACGTCGGCGGCGCTGGGGTTCGGGTTCCGCTGCGGCTTCCTCGGCCTGCTGCACCTCGAGATCGTCCGCGAGCGGCTCGAGCGCGAGTTCGGCCTCGACCTCATCTCGACGGCGCCCAACGTCGTCTACCAGGTCACCATGGAGGACGGCGCCGAGCACACCGTCACCAACCCCAGCGAGTTCCCGTCGGGCAAGATCGCCTCGGTGCGCGAGCCGGTGGTGCGGGCGACGCTGCTGGCCCCCAGCGAGTTCGTCGGCACCATCATGGAGCTGTGCCAGGCCCGCCGCGGCACGCTGCTCGGCATGGACTACCTGTCCGAGGACCGCGTCGAGCTGCGCTACACGCTGCCGCTGGCCGAGATCGTCTTCGACTTCTTCGACGCGCTGAAGTCGCGCACCCGCGGCTACGCCAGCCTCGACTACGAGCCCACCGGCGACCAGGAGGCCGACCTCGTCAAGGTCGACATCCTGCTGCACGGCGACCCCGTCGACGCGTTCAGCGCCATCGTCCACCGCGACAAGGCGTACACGTACGGCGTCGCCATGGCCGGCAAGCTCAAGGAGCTCATCCCGCGGCAGCAGTTCGAGGTGCCCATCCAGGCCGCCATCGGCGCGCGCGTCATCGCCCGCGAGAACATCCGCGCCATCCGCAAGGACGTTCTCGCCAAGTGCTACGGCGGCGACATCACGCGGAAGCGGAAGCTGCTCGAGAAGCAGAAAGAGGGCAAGAAGCGGATGAAGATGGTCGGCCGGGTCGAGGTGCCGCAAGAGGCGTTCATCGCAGCACTCTCGTCCGACTCCGGCTCCGCCTCGAGCTAGCCGCCGACGGGCCGTCTAGCCGACCGGCGGCCCCGGAGGGAAACCGAGGTGGGCCAGAGCCTGCCGCAGCACGATGCCGTGGCCGCCGAGCATCTCCTTCTGCAGGCCGTCGTCGGCGGCCTCCTGCGGCGAGAGCCAGATGAGGTCGAGGGCGTCCTGACGGGGCGCGCAGTCGCCGGCCACGGGGATGACGAAGGCCAGCGCGACGGCGTGCTGGCGCGGGTCGTGGTACGGGGTGACGCCAGGCGTGGGCAGGTACTCGGCGACGGTGAACGGCGACGGCGACACCGGGATGCGCGGCAGCGCGTGCGGCCCGAGGTCCTTCTCGATGTGCCGCACGAGCGCGTCACGGATGCGCTCGTGGAAGAGCACCCGGCCGGCCACCAGCTCGCGCCGGATCTCGCCCTCGGCGGTCGAGCGCAGCAGCAGGCCGACCGACGTCGCGACGCCGGTGTCGTCGACCCGCACGGGGACCGCGTTGACGTAGAGGATCGGGAGGCGCCGGCGCGCGGACGCGAGCTCGTCCGGGGTGAGCCAGTTCTCGTGGGAGTCGACCGCCGTCTGGTTCATGGGGTCAGTTCTACACGGGACGATCACGTCCGGTTGAGGAACCCGATCACCGTCGCCGTCCACCACGCCAGTTGTGACGTGACCGCCATCACCAGGCCGGCCCGCAGCAGCCGCCGCGACGGCACCGTGCGGGCGGCCAGCCGGCGGCTCACGGCCAGCGCCAGCACTCCCACGACGCCCGCCACCCCGACCGCCCCGATCTTGACGAGCGCGGCCGTGGACCCGAAGTCCGGCGACAGCAGCATGCCCGACAGCATCAGCCCGCCCATGCCCAGCCAGATCGGCGCGGCCAGCGCGGACGCCGTCGTCACGACCTCGCGCAGCGTCGCCTTGCCGAACTGCCAGCGCAGCCCGAACCAGTCCACCGCCAGCACGCTGCCGAGCCCGACCACCACGCACGCCAGGTGCACGAACTGTGCCACCGCGTGCACCACGTCCGGCGGCTCGACCAGCACGCTGCCCAGCACGACGGCCGCGAGCACGAACAGCGTCGAGAACGCCAGCGCCACCTCGCCCTTCGTGACGATCGGCTCTCGCCGGGGCTTGGTGACGCCGATGGCGGCGGGTGGCGCCGACGGCGACAGCGTGCTGCCCGCGGCCGCACCGGCCACCGCGGGCAGCGAGGTCATCGCCGCCGGCGTGGCGCCGTCACCCGCAGGACGGCGCCGCAGCCAGCTGAGCACGGGCATCGTCGTAGGCGCTGATGTTCGTCGGGGCGGCCTCCCACGAGGCGACCCAGAGGTCCTGGGCGGCCGCGGCGGTCATCTCGCCGTCGGCGTGGGCGGCCATGGCGTTGAGGTGGTTGGCCCAGTCCTGCAGACCTGCCGTGGCGGCGTCGACGGCGGCGGTCAGGACGGCCTCGCGCTCGAGGCAGGCGGCGGCCTGCTCGGCGATGCCGTCGGGCGCGTCGATGTCGGCGAGATCCTCGCACCCGGGAAGCGCCTGGTACGCCTGCAGGGCGGCGGTGGCCTGGGCGACGTCGTCGGGACCGGAGAGCCGAGTGCGCTTCCAGATGGCCCGCATGTCCTCCTGGCCGACGGTGCCGTTCAGCATGTCCGTGCGGGCCTGGACGTGCTCGCCCCAGTGCCCGATGCCGACGCCGGCCTTCTCGACGTAGGCGTCACCGGCAGCGAGGCGGGTGGCACAGGCGCTGACGGCGTCGCGGGCGGCCTGGGCGAGCTCGAAGGAGCCGGGTGTGGAGGAGTCGCCGCGGGACGGCGCTCCGGCGCTGTCCAAGCGCGAGTCGGTGGCTGCTGACCCGCCGCCGGGGTCGTCGCCGGACAGGGCGTTCGCGGCGGCCCAGCCGAGGAACGGCAGGGCGAGGACAACTACTGCGGCGATGACGATGCGGCCGCGGCCGTGTCGCTGACGTTTTCGTTGCCGTGGCAAAATTTTCCCCCTTCAATCCTCGGGCATTTTGGCATAACTGCGTGATCAAATACATAGTGCGGTGTATCGATGGAGAATACGGACATTTCGATCTTGTGAGCTGGGGATTCTTCCGAGATCCGGGCCCGCTCGGCAGAGGATTTCTTGATCGTGATCAACGGCGTTTCGAGCCGTCCGCCCATTGCCGCAATCCGTGAATGCGGATGTGACGAACCGTGAAGACGGGGCGAAAGCGGACGCTGGAATTCACCCTCTGGTCACGTCGGCGTCGCCTCGGGTCTGATCCGGGGCGACAGAGTGACGGCCGTGCGCATCCTTCAGGCTGCCAACTTCGTCGCGCCGCACTCCGGCGGGATCCGGACGATGATGCGGCACCTCGCCGACGGCTACGCCGCCGCCGGGCACGAGGTCGTGGCGGTGGTGCCGGGGGAGCGCAACGCCACCCGGGCGACGTCGTACGGCCGCGTCATCGAGATCGCCGCGCCGACCATCCCGTCCACCGGCGGGTACCGGCTGATCACCAAGTGGCGCATCGTCGAGGACCTCCTCGCCGTCGTGGCGCCCGACCGCGTCGAGGTGTCCGACCGCCTCACGCTGGCCCGCATCGGGCAGTGGGCCGCGCGCCGCAAGGTGGCGTCGGCCGTCTTCTCGCACGAGCGTCTGGACGCGCTGCTGCAGTTCCACCTGGGCCGTGCGGTGCCGACCAAGCAGATCGCCGACCACTGGAACCGCAAGCTGGCCGCGTCGTTCGACACCGTCGTCTGCACCACCCAGTGGGCGGCCGAGGAGTTCGTCCGGCTGGGCGTCGAGAACCTCGCGCACGTGCCGCTGGGCATCGACCTCGAGACCTTCCACCCCCGGCGGCGGGACCTGCGGCTGCGTGCCGAGCTGGCACGCGGGGCCGACGTGCTGATCGTCACCGCCGTGCGGCTGTCGCCGGAGAAGCGCCCCGACCTGCTGGTCCCGATGGTCGAGGAGCTGGTGAAGCGCGGCGCCAGCGTGCGCATGGTCGTGTGCGGCGACGGCTCCGTGCGCGACATGGTCGCCGAGCAGGCCGAGGGCAACCCCGTCACCATGGCCGGCTTCGTCACCGATCGCGCGCAGCTGGCCTCGGTGCTGGCCAGCGCCGACGTCGTCGTCGCGCCGGGGCCGTACGAGACGTTCGGGCTGGCGGCGCTCGAGGCGATGGCCTGCGGCACCCCGGTCGTCGCGAGCGACCGCGGCGCGCTGCCGGAACTGGTCGTCGGCGAGTCCGGGCGGACGGCGCCGTCGGACCCCGTGGCCATGGCCGAGGCCGTGCTGGAAGTGGCCGCCGCAGGCCCCGTGGCGAGGCGGGCGGCGCGCCGCCGGGCCCAGGATTTCTCCTGGTCGGATACCGTTGAGGGGATGCTTGCGGTGCACGGTCTGCAAACCGGTGCACGGCGGAGACTGTCGCTGGAAGCTACCAGGTCGTAACCTTCCTCCACCTGGCCGGTTCCGGCGGGTCCCGTCAAGGGCGATTGGGAGGAAGCGCATGGGTCTGGGCACCACTGACAAGGCTGACCTCGTCGCGGTGCGGCCGGCTTCGGTCGGCAGGATGTTCCTCGACCGAGTCGAGGCCACGCCGAGCCGTGAGGCCTACCGCTATCCCGACGGCGGCGGCTGGTCGTCGCTCACGTGGGACGAGACCAAGGATCGCGTCTGGGTCATCGCGGCAGGCCTTCTCGACCTCGGCATCGAGCACGAGCAGCGGGTGGCGCTGGCGTCGTCGACCCGCATCGAGTGGATCCTCGCCGACCTCGCCATCAACGTCATCGGCGCGGCCACCACCACCGTCTATCCGACCACCACCCCTGAGGACGTCGCGTACATCCTCGGCGACTCCGACACCCGCGTCGTCTTCGCCGAGAACGCCGAGCAGGTGGCCAAGGTCGTCGAGCACCGCGAGAAGCTCCCGCAGCTGACGCGCGTCGTCGTCTTCGACGGCCACGGCGTCGACCGCCATGACGGGTTCGTCCTCAGTCTCACCGAGCTCGAGGAGCGCGGCCGCGCCGCCCTGGCCGAGCGGCCCGACGCCGTCGACGACGCCCTGGTCGCCGTCGGCCCCGAGACGCTGGCCACGCTCATCTACACCTCCGGCACCACCGGGCGGCCCAAGGGCGTCCGGCTGGTCAACGACAACTGGGTGTACGAGGGCGTCGCCGTCGACGCGTTCAAGATCCTTTCCGTCGACGACGTCCAGTACCTCTGGCTGCCGCTGTCGCACTCGTTCGGCAAGGCGCTCGAGGCGATCCAGCTGCGCATCGGCTTCGCCACCGCCGTCGACGGCAACCTCGACAACATCGTCGAGGGCCTGGGCGCGGTGAAGCCGACGTTCATGGCCGGCGCACCGCGCATCTTCGAGAAGGTGCGCGCCCGGGTCATCACCGGCGTCGAGAACGAGGGCGGCGTCAAGGCGAAGATCTTCGCGTGGGCCTTCGGCGTGGGCGCCAAGGTGTCGACGCTGCGCCAGCAAGGCAAGGAGCCCACCGGCCTGCTGAAGTTCCAGTACGGCCTCGCCGACCGGCTGGTCTTCCACAAGATCAAGGCCAGGCTGGGCGGCAACATCCGGTTCTTCGTCAGCGGCGCGGCCGCGCTGTCGCGCGACGTCGCCGAGTGGTTCCACGCCGCCGGCATGCTCATCCTCGAGGGCTACGGCCTCACCGAGACCAGCGCGGCGTCGTTCGTCAACATGCCCTACGACTGCCGCTTCGGCACCGTCGGCCCGCCGGCGCCCGGCACGCAGGTGAAGATCGCCGACGACGGCGAGATCCTGCTGAAGGGCCCGGGCGTCATGCGCGGGTATCACAAGCTTCCTGACGTCACCGCCGAGGTGCTCGACGCCGACGGCTGGTTCAGCACCGGCGACATCGGCGAGGTCGTCGACGGCTACCTGCGCGTCACCGACCGCAAGAAGGACCTCATCAAGACCTCCGGCGGCAAGTACGTCGCGCCGCAGGAGATCGAGATCATCTTCAAGGCGGTCAGCCCGCACGCCAGCCAGATCGTCGTGCACGGCGACACCCGCAACTACTGCGTCGCGCTCATCACGCTCGACCCCGACGCCATCACCGAGTGGGCCCAGCACCACGACCTCGGCGGCCGGTCGTACGAGGACCTCACCCGGGCCCCTGAGGTACGGGCGCTGGTGCAGGGCCAGATCGACCAGCTCAACGCCCGGCTCGAGCGCTGGGAGACGATCAAGAAGTTCGAGATCCTGCCGCACGACCTCACCATCGAGAGCGGCGACCTCACGCCCAGCCTCAAGGTGAAGCGCAAGGCCGTCGAGAAGAAGTACATGGACGTCCTCGACCGGATGTACGCCTGACGACGACGGCGCCGGCCGCGGTTTCGCTCCGGAGCCGTCGGGCGGGGACAATGGGACGTGCCTTCCACCCTGCCCGACGGCTCGCCCGCGCCGGCTGACGGCTCGCTGCCGGCCGCCGCGCTCGACGGCGTCGGCACCCGGCCGTTCAGCGTGTACCTGCACGTCCCGTTCTGCACCACCCGCTGCGGCTACTGCGACTTCAACACCTACACCGCGTCCGAGCTGGGGACGGAGCCGGGCGCGTCGCGCTCGTCGTGGGCCGACGGCGCCATCGCGGAGCTGCGGCTGGCGCGGCGGGTGCTCGGCGACGCGGACGTCCCGGTGTCGACGGTGTTCGTCGGGGGCGGCACGCCCACACTGCTGCCGCCCGCCGACCTCGGCACGGTGCTGCGCTTCATCGACGACGAGTTCGGCCTGGTGCCCGGCGCGGAGGTCACCACCGAGGCCAACCCGGAGTCCGTCGACGCCCGGTCGCTCGGCGAGCTGCGGGCGGCGGGCTTCACCCGCGTCTCCGTCGGCATGCAGAGCGCCCGGCCGCACGTCCTGGCCGTCCTCGACCGCGTGCACACGCCCGGCCGGCCGTCCGAGGTCGTCGCCGAGGCGAGGCGGGCCGGGTTCGAGCACGTCAGCGTCGACCTCATCTACGGCACGCCGGGCGAGACGCTCGACGACTGGCGGGCCAGCGTCACGACCGCCGTCGAGGCCGGGCCCGACCACGTCAGCGCCTACGCGCTCATCGTCGAGCCCGGCACCCGGCTGGCGGCGAGGATGTCGCGCGGCGAGCTGTCGCTCCCGGACGACGACGACCAGGCCGACAAGTACGTGCTGGCCGACTCGCTGCTGGCCGACGCCGGGTTCGGCTGGTACGAGCTGTCCAACTGGGCGACGACGCCATCGGGGCGGTGCGCGCACAACGAGCTGTACTGGACCGGCGCCGACTGGTGGGGTGCCGGGCCGGGGGCGCACAGCCACGTCGGCGGAACCCGCTGGTGGAACGTCAAACACCCGGCGGCCTGGGCGGCGCGGCTGGCGGCGGGGGAGAGTCCGGCGTACGCGCGCGAGATCCTCGACGACGAGACGCGGCGGGTCGAGCGGGTGTTGCTCGAGGTCCGGCTGGCGGCCGGCCTCGACCTCTCCGTGCTCGACGACGGCGGCAGGGCTGCGGCCGCGCGGGCGGTCGCCGACGGCCTGGCATCGCCGACGGCGTTCGAGGCCGGTCGTCTCGTGCTCACGCAGAGCGGCCGGCTGCTCGCCGACGCCGTCGTCCGCGACCTCCTCCCATAGGGCCGGCCGACGCGGCGAGCGACCACACGGGTCGAGGGGCGGGGATGCCGGCCAGGGGTAGGCTCGGGCGTCCGAGCGAGGAACGAGCGAGGCGGGCGGGGGACGGCATTCCCGCCCCTCGGCCAACTCGACCCGGCGCTCAGGCCGAGCCCGGCTCGGTCACGAAGTCGATGAGCTCCTCGACCCGGCCGAGGAAGGCGGGCTCGAGGTCGGTGTAGGTCGTGACCTTGCCGAGGATGTGCGCCCACGCCTCCCAGGTCTCGCCGCGCCAGCCGAGCCGCTGGAGCACGCCCTCCTTCCAGGGCTCGCCCTTCGGCACGTGCGGCCAGGCCTTCAGCCCGAGCACCGCCGGGCGGACCGCCTGCCAGACGTCGATGTAGGGATGCCCGACGATCAGCACGTGGTCGGCGTGCGGGCCTTCGGTGACGGAGGCGGCCAGCCGGGACTCCTTGCTGCCGGTGACCAGGTGGTCGAGCATGACGCCGAGGCGTCGCCCGGGGTCGGGCGAGAACTCGGCGACGACGGCGGCGAGGTCGTCGGCGCCGCCCAGCTCCTCGACGACGACGCCCTCGACGCGCAGGTCGTGGCCCCAGACCTTCTCGACCAACTCGGCGTCGTGCTTGCCCTCGACGTAGATGCGGCTCTCGCGCGCGGTGCGGGCCTTGTGGTCCAGCACGGCGACCGAGCCCGACGCCGACACCATGCGGCCGGACTTCGCAGGCGCCGTCGGGCGAACCAGCTCGACCGGCTTGCCGTCGATCCAGAAGCCGGGGCCGAGCGGGAAGCCGCGGCGCTGGCCGTGCCGGTCCTCGAGGATGACGCCGTGCTTGTCGACCTCGACGACGGCGCCGACGAACCCCGTCTGCACGTCCTCGACGACGATCCCCGGCTCGGCCGGCTCCCTGGTGCTGACCGGGCGCTTCGGGTGCGGGGAGCTCGCGAGGACGTCGCGGCCGTAGCGGTCGTTGAAGGGGCTCACGAGTCGCGACGCTAGCCGCTCACCGCCGGGGTCCGTGGCAGCGACACGAATCGGACATGGCAGGGGCCCCGTCGCCGGACGACGGGGCCCCAGTCTTGCGGTCGGCGTGGGTGCGCCGGTCAGTGGATCATGACCGGAGCGGCCTCACCCTCGCCGTCGAGCTCGTCGAACGCGGCCTCCTCGGTCTCTGGGGTCGCGTTCACGAGGAAGAACGCGATGGCCGCGGAGATGACCAGGATGCCCACGGCCCACCAGATGGCGGTGGTGTAGCCGTCGACCATGCCCTGCAGCTGCACCAGCTCGAGCGGGGTGGACCCGCCGGCGTGCGCGGTGATGTAGGACGTGGTGGCGGTGGCCGCGATGGTGTTCAGCAGCGCCGTGCCGATGGCGCCACCGACCTGCTGCGACGTGTTGATCATCGCGGAGGCGATGCCGGAGTCGCGCGGCTCGACGCCGTAGGTGGCCAGGCTCATGGCCGGCATGAAGGTCGTGCCCAGGCCGAGGCCGAGCAGGATCATCGCCGGCAGCAGCAGCCCGGCGTACGAGCTGTCGATGGTCATCTGTGTGAGCAGCAGCATGCCGACGGCGGCGACCAGCAGGCCCGGCGTCATGAGGTAGCGCGCCGGGACGCGGGTCATCAGCCGGGCGCCCAGCTGGGTCGAGCCGATGACCATGCCGGCCACCATGGGCAGGAACGCCACGCCGGAGCGGATCGGGCTGTAGCCCTTGACCACCTGCAGGTAGTAGGTGAGGAAGAGGAACAGACCGAACATCGCGATGACCGCCAGGCCGAGCGCGAGGTAGACCCCGCCGCGGTTGCGCTCGAGCACGACGCGCAGTGGCAGCAGCGGCGCCTTGACCTTCCGCTCCACCAGCACGAACGCGGCCAGCAGGACGACGGTCAGGACGAACATCGAGACGGTGCCGGCCTCGCTCCAGCCCTCGGTCTCCGCACGCGTGAAGCCGTAGACCAGCGTCACTAGGCCCAGCGTGCCCAGCACGGTGCCGGGGAGGTCGAGCGGCGAGCGGTTGCGGGTGCCGTCGGGCTCGTGCACCGAGGTGACCGCGCCCACGAACGCGAACGCGGCGATCGGGATGTTGACGAAGAACACCCAGCGCCAGTCGAGGTACTCGGTGAGGATGCCGCCGAGGATCAGGCCGAGCGCCGCGCCGCCACCGGCGATGGCGCCGAAGATGCCGAACGCGCGGGCCCGCTCCTTGCCGTCGGTGAACATGACGGCGAGCAGCGACAGCGCTGCCGGGGCCAGCAGCGCGCCGAAGGCGCCCTGCAGCGCGCGGGAGGCGAACATCATGGCCTCGTTGACAGCCGCGCCACCCAGGGCGGACGCGCCGGCGAAGCCGATCAGGCCGGTGAGGAAGGTGTTCTTGCGGCCCCACATGTCCGCGACCCGGCCGCCGAGCAGCAGCAGGCTGCCGAAGGCCAGCGCGTAGGCCGTGATGACCCACTGCCGGTTGGCGTCGGAGATGCCGAGGTCGGCCTGTGCCGACGGGAGCGCGATGTTCACGATGGTGGCGTCGAGCACCACCATCAGCTGGGCGATGGCGATGAACGCCAGAGCCCGCCAGCGCCTGGGATCAGGCTGGTGTGTTTCAGGCATGACGAGGGTCCAATCAATGCGTGTGAAGGCGTGGTTCGGTGAGGGTCGGGTCGGAATCGACGGCCGGCTGGGGGCTTGCGGGACGACGACCGGTTACGTCGTCGTCTCCAAGTCCTCGAACGTGACCGCCGTGCCGCTCAGCTCCGAGCGGGCGGGGGCGCGCAGGCCGTCAAGGAAGAGCTGGAGGTGCCGGTGCATGAAGCGCTCGACCTGGGCGCACGCGGTGCCGGCGACGGGACGGGTCAGCTGGGTGATCGCGACCATGAGATCACCGAGGCCGACGTCGGGCCGGAGCTCGCCCGACTCGCGCGCGTTGTCCATCAGGCGGGTGACCGCCGCCTCGAGCCGGAGCCGGGCGTCGACCACCTGCGGGTCGTTCTTGTCGAAACCTTCGAACAGCAGCGAACAGAGCGCGCCGACCCGCTCGTCGGCGGCGCGGTGGACGAAACGTCGAAGCGCCTCGAAGGCGTCGGCCTCTTCGTCGAGGGCGGCCTGGGCCTGCTCGGTGATGCGTGCCATGGAATAGGACGCGACGACGAGAATGAGTTCCTGCCGGTCGGCGAAGTGCCGGTACAGCGTGGCGTTGCCCACGCCCGCGCGGTGTGCGATGGCGTCGAGTGGCACGGACGGGCCGTGCTCGACGAACGCCTCGCGCGCCGCGGCGATGATGCGCTCACGGTTGCGGGTGGCGTCGACGCGAGCCGGCTGTGCCCTGCGCTCGGCTGTCGCCATGCCGCCCATGATTCCCCTTTCGAGTCGTCCGGTGAAACGGGGACTCGATCCCCGTTTCGCGAACCGGGGAGTTGGTCCCCGGTTCAAGCTGTCCTGAGCTGAAACGGGGAAGGCATCCCCGGTTATTTCCCGCTGCGGATGTGACGTGAGTCACATCATGGGGAAGAGGCTCGCTTCGCAACCTACGCGGCTGCACTGACAATGTCGGTGCGCTTGGGTGCGCTTGGGTGCGCTTGGGTGCGCTTGGGTGCGCTTGGTGCGCTTGGGTGCGCGGGGTGCGCGGGGTGCGCCGGGGTGCGCTTGGGTGCGCTTGGGTGTGCGGGGTGCGCGCGGTGCGGGTTCGTCGGAGTGCGCCGTGCGCCCGGGTGCGCGGGGTGCGCGCGGTGCGGGTTCGTCGGAGTGCGCGGGGTGCCCGCGGGGTGCCCGGTGCCCGCGGTGCGGTTTCGTCGGAGTGCGCCGTGCCGGGGTGCGCCGTGCGCCGTGCGCCGGATTGGGCTGGGCTCCCCCGTCCCCCTGCTGCCCATTCTCTTAGCCGCGGGCACCCGCCTCAAGCGGACCGACGGCGCTTCGCGCGGAGGGACCGCTTGACCCGGGTCCCCGCGGCCTAAGAACGGGCAGCTATCAGGGGGACGGGGGGAGTCTGGCGACGGGCACGGGGGTCGGTTGGCCTGCTGGTGTCCACGTGCTGAGATATTTCGGCGTTGGCGGGGCCATCACGAGGTTCTCTGCCGCTTCACCAGGCATGCATGCCTGGTGAAGCGGCAGAAGGCCTGGTGATGTAGCGGATCGCCGATGATCATCGCGGTGCACAGCCCGGCGAACCGGGCGAAACGGGCACGTGAACCGGCGAAGCGTGCCCAGGGTCTCCCCGTTCTTAGGCCCCGGGTGCCCGGGTCAAGCCGAAGCCCCGCAAGCACAGCGGCGAGGTGACCCCAGAGGGCGCCGGCTTGAGGCGGGTGCCCGGGGTCAAGAGAATGGGCAGCAAGGGGGACGGGGAGCCCACCTCAAACCCCGGCCAACTCAGCAAACCCCGGCCGACCTGCGGCGAAAGACGGGAGGGGTCCGGAGCACATAGAATTGGCACTTGGAAGGGCCGAGTGCCAGAGTGCGACGGGAGGTGTGCCCGGTTGTCCGTCGATGACCGTAAGCTCGACGTCCTGCGGGCGATCGTCGAGGACTATGTCGCCACTCAGGAGCCGGTGGGGTCGAAGGCCCTGGTCGACCGGCACCACCTGGGCGTGTCCCCGGCCACGATCCGCAACGACATGGCCGCGCTCGAGGACGAGGGCTACATCGCCCAGCCGCACACCAGCGCCGGCCGGGTGCCCACCGACAAGGGGTATCGGCTGTTCGTCGACCGCCTGTCGACGGTGAAGCCGCTCTCGGCCCCCGAGAGGCGGGCCATCCAGACGTTCCTCGACGGCGCGGTCGACCTCGACGACGTCGTGTCGCGGACGGTGCGGCTGCTGGCGCAGCTGACCCGGCAGGCCGCCGTCGTGCAGTACCCGTCGCTCAGCCGGTCCACGGTGCGTCACGTCGAGCTCGTCATGCTGGCCCCGGCGCGGGTGCTGGTCGTGCTCATCACCGACACCGGCCGGGTCGAGCAGCGCGTCGTCGACCTGCCCGCCGACGCCGACGACGCCCTGGTGGGCGAGCTGCGCGCCCGTATCAACGCACTCGCCGTCGGGCAGGACTTCGCCTCGGTCGAGGCCCGGGTCACCGAGCTCACCGAGCGGTTCGGCCCCGAGGACCGCGCCACCGTCGCCGCCGTCACCGCCACCCTGCTCAGCACGCTCATCGAGCGGCACGAGGAACGGGTCGCCGTCGCCGGCACCGGCAACCTCGCCCGCTACGGGCAGGAGTTCGACCACGAGCTCGAACCGCTGCTGTCCGCGCTCGAGGAGCAGGTCGTGCTGCTCCGCCTGCTCGGCGAGGCCACCAGCCCCTCCCCGGTCCGGGTCCGCATCGGCAGCGAGAACGCCCAGAGCGGGCTGCTGGCCACGTCGGTCGTCACCTCGGGCTACGGGCCGGGCGAACTGGCGCTGGCTAGCATGGGGGTCGTCGGGCCGACACGGATGGACTATCCGGGGACGATCGCGGCGGTCGGCGCCGTTGCACGTTATGTCAGCAAGATTCTCAAGGCTCACTAGGGAAGACACAGGGTGCCCACCACCGACTACTACGAAGTCCTCGGCGTGCCGAAGAACGCCTCCAGCGAGGAGATCAAGAAGGCGTACCGCCGGCTCGCCAGGCAACTGCACCCGGACGTCAACCCCGACCCCGCCACGCAGGAGCGGTTCAAAGAGGTCGTCACGGCCTACGAGGTCCTGAACGACCCCCGCAAGCGCGAGATGTACGACCTCGGCGGCGACCCGCTCTCCAGCGGCGGCGGCGCGGGCGGCAACTTCGGCGGCGCGTTCTCGTTCACCGACATCATGGACGCGTTCTTCGGCGGCAGCAGTGCCCGCGGGCCGCGCAGCCGGGTCCGCCGCGGCCAGGACGCCCTGGTGCAGTTGAAGATCGAGCTGTCCGACGCCGTCTTCGGCGCCACCAAGGAGCTGCAGGTCGACACCGCCGTCGTGTGCGAGGTCTGCCACGGCGAGGGCACCGCCAAGGGCGCGACCCGCGTCACCTGCCCCACCTGCCAGGGGCAGGGCGAGGTCAGTCAGGTGCAGCGCTCGTTCCTCGGCCAGGTCATGACGACGCGGCCGTGCCCGGCCTGCCAGGGCTTCGGCACCGTCAACCCCAACCCGTGCGTCGAGTGCTCCGGCGACGGCCGCATCCGCACGCGCCGCACGCTCACCATCAAGATCCCCGCGGGTGTCGACCACGGCACCCGCATCCAGCTGACCGGCCAGGGCGAGGTCGGCCCCGGCGGCGGCCCGGCCGGCGACCTCTACGTCGAGCTGGCGGTCACGCCGCACCCGGTGTTCAGCCGTAACGGCGACAACCTGCAGTGCACGCTGCAGCTGCCCATGACGGCGGCCGCGCTCGGCACCACGGTCGAGCTCGAGACGTTCGACGGGCCCACGACGGTCGAGGTGCGCCCCGGCGTCCAGCACGGCGAGGTCATCAAGCTCGCCGCCCGCGGCGTCCCGAAGCTGCGCGGCACCGGCCGCGGCGACCTCCTCATCCACGTCGAGGTGCAGACCCCCACCAGGCTCGACGCCCGGCAAGAGGAGCTGCTGCGCGAGCTGGCCGGCCTACGCAACGAGGAGCGGGTGCAGGGTCCCGGCGGCGTGGGCGGCCACGGCAACTTCTTCACCCGCATCCGCGACGCCTTCAAGGAAGGTCTCAACTGACCGCACCGGTGTTCCTCGCCGACGCCGCGGCCCTGCGTGCGTCGGACGTCGTCGTCCTCGACGGCGACGAGGGCCGGCACGCCGCCGTCGTCCGCCGCATCACGCCCGGTGAGACGGTCGAGCTCACCGACGGCGCCGGGCAGCTGGCCCGCTGCGTCGTCGTCGCGGCGTCGAAGCAGGGCTTGACCTGCGAGGTCCGGGAACGCGTCGACGTGCCGGAGCCGCGGCCGCGCGTCGTCGTCGCCCAGGCCATCCCCAAGGGCGACCGCGGCGAGACCGCCGTCGAGACCCTCACCGAAGTCGGCGTCGACGAGATCCTGCCGTGGTCGGCGCAGCGGTGCATGGTCCGATGGACGGGCGAGCGCGGCGACAAGGCGCTGCGCCGCTGGCGGTCCACGGCGCGCGAGGCCGGCAAGCAGGCCCGCCGCGCCTGGCTGCCGGTCGTCGGCGACGCGGTGCCGACGGCGGCGCTCGCCTCGCGGGCGGGCACGGCGGCTCTCGCCGTCGTGTTGCACGAAGAGGCCACCGAGCCGCTCGGCGCACTCGATCTCCCGGCCGACGGCGACATCGTGCTGGTCGTGGGCCCCGAGGGCGGCGTGGCGCCGGACGAGCTGGCCCAGCTGAGCGCCGCCGGCGCCGTCGCCGCCCGGCTGGGCCCGACGGTCCTGCGCACCTCGACCGCCGGCACGGTCGCCGCCGGTGTCGTGCTCGCGAGGACCGCTCGCTGGGCCTGAGCCGGCCTACTCGACGGTGAACGTCCGGCTGTCGCTCGTGGGCGGCCGGCCTTCACCGCCGGACGGGTCGTCCTCGCTCATGACCAGCTCGTACGTTCCGGGCTCGAGGTCGCCAAGCTGCAGGTCGAACGGGGCGAAGGTGCAGCACTCCGTCGTGGACGTGTTGCCCGAGTCGACCACCTCGCCGTCGCGGCGCAGCTCCCACAGCACGTTGGCCTCGAACGCCGCGGCCTCGCCCTGGACGTCCACCGGGCCGGACACCGTCGCGCCCTCGCCCGGCTCGTTGATCTGCACGAGCTGCCGGACCTCGAGCGGGTCGGCCCGGCCGACGGGCTCGGCGGCGTCCACGGCGTCGAACAGCCGCTCCACCGGTGCGCCGTCGACGGTGATGCGCACCGGCAGCGAGCCGTCCAGACCGGCGTTCGCGGCGGCGGCCGTCGCCGTGTAGACCAGTTGCTGCAAGGCCAGGTCGGCGGAATCCGTGGCGTCGAGCGACGGCGTTCCCGTCAGGTCGACGCCGATGAAGCCCTCGCCCACCTCGCCCGCCACCACCTCGGCGCCCGGGGCCCACAGCGTCGCGTAGTCCGGGTCGGCAGGCGGGGCCGCCAGCATCTCGTGCACGGCGGCCGCGATGGGCGACAGCGACGTCTCGACGGTGTGGAACTCGCGGGTGAGCCGCAGCCCGTCGCCGGAATCGGCCGCGTAGTACACCGGCACGGTCAGCGTCTGGACGGGCGGCGTGGTGTCCGCGGGCGGCGTCGTCGCCGGCGGGGGAGTCGTGGGTGTCTCGCTCGCCGGAGACGACGAGGTCGTGGTGGCCACGGGGGTGTCGTCGTCGCTGCCGTTGAGGGCGATCGCGCCACCCACGAGCACGGCCGCGGCCAGGCCCGTGGCCCCCGCGAGGCCGATCACCACCGGTCGTCGCCAGATCGGGACCACCGCCGTCCTCCTTCTGATCCGGGCCAGGCCGTCGGGACCCGGCTCCACTCGTTCGGCCGCGCGTTCGAGGGCGTCGTGCAGCCGCCGCTCCTCGGGCGTCCAGTTCTCCTCGGGCGTGTTCACGGCTGCCTCCTCACGACCACTCCGCCATGGCATCGCGCAGGCCGGCCAGGCCGCGCGACGCATGGCTCTTGACGGCGCCATTGCTGATCTTCATCGCGCTCGCGATCTCCGACTCCGACAGCCCGCCGTAGTAGCGCAGCACCAGGGCCTCGCGCTGCCGGTCGGGCAGCCCGCGCAGGGCCGCGACGACGGCGTCCGCGGCGGCGCCGCCGACGGCGACCTGCTCGGCGCTGGGCGCGTGGCCAGGCGGTTCCTCGGGGTGGCGGGCCGCGACGCCGCGGCGACGGTGGACGCTGCGGCAGCCGTGCACGACGGACGTGCGCAGGTAGGCGACGGCGGCGGCGGGGTCGCGCAGCCGGCGCCAGCGCCGGTGCAGGGCGACGAACGCGTCCTGGACGACCTCTTCCGCGACGGCCTCGCTGACCTGCAGCAGCGTGGCCATTCGGACCAGTCGGACGTAGTGGGCCGCGTAGAGGTCCGTGATGGCCTCGTCGGCCGCGGACGCCGTCCTGTCCTGCACCACATACCCCTACTGACGCGTTGCGCCCGGTCCTGGTTTACCGGATCGCGCGCCCACCGTAGGGGATCGGGCCGGCGATCTTCAGCAGAACGCCGTCAGAACCCGGTCACCGGACGTCGGCGCCGGTGACGAGGTCGGGGTTGGCGGACAGGAAGGCGTCCATGTCGTCCGCGGCGAGCGCGGCCCACAGCTGGTTCGCCCGCTCCTCGTCGTAGACGACGATGCTCTGCGCGCCGGCCATGCCGGTGCCGTCGGTGGGCACCGTCAGGAACGTCATGTCGTCGGCGCGCAGATCGCGCATGGACAGGGCGAGGTCGACCATGCCGAATGCGCTGAGCTCCTCGTCGACGCGGGCCGCCTGTCCGACGGCGCCGGCGATGCCGTTGACCTTGCCGGGGTCGGTGAGCGTGCCGGACGAGATCATCTCGTTCATCAGCGCGCGGATGAAGTTCTGCTGCCGCTTGACCCGGTCGAAGTCGCCGCCGGGGAGGTCCTTGCGGTCGCGGACGTACTGCAGCGCCTGCTCCCCGGTGAGGGTGTGGGTGCCCGGCGGGAGCGGGTCGTCGGAGTCGGCGAGCGGGGTCTCCTCGTCGAACGTGAGCGTGACGCCGCCCAGCTCGTCGGTGAGTGCCTCGAACCCGTTCCAGTCGATCAGCGCCAAGTGGTCGACGCGGATGCCGGTGAGCTCCTCGAGGGTCTGGACGAACAGCGCCGGGCCGCCGAAGGAGTAGGCGGCGTTGATCTTGTTGCGGCCGTGGCCCGGGATGTCGATCCAGGTGTCGCGGGGAATCGAGACCAGGTAGCCGCGATCGCGGCTCTCGGGGAAGTGCGCCAGCATGATGGTGTCGGTGCGGGCCGCGCCGGGCTCGTACACGTCGACCTTGTCGGCGCCGTCCAGGCCGCCCAGCAGGAACGTGATGCTGTCGCCGGGCAGCTCGGCCGGGCGTGCGGTCTCGGGGATGTCGAAGGCGTCGGGGATGCGCTCGATGTTCGATGACAGCCGGTTCACGAAGTAGAACGCGACGCCGGCCACGGCGAGCACGAGCACCAGCAGCGTCGCCAGGGTACCGATCAGGATGCGGCGGTTGCGGCGGCGCCTGCGCGACCGGTCGTCCGGTGCGGGCGCGGGCGCGGCGGACGGGTCGGGCTGCTCGTCGGGCGGGTTCGGCATGGCTCCAGAGGGTACGGTCAGGCGGCGACGGCACAGGTGAGGACACCCCGCCGCGGTGGTCCTTCCTCCTGGATGACGCCCGGCGGGCGGGTGCGGTTGCATCGACGACGGCGACGGCGTCACCTCCGTGTCGCCCCGGTGCCCTACGATCCCTGCTACCCGAACACCGGAGGCACCGTGAGCGCAGACGCCGACTGCCTGTTCTGCAAGATCGCCGGCGGGCAGATCCCGGCCGACGTCGTGCGCGAGTCCGAGCACACGCTGGCATTCCGCGACATCTCGCCGCAGGCGCCGACACATGTCCTCGTGATCCCGCGCGAGCACCACCGCGACGTCGCGTCGCTCGCCGCTGCCGCGCCCGGCACGCTGGCCGAACTGGTCCGCGAGGCCGCCGCCGTCGCCGCCGGCGAGGGAATCGAGGCGTACCGGCTGGTGTTCAACACAGGGTCCGAGGCCGGTCAGTCGGTGTTCCACGTCCATGGGCACGTCCTCGGCGGGCGGGCCATGACCTGGCCGCCCGGCTGAGCCGGACGACGTATTCGGAATGACTTGTCGGCCCTCGCGGGTAGCATTCAAGGCATCAGTGAACGGCGTCACCGAGACGGGAAGTAGGCGTGACGGGCCCAGCGGGGGCCGCCCATGACGAAGACAGATCAGGCCGACCAGCAGGCCGCCCAGCACACCATCGTCGTCCCGACGAGCATCTCCATGGTGAGCCTGCTCGGTTCCGGTGACGAGCTCATCAAGGTCGTCGAGACGTCGTTCCCCGGCGTCGACATCCACGTGCGCGGCAACCAGATCACCATGACCGGCCGGCCGGGCGACATCGCCGAGGCCGAGGGCGTCATCGACGAGATGGTGGCGGTGCTGCGCACCGGTCAGGGCATGACCCCCGAAGCGGTCGAGCGCACCGTGTCCATGCTGCGTGCCCGCACCGGCGAGCGCCCGGCCGAGGTGCTCACGGCCAACATCCTCTCCAACCGCGGCCGCACCATCCGCCCGAAGACGCTGAACCAGAAGCGCTACGTCGACGCCATCGACAAGCACACGGTCATCTTCGGCATCGGCCCGGCGGGCACGGGCAAGACGTACCTGGCCGTCGCCAAGGCCGTGCAGGCGCTGCAGGCCAAGCAGGTCAGCCGCATCCTGCTCACCCGCCCGGCCATCGAGGCGGGCGAGCGGCTGGGGTTCCTGCCCGGCACGCTGTCGGAGAAGATCGACCCCTACCTCCGCCCGCTGTACGACGCGCTGCACGACATGATGGACCCGGCCTCGATCCCGCGGCTCATGACCGAGGGCACCATCGAGGTCGCGCCGCTGGCGTACATGCGCGGCCGCACGCTCAACGACGCGTTCGTCATCCTCGACGAGGCGCAGAACACGTCGGCCGAGCAGATGAAGATGTTCCTCACGCGGCTCGGCTTCGGCTCCAAGATGGTCATCACCGGCGACGTCACCCAGGTCGACCTCCCGGCCGGCACCACCAGCGGGCTGCGTGTGGTCGAGGGCATCCTCGACGGCATCGACGACGTCCACTTCTGCCGCCTCAGCAGCCGCGACGTCGTGCGGCACCGGCTCGTGGGCGAGATCGTCGAGGCGTACACCCGCTACGACGCCGCGCAGGAGGCGGCAGGGGGCAACGGGCGCTCGCGCGTCCCCGGCCGGCGCCCGTGACCATCGAGGTCAACAACGAGTCCGGCGCCGAGGTCGACGAGAAGACGCTGTCCGACCTCGCCCGGTTCGTCCTCGACCACCAGCGCATCCACCCGCTGGCCGAGCTGGCCATCCTGCTGGTCGACACCGGCACCATGGAACAGCTGCACGTGCAGTGGATGGACGAGCCCGGACCCACCGACGTGCTGTCGTTCCCCATGGACGAGCTGCGGCCCACCCCTGACGACGCCGAGCCCGAGCCCGGGCTGCTCGGCGACGTCGTGCTCTGCCCCGACGTCGCCGCCACCCAGGCCAAGGCCGCCGGTCACAGCACCGAGGACGAGCTGCAGCTGCTGACCGCGCACGGCATCCTGCACCTGCTCGGCTACGATCACGCCGAGCCGGAAGAGGAGAAGGAGATGTTCGGGCTGCAGAAACAGCTGCTGACCGACTGGCGGAACGCCCGGGGAGGCGCCCGCTGATGTTCGCCTCACCGCTGCCCGCGTCACCGCTGTCCGCCGCGCCGTCGCTGGCCGCCGACACCGCCACCACCGCGGGTGGGGCGTCCACCGTCTGGCTGCTGGTGTCGGCGGCCGTGCTGGTCATCGTCGCCATGCTGTTCGCGATGTCCGAGGCGGCGCTGTCCAGCATCTCGCGCACCCGCGCCGAAGAGCTGCAGCGCGCCGGGCGCCGCGGGTCGGCCGCGCTGGTGCGGGCCGCATCGGACCCCGTCCCCGCGCTGAACACCGCCCTGCTGGTGCGCATGGCCTGCGAGGTCGCCGCCGTCGTCATGGTCGCGGTGGTGTGCGAGGAGTACTTCGACCTCTGGTGGCAGACAGTGCTCGTCGCCGCCGGCAGCATGGTCGTCGTCTCGTTCGTCGTCATCGGCGTCGCGCCGCGCACGCTGGGCCGCCAGCACGCCGAAGGCATCGCGCTCGCCTTCGCCGGCCTGCTCATCGGCATCACCCGGGTCCTCGGGCCCATCCCGAAGCTGCTCATCATGCTGGGCAACGCGCTCACCCCGGGCAAGGGCTTCCGCGAAGGGCCGTTCGCGACTGAGGCCGAACTGCGCGAGTTGGTCGATCTCGCCGAAGCCGGGCGCATCATCGAGTCCGGCGAGCGGCAGATGATCCACTCCGTCTTCGAGCTCGGCGACACCGTCGTCCGCGAGGTCATGGTGCCGCGCACCGACGTCGTGTTCATCGAGGCCGGCAAGACACTGCGGCAGTTCCAGTCGCTGGCGCTGCGCAGCGGGTTCAGCCGCATCCCGGCGGTCGGCCCCGGCGGGCTCGACGACATCTTCGGCATCGCCTACCTCAAGGACGTCGCTCGCCGGCTCTACGACAACCGCGACGCCGAGTCCGTCGAGCGCATCGAGTCCGTGCTCCGCCCGGCGTTCTTCGTCCCCGACTCCAAGCCCGCCGACGACCTCCTGCGCGAGATGCAGGCCCAGCGCATCCACGTCGCCGTCGTCGTCGACGAGTATGGCGGCACCGCCGGCCTGGTCACCATCGAGGACATCCTCGAAGAGATCGTCGGCGAGATCACCGACGAGTACGACTCCGACGAGGACGGCGTCGAGACCCTCGACGACGGCGTGGTCAGGGTCAGCTCGCGGCTGCACATCGACGACCTCGGCGAGCTGTTCGGGCTGGAGCTGTCCGACGACGACGTCGACACCGTCGGCGGGCTCATGGCCAAGCAGCTGGGCCGGGTGCCCATCGCCGGCGCCGAGGTCGACGTCGCGGGGCTGCGCCTGGTCGCCGAGGGACCGTCGGGCCGGCGCAACCGCATCGGAACCGTTCGGGTGAGCCGGCTCGTTCAGGTCAGCGACACCGAGCCGCACGAGGAGCATGCGTGAGCGACGCACTCGACCCCGCCGTACTCGACGCCGAGGACGCCAAGATCCTCACCCTGGCCCGGTCCGCGCGGGTCCGCACCGGTGCCGCCGGCGGGGCCGCCGTCCGCGACACCGACGGCCGCACGTACGCCGCGGCCGACGTCACGCTCCCGTCGCTCCGGCTCACCGCGTTGCAGCTGGCCGTCGCCTCGGCGGTGTCCAGCGGCGCGACGGGGCTCGAGGCTGCGGCCGTCGTCACGGGCGCCGCCCCGCACGAGGTCGACGTGGTCGTAGTGTCGGATCTGGGCGGACCGGGTATACCGGTTTACGTCGCCGGCCCCGACGGCACGCCGGTCTCGGCGCTGCGTTCGTAGCCATCGGCATCCGAGTGCGCTAACGTGCGGCCGATCGAGTCCGGGGCACACCAGGCGCTCACGGAGTCCGGCGCTGCCCGCGCGTGACCCTCCGAAGCGACCGACCGAGACGGAGAGACGAATGAACTTCTGCAGTAACTGCGGGGCGCCGGCCACCGGCTCGGCCTTCTGCGGCAACTGCGGCTCGCCCATGGCGGCGACCGCGGAAGCCGGGGCGGGCCGGACCCAGGCCGGAGCGCCACCGTCCGGGCAGCCGGGGACGCGGCAGAGCGGCCCGATCGGCGCCGGCACGCCCGGCGCCGGCACGCCCGGCGCAGCGGGGCGCGGCACCAACCCCTTCGCGGACATCCCGGCACTCGACTACGTCCGCGACATCGTCGCCCTCGTGCTCCTGCTGGTCTCGTTCGGCATGCCGTGGGACCTCTCCGACACGGTGACGGGCAAGGTCTACGTCATCCTCGTGACGCTGCTGTCCGTCATCTCCCTGGCGCTGCCGTACCTGCAGCGCGGAGGCGTGCTGCCGGGCTCGTGGGGCACCGCGGAGCTTCGGCTGGCCAGGCTCGCGGCCAACGCGCCCTACGTCGTGGTCGTGCTGATCACCCTGATCCTCGGCTACGTCGGCGAGAACGGCGGCGACGGTGTCGGCGTCGGCCTCATGTTCGGCCTGGCCGGCGCGCTGCTGGCCGCCCAGGGCCGCCAGGCCGAGCAGACCCCGTCCGACGGCGGCGACGGCGCCCTGTGGCGGTGGATCGCGCTGGGCATCGGCGCGCTGTTCGCGCTGCTGACCGTCATCAGCCTGGTCACCTTCCTCACCGACGACGCCGACGTGCTCGAGTGGGAGCAGGTCACCTACCTCGTCGTCTCGATGCTGTTCTTCCTGGCACTGGCTGCGCTGCCGCTGTGGGGCGTGTTCCGCGGCGACGCCGCCTGGCGCGACGTGCTCGTGCTGCTCGGCATCACGGCGCTGTTCGTTGGCGTCTGGCAGCTCGGCGCCGACGGCACCATGGCCGACGCGTGGAGCCTCAGCACGTTCGGCCCACAGCTCATCCTGATCCCGGCCATCGCCGTCGCGGCGGCCGCGCCGGGCCTGCGGACGCGGTACACGCACCAGACCGGCGCCGCCTACTGGCCGGCCGTCAGCGTCCGGGCACTCGAACTCGTCATGCTGACCGCCGCTGCCGGGGTCGTGTTCTACATCCTGCAGATCATCGGCACCGACGTGGGCCGCGGCATCTCCATCGTCGTCCTGGTGCTCATGCTGGTCCTGGTGCTCGCCGCACTGGTCGGCCGCAACGCGCTGGTCCGCGACGGCAACGCCGGCCGGGCCATCGCGGTCGTCGTGGGCGGGGTGTTCATCCTCCTGGGCATCGTCATCGCCGCCATCCTCGGCGCCGCCGACGAGACCGTCATCGCGATCGCCGACGCCACCATCCTCAGCGTGCTCTGGGTGTTCGGCCTCGCACTGTTCCTGATGCTCACGGTGCCGTCGTCGGTGCGCTCCGAGTACGGCCCCATCGGCGCCAACCAGCTCAGCCTCAGCAGCGTGCTGCCCGGCAACGGCCCCGGCGACTCGTCGGAGCCGGAGCGGGCCGAGCGACCGGCCGGCGCGGGCGTGGCCGCCGGTGCCGCCGCCGCGGCCACCGGCGCGGCCGCCACCCGGGCCGCTGAGTCGAAGGCCGACGCCAAGGCCCGCGAGGACGCCGCGCGGTCCGACGCCGCGCGGTCCGACGCCGCCAAGGCCGAGGCCGACGCGAAGGCGCGGGTCGACGAGTCGCACGCCGCGGCCGACGCCCGGTTCGCCGAGGCCAGGGCCGACGCCGACGCAGCGAAGGCCGACGGCGACGTGCCGGCCAGCCCCGCCGTCCCGGCCGACGAAGTGAGGACGGCCACCGACGCCCCGGCCGGCGGGTCCGGCACGGGCAACGGCACGGCCGCGACCCCGTCCGGCCGCATCGGCGGCGACGGCCCCGGCCCGATCAGCGGCCTGGCCGCCGACGACACCGCGGCCGACGACACCGCGACCCGGGTCGACCAGCCGCGGGTCGAGCCGGCCACCCGCGTCGACCAGCCGCCGGTCACCGACGCACCGGGCACGTCCGGCTTCGACGCCCGCACCGCGCTCGACCCCAACACGCCGCTGCAGGTCCTGGCCGACATCGCCGCCCAGGAGCCGGGGCTGCGCAAGTACGTCGCCGCCAACCCGTCGACCTATCCGGAGCTGCTGACCTGGCTGAGCCAGCTCGGCGACCCCGAGGTCGACGAGGCGCTGCGCCGTCGCAGCAGCCGCTGAAGTCACAGCGACACCGACGCCGGCCGGGGCTCACCCTCGGCCGGCGTCGTTCTGTCTCCGCCGCGGTGACGCCCGGCTCGCGGTGACGCCCGGCTCGCGGTGACGCCCGGCTCGCGGTGACGCCCGGCTCGCGGTGACGCCCGGCTCGCGGTGACGCCCGGCTCGCGGTGACGCCCGGCTCGCGGTGATGCCCGGCTCGCGGTGACGCCCGGCTCGCGGTGACGCCCGGCTCGCGGTGACGCCCGGCCCCCAGGGACTTCACTGCCGTCGGTCGTCTTCACTACCGTCGGTTGTCTTCACTACCGCCAGCCGTCCTCTGAGCGCCGACCGCCGGGCAGAAGACGGGCCGTGGTAGTGAAGACGGGCCGGGGTGGTGGAGACGGGCCGGGGTGGTGGAGAC
>NZ_SMKL01000077.1 GCF_004348545.1 Jiangella ureilytica | reverse complement strand
CCCACCCCCCGAGCCCGGCGGCGCGCAAGCACAGAGCGCGCGAACTCGAAGGCACCCGCGCGGCTCAAGAGAATGGGCAGCAGGCGGACGGGGAAACCCGCCTTACGGCGTGAACACGACCTTGCCGAAGACCTCGCCGCGGTCCAGGGCGGCGAAGCCGTCCTCGGCCTCCGTCAGCGGCAGGACGCGGTCGATCACCGGGCGCAGCCCGGTCCGCTCGCAGAACGCCACCAGGCGCGCCAGCTCGTCGCGCGTGCCCATGGTCGATCCCAGCACGCGCAGTTGCAGGAAGAACAGCCGGTTCAGCTCCGTCGGCGCCTCGTAGCCCGACGTCGCGCCGGACACGACCAGCGTTCCGCCCGGCCGCAGCGACCGCAGCGAGTGCTGCCAGGTCGCCGCGCCGACCGTCTCCATGACGGCGTCGACCCGCGCCGGCAGCCGCGCGCCGCTTGCGAACACCTCGTCGGCTCCCAGCGACCGCACCCGCGCCGCCCGGCCGGGGTCGCGCGACGTCACCCAGACCCGCGCCCCGGCCGCCGCGCCGAGCGCCACGAGCGCCGTCGACACCCCGCCGCCCGCGCCCTGTACGAGCACCGTCTGGCCGGGCACCACCTGCGCCTGCGTGAACAGCATGCGGTACGCCGTCAGCCATGCGGTGGGCAGGCACGCCGCCTCCTCGAACGACAGCGCGGCGGGCTTGGGCACCAGGTTGCGACGTGGAACCGCCACCCGTGCCGCGAACGTGCCCTGGAATCGTTCCGACAGCAGCGACCGCTTGGGGTCGAGGGTCTCGTCGTCGCGCCAGTCGGGGTCGGAGACGACGGCGTGCACCAGCACCTCGGCACCGTCGTCGGTGACCCCGGCGGCGTCGCAGCCCAGGATCATCGGCAGCCGGCTCGCGTCGAGGCCGACGCCGCGCAGTGACCACAGGTCGTGGTGGTTGAGCGCCGTCGCCCGCACGGTCACCGTCGTCCAGCCGTCGGGGACCGCGGGCTCGGGCCGCTCCCCTAGGGTCAGCCCCGAGAGCGGGTCGGCGGCGTCCAGCGTCGAGGCGTAGGCGGCGAGCATCCCCCGATGCTAACCAGTTCCACGAGCCGTTCCGGGTTCACGCCGACCGGCTCGGATGGCAGGATGCGTCGGAGTGTCCCGAGCGGGGCGACCCGGCGGCGTGAGGACTCTCCGCCCCAGGTGTGACACCCTGTTCGGGGAGCACCACACACGAGGAGGTTTGGTGAGCGAGTCCGGTTCGTCGTTCGGTGACCTGGTTGAGCTGCAGGTACCGGCGTCCAGCGCCTACCTCACCGTGCTGCGGACCACCGCTGCCCGGCTGGCCGCTCGCATCGGCTTCACGCTCGACGAGATCGAGGACCTGCGCATCGCCGTCGACGAGGCCGGCGCCATGCTGCTCCCGCTCGCCGTCCAGGGCTCGAACATGCACTGCAGCTTCCAGCTGCACACCGACATCCTCGACGTGGTGGTGTCGGTGCCGGCTGCCCAGACCGACCTGCCCAGTCGCGACAGTTTCGCGTGGACGGTGCTGTCCGCGCTGGCCGGCGAGGTGCACTCGCGGGTCGAGGACGGCCGCGTCTCCATCATGCTGCGGAAGAAGCGGGGTTGAGTCGGGCGGTGGGAGCTGCCGAGGTGCGGCTGACCAGCGAGGCCATGGACGAGCCCGCCGGTCCGGCCATCGACGTCGTCAGACCGGTCGTCGCCGCCGTCGAGCCGCCGCCGGTGCTCGACGACACCGACGGCGAGACCCCGCGCGGCACCGTCGACCGCGCCACCAGCAGGGCACTGCTCGAGCTGCTGTCCCGCCTCGGTCCCGACGACCCCGAACGCGCCGAGATCCGCAACCGGCTCACGACCCTGCACCTGCCCCTGGCCGAGCACCTGGCCCGCCGGTTCGCCGGCCGCGGCGAGCCGTACGAAGACCTCGTCCAAGTGGCCACCATCGGCCTCATCAAGGCGATCGACCGCTACGACCCCGGCCGCGGCGCGGAGTTCTCCACGTACGCGACACCGACCATCCTCGGCGAGATCAAGCGCTGGTTCCGCGACAAGGGCTGGGCCATCCGTGTCCCGCGCCGGCTGCAGGAGCTGCGGCTGTCCATCAGCACGGCGACGACGGACCTGCTGCAGCAGCTGGGCCGCTCGCCCACCATCGCCGAGCTCGCCCAGGCCACCCGGACCACCGAGGAGGAGGTGCTCGAGGCCCTGGAGACGGCGGCCGCCTACAGCACCGTCTCGCTCGACTCGCCGGAGCCCGGCGACAACGCGCCCAGCACCATCGAGACCATCGGCCAGGACGACGAGGCACTCGAGGGCGTCGAGAACCGCGAGACGCTGGCCCGGCTGCTGAGCGGACTGCCCGACCGCGAGCGGCGCATCATCGTGCTGCGGTTCTTCCGCGGCATGACGCAGTCGCAGATCGCCGGCGAGATCGGCATCTCGCAGATGCACGTATCGCGGCTGCTCGCACGCACCTTGATCCAACTGCGCGAGGGCATGTTCCGCTGACCGGCGGCGCACCACCGGATCGTAGGGTGTCTCACATGCGCGCTCTCGTCGTCCTCAACCCCAACGCCACGACGACGTCCGTGCGCACCCGCGACGTGCTGCTGTCGGCACTGAGCAACGACCTCGACCTCGAGGTCGCCGAGACCACCCACCGCGGCCACGCCACCGAGCTGACCCGCAAGGCCCGCACCGACGGCGTCGACCTCGTCGTGTCGGTGGGCGGCGACGGCACCGTCAACGAGGTCGTCAACGGCCTGCTCGAGCCGGCGCCGGTCCCGGGCGAGAAGGTGCCCGACATCGCGATCATCCCGGGCGGCAGCACCAACGTGCTGGCCCGCAACCTCGGCATCCCCGAGAACTCCATCGAGGCCACCGGGCTGCTGCTCGACGCGCTGCGCTCGGGGCGGCGGCAGAGCATCGGGCTGGGCCGCCTCGACGACCGCTACTTCACCTTCACGGCCGGGATCGGGCTCGACGCCGACGTCATCCAGGCCGTCGAGGCCGAGCGCGAGCGCGGCCGGGTGTCGACCGTCCAGCTGTACATCCGCACGGCGATCCGGCGGTTCTTCGCCCAGCCCGAGCGGCGGCACGGCGTCATCGAGCTCACCGCCGACGACGGGCTGCCCATCGCCGGCCTGCTGGTCGTCATCATCACCAACTGCACGCCCTGGACCTACCTCGGCGCGCGGCCGCTGCGGCCCACGCCGTTCGCCGACCTCAACGCCGGTCTCGACGTGTTCGGCCTGACCAGCCTGCGGCTGGCGCCCACGCTCTTGCACCTGGCCCAGCTGACCACGCAGCGCGGACCGCGCGGGCGCGACGTCGTGTCGCTGCACGACCGCTCGACCCTGGTGCTGCGGGCGCCGACGCCACAGCCGGTGCAGGTCGACGGCGACTACATCGGGGACCGGACGGAGATCACGCTGACATCGGTGCCGGACGCGTTGCGCATCGCCTACTGATGAGTGGGTACTGGTCGCAGGTCCGCAGAACCCTTGCCACCACAAGGAGCGCCGGTTATGGTCCCATCTTGGCTGTTTTGGACCGATGTTGTGACCGACGCTACACCGACCTTCATGAGACGGATTACACAAAGCCCTTGTAGATGCATCACGAACTTGTCACCCTGGTAGGGCGACGCGGTTACACGTGCGCCATGAGCGCGCGGTAGGCCGCCGCAGGACTTCGCGTCATCCCCCTCGGCCCGCATGGAGCCACAGGGTCGGGCAGGGATTCGTGAACGAATTCACGAAGTGCAACGTGGCCGAACGGCTGATCCGTTCGGCACTACACCATAAGGAGCTGTGAGAACCATGGATTGGCGCCACCGTGCCGCCTGTCGAGACGAGGACCCCGAGCTGTTCTTCCCGATCGGGAACACCGGTCCCGCCTTGCTCCAGATCGAGGAGGCCAAGACCGTCTGCCGTCGCTGCGACGTGCGCGAAGCCTGCCTGAGCTGGGCTCTCGAGAGCGGCCAGGACGCCGGCGTGTGGGGTGGGCTCTCTGAGGACGAGCGCCGCGCCCTGAAGCGTCGCAACGCGCGAGCTCGCGCCCGCGCCTACTGACGCCGAGAGCCGGCACCGACAACAGCACTGAACGCTACGCCCCGCCAGAACCCCGGATTCGGCGGGGCGTCGGTACGTCCGGGGTGGCTACGTGGAGGCGCCGGAGCCCCCGACGCAACGCGACCACGGGCGCGCACGGACCGGGCCGGATCCCGGAGCCCGGCGTAGAGGTTGCCGCGCTCGCGCAGCCCGGTGCGGAGGTCGCGCTCAGCCGCGCAGCGATCCGGCCGGTCCGCGGACCCCCGCAAGCAGCGGCGACTCAGCTCGGCGCCGGCACCACGACCGGCAGATCGAGTACGACCCGAGTCCCGCCACCGCCCCTCGGCCCGATGTCCAGCGTTCCGGCCAGTTCGCCCACCACCAGCGTGCGGACGATCTGCAGGCCCAGGTTGCCCGTGGTGGCGGCGTCGAAGCCGGCCGGCAGGCCCACGCCGTCGTCCTCGACGGTGACCAGGAGCCGCCCGTCGGAGCGCTCCGCCGTCAGCAGCACGGCCCCGCCGCGCCGGTCGAGGCCGTGCTCGACGGCGTTCTGCAGCACCTCGGTGAGCGTCATGGCGAGCGGCGTCGCCGTCTCGGCGCCCAGGATCCCGAACGTCCCCTCGCGGGTGGCGCGGACGTCGGACGTCGTCGCGGCGACCTCGGAGACCATGGCGAGCAGGCGGTCGGCGACGTCGTCGAAGGCGACGGTGTCGTCGACGGTCTGCGAGAGGGTCTCGTGGACGATGGCGATGGAGCCGACGCGGCGTACCGCCTCGTCGAGTGCCGCCCGGCCCTGGGGCGAGGCGATGCGCCGTGCCTGCAGCCGCAGCAGGGCCGCCACCGTCTGCAGGTTGTTCTTGACCCGGTGGTGGATCTCGCGGATCGTCGCGTCCTTGGTCAGCAGCTCGCGCTCGCGGCGGCGGACCTCGGTGACGTCGCGGCACAGCGCCAGCGCGCCGACGTGCTGGCCGCCGGGATCGAGCGGGATGATCCGCAGCGTCATCACCGCGCCGTTGCCCTCGATCTCGGTGCGGACGTGCTGCTTGCCGCCCAGGACGTCCTCGAGCGGCTCGTCGCGCGCCCCGGGCGGCGGCGCCAGCGTGGCGGTGGCCTTGCCCAGGTGCTCACCGACGAGGTCGGCGGCCAGGCCGAGCCGGCGGTAGGCGGAGACCGCGTTGGGGCTGGCGTAGACGGCGACGCCGTCGGCGTCGAGACGGATGAGGCCGTCGCCGACCCGCGGCGCGCCCCGCCGGCCCATGTCGGTGCGGGTGGAGTGCGGGAACCGGCCCTCGGTGATGAGCGTGGCCAACTGGCTGCCGCACTCGAGATACGACAGCTCGAGCCGGCTGGGCGTGCGGACGGCGATGAGGTTGGTGTGCCGGCCGATGACGGCGATGACCTGCCCCTCGTGGCGCACCGGGATGGCCTCGACCCGCACGGGGACGTCGTCCCACCACTCGGGGTCGCCCTCGCGGCGGATGCGGCCCTCGGTGTAGGCGGTGTCGATCAGCGGACGGCGGCCCTTGACCAGGTACGTCCCCACGAGGTCCTCGACGTACGCCGTCGGGCCCGTGGTCGGGCGCATCTGGGCCACGGCGCGGTAGCCGTCGCCGTCGCGGTCGGGCACCCACAGCACGAGGTCGGCGAAGGAGAGGTCGGCCAGCAGCTGCCAGTCGGCGATCAGGGCATGCAGCCAGTCGAGATCGGCCTCGGAGAGATCGGTGTGACGTTGGACGACGTCGTTGAGCGACGGCACGTCATGAGCGTAGCTCTCGTCACCTCGCTTCCCTCTACCAAGGTGGTTCTGCGAGGATTGCTCCGTGCAGCAGTCCTACTGGGAGCAGGTCGTCGCCGACGGCTTCCGGCTACCTCAGGGCGCCGCGCTCGACGAGCTCACCATCGAGCTGGTCACCATGCTGGGCGATCCCGACCCGCACGTCCGCGACGACATCGCCCGCTCCGTCCTGCAGACCTGGATCCGCGAGGGCGTCTACGACGAACTGCTCATCGGCCTGGGCGACGGCCTCGCGCTCGGCCTGAAGAAGGGCCTGGGCGAAGAGGGCACCGACTCCGTACTGCGCCGGTCTTTCTCGGCCAGCGTGCTGGCCGAGGTCATCGCCCGCGACAACATCAGCCACGGGCTGCACCCGGCGGCCGTGCTCACGTGGGCCGACCAGGCCGTCGGCTGGTTCCTCGCCGAGCGCGACCTGCGCGGCTGGACCCCCAGCCAGGGCTGGGCCAACGTCGTCGTGCACGGGGCCGACGTGCTCGGCGCACTCAGCGCGTCGCGGCACCTGAACGCCGACGAGCTGCGGGTGCTCCTCGACGTGGTCGCCGAGCGGCTGACCACGCCGACCCGGCACCGGTTCTCGGCCGGCGAGGAGCAGCGGCTCGCCTACGCCTCCATGTCGATCCTGCACCGCGACCTCGTCACCATCGAGTCGCTCGAGGGCTGGCTCGACCGCCTGGCGCAGGCCTGGCAGGAGGACTCGCGGCCGCCCTCGAAGCGGGCCGCGGCGCGCGAGAACACCCTCGACTACCTGCGGGCGCTACACCTGCAGCTTCTGCTCGGCGTGCAGGGCACCCCGGCGCAGAACGTCGCCAGCACCGTCAAGGCGATGCCCGCGGTCCGCTCCGACCTCATGCTCGCCCTGCAGGCGGCCCTGCGCTCCAGCGCGCCCTGGCTGTACCGCCAGCGCTGAGGGCTGGCCGGTTCGTTCAATCGGCCCGTCCGGCACGGCCGTAGCGTCGTGGGCGTGATCGACGTCGACGGCGAGGTGTTCCGGCCCGGGTCCCCGGGCTACGAGGCGGCGCGCCGGCCGGCCGACGTGCGATTCGCGCACGTCCGGCCCCGGCTGGTGGTGCGCTGCGGATCGGTCGCCGACATCGTCCGGGCGCTGGAGTACGCGCGGTCGACCGGGACCCCGGTGGTGCCGCGCGGCGGCGGGCACTGCTTCGCGGGCCGGTCGTCCACCGACGGCATCGTGCTCGACCTCGGCCTGTTCGACGGCGTCGACGTGACGGCCCGCGGAGTGGCCACGATCGGGGCCGGCGCGCGGCTGGCCGGGGTGTACGAGGCCCTGCACCGGCGAGGGCGGACGCTGCCGGCCGGCTGCGGGCCGACGGTGGGCATCGCCGGCCTCACGCTCGGCGGCGGGATCGGCCTGCTCGGGCGGCGGTACGGGCTCACCTGCGACCGGCTGGCGGGTGCGCGGGTGGTCCTGGCCGACGGCCGGGTCGTCGACTGTGACGCCGAGCGCGAGCCGGAGCTGTTCTGGGCGCTGCGCGGCGCGGGCGGCGGCCAGTTCGGCATCGTGACGTCGCTGGTCTTCGCCACCGTGCCGGAGCCGGCGACGACGCTGGTGGCGTTCGGACCGCCGCGTGCCCCGCTGGCCGATGTCGTCGAAGCCTGGCAGGACTGGGCCCCGGACGCACCCGACGAGGTCACCGTCGACCTGTCCGTCCTCGCCGTGCCCGGCCGGCCGGCCGAGGTGGCGATCGGCGGCGCGTCGCTGCTCCCGGAGGCGCCGACCCGCCGCGTGCTCGACGGGTTCCGCGCGGCCGTGGGGGCGCGGCTCGAGCTGCGCGGCGGCGTCGCGTACTCGGGGCTCAAGGCGATGCTCGCCGGCCGCGATCCGCTGGACGACATCGTTGGCGGGCGGCGGATCCGGTCGGAGCTCTTCGCCCGGCCGCTGCGGCGGAGCACGATCGACGCGCTCGGCGCCGCGCTCGAGCTCGGCCTGCGCGACGACACCGGGCCGCGCCGGCTCGCGTTCGCGGCCCTGGGCGGCGCCTACAACCGGGTGCCCACCGGCGCGACGGCGTTCGCCCACCGCGGCGAGCGGTTCCTGCTCGAGCACGGCGCCGCGACGGCCTCGTCCTGGCCGGACGCGTCCTGGGCGATCGCGCACGCCGACGGCTCGGGCCGCGTCTACCCGAACTTCCCCGACCCGGCTCTGGGCGACGACGCCCTGCTCGCCTACCACGCCGAGAACCTGCCCCGGCTGGCCGCCGTCAAGCGGCACTACGACCCCGACCGCCTGTTCGCCTTCCCGCACTCGCTGTGAGCGTCGGTCGCCAGCCCCCTGCTGCTCCGTCGTCGGGGTGCGCCGGCCGCCGACCCACGCGTGGTGACGGCAACCGGACCCGCCGCGGCCGGTGGACCCCCATGATGCCGCTGCGGTCTCGCCGCTGCGCCATGATCGGCAGATGGATTCCGGTACGGTGAACCCGTGAGTGTTTCGCAGCGCAACAACATCGAGCTCAGCGGTCACGCGGGCCAGCACGCGCTGGCCGTCGCCGAGGCGCACGGCGTCGGAACCATGTGGACGCTGTCCGGCGCGCACGTGTTCCCGCTGTACGACGCCGTGGTCAAGGCCGGGTCGCCCACGCGCATCGTCGACGTGCGGCACGAGCAGACCGCCGTCTTCGGTGCCGAGGCGACAGCGAAGCTCACCCGCGAGCCGGGCCTGGTCGTGCTCACCGCCGGCCCCGGCGTCACCAACGGCGTCAGCGGCATCGCGCAGGCCTACTTCAGCGGCGTCCCCCTGCTCGCCGTCGGCGGCCGCGCCCCGGCCTGGCGGTGGGGCACCGGCGCGCTGCAGGAGCTCGACCACCCGCCGCTGCTCGATCCCGTCACCAAGCTGTCGACGACGGCGCACAAGGCGGCCGACGTGGGCGAGGTCGTCGACCGCGCGCTCAGCGTGGCCCGGTCGGCGCACCGCGGCCCGGTCTTCGTCGACGTCCCGATGGACGAGCTGTACAGCTTCGCCGACGTCAGTCTCGACCTCACGCCGCCGGCGGCCCGGCCCGAGCCGAACCCCGACGACCTCACCGCCGTCGCCACCGCCATCTACGAGTCGCGGCACCCCGTCGTCGTCCTCGGCTCCGATGTCTGGATGGACGGCGCCGAAGAGGCCGCGCTGCGCTTCGCCGAGGAGACGGGCATCCCGGTCGTGGCCAACGGCATGGGCCGCGGTGTGCTGCCCAAGGGTCACCGGCTACTGGTCAATCGCGCCCGCTCGGCCGCGTTCACGAACGCCGACCTCGTCGTGGTGGTCGGCACGCCGCTGGACTTCCGGCTTGGCTTCGGCACGTTCGGCGGCGCCGACGGCGGCGCCCCGGCCCGCGTCGTCCACGTCGCCGACTCCCCCGAGGGCCTCGCGACGCACGTCGGGCTCGCCGCCAGCGCGGCCGGCGACCTCACCCTCGTCCTCCAGGGCATCCTGCACTCGCTGCGGGCCACGCGGCGCTGGGACGACTGGGCCAACGGCCTGCGCGACCAGGCGGCCGCCGCCGTCGAGCGCGACGCCCCGCTGCTGGAGTCCGAGGGCGAGCCGATCCACCCCGCACGCATCTACGGCGAGCTCAACCGCGTGCTCGAGGACGACGCGGTGGTCATCGGCGACGGCGGCGACTTCGTCTCGTGGGCGGGCAAGCTGATCGAGCCCGGCCGGCCCGGCTGCTGGCTCGACCCCGGCCCGTACGGCTGCCTCGGCGCCGGTGCGGGCGCGGCGGCCGCCGCCCGGCTGGCCCGGCCGGGCAGCCAGGTCGTGCTGCTCTACGGCGACGGCGCGGCCGGCATGTCGCTCATGGACGTCGACACGCTGGTCCGCCACGACCTCCCCGTGGTCATGGTGGTCGGCAACAACGGCGCGTGGGGCCTCGAGAAGCACCCCATGCGATTCCTGTACGGCTATGACGTCGCCGCCGACCTGCGCCCCGAGACCGGCTACGACGCCGTCGTCGAGGCCCTGGGCGGTGCCGGCGAGACGGTGACGCAGCCCGGCGACGTCGGCCCGGCGCTGCGCCGCGCGTTCGACGCCGGCGTGCCGTACCTGGTCAACGTGCAGTGCGACCCGAAGATCGCCTACCCCCGGTCGACCACCGGCATCTGACCGCTCGTCAGGACGCCTCGGCGACCTCGCCCGGGCGGCGCTCGCAGAACGCGGCCCGGTAGGCCTGCGGCGTGGTGCCCAGCCGCTTGGCGAAGTGATGGCGCATGGCCGCCGCGGTGCCGAAGCCGGCGCGGGCGGCCACTGTCTCGACGACGTCGTCGCCGCGCTCGAGCATGCGCTGCGCCGCCGCGAGCCGGGCCGTCAGCAGCCACTCGTACGGCGTGGTGCCGGTCTCGGCGCGGAACCGGCGGGCGAACGTGCGCGGCGACATGTTGGCCAGGGCCGCGAGGTCGTCGACGGTGAGGTCCTGGTCGAGGTGCGCGGCCATGTAGTCGACGACTGTGGCCAGCGTGCGCGCCGGAGTGGCCCGGATGGGCGCCTCGATGAACTGCGCCTGGCCGCCGTCGCGGTGCGGCGGGACGACCATGCGGCGGGCCACCGTGGCGGCGACGTCGGCGCCGAACTCCTTGCGCCACAGGTGCAGGCTGGCGTCGAGCCCGGCGGCCGTGCCGGCGCTGGTGATGATGGGGTCGTCGTCGACGTAGAGCACGCCGGGGTCGACCTTGGCGTCGGGGAAGCGGGCGGCGAGCTCACCGCTGTACATCCAGTGGGTGGTGCAGCGGCGCCCGTCGAGCAGCCCGGCCTCGCCGAGCACGAACGCCCCGGAGCAGACCGAGAGCACCCGCGCCCCGCGGTCGACGGCCACCCTCAGCGCCTCGAGCAGCTCGGCCGGATACGCGTCGCCCCGCGGCATGGCCGGCACGCCGATGAGGTCGGCCGACTCGAGCCGCTCGAGCCCGTGCTCGATGAGCAGGTCGAAGCCCATGGACGTCTTGACCTGCCGGGACGGGCCGCACAGGTCGAACTCCATGGTCGGCAGCCCCTGGTCGGACCGGTCGACGCCGAACGCCTCGCAAAGCACGCCGAGCTCGAACGGGGCGACGCCGTCGAGCACCACGGCAGCGACATTTCGCAGCATTCCGTCAGTGTGCCAGATCTCTGGCAGGAAGTCGATGCCTGCTGGCAGTCCTGCCACTGGTGGCAGGATTCCGAGGAGAGCAGAATTACTGCCATGAGCACCTACATCGTTCTTCTCCTGGCAGTCGCGATCGCCGCCGCGGTCTACGCGGCCCGCTGGACGGTCTCGGACGGCGGCCCTCGGCACGACCCGCTCCCGCGGGCCGAGGACGAGTGGTCCCCGTCGCTGCCGACGCACCCCTACGCCCGCTGAGTCCAGCGGGCCAGGAACCGCTCGCGCCCGACGACGGCGCGGGTGACGGTCCCATGACCCACGGGCTCACCGTCGCCGTCGAGTGCGACGACGGAGAACCGCAGGGTCCGCCCGTCGACGGCGGTCAGCTCGCAGCGCACCTCGACGAGCGCGCCGAGCGGACTCGCCGCGACGTGATCCACCTCGATCCGCGTCCCGACCGTGGTGTCGCCGTCGGCCAGATCGGCGCCGACGGCGGCCACGGTCGCGGACTCCATCCACGCCACCAGCCGCGGCGTCGCCAGCACGGGGACGTCGCCGGAGCCCACCGCCAGCGCGGTGTCGACCTCGGTGACGGTGTGCGACTCGCTGGCCGCGAGGCCCGGCCGCAGCTCCGTCACGAGAGGACGACCAGCACGTCGCCCTCTTGGACGACGTCGCCCGGGCCGACCTTCACCTCGGACACCAGCCCGCCGTCCTCGCACAGCACGGGAATCTCCATCTTCATGGACTCCAGGATCAGCAGGGTCGCCCCGGCATCGACCTGGTCACCCACGGATACCGCCACGGAGTGGACATTGGCCACCATCTCGGCGGCCACCAACTCGGCCACGTGCTGACTCCTCTCGCCGTCTGACGTGCATTCCACCACGAACCCGCGGGCTCGCGGGCGTGGCGTCCGTCCGTTCGGCGCCGCAGCGGTTCAGGATGGATGATATGGCGCTGCTCCTGCTCGCCCTGGCCGCCGGCCTGGTGGCGGGGTACGCACGAGGTGGGCGGCTGCGCCGGCTGGGCGAACGGCCGCCGGTGCGCAGCCGGCTCATCCTCACGGCGCTGGGCGCCTACGCCGTCGGCGTCGCCGGCAGCTGGGGCTGGGAGCCGCTGCTGCCGGCCATGACGGCGCTGTGCTGGTTCACGCTCGGCTTCTACGCCTGGCTCAACCGCTCCTACCACGGCGCCCGCCTGGTGGCGCTCGGCCTCGCCGCGAACGGCCTGGTCATCCTGCTCAACGGCGGCATGCCGGTGTCGGCGGACGCCCAGCAGCGGGCCGGCGTCGCGGTGACCGGCGCTGAGGCGGCCGAGACGGGCCGGGTCACCGTCCTCGACGAGACCACCCGGCTGCCGTGGCTCGGCAAGACCATCCCCGTGGCGTTCCCGCCCCGGCCCGAGGCGGTCAGCCCGGGCGACGTCGCCGTCGCGGCGGGCGTGGCGGCGGCCCTGGCGACCACGATGATCGGACGGCGCACCGCAGCCGCCGAGCGCCCGTCCGAGCGCCCGTCCGAGCGCCCCGCCGTCCGCACTCGGCCCCAACAGCGCCCGGGCGGACCCCGTCCGGCCCACCCGCGGACCGCGGCACCACCGCCACCGCCCCAGCGGGAGCCATCGGCCGACCATGCGACAATGGAGGGCGACGCGTCCGCCGGTACCGCGCCGGAATCGCCGCGCGTCACCGCCTGACGGCTCGCCCGTCGGTGCGGGCCCCGGCGGATCGCACCGCCAACAGCACACCGATCCCGGAAGGAGTCAGCTCGCCATGGGCAAGAAGGCACGCAAGCGCCGTTCGCGCAAGAAGAGCGCCGCCAACCACGGCAAGCGCCCCAACTCCTGACCCACCACGACCGCGAGGTCCAAGGCGGTCAGAAGTCCCGCAAGGGACAGGAGAACAGTGGCGCCCGTGAAGGCGACGAGAGCCCCGGACCTGCCGTTGCAGGTGCCGGGGCTCTCGTCTGTGCGACGTCTGTGGTCAGGGCGTCCGGGTCATCTGCACCCGGACCTCCTGGATGCGAGCGCGGATCTTCAGCCGCAACTCGTCGGGCGCGTGGTCGCAGCCGCAGGCCCGGGCCAGCGTCTCGCGGATGACCCGCTCGATGTCGTACGTGGACAGGCACGGCTCGCAGTCGTCGAGGTGGGCCTTGATCTCGTCGTACGTCAGCGTGCGATCGTCGAGCTCGCGGTCGAAGAAGACGTAGACCCGATCGAGAACCTCAGCGCAGTCGACTTCGTCGTCGTTGCAGCTCATCCTCCGACCTCCTGAGTGACCTTCGGCACCAGCCCACGCTCGCGGGCGTAGTCCTCCAGCAGCCCGCGCAGCTGACGGCGGCCCCGGTGCAACCTGGACATCACCGTGCCGATGGGTGTGCCCATGATGTCGGCAATCTCCTTGTACGGGAAGCCTTCGACATCGGCGAGGTAGACCGCGATGCGGAACTCCTCGGGGATCTCCTGCAGCGCGCTCTTCACGTCGGAGTCGGGCAGGTGGGAGAGCGCCTCGGCCTCGGCCGAGCGCAGGCCGGTCGAGGTGTGCGCCTCGGCCCGCGCCATCTGCCAGTCCTCGATCTCCTCGGTGGCGCTCTGCTGCGGCTCGCGCTGCTTCTTGCGGTAGGTGTTGATGAAGGTGTTGGTCAGGATGCGGTAGAGCCACGCCTTGAGGTTCGTTCCCTCCTTGAACTGGTGGAACGAGGCGTAGGCCTTCGCGAACGTCTCCTGGACCAGGTCCTCGGCGTCGCTGGCGTTGCGCGTCATGCGCAGCGCGGCCGAGTACAGCTGGTCGAGATACGGCAACGCATCGCGCTCGAAGCGCTGCGTGCGCTGCTCGTCACTCTCCTGGTCTGTCATCACCGACAAGTCTACCGGCGCGTGCGAGCTCCACGCCGTCTGGCCGTCACGTCCCACGCTCTCGAGCGCCGGACGCTCCAAGCACGTCGCACCCACAGTCAGCCGAACCTCCAAGCATCGGGTCGTTCCGATCGCTTGAACGGTGACGGGGGTGGGTTCATTCCCCGAACGGGGCCAGGAAGGCACGCACGGAGTCGACCACGAGGTCGAGCGCCTCGCGCTGCGAATGCCCCTTGAGCACGCGCATCCCGTGGTCGGCGGCCGCGACGCTGACCAGCTGGTGGGGGCCCTCGGGGAACTCGCCGGGCCCGCCGAACGTGTCGCGCTCGCCCTGCACGACGAGCACCGGCAGCTTCTCGGCGGCGCCGAGAAGCTCGTCGAGCCGGGACGCCTGCGGCTTGCCGGGCAGGTGCAGCGGGAAGGCCAGGCAGACGACGGCGACGGCGCTGAGCTCGGCCGCGGTGCGGCAGGCGACCCGCGCGCCGGAGCTGCGCCCACCCAGGACCAGTGGCACATCCTGCGGCAGCGTGGCGAGCGCCGCCAGCCAGGCCTCGTCGAGCACCGGCGGACGCGGCGCGACCTTCTTGCCGGCCAGCCGCCACGGCTGCTCGAACCGGACGACGGTGACGCCGTGGGCGGGCAGCGCGCGCGACAGCGCCTCGAGGTCGGCCGCCTTGGGTCCCCCGCCGGCGCCGTGCCCGAGCACCAGCCGCAGCCGGGGCTCGTCGGCGGCGTCGGTCCAGAACGCGGCCTCGCCGATGGGGGTCTCGACGGTGGCTCGGACCGGCGCCATCAGAGGTCCACCGGCTCGACGAGGTGCGGGCCGTTGTTGCCGACGCGGTTGACGTCGGTGGACACCGGGTAGGCCTCGAGGACGCCCGGGACGGCCGGGTTCAGCAGCGCCGACACGTCGGCGGTGTCGGTGTTGGCGGGGTCGAGCCAGCGCTCCCAGTTGCCGGGCTCGACCAGCATGGGCATGCGGTCGTGGATCTGGCCGACGTCGTCGGTGGCGTCGGTGGTGAGGATGACCACCGACCACACGAACGCGTCGTCGGCGTCCTCGGGCTTGCTCTTGTCGCGCCAGATCTCGTACAACCCCGCCATGGCCAGCGAGCCGTCCTTGGGATGGATGAAGAACGGCTGCTTGTCGCCCTTCTCGCCACGCCACTCGTAGAAGCCGTCGGCCGGCAGGATGCACCGGCGGGCCGCGAACGCCTTGCGGAACGCCGGCTTCTCGGCCGCCGTCTCGACCCGGGCGTTGATCAGCTTGTTGCCGATGGAGACGTCCTTGGCCCACGACGGCACCAGGCCCCAGCGCAGCGTCCGCAGCCGGCGCGTCGGCGGCTCCTCGGGATCGTCCTTCTTCCCCCGGGTGACGACGGCGTAGACCTTCTTCGTGGGCGCGACGTTCCAGTCCGGGTCGAGGCGCTCACGCACCTCGGACCGGTCGACGCCGAACTCGTCGGCGAGATCGTCGGCGCTCTGGCTGACCGCGTAGCGTCCGCACATGCCTCCATCCTGGCACCAGCCGGTGACAGTCACGGGTGTGTTCGGCCGCCCACGCGTGTAGACGAGCGGATTCGTGGTAGTCAAGAGGTATGAGCCTCGTCCGCATGATCGCCCGCCCCATGCTCGCGTCGATCTTCGTCGTGCAGGGCGCCAAGGCGCTCCGCGACCCGGAGACCAACCTTCCGGCGGCCACCAATTTCACCGACCGCTTCGGCCCCGCTCTGCAGAAGCGGGTGCCGCAGCTGCCGACCGACCCCAAGACGCTGGTGCGCATCAACGCCGGCATCCAGGTCGGCGCGGGGCTCGCGCTGGCCACCGGCCGCATGCCGCGACTGGCCTCGGCCACCCTGCTCGCCTCGCTGCTGCCGACCACCGTCGCCGGGCACCCGTTCTGGACCATCGAGGACCCCGAGCAGCGCAACGCCCAGCGCGTCCAGGCCATGAAGAACGCCGGCATCGCCGGCGGGCTGCTGATCGCCGCCGTCGACACCGAGGGCAAGCCGGGGCTGTCGTGGCGGGCCCGGCGCGCCGCCAAGGACGCCAAGCGGGCCACCAAGACGGCCAAGCGCGAGGCCAGGATGGCCGCCCAGGTCACCGCGGGGCGGGCCAAGGTGCGGGCCGGGCGGGCGAAGGCCGGCATCTCCTCGGTGCAGCACCGCGTCACGTCCTGACGCACCACGCGCCGGCGGGTCACGCCCCGGCGGGTCACGCCCCGAGGGCGAGCTCCAGCAGGTCGGCCGCGGTCGCGCGGGCACGGGCGATCGCGTCGCGCACCCCGCCCGCCGTCATCGTCACCAGGGCGCCCTCGTGCAGCAGGGTGAGCCGCAGGCCGACCTCGTCGGCGTCCTCGAGGTCGCGCAGGCCGGCCTCGGTGACCAAGCGCGTGTACAGCGCGCGGATCCACTCGTTCTCGGCCCGGATCACCGCGACGCCCGGGTGCTCCGTCCCGCCGATCTCCGCGTAGGCGTTGACGAACGCGCAGCCGCGCTCGTCCTCGTGCTGCCACTCGGCGAGCGCGTCGTACACCGCCAGCACGCGTTCCGGCCCCGGGTCCGGAGCGTGCTCGTCGAGGTACGCGGCGGTGAACGCGCGCGAGCGCTCGAACCGGCGGCCCAGGTAGAGCGCCACCAGCGCGTCCTTGGAGCCGAACCGGTCGTAGAGCGTCTTCTTCGTGGTGCCGGCGGCCTCGGCGATCGCCTCGACGCCGACGGCTCGGATGCCGCGCCGGTAGAACAGCGCGCTGGCCGCGTCGAGCAGCCGCTGCCCGGCCGGGGTGAGCTCGGTGGAGGCCTGGCTGACCATACACTGACAGTATACCGACCGGTATGGTTACATCCAGGCCATGACGGAGTCCGCGCTTCGGTCCGCACCGCGCACGTCCCCGGCCGACGTCGCCGCGGCCGCCGCCCTGGTCGTCTTCTGGAGCTCCGGTTTCGTCGGCACCCAGCTCGGGACGCGGTACGCGCCCGCCGACACGCTGCTGGCCTGGCGGTACCTGATCGCGGCGGCGATCCTGCTGCCGCTCCTGGGACCGCGGCTGTTCCGGGTGCGTCGCGGCGCACTGGGCCGGCACGCCGTCGTCGGGTTGTTCTCGCAGGTCCTGTACCTGGGTGGAGTGACGACCGGCATCGGACTCGGCGTCTCGGCCGGCACCTGCGCGCTGATCGCGGCCCTGCAGCCGCTGGTCGTGGCGACGGCCGCGCGGCGGCTGCTCGGCGAGGTGGTGGGCGGGCGGACCCGGCTGGGACTGTGGCTCGGGCTGGCCGGGGTCGCGATCGTCGTGTCCGCCGACGTCGGGGCGGGCGGATCCTGGTGGATCCATCTGCTGCCGGCGGGCGGCATGCTGGCGTTGTCGGCGGGGACGGTGCTCGGGCAGCGCTGGCAGCCGGCGGGCGGGGTGCCGGTGTCGCTGACGGTGCACGTGGTGGTCGCGGCGGCGGCGTTCTCGGGCGAGGCCGCGGTGTTCGGGCGGTTGTCCGTGCCCGGGAGTGCGGGATACTGGTGGTCGGTCGTGTGGCTGCTGGTGCTGTCCACCGCCGGCGGCTACGGCGCGTACCTGCTGGTGCTGCGGCGCGGCGGCGCGACCCGGGTGAGCGGCCTGCTCTACCTCACCCCGCCCACGACCACCGTCTGGGCCTGGGCGATGTTCGGCGACTCCATCGGGGTGCGCACGGTGCTCGGCCTCGCCGTCTGCGCCGTCGCCGTGTGGCTCGTGGTCAGCCGGCCCCGGAATGATCACGTTCAGCAGGTCATCCCCTGCTCCACGAGGCCTGCAGACCTCGTGAAGCGGGAGAAGTCTTCGTGATCCCCGTCGCCGTCTGCGCCCTCGACCAGCGAAACAGCAGGCCGGACCAGACAACCCGGGTCAGCCGACGGGCTCGGCGACTCCGGGACGGAACTCGGGCGCGGCGGAGCGGACACCGTCGGCGGCCTGGTCGTCGGGCTCGGTCTGGGAGGCGCGCTCGGCCTCGACGCGCTTGCGGTAGACGTCGACCTCGCGGGCGATCGTCGCCTCGTCCCAGCCGAGGGTCTCGGCCATGAGCCGGGCGACCGGCTCGGCGGACTCGAGGCCCCGGTGGGGGTACTCGATGCTCACCCGGGTGCGCCGCGTCAGCACGTCGCTGATGTGCAGGGCCGCCTCGTGGGTGACCGCGTACACGACCTCGACCTGCAGGTAGTCGGCCGCGCCCGGGATGGGCTGCAGCAGCTCGGGCCGGCCGTCGGCGAGAGCGAGCAGCTCGTGCACCAGCGAGCCGTAGCGGTCGAGCAGGTGGCGCAGCCGGTGCGGGTGCAGGCCGTGTTCGTCGGCCAGCCGGTCGACCTGGTTGACCAGGGCGTGGTAGCCGTCGGCGCCCAGCAGCGGCACCTTGTCGGTGATGGAGGGGCGGATCCAGCCGCGCAGGTCGTCGCGGGCGGCGTCGACGGCGTCCTTGGCCATGACGCGGTACGTCGTGTACTTGCCGCCCGCGATGGCGACCATGCCGGGCGCGGGCCGGGCGACGGCGTGCTCGCGCGACAGCTTGGAGCTCTGCTCGCTCTCGCCGGCCAGCAGCGGCCGCAGCCCCGCGAACACGCCCTCGATGTCGTCGTGCGTGATGGGCGTGGCCAGGACGGAGTTGACGTGCTCGAGGATGTAGTCGATGTCGGCCTTGGTGGCGGCCGGGTGGGCGAGGTCGAAGTTCCAGTCGGTGTCGGTGGTGCCGATGATCCAGTGGTTGCGCCACGGGATGACGAACAGCACCGACTTCTCGGTGCGCAGGATCAGCCCGCTCTCGGCGGCGATGCGGTCGCGCGGCACCACGATGTGCACGCCCTTGCTGGCACGCACGCGGAACCGGCCGCGGGTGCCGGCGGTGCGCTGCATCTCGTCGGTCCAGACGCCGGTGGCGTTGATGACGACGTCGGCGCCGACCTCTTGCTCGGCACCGGTCTCGACGTCGCGGATGCGCACCCCGCTGATGCGGTCGGCCTCGCGCAGGAAGCCGATGACCTGGGTCGACGATCGCACGACGGCGCCGTAGTGGGCGGCGGTGCGGGCGACGGTGAGGGTGTGGCGGGCGTCGTCGGCCTGGGCGTCGTAGTAGCGGATGCCGCCGATGAGCGCGTCGTGGCGCAGGCCCGGGAACAACCGCAGCGCGCCGGCCTTGGTCAGGTGCTTCTGCCCCGGCACCGAGCGGGCGCCGCCCATGGTGTCGTACATGAGCAGGCCGGTGGCGGTGTAGGGCCGCTCCCACAGGCGGTGCTTCAGCGGGTAGAGGAAGCTGACCGGTTTGACGAGGTGCGGCGCGATGCGCGTGAGCATGAGCTCGCGCTCGTGCAGCGCCTCGCGGACCAGCCCGAACTCGAACTGCTCGAGATAGCGCAGGCCGCCGTGGAAGAGCTTGCTCGACCGGCTGGAGGTGCCGGCGGCGAAGTCGCGCGCCTCGACGAGGGCCACCCGCAGGCCGCGGGTGACGGCGTCGAGGGCCACTCCGCTGCCCACCACGCCCGCGCCGATGACGACGACGTCGAAGCGTTCCGCGCCGAGGCGGTCCCAGCTCTCCTGCCGGGCCTCGGGCCCCATCCGGCTGCTCGTGCCGGGGACGGCTCCGGCCCGCACGGTGTCACCGGTCACGTCGATCACGTCTCCTTGCAGCTCAGCGAGCATGAATCGGCTCAAATGCCGCCCAGGTGCGACATGTCGACGCGACCGTCAGCGGCACCCCACAACACGCTACCCGCTCTGATCCCGGAGGACGTAGACAGTTGCTCTACGCACCAGTAAGTTCCGAAGGGACCCTTGGCAACGTTGCCGAGACCAGCCGGGACACCGGGGACGCCACGGCCGTTGTCGTCAACGGAAGCGGAGGTTCAGATGGACCTGAGTTTCGGCGACATCTTCCTGAACGAGTTCCTCGGCACAGGAATGCTCCTGCTCCTCGGTTGTGGTGTGGTCGCCACGGCCATCCTGGATCGGAGCAAAGGACTCGGCGGCGGCTGGCTGCTCATCAACTTCGGCTGGGGCATCGGTGTGTTCGCCGGTGTCTACGTGGCCTTCGAGTCCGGTGCCCACATCAACCCGGCAGTCACTCTCGGCCTCGCGGTCGAGGGCTCCACGGAGTGGTCCGACGTCCCTGCCTACCTGCTGGGTCAGCTGGCCGGCGCCATCGCCGGTGCCGTCGTCGTCTGGTTGGCGTTCAAGCAGCACTTCGACGTCGAGGAGGACCCGGCCAAGAAGCTGGCCGTGTTCTCGACCGGCCCGCAGATCCGGAACCCGCTCTGGAACACGGTGACGGAGGTCGTCGGCACCTTCGTGCTGCTGTTCGTCATCCTCTCGTTCGGCAACTCACCCGTCGACCTCGGGCCACTGGCCGTCGCACTCCTGGTGGTCGGCATCGGCGCCTCCCTCGGTGGCCCGACGGGGTACGCCATCAACCCGGCCCGCGACCTCGGCCCGCGCATCGCCCACGCGTTCCTGCCCATCAGGGGCAAGGGCTCCAGCGACTGGGGGTACTCCTGGGTTCCCGTGGTCGGCCCGATCATCGGCGGCATCCTCGGCGGTCTGCTCGCCAGGGCCGTCTACTGATCGCCCGCCCCGAGCACTGCCTGCCCCGTACGACGATGTGAGGAGAAGGGGATGAGTCAGTACGTAGCCGCCATTGACCAGGGCACGACGTCCACCCGGTGCATGATCTTCGATCACTCCGGCCGGGTGGTCTCCGTCGACCAGCGGGAGCACGAGCAGATCTTCCCGCAGGCCGGCTGGGTCGAGCACGATCCGGAGGAGGTCTGGCAGAACACCCGACAGGTCTGCGCGGGGGCGCTGGCGAAGAAAGACCTCGTCACCAGCGACATCGTCGCCGTCGGCATCACGAATCAGCGCGAGACGGCGGTGGTGTGGGACAGGACCACGGGCAAGCCGGTCTACAACGCGATCGTCTGGCAGGACACGCGCACCGACCGCATCGTCGACGAGCTCGCCAAGAACGGCGGCCCGGACCGGTACCGCGCACGGACCGGGCTGCCGCTCGCGACCTACTTCTCCGGCCCGAAGGTGAAGTGGATCCTCGACAACGTCGACGGCGCCCGCGCGAAGGCCGAGGCCGGCGACCTGCTGTTCGGCAACATGGACACCTGGGTGCTGTGGAACGCCACGGGCGGACCCGAGGGCGGCCTGCACTACACCGACCCGACCAACGCCTCGCGCACCATGCTGATGGACCTCGACACCTTGTCGTGGGCCGAGGAGCATGCCGCGGACATGGGCATCCCGGTGTCCATGCTCCCGGAGATCCGGTCGTCGTCGGAGGTGTACGGCAACATCCGCGAGCGCGGCGCGCTGGGCGGCGTTCCCGTCGCCGGCATCCTCGGCGACCAGCAGGCGGCCACGTTCGGCCAGGCCTGCCTGTCGCCGGGCGAGGCGAAGAACACCTACGGCACCGGCAACTTCGTCCTGCTCAACACCGGGACGGAGAAGGTGATGAGCGAGAACGGCCTGCTCACCACCGTCTGCTACAAGATCGGCGACAACGACGCGGTCTACGCGCTCGAGGGCTCCATCGCGGTCACCGGCTCGCTGGTGCAGTGGTTGCGCGACAACCTCGGCATCATCGGCGCGGCACCCGAGATCGAGACTCTGGCCAGGGGCGTCGACGACAACGGCGGGGCGTACTTCGTCCCGGCGTTCTCCGGCCTGTTCGCGCCGTACTGGCGCTCCGACGCCCGCGGCGCGATCGTCGGGCTCACCCGGTTCGTCAACAAGGGCCACATCGCCCGCGCGGTCCTCGAGGCCACGGCCTTCCAGTCCCGCGAGGTCATCGACGCCATGAACGCCGACTCGGGGGTGGCGCTCACGTCGCTCAAGGTCGACGGCGGCATGGTGGAGAACGAGCTGCTGATGCAGTTCCAAGCCGATATCCTCGGCGTCCCGGTCATCCGGCCCGTCGTCGCGGAGACGACGGCGCTCGGCGCGGCTTACGCGGCCGGGCTCGCCACCGGGTTCTGGGGCAGCGAGGACGACATCCGCACCAACTGGGCGCAGGACAAGCAGTGGGACGCGGACATGGACGAGGCCCACCGCGAGAAGATCTACCGCACCTGGAAGAAGGCCGTCACGAAGACCTTCGACTGGGTCGAGTCGGACTGAAACCTGCGGGAACGGTCGTCGGGCACCCGATAGGCTGGGTGCCCGATGACCGACACCACCGCCCCGCTCTGGCCTGCACCGACCGCCGTCACGCCGGTCGACGCGACCATCGAGCTGCCCGGCTCCAAGTCCATCACCAACCGCGCCCTCATCCTGGCCGCGCTCGCCGATGGACCGTCACGGGTCCGCCATCCGCTGCTCGCGCGCGACACCCGGCTCATGATCGATGCCCTGCGCGCGCTCGGCATCGTGGTCGAGCCGGTCGACGACGGCGTGAGCGTCGCTCCCGCGCGGGTCACCGGCGGCATCGGCATCGACACCGGGCTGGCCGGCACCGTCATGCGGTTCGTCCCGCCGGTCGCCGCGCTGGCCGACGGCGACGTCCGGTTCGACGGCGACCCACAGGCGCGCAAGCGGCCCATGGGCATCGTGCTCGACGCGCTGCGGGCGCTGGGAGTCACCGTCGACGACGACGGCCGCGGCGTGCTGCCGTTCACCGTCGCCGGCACCGGCGCGGTCGCCGGCGGGCCGGTCACCATCGACGCGTCGGCCTCGTCGCAGTTCGTCAGCGGCCTGCTGCTGTCGGCGCCGCGCTACGACAAGGGCATCGTCGTCCACCACGACGGCGCGCCGGTGCCGTCGCAGCCGCACATCGACATGACGGTGGCCATGCTGCGCGAGCGCGGGGTCGAGGTCGACGACTCCGAGCAGAACACCTGGCGGGTCGAGCCGGGCCCCGTCCGGGCGCTCGACACCGTCGTCGAGCCCGACCTCTCCAACGCGGCGCCGTTCCTGGCCGCCGCGGTGCTGACCGGCGGGACGGTGCGCGTCCCGCGCTGGCCGTCGGCGACCACGCAGCCGGGCGACGACCTGCGCGACCTCCTCGCCCGCATGGGCGCCGACGTGGCGCTCGACGGCGGCGTGCTGACGGTCCGCGGCACCGGCGAGGTCCGGGGCCTCGACGCCGACCTGCACGACGTCGGCGAACTGACCCCGGTCCTGGCCGCGCTCGCCGCCCTCGCCGGCTCGCCGTCGCACCTGCACGGCATCGCTCACCTGCGCGGCCACGAGACCGACCGGCTGGCGGCGCTGGCCGCTGAGATCAACGGGCTGGGCGGCGACGTCGCCGAGACCGACGACGGCCTGGTCATCCGCCCGGCGCCGCTGCGCGCCGGGGTCTTCCACAGCTACGCCGACCACCGCATGGCGCAGGCGGGCGCCGTCCTCGGGCTGGTCGTGCCGGGCGTGCGAGTCGAGGACATCGCGACCACCTCGAAGACCCTCGCCGACTTCCCCGGCATGTGGGCCCGGCTCCTGGGGCACGGACAGGACACTTCTGCCCTCGACGGAAAAGCGAGTCTCGGGCAGGAGCCCACCGCGTGATGGCCCGGCGGACCGCCGCCTCGTCGTACGACGAGCGCGACGTCAGGGTCCGCCCCGGCCGCGGCTCGCGCCCGCGCAGCAAGCTCCGGCCGGCCCACGCCGACGCGACGTCGGGCCTGGTCATCGCCGTCGACCGCGGCCGCTACACCTGCGTCGTCGAGCCCGACGGCCACATCGTCACCGCCATGACGGCCCGCGAGCTGGGCCGCAAGGCCGTCGTCGTCGGCGACCACGTCGGCCTGGTCGGCGACGCGTCCGGCCGTCAAGGCTCGCTGGCCCGCATCGTGCGGGTCGAGGAGCGCTCCACCGTCCTGCGGCGCAGCGCCGACGACGACGATCCGGTCGAGCGGGTCATCGTCGCCAACGCCGACCAGCTGATGATCGTCACCGCCGTCGCCGACCCCGAGCCCCGGCCGCGGCTGATCGACCGCGCCCTGGTCGCCGCGTTCGACGCCGGCATCGAGCCGCTGCTGTGCATCACGAAGGCCGACCTCGCCGACCCCGCGCCGCTGGTCGCGACCTATGCGCCGCTGCAGGTGCCCGCCGTGGTGGCGCGCCGCACTCCGGGCACCGAGGAGACGGACGTCCGCGAGGTGGCCGAGCACCTGCGCGACCACATCACCGTGCTGATCGGGCACTCCGGGGTGGGCAAGTCGACGCTGGTGAATGCCCTGGTCCCGGGTGCCGACCGCGCCACCGGGCGGGTCAACGTCGTCACCGGGCGGGGCCGGCACACGTCCACGAGCGCGGTCGCGCTGGCGCTGCCCGGCGGCGGCTGGGTCATCGACACGCCGGGCATCCGCTCGTTCGGGCTGGCGCACGTCGACGCCGACCGCCTCATCCTCGCCTTCCCCGACCTCGCCGCCGAGACCGAGGACTGCCCGCGAGGGTGCTCGCACGCCGACGGAGCACCCGAGTGCGGCCTCGACACCGCGCTGGCGGCGGGGCGCATCGACCCGGACCGGCTGGCGTCGTACCGCAGGCTGCTGGGCAGCCGTGACGGCCAGGCGAGCGACTAAGGGCGTCTGACGGGTCTTCGGCGGCGCGGATCGACGTCCGGACGCCGCCCGCATCCGCCTATACCCGTCAGACACCCCTGACCGTGTAGGTTGGCCGATCGTGGCCCACGACGACGACCTCCGCTTCGCCCACGTCCTGGCCGACGACGCCGACTCGCAGACGATGTCGCGGTTCCGGGCCGCTGACCTGCGCATCGAGACCAAGGCCGACCAGTCCCCCGTCACCGACGCGGACAAGGCGACCGAAGAGGCCATCCGGCGGACGCTGGGGCGCGCGCGCCCGCGCGACGCCGTCGTCGGCGAGGAGTTCGGCGCCGGCGGCTACGGCGCGCGGCGCTGGGTCGTCGACCCCATCGACGGCACCAAGAACTACCTGCGCGGGGTGCCCGTCTGGGCCACGCTGATCGCGCTCATGGTCGAGGACCAGGTCGTCGCGGGCGTGGTGTCGGCCCCGGCGCTGCAGCGGCGCTGGTGGGCGGCGCGCGGCACCGGCGCCTACACCGGCCGGTCGCTGTCGTCGGCGACCCGCTGCCGGGTCTCCGACGTGGCATCGCTCGAGCAGGCGTCGCTCTCGTACTCGTCGCTGAGCGGGTGGGAGGATCGCGGGCAGCTGCCGGCCTTCCTCGACCTCACCCGAGCCTGCTGGCGCACCCGCGCCTACGGCGACTTCTGGTCCTACATGCTGCTCGCCGACGGCGCGGTCGACATCGCGACGGAGCCCGAGCTGGCGCTACACGACATGGCGGCACCGTCGATCGTGGTCGAGGAGGCGGGCGGGCGCTGGACCGGCCTCGACGGCGTCCCCGGCCCGCTGGGCGCCGACGCCCTCGCCACCAACGGCCGCCTCCACGACGAGGTCCTCGCCCACCTCGGCACCGCGCAGTAGGTCAGCCGGCCCCGGCGCGCCGTCGGCCGCCGGCCTCGCGGCCCTGCGCACCCTGGCAGGCAGGACGAGGTGACAAGGGATCAGTCGTCACCGGATCGTCGGGCGGCGTCGTTCGACGCCGGAAGGGTGCACCACTAGCCAGGCGGCGCGGGGCCGGACCGCTCGCGCGTCGACGCCAGGTAGCTGCCGACGGTGTTGACCAGCGCGACGATCGGCACCGCGATGATGGCGCCGATGATCGAGCCGGCCAGCGTCCCGATGGCGACGGCGACGGCGACGGCCAGCGGGTGGATGCGCACCATGCGGCCGAGGATGAACGGCTGGAAGATGTTGCTCTCGATCTGCTGGACGACGATGAGCCCGGCCAGCACGACGATCGCGATCAGCAGCCCCTGCGTCACCAGGGCGACCAGCACGGCCACCGTCCCGGTGACGAACGCGCCGATGAGCGGCACGAACGCGCCGAAGAACACCAGCACGCCGAGCGGCAGCGCCAGCGGCACCTGCAGGATGAACAGCAGCACGGTGATGGCGACGGCGTCGAACAGCGCCACCAGCACGGTGCCGCGGATGTACTGGCCGAGCGTCAGCCAGGCGACGTCGCCGGCGGCCGCCGCGCGGGCCCGCGCCCGCGCCGGGAACAGCCGCACCAGCCACGTCCAGATGCGCTCGCCGTCGTAGAGGAAGAAGATCAGCGCGAACAGCGCCAGCGCCAGCCCGACGAGGATCTCGATGGCGACGGTGGCCGCGGTGGCGGCCTGCTCGGTGACGGAGCTGTCGTCCTGGAAGACCGCGACGGCGCGGTCGATGTAGCCGTCGAGCTGGGCCTCGTCGATGCGGAACGGCGGGCCGGTCAGCCAGTTGCGGACCTCTTGCAGACCCTCTTCGGCCTGGTCGACGACGTCCTGGAACTGGCCGCCGACGGCGTTGCCCACCAGCGTGAGCGAGCCCACCACGACGAGCAGGAACGCGACGAAGACCACGGCAGCCGCGGGCCCGCGCCGCCAGCCCGCCGCGCACAGGCGGCGCACCAGCGGCTGCAGCCCGGCCGCCAGCAGCAGCCCGGCCACCAGCGGGAAGATGACCACCCGCAGCTCCCAGGCCAGCCAGCCGACCCCGGCCACAGCCGCGGCGATGACGATGAGCCGCCAGCTCCAGTCGGCGGCGTCACGAACGACGCGCGGCACCGAGTGCTGGTCGGGCGGACGGAGCTCGGGCGAATCGGCGGGCGGCGGCGGCACCGGGCGGAGCACGGGCGCGACCGGCTCCGGCACCAGGCCGTCGGACGGCGGGTTGGAACCGTCGGTCGCGGAGGCGACGTCGGCGGGTGGCAGTGCCCCAGGCGCGCCACCGGGCGGCGCGGCCTGCTGGCCGGCCGCGGCGGCCTGCGCGAGCCGCTGGCGGGCATCGGACAGCCAGCGGGTCAGTCGCACCAGACGATCCGGCACAGGGGTCAGCCTGACACACGTCCCTGACAGGCCGTGCCGACGCCCGGCGGCGGCCGGGGAAATTCTTCGCGACGACGCGTCATGATCCGGCCCGCTCCCCGTTATGGAGGGTGCAAGGTCGGACCGAAGCGTGCGCGAGAACGGGGAGTTCCGAGGATGACGGTGTTCAACCACGACGGCCTACCGGCGACATCGTTGCTGGCGGCCTGGCTGGACCGGCCGGTGCCGGCGAGCGCACGCGACGGCGACGGCGCACCGGACACAGGCCGGGCGGAAGCAGGGCACCCGGGCACTCAGCCGGAGTCCGCGAGGCGTGAACAGCAGAGCTGCGAGCTGCCTCCGCCCGGTGTCGAGGCGGTGATCGACGCGCTGTGCGCGGCGGAGCCCGATCCGGAGGACGTCGCGCAGGGCCTGACGGTGTTCGCCTGGGAGCGGGCAGCGACGACCGGCGACCTCACCTGTCTGCTGGACGAGCTGGACGAGCTCTGGGACGTCCTCGAGGCGTCGGCGACAGCCCCGCTCCCCCGCATCGCGGCGCGGCACCGCGTCGTCGACGCGTGGGTCGACGCGGTCGCCGCCGAACGCGGCTCGCCCGGCCTCGATCCGCTGTCCGGTCTGCACACCGCGGGCTATCTCTACGGCCGGGTGAACGAGCTCGACCGGTTGTCCGGGATCGAGCCGTCGGCGCTGGTCCTGATCGTGATCCGGTGGGAGTCGGCCGATGGCCCGTGGCTGCGGATCGCCCGCATCCTGCAGGCCGCGTCGGCGCTGCGGACGCGGGTCCGGCCCCAGGCGACGCTGAGCCAGGTGGGGACGACGATGGCGCTGGCGCTCGTCCCTGACGATGCGCAGGCACGGGTCGAGCGGATCTCCTTGACGAAGGCGGTCGAAAACGGTGAACTGAGCACAGCAAACGTGCGGGTCGACGTCTTCGCTGTCCCGGACTCTCGAGCGCGATTGCCTGAACTCGTGACTCGGCTGTATGGGGGGGCTAATGTCGATCATGCCGTCAGGCCGCCCAGGTATCGTCACTCAGGGAGTGGTTCCCTGGACTGAGCTGCCTGGGTGGAACCGGAATAGCGAGTACAGGTGACGATTCCAGCAGACGCTGCCAGCGACGATCAGCTCATCGCGCGCACGCGCGAAGGCGACATGGGCGCCTACGACGAGCTGTACCGTCGCCATGTCGACGACGCCTCCAAGGTCGCGCGCATCGTCACCAACAACAGCGACGAGTCGCAGGACATCGTCGCCGAGGCCTTCACCCGGGTGCTCACCCGGCTGCGCGAGGGCGGCGGTCCCGACCTCGAGTTCGCGCCGTACCTCAAGACGGTGGTGCGCCGGCTCGCCATCGACCGGCACCGCGGGTCGCAGCGCGACGGGTCGCAGACCGACCCGTCCATCCTCGACATCCTGCCGACCGCCGACGACGCCATGGCCCGCTCCACCGACCGCCAGCTGGTCCGGCACGCGTTCGAGACGCTTCCCGAGCGCTGGCAGCAGGTGCTCTGGCACACCGAGATCGAGGGTCGCTCGCCGGCGTCGCTGGCGCCCGCGCTGGGCAGCTCCGCGAACGCCGTCGCCGCTCTGGCCTACCGTGCCCGCGAGGGCCTGCGGCAGGCCTACCTCGCGGTCAACCTCTCCGCCGAGGTCCAGCCCGAGTGCCGTCCGTACGCGCCGAAGATCGCGTCGTACGTGCGCGGCACGCTGTCGGCGCACGACACCCGCGAGATGAGCGCCCACCTCGCCACCTGCGCGCACTGCCGCGAGCGGCGCGACGAGCTGCTGCTCCTCGTGTCGGACATGCGGGGCATCCTTTGGCCGGCCCTGCTGCTCCCGGCCTCCGGGGCCGCCGCCGGTGCGGTGGCGGCCGCCGGTGCCGGCGCGGCCGGTGGCGGAGTGCTGGCGTTCCTCTCGCCGGCCAGCTGGGGCAAGCAGGCCCGGCAGTTCGCGGCCGCCGGTGGCGCGGCGGCCGCGGCCGCCGCCATCGCCGTCGCCGCCTGGGCCCTGACGAGCGACGACCCCGCCGACCCGCCCGCCGCGGCCCCGAGCGTCAGCTC
>NZ_SMKL01000076.1 GCF_004348545.1 Jiangella ureilytica | reverse complement strand
GACCCCGGCCCCGACACCCACCGACGGCGCCACCCCCGGCACCGACGACGGCTGGCTCGGCGGCGAGGCCGGCTTCCCCGGACTGCTCTGCTCGGGGGTGTCGTCATGAGTTTCGACCGGGCCCGCTCGCGCTCCGAGGCTCCCGCCGTCGAGGCCGCCGCACCGCGCCGAGGCCGGGGCACCGAGCTCGTCCTGCTGGTCTTCGCCATCGGCATCGCGACGTTCGCCTACGTGAGCGTCGACCTCGGCGCGCTCGGCCGGGTCCCGCCGAACGCGCTGGCCTACCTGGGCGGGCTGTCGGTGGCGACGGCCATCGCGCACGTCGTCATCCGCATCCGGGCGCCGTATGCCGACCCCGTCATCCTGCCCATAGTCGTCACGCTGTGCGGGCTGGGCCTGGCCATGATCCACCGGCTCGACATCGCCGACGGCACCACCCGCGCAACCACGCAACTGACCTGGATGGCGGTCGGCGTCGCCCTGTTCGTCGCCGTGCTGATCGTCGTCCGCGACCACCGCATGCTGTCGCGTCTGCCATACCTCGCCGGCCTCGGCGGGCTGCTCCTGCTGGTGCTGCCGCTGCTGCCCGTCATCGGCCACTCGATCCGCGGCGCCCGCATCTGGATCAACGTCGGCCCCATGACGTTCCAGCCGGGCGAGGCCGCCAAGATCATCCTGATCATCGCGTTCGCCGCCTATCTGGTACAGACCCGCGACGCGCTCGCGCTGGCCGGGCGCCGGTTCCTCGGCGTCGACCTCCCCCGCGCGCGCGACCTCGGGCCGATCCTGCTGGTCTGGATCGCCGCCCTGGGCATCCTGGTGGTCCAGAACGACCTCGGCCCGTCGGTGCTGCTGTTCGGCATCTTCGTGCTGATGATCTACGTGGCCACCGAGCGCATCTCGTGGATCATCCTCGGCCTGCTGCTCATCCTGGCCGGCGGGTTCGCCGCCAACGCCGTCGTCTCGCACGTCGCGGAGCGGGTCGACTTCTGGATGGACCCGTTCATCGACCCGACGGGCCAGGTCGCGCAGTCGCTCTACGGGCTGGCCTACGGCGGCCTGCTCGGCACCGGCCTGGGCCAGGGCCGCCCCGACCTGACCCCCATCGCCGAGAGCGACTTCATCGGCTCGGCGCTGGGTGAGGAGCTCGGGCTCACCGGGCTCATCGCGATCATCCTGCTGTACGCGCTACTGGCCTCGCGCGGCCTTCGGGCCGGCCTGCTGCTGCGCGACCCGTTCGGCAAGCTGCTGGCCGCGGGCCTGGCCGCCGGCTTCTTCCTGCAGGTGTTCATCGTGCTCGGCGGCGTCACACGGCTCATCCCGCTGACCGGCCTGACCACGCCGTTCCTGTCCCTCGGTGGCTCGTCACTGGTCATGAACTGGGTGCTCGTGGCGCTGCTGATCCGGCTGTCCGACGCCGCCCGCCGGCCCACTCCGCCGTCGTCGTCGTCGCCGGCGTCACAGGCCGAGACCGCCGTCACCCAGGTGGTGAGGATCCGATGAACTCGCCCATCCGCCGCATCTCCGCCGGCTGCCTGCTGCTCTGCATCGCACTGCTCATCAACGCCACCTACGTGCAGGCGTTCTGGGCCGACGACCTCAACGCGCGGTCCGAGAACCGCCGGGTGCTGCTCGACGAGTACTCCCGCGAGCGCGGCCCGATCCTGCTCGCCGACGACACCCCCGTCGCCCAGTCGGTGCCGGTCGACGACGAGTACCAGTTCCTGCGGCAGTATCCCGGCGAAGCCGTCTATGCGCCGCTGACCGGCTACTACTCCTACACGTTCGGCCGGACGGCGCTCGAGCGAGCGCAGAACGACATCCTGTCCGGCGACGACGACCGCCTGTTCGTCCGGCGGCTCATCGACCTCGTCACCGGCGAGGAGCCCCGCGGCGGGGCGGTCCGGCTGACCATCGACCCCGCGGCGCAGCAGGCGGCGTGGGACGGCCTGACCGGCGAGGGCTTCAAGGGCGCCGTGGTCGCCATCGACGTGCAGACCGGCGCCATCCTGGCCATGGTCAGCACGCCGTCCTACGACCCCAATCCCATGGCCAGCCACTCCTTCGAGGAGCAGCAGGCCACCCGCGACGCCCTGGCGGCCGACCCCGACAAGCCCGACCTCAACCGCGCGATCGCCCAGCGGCTGCCACCGGGTTCGGTGTTCAAGCTGGTCACTGCCGCCGCGGCGCTGGAGTCGGGCGAGTTCGAGCCCGACACCGAGGTTCCCGGGCCCGCCGACTACGACCTGCCGCAGTCGACGCGTCCACTGCCGAACCAGAGTGGCGAGGCCTGCCTCGACGGCACGCCGACGCTGACCGAGGCGCTGCGCATCTCGTGCAACACCGCGTTCGCCTACCTCGGCAACGAGCTCGGCGACGACGCGCTGCGCGAGCAGGCCGAGCGGTTCGGCTTCGGCACCCAGCCGCTGACCAACGACGACATGAACGCCGCCACCAGCGTCTTCCCGCCCGACCCCGACGAGCCCCAGACGGCGCTCTCGGCCATCGGCCAGTTCGACGTCCAGGCGACGCCGCTGCAGATGGCCATGGTGTCGGCGGCCATCGCCAACGACGGCGTGCTCATGGAGCCGTACCTCGTCCGCGAGGTCAGCGGCCCGGACCTCGTCAGCCCGATCGAGCGGACGGAGCCCGAAGAGCGCACCCGCGCCGTCTCGCCCGAGACGGCTGAGGAGCTGACCCAGATGATGGTCGACGTCGTCGAGAACGGCACCGGCGAGAACGCCCAGATCGACGGCATCCAGGTCGCCGGCAAGACCGGCACCGCGCAGAGCTCGCCGGAACGCCCGCCGTATGCGTGGTTCACGTCGTTCGCGCCGGCCGACGAGCCCAGCGTGGCGGTCGCCGTCGTGATCGAGGACGCGCCCGACACCGCACGCGACGACATCGGGGGCGGACGGCTCGCGGCACCCATCGCCAGGGCGGTCATGCAGGCGGTGCTGGGATCGTGACCATCTTCACTGTTCGGTCAGGAGCAGCGCCGGAGAGCCCGAAACAGGTAGCCTGCGCGAGGTTGAGTCGAGAAAGGGCCGGACAATGAACGAGTTGCGACTCCTCGGAGATCGCTACGAGCTGGGCGAGGTGATCGGCCGCGGTGGCATGGCCGAGGTCCGCCGTGGCCGCGACTCCCGGCTGGGGCGCGTCGTCGCCCTGAAGATGCTGCGGGTCGACCACGCGAGCGACGCCACCTTCCAGGCCCGGTTCCGGCGCGAGGCGCAGTCCGCCGCGTCGCTCAACCACCGCAACATCGTCGCCGTGTACGACACCGGCGAGGACTACGTCGACGGCCACCGCCTTCCGTACATCGTCATGGAGTACGTCGAGGGCCAGACGCTGCGCGAGATGATCCAGGCGCACCAGCGGTTCACGCCGGAGCGCTCCATCGAGATCCTCGTCGCCACGCTCGACGCGCTCGAGTACAGCCACCGCGCCGGCATCGTCCACCGCGACATCAAGCCCGGCAACATCATGATCACCACCGGCGGCGAGGTGAAGGTCACCGACTTCGGCATCGCCCGGTCGCTGGCCGACACCGGCATGGCCCTCACCCAGACGGCCGCCGTCGTCGGCACCGCGCAGTACATCTCGCCCGAGCAGGCGCGCGGCGAGCAGGCCGACGCCCGCAGCGACCTCTACGCCAGCGGCTGCGTGCTGTACGAGCTGCTCACCGGCCGGCCGCCGTTCATCGGCGAGTCGCTGGTGTCGGTGGCGGTCTCGCACGTACGCGAGCAGGCCACTCCACCGTCGGCGCTCGACCCCAACATCACGCCCGAGCTCGACGCCATCGTCATGAAGTCGCTGGCCAAGGACCGCCTGCACCGGTACCAGAGCGCCTATGAGATGCGTACCGACCTCGAGCGGGCCGCCGCGGGGCTGCCGGTCGCGGCCGCCGCCGACACCTCCGCCGCCACGCAGCTCATCGCCAACGCGGGGGCGGCGACGGTGGCCGCGGGCGCCGTGCCGCTCGACGACGCGACCCCGTACCCCGACGAGTACGAGGACGACGACGACGAGCGCAAGGGCTTCAGCTGGTGGGCCGTCGTCCTCGGTGCGCTGGCGGTGCTGGCCATCGCCGGGCTCATCGGCTACCTGATCTTCAACTCCGGCGGCACCGCCCAGGCCACCGTGCCGAACCTCGTCGGCATGACGCAGGAAGAGGCCGAGACCAGGCTGGCCGGCGAGAACCTGGAACCGGAGATCGAGACCGAACCCACCGACGACGAAGCGCAGGTCGGCACGGTCATCCGCCAGGACCCGCGGCCCTCCACCCAGCTCGACGAGGGTTCGACGGTCACGCTCACCATCGGCGCGGCTCCCGAGATGGTCCAGGTGCCCCCCGTCGTCGGACGGCCACAGGCCGAGGCGGAACAGGCCATCCGCGACGCCGGGCTGCAACCCGGCAACGTCACGCGCCAGGACAGCGAGGAAGAGGCCGGCACCGTCCTGTCCACCGACCCCGAGGGTGGCGCGTCGGTCGCTCCGAACAGCCCGGTGAACCTGGTCATCTCCAGCGGCGAGGTCGTCATCCCGGTGCCGAACCTCGTGGGCATGAGCGAGGACGCCGCCGTCCAGGCCCTCGAGCGGCTCAACCTCGTGGCCGATGTGCGCCAGCAGGAGACCGGCGACGCGCCCGAGGGCAACGTCTTCCGGCAGGAGCCCGGCGAGGGCACCGAGCTCGAAGAGGGCGACACCGTCATCATCTACGTCGCCGTGGCGCCGGAGCCCACCCAGGAGCCCACCGAGACCGAGACTCCGACCGAGACTCCGACCGAGACCGAGACGCCGGGTACGGACGACCCCGGCAACGAGAATCCCGGAAACGACACCGGCGGCGACACCGGAACCGAGACCGGCGGCGACACCGGAGCCGATGAGGGCGGCGACGGCGGCGTCCTCGGCCCGTAAGGAGCCACCGCACGAACCCCGAGAGCCGCGCGGCTCGGGAGCGATCCCGGTCCGCGCGGCTCTGTCGTGTGACGGGGAGCCGGCCGCCCGTCAGGCCGGGAGGTCGACCGCCGGACCGTGGGCGACGACCGGCGCGAGCCCGGCGGAGCGGGCCACGGCGCCGTCGTCGCCGCAGACGGTGAGCCAGTTGGCCAGCATGCGGTGGCCGCCCTCGGTGAGCACCGACTCGGGGTGGAACTGGACGCCCTCGACCGGCAGCGACCGGTGCCGCATGGCCATGACAACGCCGCCTGCCGTGCGCGCCGTGACCTCGAGCTCGGCCGGGACGGTGTCCGGCTCGACGGCCAGCGAGTGGTAGCGCGTGGCGGTGAACGGGTCGGGCAGCCCGGCCAGCACGCCGTCGCCGTCGTGGTGGACCTGGCTGGTCTTGCCGTGCAGCAGCTCGGGCGCCCGGCCGACCGTGGCGCCGTAGGCCACGCCGATGGCCTGCAGGCCGAGGCACACCCCGAAGACCGGCGTACGACCGGCGAGGGTGTGGATGAGCTCGATGCACCCGCCGGCCTTCTCGGGTGTGCCCGGGCCGGGGGAGAGCAGGACGCCGTCGTAGCCGTCGGCCGAGCCGATCTCGTCGTTGCGGCGCACGTCGCAGTGGGCGCCGAGCTGCGCGAGGTACTGGACGAGGTTGAAGACGAAGCTGTCGTAGTTGTCGACCACGAGGATGCGTGGGCTCACGACGTCTGGCCTCCTTGGACGCTGCCGGTGAAGGCCGGCATCGAGATGTCGTCCTCGCCGGTGACGCGGTAGGTCAGCCCGATGCGGTCGGCCCACATGCGGTACTCGCGCACGGCGAGGGAGTCGTCGAGGGCGTCGCGCATGGCGTCTTCGTCGCCGATGGCACTGATGGTGTAGGGCGGGTAGAACGTGCGGCCGTTGAGCAGCAGCACCGGGCCCTCGCACTGCACCGTGCTGGTCGAGACGATGCGCTGGTCCATGACGCTCAGGGCCTCGGCGCCACCCGCCCACAGCGCGTTGATGACGCCCTCGAGGTCCTGCTGGTGGACGAGGTAGTCCTCGGTGTTGAACTCGGAGTCCTCGCCCAGGTTGTTCGGCAGCGGCGCGTCGTCGAGGGTGACCGTCAGGCCCGGCCCCTGGACCGGGGTGAGACCGGCCGCCGGCATCAGTTCCTCGGTGTGCCGGTCGACCTCGGCGGACGCGCTGCTGCCCTGGCCGGCGGTGAGATCCTCGATGTCGGAGGAGAGGTCGTCGATGCGGGCCTGGAGCTCCTGGACCCGCTGCTCCTCGGCGCGCACCAGGTCGGAGAACGCGATGACGTCGCTCCCGCGCAGGTCGTCGCCGTCGGCGGCCTTGGCGCTGATGACCAGCAGGACGCCACAGCCTGCGAGCACCACGGGAGCCAGGAACGTCCAGGCTCGGGTGTATTCGGGCGGCCGGCTGATGGTGTCCACCTCCGAGTGGGACGATCGGGACTGCAAGCGGCGATGTAGGCGCTCGGCCTGCTGACGACTACGCTAGCCGAGCACCACCGTAACCAGCCAAGACCGAGAGGAATCAGGCCGTGCCCAAGTCTCGCAGCCGTCGCAAGGACGACGACTACACCCCGCCGGAGCGGAGCGAGCTCAAGGACCCGTCGGTCTCCGGTCGCTGGGTCGTTCCGACCATGATCACGCTGCTCCTCGTCGGGCTGGTGTGGATCGTGGTCTATTACCTCGTCGGCGACGAGATCCCGATCATCGACGACCTCGGCGGCTGGAACCTGTTGATCGGCATGGGTCTGATCACCGGCGGGTTCATGACCGCCACCCGGTGGAAGTAAGTCATTTCCGCCCCGACCTGCGGGGACACAGCCGTCCACAGGTTATTGCACAGCTGTGATTACACGCGTGTAATTTTCCCCAATGGGGATAACCCCTGTGGATAACTTTGCGCGGCACAACGGGTGGGGGACAGCGGGACGCACCTGATCGCTCCCGAGGGAACGATCAGGTGCGCGACCGGTCGACGAGGCCGTGCCTCAGACGACGGCCAGCGTGATGCCGACGGCCACCACGGCCGCGGCGCTGGTGGAGCCGATGATCGCCCACAGCCCGCGCTGCTCCTTCGGCGCGTAGGCATAGACCGCCGCCAGCGCCGAGCCGATGGCCAGGCCGCCCAGGTGGGCGCGCCAGTCGATGCCCGCGATGGTGAAGCTGAACGCCAGGTTGAGCGCCAGCACCACGAGGATGCTGCGGGTGTCGCCGCCGAGCCGGCGGGCGACCACGAAGAGTGCACCGAACAGGCCGTACACGGCGCCCGACGCGCCGATGGAGATGCTGTACGGGTCGGAGACCATCAGCAGCGACGCCGCCGAGCCGCCGAGGGCCGACAGCAGGTAGAGCGTGATGAACCGGGACCGGCCGAGCAGCGGCTCCAACTGGGAGCCGAGCATGTACAGCGCCAGCATGTTGAGGGCGATGTGCAGCACGCTGACGTGCGTGAACGTCGCGGTGAGCACCCGGTACCACTCGCCGTCGACGATGCCGAACCGGAACGCGTCGCCGGGGTCGCCGAGGACCAGGCCCAGCCGGGCGGCCAGCTCGTTGACGCCGAAACCGCGGGCGTAGCGGTCGAGGAACGTGTCGCCACGCGTACCCATGACCAGGCCCGTCGCCCAGATGAGGACGTTGATGCCGATGAGGGTGAGCGTGAGGAGGTTGGTGTTGCCCTCGCGGCGCTGCCCGCCCAGCACCGTCCTGGCCTGCCGGGTGCCCTTGCGGCCCTCGGCCACGCACTGCGGGCACTGGTAGCCGACCGGCGCGGCGATCATGCAGTCGGGGCAGATCGGCTTGTCGCACCGCGAGCAGCGGATGTAGGTCTCGCGGTCGGGATGGCGGTAACAGGTCGGCGGTGCGTCCGAGCCACCACTGGCGGGCGGCCCGGCCGGGCCGCCGGCATTTCCGGTCATGCGAACGCCGGCCTCGGGGTCTCAGCCGCCGGTGACGGTGACCGACTCGATGACGACCGGCTCGAGCGGCCGGTCGGAGCGGTCGGTGGGGGTGGCGGCGATGGCGTCGACGACGTCGCGGCTGCTCTGGTCGGCCACCTCGCCGAAGATGGTGTGCCGGCGGTTGAGGTGCGGCGTCTGGCCCACGGTGATGAAGAACTGCGAGCCGTTGGTGCCCGGCCCGGCGTTGGCCATGGCCAGCAGGTACGGCTTGTTGAACGCCAGCTCGGGGTGGAACTCGTCGCCGAACTCGTAGCCCGGGCCGCCCATGCCGTTGCCGAGCGGGTCGCCGCCCTGGATCATGAACCCGGAGATGACGCGGTGGAAGACGGTGCCGTCGTACAGCTTGTCGGTGGTCTTCTCGCCCGTCTCGGGGTCGACCCACTCGCGCTCGCCCTGCGCGAGCTCGACGAAGTTGCGGACCGTCTTGGGGGCGTGGTGGGGGAGCAGCGCGATGGTGATGTCGCCGCGGTTGGTGTGCAGGGTGGCATGAAGCTCGTCGGCCACGGGTACGTCCTTCGCTGTTCGATGTCCTCGATTTTGCTCCATCCTCGCACGCCGTGGCGTGTGTCGGCATACGGTCGGTGGTAAGGCAAGATCAGGGGGGACACTCCAGGTACAGGGGCCCTGCACGCGATCCGACAAGGGAGGCCCAACGTGAGCAGGCTATTCAGCACCCGGCGTAAGAGCCGCGCCGACGAAGCCAAGGTGCGTACGCAGGATGCTGCCGAACAGGCCCGCCAGGCCGCGCGAGACGCCGGTCGGCGTGCGCGCGACGCGGCGACGCCCGTGGTCGACTCCGCGCGCGAGCGGCTGACTCCGGTGGTCGAGTCCGCGGTCGACAAGGTGGGCCCGAAAGTTCAGGCCGCCCGCGAGAAGGTCGGCCCGGCCGCCAGCCAGGCCAAGGAGACGCTGCTGCACGACGTCGTGCCGCGGGTCGCCGATTCACTGGCCGTCGCGGCGGACAAGTTCTCCGAGCGCGCGCACGAGTTGTCCGAGCGTTCGGCGATCCTGGCCGAGATGGCCGAGAAGGAGCGCAAGAAGAAGCGCCGCCGCCGGTTCATGACGGTACTGGGCGGGTTCGCCGCCGCGGGCGCCGCGCTGGCCGCGGTCGTGCGTCGCCGCGGGCAGTCCGACCAGTGGACCACCTACGACCCCTCCACGGGGCCGTGGGCTCCGGCGCCGTCCTCCGGCGCCGAGACCGAGTCGAACTCGAACTCCGGCGGATCCGGCGCGGCGAAGAAGGCCGCGTCGAGCTCCGACGGCGACGACAAGGAGTCGGCAAGGAAGGCGGCACCAGCGAAGAAGAGCGCTCCGGCGAAGAAGTCCACCGCCAAGAAGACGGCGCCGGCCAAGAAGGCCGCGCCCGCCTCGGCTGCCAGCAACAGCACCCAGGGCACCCTCGACGGCAGCCAGAACTAGCGAGCCCGCTGGCGGGGATCGCCCGGCCGCGCCGACGAGGCGCTCCGGCTAGGCGTTCTTCGTCACGTCGGCGAGCGTCACCATGTCGGTGAGCACGCGTGCGGCGGCCTGCACCATTGGGACCGCCAGCAGCGCGCCGGTGCCTTCACCGAGGCGCAGTCGCAGGTCGAGCAGAGCAGGACGGCCGAGCCGGTCGGGCAGTGACCGCCCGCCCGGCTCGGCCGACGTGTGTCCGGCCACCAGGTAGCCGGCCGCGTCGGGACAGAGCGCGACGGCGGCGAGGGCGGCGGCGCCGGTGATGACGCCGTCGACGACGACGGGGACCCGTGCCGCCGCGCCGGCCAGCATGACCCCCACGAGCGCCGCGTGCTCCAGCCCGCCCAGCGAGGCCAGCGTGCCCAGGGCGCCGCGCGCCTCGACGCCGGTGTCGGCGGCGTGCCGGGCCAGCGCGGCCCGGACCACGTCGACCTTGTGCGGCGTGCGGCCGTGGTCGAGATTGGCGCCCTTGCCCGTCACCTCCGCCGGCTCGGCGCCGGTGAACGCCGCCAGCAGGCAGGCCGACGCCGTCGTGTTCGCGATGCCGACCTCGCCGGTCACCAGCAGATCGGTGCCGCCGCGGATCAGCTCCGTGGCGACGCGCGCACCGGCGCGAACGGCGGCCCGGCACTCGTCGACGGTGAGAGCCGGCTCGACGGTGAGGTCGCGCGTGCCGCTGCGCACCCGCTCGTCGATGACGCCGTCGGGCACGGGGCCGAGCCGTAGCGTGCCGACGTCGGCCACCACGACCCGGGCGCCGACGGCGCGGGCGATCGCGTTGACCGCCGCGCCGCCGCCGGCGATGGTCGCCACCATGGCCGCGGTGACCTCCTGCGGCCAGTCCGAGACGCCCTGCGCGTGCACGCCGTGGTCGGCGGCGGCCACGACGACGGCCGGTGCCACCGGGACCGGCGGCGGGCAGGTCCCGCTGATGGCGGCCAGCTGGGCGCCGAGATCCTCGAGCCGGCCCAGGCTGCGCGGCGGCTTGGCCAGTCCGGCGTGCCGCTCGCGCGCCCGCTCGTGCGCGGCCCCGTCGACCGCGGCGACCGACCCGATGAGCTCCTCCACCGTCGGCGTCATGCCGACCCCCCTTCCTCGATGGCACGCAGCGCGGCGACCAGCCGCGCGTTCGTGTCCCGGTCGCGGACCGCGACCCGTGCGTAGCGGTCGTCCAGGCCGGGGAACGTGTCGGCGCGGCGGGCGGCCAGGTCGTGGTGCAGCAGCCGGTCGCGCAGTCCCGGGCGCTCGGACCTGATGAGAACGAAGTTGGCGCATGCGTCCCAGACGCGCAACCCGGGAACGGCCCGGAGCGCGCCGAGCAGGTCCGTCCGCAGCGCCGCGACCGCGTGGGCGCGCGCCCGTCGCTCGTTCTCCGCCGCGGGCGCCGTCAGCGCCTCGATCGCGGTCAGCGCCAGGGTGTTGACGCTCCAGGGCTGCCGGGCGGCGCCGAGCCGGGCGATCAACGGTGCGGGGCCGGTCAGGTAGCCGACCCGCAGCCCGGCGAGGCCCCAGAGCTTCGTCAGGCTGCGCACCGCGACCACGCCGGGCAGGTCGCGGCGGCTCGCGAGGCCGCGGGCGTCGTCGAGGAACTCCGCGAACGCCTCGTCGACCACGACGGTGCGGCCGGGCCGGGCCAGGGCGGCCACGGTCTCGGCCGGGTCGAGGACGCCGGTCGGGTTGTCGGGCCGGCCGAGCACGACGAGGTCCGCCTCGTCCGGGATCGACGACGGCGTCAGCCGCCAGTCCCGCTCGGGGTCGCGCTGGACGCGCGTGATCGAGGAGCCGGCGGCACGCAGGGCGGCCTCTGGCTCGGTGAACGACGGATGCACGCAAGCGGCCAGGCGCGGCCGGAGCACCTGGGCGAGCAGCCAGAACGCCTCCGCCGCGCCGTCGACGGGGAGGCACTCCTCGGGTGGCCGGCCATGCCTGGCCGCCGCCGCGGCCCGGGCCGCGTGGTCGTCGGGGTAGGCGGCGAGGTCGCGCGCGCCGGCCGCGAACCGGTCGGCCAGCCAGGACGGCGGGCCCGGCTGCACGTTGACGGCGAGGTCGACGGCGCCGGGCGGCACCTGGGTGTCCCCGTGCTCGCGCAGCAGCGGATCCACCGCCGGCTCGGGCGTGACCTCAGGGTCGAGGCGGACGACGCGGCCGCCGATGACGAGGAGGGCCTCGTCGGCCGCCGCCGAGAGCGCCTGGACCGCCCGTCCGTGCACGTCGACGTACAGGCGCGCACCGGGGCCGCCGGCGTGCACACCCAGCCCGGGCTGCCCGGCGATCACGAGCACCTCGACGTCCAGGGCCGTGACCGCGGCGGTGAACGCGCCCAGCGCGGCCACCACACCGTCCTCGGCGGCCGCGCGCAGCTCGGTGTCGGGCACCTGGTCGCCGACGAAGACGCCGGCGGACTCGAGGGTCTCGGCCAACCAGGTGTCCAGGGCGTCGACCAGTACGAACGACCCCGCCCCGGCGTCGCGCACGGCCGCCGCGAGGTCGAACGTCTCGAGCGTGCGCCAGTGCGCCGGCCGGTCGGCGCGGTGCCGCTCGACCCGGGCCTCGAACTCCTCGTCGCGCACCACGGCGGGCGTGACGACCACCACCGGGCGGCCGCTCGCCTCGGCCCGGCGCGCCGCCAGCCCCGACTTGCCGGACTTCTGCCCGCCCAGCACCAGCGTCAGCCGTCCCGCCCCCGTCGACGACGTCACAGCAGATCCTCCCGCAGCAGGGCCGCGACGGCGATCGCGACCGCGAGGTTCGTCAGCGCCACCGAGGCGCCGAGCACATCACCGGTGACCCCGCCGATCCGCCGCCCGGCCATCCGCCGCAGCCCGAGCACGGGCACCGCCGCGGCTGCGAGCAGCACCGGAGCCCACCAGCCCGCCACCAGCACCACCACGACCAGCACCGTCACCGCGGCCACGACGGCGTCGAGCACGCTCAACCGGCCGAGCCGCAGGCCCTGGCCGTCCACCCGCGCCGGCGGCAGCCAGGCCGACAGCACCAGCGGCGCAGCCCGGCCGATGACGTGCCCCGCCAGCAGGATCAGGGCCGCGTCGGCAAGACTCTCCGCGGCCGAGACCAGCACCGTCACCCGCAGCAGCAGCTCCCCGGCCAGCGCCAGCGCGCCGTACGTCCCGAGCCGGCTGTCGCGCATGATCTCCAGGCGCCGCTCGGGCGTCGCGCCGCCCCAGAGCCCGTCGGCGGTGTCGGCGAGCCCGTCCTCGTGCAGCGCTCCCGTGACCACGACCGTCGCCAGCACCGCCACGACCGCCGCCGGCCACGGCCCCAGCAACCGATCGGCCACCCACCACGCCACCAGCGCAATAGCACCGACCAGCGCCCCGACCAGCGGGAACCACGCCGCGGCCCGGCTCAGCCCCACGTCGTTCACCGAGCCGACCGGCAGGCGGGTCAGGAACATCACCGCCGCCCGCAGCGACCCGCTCATGACGGCCCCGCCAGCGACCGCAGCATCCCGGTGTCGATGTGCGCGTCGACGACGTCGGCCAACAGCTCGAAGGTGTCGTCCAGCGTGCGGGCCGGCCGCGACCCCAGGAGCGCCTCGAGCACCGCCGGGTCCTCGAACATCCCGTGCAGGTACCACCCGGCGACGGCGCCGTCGGACACGATCAGCGGCTCCGATCCGTCGTCGGCCGTGGTGCGGCCCTGCCGGATCTCGTACCCGTCGACCGCCAGCCCCGACAGCCCCGCCCACGGCCCGTCGAACGACGGCAGCGTCAGCGCCCGCCGTCGCACCAGCTTCCGGCGCTCGAACGTCGTCGTCAGCGGCAGCAGACCCATGCCTTCGCCGGCGCCGTCGACCCCGTGCGGATCCTCCAGCCGCCGTCCGAGCAGCTGCAGGCCGCCGCACACACCCAGCACGCGCACCCCCGGCTTCCCGGCCGCCTCCCGCACCGCCGCGAACAGGCCGGTCGAGCGCAGCCAGGCCAGGTCCGACGACACGTGCTTGGACCCGGGCAGCACCACGAGCCCGGCGCCGTCGAGCTGCCACGGCGCCGTCGCCCAGCGCACGTCGGCCACCTGCTCCAGCAGTGCGAACTCGTCGAGGTTCGATGCCGCCGGGTATCGGACGACCGCCACCGGCGGCAGCCCGCCGCGCGCCGGCGCTCGCAGCGCCGCGCCGTCCTCGTCGGGCAGGTCGTGCCGGACCATCGGGACGACGCCGACCGTGGGCACGCCGGTCAGCCGCTCCAGCTGCTCCGGGCCGGGCGGCAGCAGCGACGCGTCGCCGCGGAACCGGTTGAGCACGAAGCCGCGGACCCGCCGCCGATGCTGCGGCGGCAGCAGCGCCCAGGTGCCGTAGAGGTGCGCGAACGCGCCGCCGCGATCGATGTCGACGGCCAGCAGCACAGGCGCGCCGGCCCGCTCGGCGACGCGCATGTTGACGATGTCGTTGGCGGCGAGGTTGATCTCCGCGGGACTGCCCGCGCCCTCGATGACCACCAGGTCGTACTCGTCCAGCAGCTCCGCCAGAGCGTTCTCGACCGTCGGCCAGAGCGCCTCGCTGCGGTCGCGCCACGGCCGCCGCGACAGCTCGGCGTCGACCCGGCCGAGCCGGACCACCTGGCTCGTCCCGGCCTCCGGCTTGAGCAGCACGGGGTTCATCCGCACCTCGGGCTCGACCCCGGCGGCGCGCGCCTGCAGCCACTGCGCGACGCCGATCTCGCCGCCGTCGACGACCCGCGCGTTGTTCGACATGTTCTGCGCCTTGAACGGCGCGACCTTCAGCCCCTGTCGCGCGTACCAGCGGCACAGCGCGGTGGTGAGCAGGCTCTTCCCCGCCCAGCTCGTGCAGCCCTGGACCATGACGGCGCTCATCGCCGCCTCCGGATCCAGGCGACGACGGCGGCAGCCGCGGCCACCGCCCAGCCCCGGTTCCGCGCCAGCCGGAGGGCGGCCCGGGTGTCCGCCGCGCCGACGGCCCGTCCGGGCTCGCCCAGGGCGTAGACGCCCGGCTTGGCCAGCCGCACACCCAGCCGCAGGGCCAGCGCGGCCATGGGCCAGCCCGCGTTCGGCGACGGCGTCAGCGCGGCCTCCGCACGAAGCCGGTTCCAGGACACGCCGCCGCCGGCCAGCAGCACGCCGGTCAGCCGGGCCGGCAGCAGGTTGAGCAGGTCGTCGGCGCGCGCGGCGACCTTGCCGGCGTGCTCCCAGCGCGGCGTGCGGTAGCCCCAGACGGCATCGGCGGTGTTGGCGAACCGGTAGAGGGCGGCCGCGGGCAGTCCGCCTACGGCGTACCAGAACAGCGGTGCGACGACGGAGTCGGACAGGTTCTCGCCGAGCGACTCGACCGCCGCCTGCCGGACCTCGTCCGCCGTCAGGCCGGAGACGTCGCGGCTGACGATCCGCCCCACGGCGGCCCGTCCGGCCTCGACCCCGCCCGCCTCCAGCGCGCGCTCGACCGCCGCCACCTCGTCGAGCAGCATCCGGTGCGCGAACAGGGGCCACAGCGCCACGCCGACGACCAGCGGGCGCACCGGCCCCGGCAGGCGAGCGGCCGACCGCCACACGAGCCGGCCCGCGCCGTACGCCGTCACCGCACCGAGAGCCCAGGCCAGACCGCCGGCGGCGATCGCCCGGCCCGGCGGCGATGACGGCACCCGCTTGCCGGACCACGCCAGGTACCTGCCGGTCCACCGCACCGGGTGCGCGGCCGGCGGCGGCTCCCGGAATGCCGCGTCCAGCACCACCGCGACCACGACGGCCGCTGCGGTAGTCCGCCGCGGGCTCACGCGACCCCGCCGATCTCGCGGACGGAGCGGCCGGGCCGCAGCGGCACCACCACCACGCCGCCCTGCGGGTCGGTGAGCACGCGCACCCGGGCGCCGTAGTGGGCCGAGATCAACTCCTCGGTGAGCACCTCTTGCGCCGACCCCTGCGCCACGACCCGGCCGTCGGCCAGCAGCACGAGGTGGTCGGCGAACTGCCCGGCCGTCGTGAGGTCGTGCAGGGCGCTGACCACCGTCAGCCCGCGCGACGCGCGCAGCTCGTCGACCAGCTCGAGCACCTGCTGGGCGTGCCCGAGGTCGAGCGAGCTGGTCGGCTCGTCGAGCAGCAGCACCGGCGCCTGCTGGGACAACGCCCGGGCCAGCACCGAGCGCTGGAACTCGCCACCGGACAGCTCCGTCACCAGCCGGTGCGACAGCGACCGCAGTTCCAGCGTGTCGAGCAGCTCTCCCGCCATCGCGAGGTCCTCGGCCGACTCCGTCCCCAGGTAGGGGATGTACGGCGTGCGGCCCAGCAGCACGTAGTCGAGGACCGTCATGCCCTCGGGCCGGGTGGGGTCCTGCGGGACGACGGCGACCAGGCGTGCGCGCTCGCGCGAGCGCAGCCGGGCGACCTCGACGCCGTCGAACGCGATGGTGCCCGAATGGGCGACCGCGCCGGACACCGCGCGCAGCAGCGTCGACTTGCCGGCGCCGTTGGGCCCGACCAGTGTCAGCCAGGTCCCCGCGGGGACGCTGAGGCTGACGCCGTCGACCACCTGCCGCTCCAGCAGGGTGACGCCGACGTCCTGGGCGGTCAGCGCGGTCACCAGGTCCTCCGGGCACTGCGCAGCACCAGCGTGAAGAACGGAGCGCCGACGAACGCCGTCACCACGCCCACCGGCAGCTCGCCGGGCGAGACGACGGTGCGGGCGACGAGGTCGGCCACCACCAGGAACGTCGCCCCCAGCGCGGCCGCGAGGGGCAGCACGATGCGGTACGACGAGCCGGCCAGCATGCGCACGATGTGCGGGACGACGATGCCGACGAACCCGATGAGCCCGCTGACCGACACCGCCGCCGCCGTGCCGAGCGTGGCCGCCAGCACCACGACCAGCCGGACCCGCGCCGCCGGGACGCCCAGCGTGCCGGCCTCGTCGGGCCCCACGCTGAGGACGTCGAGCAGCCGCCGGTGCGCCAGCAGCACCGCGGCCGAGACCGCGATGTACGGCAGCACCGTGAGCACCTCGTCCCAGCCGGCGGTGAGCAGCCGGCCGAGGATCCAGCCGTACACCTCGCGCAGCGAGTCGACGTTGCGCTGGTTGACGAAGGTCTGCACGGCGGTGAGGAAGGCCGCGACCGCGACGCCGGCCAGGATCAGCGAGTTCGTGCTGCGCCCGCCGACGCCCCGGCCCAGCGCATACGTGGCGGCGACGCCCAGCACGCCGCCGGCGAACGCGGCCAGCGGGACCAGCACGCGGTTGCCGCCGGAGACGATCGCGAACGTCGCACCGAGCCCGGCCCCGGCCGCCACGCCCAGCAGGTACGGGTCGGCCAGCGGGTTGCGGAACACGCCCTGGTAGCCGGCCCCGGCCAGCGCCAGCATGGCGCCGACCACGAGCCCCAGCACCACCCGAGGCGCGCGCAACTGCCAGAGCACGGCGGCCTGGCGGTCGTCGAGGCCGCCGTCGAGGTGCACGCCCGGCACGAGGCCGACGATCTCGGTGAGCACCCCGCGCAGCGGCAGCCCGGCCGGGCCCACCGTGAGGCCGAGCAGGACCGCCGCCAGCAGGATCGCGAGCGACGCGACGAGCCAGCGCCGGGGCAGCCGGACCGGCCGCAGCGCGTGCGCTGCGGTGTCCGGCCCGGTCGCGGCGGCGCTGCTCACGGGTGTCACTGGACCGACGCGAGCGCCGTCCGCTCCTCGACGACCAGCCGCAGGAAGTCGACCACGCGCGGACCCCACCGGCTGGCGATGTCCGGGTCGACCTCGACGATGCGGTCCTGCTGGACGGCGGCGATCTGGTCCCAGCCCGGCCGCGCCGCGATGTCCTCGGCCACGACACCGCCGGCGCCGCCGTCGGCGAAGAAGATGACGTCGGGGTTCGCGGTGACGAGGAACTCCGGCGACAGCTGCGGGTAGCCGCCCGCGGCGTCGGGCGCCTCGTCGGCGACGTTGGTGAAGCCCGCCATGCCGTACAGGGCGCCGATGAACGTGCTGCTGGTGACGGTGTACAGGTTCGGGTCGAGCTCGTGGAAGTACGTCACCGGCTCGGCGTCGGCCGGCACCTCGGCCAGCAGCTCGTCGATGTCGGTCCGCATCTGCCCGGCGACCTCGGCGGCGTCGCCGACGTGCCCGGTGACGGCGCCCAGCTGCTCGAGCTGCGTGTAGGTGTCGTCGATGGTGACGGCCGGCGCCAGGATGATCGCCGGCACGCCCACCTCGGACAGGCTGGAGACCAGGTCGCCCGGGTCGGACGACGCGATGACGAGGTCGGGCGCGTAGCCGACGATCGCCTCGACGTTCGGCTCGAAGCCGGAGAGGTCCGTGGTGGGTGCCTCGGCCGGGTAGTTCGAGTACGAGTCGGCGGCGACGATCGCGTCACCGGCGCCGATGGCGAACAGCATCTCGGTGGCCGTGGGCGACAGCGAGACGATCTGCTGCGGCCGCTCGGTGATCTCGACCGGGCCGTTCGCGGTCTCGACGGTGACGGGGAAGGCCTCCTCGCCGCCACCGCCCGCGGAGGGATCCGACGACGCGGACGGCGAGTCGCCGCCCGAGGCGGTGGTGTCGCCGTCGTCGTCGCCGCAGGCCACGAGGACGAGCGGGAGCGCGGCCGCCAGCAGGGCGATCCGCGCAGGACGGATGGTTCTCAACGTGCGCCTCCTTCACGACGGTAAAGGGGCGCGGATGGCGGGGCGCCATCTCGCGAACCGCCCTTCTACCGAGGACGAATCCGAGCCACGAGGCTGGCGACCTGACTCGTCCGTCCGCGGTGGCGGGCGGCTTCACAGTTGCGGGACAGCGCCGGAATCGAACCGGACTTCGCAGACACTCGTCGCACCCGGGCCGCAGCCCGGGCATTCGCGATCCTATCGCCTCCGGCAGGCACGCGGTCACCCGCGCAGCAGCGTGACCTCCAGCTCCGCGATGGCCGCGGGGTCGCCGACCATGTCGATGGCGGTGATGCGGTCGCCCTCGAAGGTGAACCGGAACAGCGCCCGCGGCGTCTCGCCGGGCACCCACGCGCCGGCGGGGACGCCGTCGACCAGGACGGTCTCGGCATGCTGAGCCCGGCCCGAGAACACGCCCGCGACGGCCTCGGAGCCGCGCAGCAGCCGGACCAGCTCCGGCGCGCCCTTGTCGCAGCCGGCGGCGGCGTTGTCGATCGCGACCTGGTCGGCGCGGAGCACGACGCCGGGGTCGAGCAGGGCGAGCAGGTCCTCGAACCGGCCGTTGCGCGACGCGGCGAGGAACGCGTCGACGACGAGCCGCTGCCGGGCCGGGTCGGCGCCGGACGACGGGCGGCCCGTGCCCTGGATGCGGCGACGGGCCCGGCTGGCCAGCTGCCGGGTGGCGGCGGGCGAGCGGTCGAGGATCACCGCGATCTCGTCGAACGGCACCGCGAACAGGTCGTGCAGGACGAACGCCAGCCGCTCGGCCGGCGCCAGCGAGTCGAGCACCACGAGCAGCGCCGGCCCGACGGCGTCGGCCAGGATCGCCTCGCCCTCGGGGTCGGGGGCGGCGTCGTCGGCCGTGACCGCGGCGCTGCCGCCGTCGTCGAGCGGGTCCTCGCGCCGCGACGTCCGCGAGCGCAGCATGTCGAGCGCGACCCGCGACACCACCGTCGTCAGCCAGCCGGCGAGGTTCTGCACGTCGCTGGTGTCGGTGCGGCTGAGCCGGAGCCAGGACTCCTGCACGGCGTCGTCGGCCTCGGTGTCCGAGCCGAGCATCCGGTAGGCCACGGCACGCAGCCGCGGCCGGTTCTCCTCGAACCGCTGTGCCAGCCAGTCGTCGTCGCGCATCGCGTCACATTCTCCCCGGTAGGTCCGTCACCTGCCTGACGGATGCCAGGCAACGAATGTGACGAGGAGGCTCCCCTCGAGGCGTCTGCGCCGGCACCTCGAACGCGCAGAACAGAAATTCTCCGGTCACGGAGGTAGACATTCTCGGCCCACCATGGTTAACCTGTTTCTCGTTCCAGGAGAGAGAAGTTGGATCGCTCGGGGCAGAAGCGACGCGCCTCGGGAGTGCACGGCAAAACATCTGGAGAGGACAGGGGAGGGATACGCCGTCGATCGCCCGCTCCGGCTGTGATCTCGCCGAGTGGTTACCGCAGTCCCATCTGTCCTGAACAGGAGGTGGTCTCCGGTCACGCATACGCGATCTCCGCTACGCCGCCGCTCTGGTCGGCACTGCGGATGAGAACCGACACGACGTCGGTTCGATGGTGTTGATACCCGACCCAGGGGGCCCCGGTGCGAACGGCACCGGGGCCCCCACTAGGGCGTGGAGCAGCGATGACATCAGATTCTCAGACACCGGCCGAGAGGGTCGACGACGAGAACTACCCGGCCTACACGATGGGCCGTGCGGCCGAGATCCTGAACGTGACCCCCGGGTTCCTGCGTCGCCTGGATGAGGCGGGGTTGATCGACCCGCAACGGTCCGCCGGCGGCCATCGCCGCTACTCCCGTCACCAGCTGTGGCTGGCCGGCCGCGCCCGAGATCTCCTCGACGAGGGCCTCAGCCTGGACGCCGCCTGCCGCATCATCGGTCTCGAAGACCAGCTCCAAGAGGCCCGGGCTCACCGGCCCGACGGACCCGACGACGCCTAGGGTGTGTCTCCCAAGTCTCGGCCGTAGCGAGCGGCGTCCAGGCGGATGCCTCGCAAGGCCGAGGAGGGAGTCATAGCGGGGTTCTATGACGACCGACGAGAACGCAGCGAGGCGCCGCCTGGGCGTCGCGCAGTAGGCCATGGACTTGGGAGACACACCCTAGTCACCCGCCGCGGCGCCGCGAACCAGCAGCTCGGCCAGGTGCAGGCCACGTACCCCGGCCAGCTGGTCGGCCTGGGTCCGGCACGACAGCCCGTCGGCCAGCAGGACGGTCCCCGGCTTGGCCTCGCGCAGGGCCGGGAGCAGCGCGTTCTCGGCTACGGCGACCGACACCTCGTAGTGGCCGCGCTCCATGCCGAAGTTGCCGGCCAGGCCGCAGCAGCCGGCCAGCACGGTGATCGTCGCCCCCAGATCGCGCAGCAGCGCCTCGTCCGGCCCGAAGCCCAGGACCGAGTGGTGGTGGCAGTGCGGCTGGACGACGACCTCGACGCCGGTGAGGTCCGGACGCTCCCACCGCTCGGGTCCGGCCGCCGTCAGCAGCTCGGCCAGGGTCACGGTTCCGGCGGCGACGGCGCCGGCCTGCGGGTCCGCGGGGAGCAGCTCGGTGAGGTCGCCGCGCAGCACGGCGGTGCACGACGGCTCCAGCCCGACGATCGGGACGCCGTGCTCGGCGTACGGCGCGAGCGCGGCGACCAGCGCCGTCAGCTGCGACCGCGCGCCGCGCAGCTGGCCCGTCGTGATCCAGGTCAGGCCGCAGCACACACCCGGCGGCGGAGTCAGCACCTCGTAGCCGGCCGACTCCAGCAGCTCCACCGCAGCGACCCCGATGGACGGCGACATGAGGTCGGTGAAGGTGTCGACCCAGAGCAGTACGCGCGGACGCTGGTACCTGGTCCCCGCCCCGTGAGGGAGGGCCCCCACCCTACGGGCGGGCACCGACACCCGGCGCTTCCACCAACGGTGGAAGGTCAGCGGCGCGAACCGCGGGATCGACCGGCGCGGGTCCATGCCGCCGAGGCGCAGCGCCAGCCGTTCCAGCGGGCGGACGGCGACCAGCGCGTTCAGCGGCCTGGCGAACCGCGACGCCAGCCGGGCCCAGCGCGGCAGCCGGCCCAGCGTGTAGTGCGTCAGCGGCCGGCGCCGGCCGTGGTAGGCGCGATGCAGCACCTCGGACTTGTAGGTGGCCATGTCGACGCCGGCCGGGCAGTCGGTGGAGCAGGCCTTGCAGGACAGGCAGAGGTCCAGCGCCTCGTGCACCTCGGGCGCCCGCCAGTCGCGCTCGACCAGCGACCCGTTCAGCATCTCCTGGAGCACCCGGGCCCGGCCGCGGGTCGACGTCGTCTCGTCGCCCACCGCCAGGAACGACGGGCACATGAAGCCGCCGGTCGAGGTGTGGTCGGCCCGGCACTTGCCGACGCCGACGCACCGGTGCACGGCGTTGGTGACGTCGCCGCCGTCGTGCGCGAACGCGAACCCTCCCGCGACGGCCGGGGTGGGCAGGGCGGCCGGCCGGCGCAGGTCGCGGTCCAACGGCGCCGGCCGCACGACGATCTCGGGGTTGAGCACGTCATCGGCGTCGAACAGCGCCTTGAACCGCCCGAACACCCCGATCATCCGCTCGGAGTACAGATACGGCAGCAGCTCGCCGCGGGCCCGGCCGTCGCCGTGCTCGCCGGACATCGAGCCGCCGTAGCTGCCGATCAGCTCCGCCGCGTCGGTCATCAGCGAGCGCAGCTCCACACCGCCGGTGTGCAGCGGCACGTCGACGCGCACGTGCACGCAGCCGTCGCCGAAGTGGCCGAACGGCGACCCCGCCAGCCCGTGCCGCTCCAGCAGGACGTCGAGGTCGCGCAGATAGGCACCCAGATGCTCGGTGGGAACGGCGGCGTCCTCGAGCCCGGGCCAGGCCTGCTTCCCGGCGAGCGTCCGCCCGGCCAGCCCGGCGCCGTCCTCGCGGATGCGCCAGATGGCCCGGGCCTCGGGACCGTCGGGCAGCACCCGGACACCGGTGGCGCCGGCCGCCCGCGCGTCGACGGCCAGCCGGTCGGCCCGCTCGCGCGCGTCGCCGGGGTCCACCCCGCCGACCTCGACCATCAGCCAGCCGCCGCCGCCGGGCAGCGCGGGTACGGCGCCGGGACCGCGGATGACCCGGACGGTCTCGAGGATGCGCCGGTCCAGCCCTTCGACGGCCATGGGCCGGTGCGGGAGCAGGCCCAGGACGGCGTCGGCCGCGGCGGGCATGTCCGGGTAGCCGAGCACGACCAGCACCGGTTGCCGTGGCACCTCGACCAGCCGCAGCGCCGCCCTGAGCACGACGCCGCAGGTGCCCTCGGTGCCGACCAGCGCCTTGGCGAGGTCGTGGCCGTTCTCGGGCAGCAGGTGCTCCAGCGAGTAGCCGGAGATCTGCCGCCCGAACCGGCCCAGCTCGGTGCGGATGACGTCGAGATTGCCCGTGACCAGCTCGGACAGGCCGGCAACGGCGTCGAGGTCGCGGCCCGCGGTGAACCGGCGGCCGTTGCCGTCGAGGACGTCGAGCTCGAGCACGTTGTCGGCGGTGCGGCCGTACGCCAGCGCGCGGTGGCCGCAGGCGTTGTTGCCGATCATGCCGCCGATGGTGCAGCGCGACCACGTCGACGGGTCGGGGCCGAACCGCAGCCCGTGCGGCCCGGCCAGCCTCTGCAGCGACCCGAGGACGACGCCGGGCTCGACGACCGCGACCCGCTCCTCGGGATCGAACCGCTCGATCCGGTCCAGGTGGGCGGAGAGGTCCATGACGATGCCCGGCCCGACGGCGTTGCCGGCCACCGAGGTGCCGCCGCCGCGCGCCGTCACGGGAACGCCGAGCGACCGGGCCACCTCGACCACGCCGGCCACCTCGTCGGCGTCGTGCGGGAACACGACGACCCGCGGGACCACGCGGTAGTTGGAGGCGTCGGTGGAGTACTCCGCCCGGCGCAGCGCCGACGCGTCGACCTCGCGCAGGCCGTGAGCCCGGAGCGCCGAGGCGAGCTCGGCGGCGTCGTCCGGCTCCATGCCTCGCATGCTATGACCGTCAGAGCACGCGCAGCGAAGCGCCGTCGAGAAACGCCCTGATGTCCTCGACCACCTCGCCGTAGAACACGCGGTAGCCCCGGCCGGTCACGTATCCCAGGTGTGGCGTCAGCAGGGTCCGCGGGGCCCGGCGCACCCAGTGGTCCGCCGGCAGCGGCTCGACGTCGTACACGTCCAGGCCCGCCCCCGCGATGCGGCCCTCCTCGAGGGCCTCGCGCAGCGCCGCCTGGTCGATCAGCGCTCCGCGCGACGTGTTGACGAGGAACGCGTCGCGGCGCATGGCCCGCAGCACGGCCCCGTCGACGATGCCGCGGGTGGACTCGGCCAGCACCAGGTGGAGCGTCACGACCTTCGCCGTCGCGAACAGCTCGTCCTTCGCGACGAGCCGGGCGCCGGCCGCCTCGGCCCGCTCCGGGGTGAGGTGGGGGCTCCAGGCCGCCACGTCCATGCCGAACGCCGCGCCCGCCGCCGCGACCCGGGTGCCCAGCCGCCCCAGCCCGACGACGCCGAGGATCTCGCCCGCGAGGTCGTGGCCCACCTGCAGCTGCCAGCCGCCGGCCCGGACCTCGGCATCCTCGGCCGGGAGGTTGCGCGCCAGCCCGAGGATCAGCGCCCAGGTCAGCTCCGCGGTGCCGTACGGGTTGCTGCCGGTGCCGCAGACCACGACACCACGCTCGCGGGCCGCCTCGATGTCGATCGCGGCGTTGCGCATACCGGTCGTCACCAGCAGCCGCAGCCCCGGGAGCCGGTCGAGCACGGCGCGGGGGAACGGGGTGCGCTCGCGCATCGCGACGACCACCTCGAACGGCCTCAACAGCTCCACCAGCCGGTCGGGATCGGCGACGTGGTCACGCACGAACTCCACGTCGGCCTCGGGAAGGCGCCCCGTCCAGTCCGCGTACGTGGCCGCCACGCCCTGGTAGTCGTCGAGCACGGCGACCCGCACTCGTGCTGCCGTCACGGTCGCGTCCCCGCGACGACGGGGTTGACCAGCGGCTCCAGGCCGGAGACCCGGCACTCGGCCAGGTCACCGGCCTTGATCACCACGGCGCCCGGCGTGCCGGTCGAGATGATGTCGCCGGGGTGCAGCGGCATGACCTTGCTGTGGAAGCTCACGAGGAACTGCGGTGAGAACCGCATCCGCTCGACGACGTTCGACCGGTGCGGCTCGCCGTTGAGCACCGTCGTCACCTCGATGCCGGCGAGGCCGGGGCCGTGGGGCTGCGCCTCCAGCGCCTCCGCCAGCGGCACGAGGTGCGGGCCGAACGAGAAGAAGCCGGGGAAGTTCTTCGAGCGGGTGAGGAAGCGGGGGTTGCGCTGCAGGATGTCCTCGGCGGTCTGGTCGAGGATCGCGCACAGACCGAAGACGAAGTCGAGCGCGTCCGCCTCCTCCACGTTGCGGCAGTGGCGGCCGATCACCAGGCCCACCTCGGCCTCGGCGGTGACCCGCTCGCTCTGCTCCGGCAGCGGGATCGGCTCGCCCGGGCCGATGATCGTGTGGTCGCCCTTGATGAACGAGGCCGGCTCGTCCGGCACGACCTCGGCGAGGTCGGTCGCGTGATCCACGTAGTTGAGGCCGATGCCCCAGATCTTCGGCGGGTTCCGGTACGGCGCGGTGTAGGTGACGGCGCCGGCCGGCCGGAAGACCCCCGGGTGCGCCGCCTCGGCCGCCGCCTCGACCTCGCCGGTGCGCTGGTTCGCGATGAGGTGCATGAGGTCGCCGTCCACCCCGGGCAGCAGGTCCGTGACGACGGCCACTCCCTTCGTGGGATGGACGACGGCGGCCGCGGGCACACCGTCGACGAGGATGGACGCGAAGCGCATGGGGCTCCCTTCCGGCGAGACGTTGCGTTGCACCACACTCGCACGACGTTGCACGGGCCGCGGGCGCCGCGTTGACATGGAACCCGGCTCCATCGACCGTCGTCACCGGTAGATCTGCCGGTTCGGTCCGATTCCTCCGCCTCGGGTCAGGAGCCGTCCATGTCCAGATCATCGAGATCGTCCCGTCGCCGCACGCGCGCCTCCGCCGTCGCCACGGCCGCCGTCGTCGTGGGCGCGGTGGCCGCCGTCGCCGTCCAGGGGCCCAGCCCCGGCCAGGCCCACGTTCGTCTGCCCACCGGCCAGACGTTCCACGAGGCCGACGAGGACCACGCGGCCTTCCCGGCCGTGTTCAACGCCGGCGTGACGAGGGCAGACGGCACCCGCGCGCCGCGCCTCTACGTCTCGTACGGCACGGGCAAGGACCTGCCGGGAGTCAACCCGGCCGAGATGCAGGAGTCGGTGGACGAGGGAACTACCTGGACCTCCATCACCGCGCCGCCCAAGTACGGCGTCGTCAACGCCGTCCGGCTCGCCGACGCCGCCGGCACCATCATCACGCTGGAGTACGAGCCGCTCGCCATCTCGTACCCGGCGACCCATGCCGCCGATCCCGTGCCCTCCACTCCCCACAACGAGAACCGCTCGCGGTTCACCCGCTGGACGCGCAGCGCAACGGGGTGGGTTCCGGCCGGGACGGTGACGACGGCGTTCCCCGGATATCCCGCCCCTGAGGTGGTGCGGTTCCAGAAGGGCGTCCTGCTGCAGCCCGACGGCACGACCCTGCTGGCCACGGTGTACGGATCCGACGTGGGCGGCACGTCCTTCACGGGCCTGATGCGCAGCACCGACGACGGCCTGAGCTGGACGCAGATCGCACGGCTCGGTACCGGAGAGATCTTCAGCGAGGCGAACCTCGCGCCGACGTCGGACGGCCGGGTGATGGCATGGATGCGACGCGACACCACCGACGGGAGTTACCTCCCGGATCTCTACTACACGTACTCGGCGAACGAGAACGGCGACGGGCCGTGGTCGACGCCGGTGCTCATGTCGGCAGACACCGGTAACTCGCCCGGCGCGGTGCTGCTGGGCAATGGCGCCGCCGTCCAGGGGTCGGGCCGGCCGGGCAACGTGATCCGGTACAAGTACACAGGCACGTCGGGGTACGCCGACTGGACCGGGCGGACGAACATCTACGACAACACGCCGACCAGCGCCGTCGGCGCGCCGCCGCGGCCGCTGAGCGCACTCGGGTCCAGCGGCACCGTCGCGCTCACGCCCCTGACCGGCAACACCGTGCTGGCCATCGGCGACAACTGCGCCGGCGACTGGGGCTGCCCGACGAGCAACGTCAGCGGTTATCCGCGGGGCACCGGCCAGTCGCTGTGGCAGTCCGTCCTCGAGGTCAACACCGACCAGTGGGGCAAGATCGACCTGCGGTCGAAGTTCGAGCGCGGCGAGATCTCCTACGTCGCCCCGTCCTTCACCACCTACGGGCGCGGCCGCACGTCGCTGGGCGCCTACGCGTTCGACGGCGACGTCCGGGCCGACTCGTCCGTCGTCACGACCAACCGGAGCGTGACGCTGCAGCTCGACCGGGAGTACCTGCTCACCGGGTTCGCCGTCACGGCCCACCTCGCAGGCTCTGCCGACGTGACCATCCAGACGTCGACCGACGGGGTGAACTGGTCGACGCCGGCCCGCGGCGCCCGGGTCGGCAGCCTGCGGCCGCTGACCACGCCGACCGCGGCCCGGTACGTGCGGATCAGCGACCCGAACCTGACGTCGTCGGACGGCTCGTCGTTCCTCCACGAACTGGAGATCTACAGCATGCTCGACGGCTACGAGGCGTCGGTGCCGGGTGCCGAGCCGGTCGGGAACGGCGTCATCGCGTCGACCACGACCGGCGCGACGGTCGTGCCGGCGACCTCCGTCCCGGCCGTCGACGCCGTGTCGTCGCGATTCCTGCGACTCGTCGACCCCGGTGCCTCCGGGCTGGCGCGCATCCAGTGGAACCACGGGACGTCGACGGGCGCGACCTTCGAGTTCCGGGCCCGCGCGACCGGCACCGCGACGAGGACGCTGATCTTCAGCATCCTCGGCACCGACGCGAGCGGCGCCGCCGTCACGCCGTACCACTTCATGCTCGACGCCGTCAGCGGGCGGTTCCGCCACTACGACTCCGCGGCGGGGACGTGGAGCGCGCCGCTGGGCACGGCCGGTGTCGGCTCGTCGTGGTCGTGGAACCGGATCACCGTCGAGGCGACGGCCGGCAGCGCGGTGCTGACGGCCGACGGCACGACCATCGCCACCGTCACGCCGTCGCAGCCGTTCACCACGATGACCGGCAACCAGCTGGGGTCGGGCGGGACGCAACCCACCGGCGACAACTGGCTGATCGACGACGTGGGCTACTCGCGTCCCTGATCCGGCCGCCGATGCGCGCGCTCGTGGTCGTCGAGGCCCCAGGCGACGAGCGGCTGCAGCGCGCGCATCAGGCTCCGGCCGCGCTCCGTGGGCCGGTACTGGATGAGCACCGGGGTGGAGGGGACGACCGTCCGCTCGATCAGGCCCTCGGCCTCGAGCTCCTTCAGCCGCTGGTTGAGCAGGCGGTCGGAGATGCCGTGGACGAGGGCGCGGTACTCGACGAAGCGGGTGGCGCCGCGGACGGCGGCCAGCATGATGCCGGCGCTCCACTTCTTGCCGATGATCTCGATGTACCCCGTGAACAGCCGGCACTTCTCGTCGTCGATGTGCTCGAACCCGGTCTCGGGGAGTCTGGTCTCGAAAGCCACTCACCTATAGTAAGTCGCTAACGTCGGGTTGGCCAAGTGCTGCCGTTCTCCGGAGACTGAGGACTGTGAACTACGGTCACCGTCTCGAGTTCGGCACCTTCATCACCCCCACCCACCAGTCGCCGCAGCAACCCGTGGCACTCGCCCAACTGAGCGAGCAGCTCGGATTCGACGTGGTGACCTTCCAGGACCACCCCTACCAACCGGCGTTCCTCGACACCTGGACGCTGCTCACCTGGGTCGCCGCGCAGACGTCGCGGGTGCGGCTGTCGGCCAACGTGCACAGCATCCCGCTGCGCACGCCCGCCGTCCTCGCGCGCGCCGCGGCCAGCCTCGACCTGCTCTCCGACGGACGGGCCGAGCTCGGCATCGGCGCCGGCGGCTTCTGGGACGCGATCGAGGCCATGGGCGGGCGCCGGCTCACGCCCGGCGAGTCGGTCACCGCGCTGAGCGAGGCCATCGACGTCATCCGTGCCCTGTGGGACGTCGACACCCGCGGCGGCGCCCGGGTCGACGGGCGGTTCTACCGGCTCGACGGCGCCAAGCGTGGCCCGGCGCCGAAGCACCCGATCCCGCTGTGGATCGGCGCACTGAAGCCGCGCATGCTGCGGCTGATCGGTGAGAAGGGCGACGGCTGGCTGCCCAGCCTGCCGTATCTGCAGCCCGGCGACCTGCGCCGCGGCAACGCGATCATCGACGAGGCGGCGGAGGCGGCCGGGCGCGACCCGCGGGAGATCCGGCGGCTGGTGAACATCAGCGGGCGCTTCGCCCCGTCGCGGGGTGGGTTCCTGCAGGGCACCGGCCAGGACTGGGTCGACGACCTGCTCCCGCTGGTCGTCGAGGACGGCGTCGGCACGTTCATCGTCATGGGCGACGACCCGCGGACGCTGCAGCAGTTCGCCGAGGAGGTCATCCCGGGCCTGCGGGCCGCGGTCGACGAGGCGGTGCCGGCGGGCTCGGCAGGGTCGCGGGTGCGCCCTTCGGTCGCGCTGGCGGCGCGGCGGCCCGGGATCGACTACGACGGGGTGCCGCTGTCGCTTCGTGACGGCGCGGTGGAGCCGGGCGACCCGGACTACCGGACGCTCCGCGGCGGCTACCTGCGCGGCGGATCGCCCGGCCTGATCCTGCGACCCGGTTCGACCGAGGAGGTCGTGGAGGCGTTGGAGTACGCCCGGCGCCACCCCGACCTGCCGCTCGGCGTGCGCAGCGGCGGCCACGGCCTGAGCGGACGGTCGACCAACGACGGCGGACTGGTCGTCGACCTCGGCCGGCTCGACTCGGTGACGGTGCTCGACGCCGACGCCCGGCTGGTGCGGGTGGGCGCCGGCGCACGGTGGATGGATGTGGCGACGGCGCTCGCTGCGCACGGCTGGGCGCTGTCGTCCGGCGACTACGGCGGGGTGGGGGTGGGC
>NZ_SMKL01000075.1 GCF_004348545.1 Jiangella ureilytica | reverse complement strand
CGTCGAGCCCATCGGTCCCTCGGTGGCCTCGAGCATGCGCAGCCACGACCCCGCGACCTGCCCGGTCCCGCTCACCGACCTGCGCCACGTCGTCGTCACCCACGTCGGGTTCGACGGCCGCGCCCGCCGCGGCGAGCTGGTGGTGCACGCCGACGTCGCGGCCGATGTCGTCAGCGTGTTCGAGACGCTGTACGCCTCGCGGTTCCCGATCGAGCGGATGCTGCTGGTCGACGAGTACGGCGGCGACGACAACCGGTCCATGGCGGCCAACAACACCTCCGCCTACAACTGCCGCCGCGTCGCCGGCCAGCAGAACTGGTCCGACCACGCCTACGGCCGGGCCGTCGACATCAACCCGGTCCAGAACCCCTACATCGTGGGCAGCGAGGTGCGGCCCCCTGCCGCCGCCGCGTTCGCCCAGGTCGACCGGAGCAGCGACGCCCCGGCGCTGCCCGGCGTCATCCGCGAGGGCGACGTCGTGCTGCAGGTGTTCGAGCGCCTCGGCTGGGAGTGGGGCGGCGACTTCTCCGACCCCGACTACCAGCACTTCAGCGCCCCTGCGCAGCCGTAGGACGCGCGCTTCGCGAACACTGGCCGAACAGAGCGCAACGACCGGCGAACGTCCACGTCACGGCGCTTAGGCTGCTCGCCATGAGGCGTGCGGTGCCCACCGTCGTGTGGCTGATCGCCGCGGTGCACCTGGTCGTCGCGCTGGCGCAGACGGCCGTCTTCCCGAACGCTCGCTCGCCCGACGAGCGCCAGCAGGTGGACCTCGTGCTGCAGGTGGCCGAGGGCGAGGCGTGGCCGTGGCCGGACCCCGGGACGGCGTTCCTGACCGAGGGCATCGAGGCCGGCTACTTCGTCCAGACCGACAGTCTTCCCGGCCGGCAGCACCTCGCCGACCGCGACGACGTGCCGGCACGCGGCGAACGCCCGTCCTACGCGGCGGCCGGCGGCAGCACGTCGACGAGCGCGCCGAACCACAACCAGCTCATCCAGCACCCGCCGCTCTACTACCTGCTCGGCGCGGGCGTGGTGGCCACGGTTCCCGGCTGGCCCGACCAGCCGCTCGACGCCGTCTGGATGCTGCTGCGCTGGGCCAACGCGGCGCTCACCGCCGGGTTGCCGCTGCTGCTCTTCCTCACCGCGCGGCGCCTCGGGCTCCCGGCGCCGCTGCCCGTGGTGGCAGCCGCGACGATCCTCGTCGTCCCCGAGCTCACGCACATCGAGTCGTCGGTCAACAACGACACCCTGCTCATCGTGCTGTTCGCGGCGGCGACCTACCTCGTGGCCCGGGTCCTCACCGGCGACCTGCGCTGGCGCACCGGGGCCGCGCTGGGCGCCGTCACCGGCCTGGCGCTGCTGACCAAGGGCTTCGCGCTGCTGATGCCGGCCTGGATCGTCCTGGCCTACGTGGTCGCGGCCGTGCGTGAGAAGCGGCGGCCCGACGCCGTCCGCGGCCTGCTCGCCGCCGCCGCGGCCAGTGTGCCGGGGGCGCTCTGGTGGCTGCGGAACACGCTGGAGTACGGGACGATCCAGCCGCACGGCACGCACACCGAGCCGCCGGACCTGACGGCCGCCTACGGCTGGTCCGACGGCGGGTGGGACTGGCTGTCGCGGTTCGCCGAGCGGATGGTGACGCTGTTCTTCGTCAACGACCACGACTCCGACCGGGCCATGGACGCCTCGTGGTGGATGGCCCGGGTCGCGCTGGTGGTCGTGCTGACCGGCATCGGGGTGGCGCTGGCGCGCCGCGGCCTGCCGCGCGCCGTCGCGCTGGTCCTGCTGTTCCCGATCCCCGCGCTCGCCGCCATCGTCGCACACGGCTCCTATGAGCAGTTCGCCGCGTTCGGGGACATCGCAGCGGCGCAGCAGGGCCGCTACCTGTTCCCCGGCATCGTCGGGCTGATGGTGGTCGCCGTCGCGGGCGCCGCCGCGCTCGCGCCCGCGTACCGGCGCTGGGTCCTGCCGGGCCTGCTCGTCCTCGCGGTGGCGATCCACGCGGCGTTCTGGCACGACGTGTGGACGCTCTACTGGCTGCCCGCGGACGCCGGTGCCGGCAACCTCGGCGGCGTCGTCCGCGCCGCCGAGGCGATGGCCTTCTGGTACCCCTTCCCGCCGGCGGTGCTGGGTGTCGTGGTGCTGGCCGGGCTGGTCGCGGCGGTTCTCCTCGCCCGGACGGCGGTCCGCTCGGCCTCCGTCGCGGCCGAGCCGGCGCGGGCCCCGGAGCCGGTGGCGTGAGACTCCCGGCCCGCGCCCTGCTCCCGCTCGCCGTGCTCACCGCCATGCTGCTGTCGGCCGTGGCCGCGCTGGTCCAGGCGCCGTACGTCACCGGCGACGAGGCCCCGCACATCGACTACGCCTACCGGGTCTGGCAGGGCGAGCTGCCGGTGTTCGAGGACGGCCTCGAGCACCGGCCCGACGGCGCCTGGCTCGCTCCGGTCCAGTGGACGGCGCAGCACCCGCCGCTGTACTACCTGCTCGTGGCGCCGGTGGTCGGGCCGCTCGCCGAGGCCGGCCACCCCGTGGCGGCGGTGTACGCGGCGCGGGCCGTGAACGTGCTGCTCTCCGGTGTGCTGGTGCTGGTCGCGCACGGCGCCGCCCGGCGGATCTGCCGGCCGGGCAGCACCGTCCCGGCCGTGACGGCGTTCGTGGCCGCGCTGATGGCGGGGAAGTCGCTCGTGGGCGGCTCGGGCTACAACGACCTGCTCGCGGCGGTCTTCGTGACGGCACTGTTCGGCGCCGCGGCGATGGCGGTCCGGCGAGGGCTCGACGCCCGCCTGATTCTGGTGATCTCGCTGCTCACGAGCGGCGCGGCGCTGACCCGGCTCTCGGCCGGGGTCGTCGCCGTCGTCGTCGCGGGCGTGGCCGGGCTCGCCGGGATCGTCCGGGCACGGCAGCGACGGGGAGGCTGGGGGCCGGTCGCGGGCCTGCTCGTGGGCGGTCCCGCGCTGGTCCTGGCCGCGGCGGGCTGGTTCTACGTCCGCAACCTCGAGCTGACGGGCACCCTGACGGGGTCGCACTTCGACTGGTCCTACGAGAACCAGGGCCGGTCGCCGAAGCCGCTCGCACAGGTGCTGGTCGAGGCCGTCACCTGGCTGCGCATGCCGAACCTGTTCTGGTGGTCCGGCCAGCAGCCGCCGCGCACCACCTACGTGACGACCGCCATGGTCGTGACGGCGCTGGTGCTGGTCTGGGTGCCGGCCGTGCTCGCCGTCGCCCGCGCCGTCCGCCACCGCGACCGACCCGGCGCCCTGCTCGCCGCCGACCGGCGCCTGCTGCTCCTGCTGCTCGTCCTGCCCGTCGTGGTGCTGGTGACCATGCAGGTGGTGTTCGCCTCCAACGGTGGCGGCGTGTACCCGCGCTACCTGTTGCCCGTCGCGCTGCCGCTCTGCCTGGTGATCGCGGCCGGCCTCGCCACCCGTCCGCGGCTGCTGGTCCCGGCCTGGGCGGCGGTCGCGCTCGCCGATCTCGCCGGCTGGGTCGCGAAGGAGCTGACCACCCCGCCGGCCGAGCCCTGGTACTACACCGACGCGCCGGTCCCGTCCGTCGTCGCCGCGGTGCTCGCGGTGGCCGCGGCCGTGTCGACCACCCGGGTGCTGGTCGACACGACGGCGAACCGGACGCAGGCGCCGACGGCGAGCCCGCCGGCCATGAGGGCCAGCACACCGGCGACCACCAGCTGACCGGGCGAGAGCGGGCTCCACCCGGCCAGGCGCGCCGCCGCGTCGGCCGCGCTGTCCCGGGGGCCCCAGTACATCCCGTGGAACGCGAACGCGAGCGACGCCGCCGCGACCACGCCGCCACCGGCGACGATCCACGGCACGGCCCGGGCCGGCGGCCTGGCCCCGAGCGCCGTCACGACGGCGAGCGCCGCGAGCCCGGCGAACAGGTACCGGCCCTGGACGGCGGTGATCCAGCCGGTCTGCACGTAGTGGTTCCACGCGTTGAGCACCACGCTGGCCCAGAGTGCGACCGGCAGGAGCAGCAGCACGGTGACGTGGACGCGGGAGTCGCGCCGGACCAGCGCCGCCACGCTCAGCACCGCCACGATCGCCGCGCCACCCCAGAACGCCGCCGGCGGCACGCGCAGCTCCAGCCAGCCGAAGTCGCCGAAGAAGGAGCGGGTGAACGCGGTGACGACGGTGGTCGTGAAGTGGCCGATCCCCTCGTTCGGCACCGGCTCCCATCGCTCGGGGATCCCCACGGGCTGGACGGCGCCGTGGACGAGCAGGTTGCGCAGCCACCACCAGCCGCCGGCCGCGAACGCGACCACGCCCACGACGAGCACCCGGCCGGCTCGCGGCCACCAGGTCCGGCGCAGTTCGGCGAGCACGGGCCGGGCGGCCACGCCGGCGAGGACGTAGGCCAGGACCACCATGGGCACCGCGAACGCCGCCATCACCTTGGTGAGCAGGCCGATGCCCAGCGCGACCCCCAATCCGGCCGCCGTGGGCCACCGCAGGTCGCCCGTCAGGACCCGGGCCACGAGCCAGGTGAGCACCGCTCCCGTGAGCGTGACCAGCGCGTCGTTGGTGACCGCCGAGAGGATGTGCGCGGACATCGGGACGAAGAGCACGCCCGCGGCGGCGACGAGCGCGGCCGGCCGCGCCCCGGGCCGCTCGCCCAGCATGGTGCGCACGGTAGCGGCCGCCAGCAGCGGCAGCGGCGCGAGCAGCAGCAGGTCGAACAGCCGCAGCGAGAGCAGCAGCTGGTCCCAGCGGGCGTCGGCGGTCCCGGTCGCGTGCAGCCAGGTCGCCGCGGCCGCGTAGTAGAGCGGCGGGTGCTGGGTCATCTGGTCGACGGTGTCGACGGCGGTCGCGCTCATCCCGGGCCAGGGCAGCGCGTTCTGCGCGGTCACCCGCAGCCGCTGGTCGTCCGGGAGCGGGTCGACCTCGGTGTACGGGACCAGGCCGATGCGGATCCAGTGCCGGCCCGGGATGTCGGACTGCAGCGCGGCCTCCTGGCGGGCGAGGATCATCGCGGGTCCCATCAGGGCCTCGCCGGGTGCCGGCCAGTCACCGCCGTAGGCGAGCCGGAGCACGCTGTTGACGTGCTGCGGCTCGTCGGGAGCGCGGAACGCGGGGGTGAGCACGGCCCAGCAGCCGGCCACCGTCACGACCAGCAGCGTGATCGCCGCGAGCGCGGCCCGGTAGCCGGCGGACTCACGCATGGGCCGGCCGCCTCCGTGTCGCGGTGGCGGCGAGGCCGAGCGCGACGTCGGCCAGGGTCATGAGCACCCGCGACGCCAGTACCGCCACCACGACGGAGCCGCCGGAGAGCTGTCCGGCGAGGACCAGCCCGAGCACCGCCTCGCGCACGCCCGCGCCCGCGGGGACCACCACGACGAGGAAGCCCACCGTCCAGGCCAGCGCATACCCGCCGGTCGCCAGCGCGGCCGTCGCGAGCGTCGCCTCCGCGCCGAGCGCGGTCGCCAGCAGCCACACGTGCAGGCCGGCCAGCAGCCAGGCGAGCAGCGCCCAGGCCGACGCGCGGGCGATCCCGGGGCCGCTCACCGGGTGCTCGAGCGGCGCCCGGCGCAGGAGCCGCAGGAGCATCCCGAGCAGCCGGTTGAGCACGGGCGGCAGCAGCACCACGACGAGCACCGGCAGCGCGAGCAGCGTCGATCCGTACGTGGAGCGGACGTCGGCCGGCCCGGCGAGCACCGCGACGACGGCGACCAGCAGCCCGGTCACGATCGAGACGAGCAGTGCCACCGCCATGGCCGTCACGGACCGCCGGCGCGGGATCCGCAGGCCGGCCCCGATCTCGGCCGCGGCGACCAGGTTCCACACCCCGCCGGGCACGTACTTGCCCAGCTGGGAGACGAGGAACATCCGCGCCGCGGGCCGCAGCGGCACGTCGGAGCCCAGGTCACCGAGGACCGCCCGCCACGAGGCCATGGTGGCGAGGACGTACGCGAGCGAGACGGCGAGCGCCGCCAGCGCCGTCAGCGCGTCGAGCGCCGACCACGCCGCCCGGACGTCGTCCCAGCGGCTCGCGACCGCCCAGGCCGCCGCCGCGAACGCCAGGACCAGGAACGCCCGCCGTACCCAGGGGTGGCGGGTGAAGGCCAGCAGCCGGCTCATCGGGCCGCGGCCGCCGGCGCCGCGCCGAGGGCGTCGATCAGCGGCGCGACGACCTCGCGGGCGGTGAAGCGCCGGCCGGCCTCGCCGGCGGACGTCCGCGCCCGGGCCAGCTCGGCGGGGTCGGTGAGGGCCTCGATCGCGGCCGCCAGCGCCTCGGCGTCGCCGGGCGGCACGAAGCGGGCGCCGTCGCCGAAGGCGCGCCGCTGCGGCGCGGTGTCGCCGGTGACGACGGCACACCCGGCGGCCGCACCCTGGTAGACCTTGTTCGGGACGACGGCGAGAGCCTTGCTCGTCGTGCCGAAGATGCCGAGGCACACGTCGTGCGCGGCCACCAGACCCGGCAGGTCCGCGGCGTCGACCCAGTCGCGCCAGCTCACCTCGACCGTGCCGTCGGGGTCGATCCCGGCCAGCGTCGCCCGTACCGCGGCCGCGTCCTGCCCCGAGCCCGCCAGTGTCGCCCGCACCCGGACCCCGCGCCGGGCGAGCAGCCGCAAGGCCTCCGCGATCACCGTCGCGCCCTGCAACGGCGTGAACAGGCCGAAGAAGACCACCGTCAGCGCACTGCCGTCGGCCCGCGACCCGGGACCCGGCCCGGCGGCGCGGGCCCCGGCGTCGAACCAGGCCCGGGTCGCTCCGACGGGGACCACGACGGCGTCGGCCGCCCGCCGTACGGGCACCCGCGCGGCGTGCTCCGCCGTGTCGGTGACGATCACGTGCGCCGCCGCGATGGCGAGCCGGTCCAGCCCCGACAGCAGGGTGGTCCGCAGGCCGCCGCCGACGCCGCGGTCGCGGGCGGTGCCGACGGCGAAGATCAGGTGGTCCAGCACGATGGTGGCGGTCGGGAACACGACCCGGGCCAGCAGCACGTCGAAGTGGCCGAGGTACCCGACCAGCACGTGGGTCGGCCGCTCGTCGCGGGCGAGGCGGCGGGCCCGGCCGGTGAGCGTGAGCCACCGGCGGCCCAGGCGCGCGACGAGGACGGGCAGCAGCCAGGGCTTGCGCAGGATCTCGACCCGCCGCGCGGTGTCGAGGCCGAGCGGCTCGGCGATCTCCCGGACCTCGATGCCGCGCTCGCGCAGGCCGTCGATCAGGACCTGGACCCGCGGGTGCGCCGTGGCGTCGTAGGTGCCGAACGCCACCACCCTCACGACGCGACGGCTGTCTCGCTGGCGGCCAGGTCCTCGGCCTCGCGCACGAGGTGGGCCGCCGCCTCGCCCGAGGGCGGCGAACCGGGCAGGGTGTCGCGCCGGCCGTCGCCGTACTGAAGGGTCTTGATCCGCTCCAACGTCTCCTCGAGCAGGATCCGGTTGGTCCGCTGCAGGTCGACGATGACGAGGAGTGCGAAGCACAGCAGCGCGCCCACGAGCATCGCGCTGCCGAAGACCAGCGACTGGATGTGGCCGTCGCCGTCGCCCATGAACCAGTAGGCGAGGAACCGCACGAACGGCACCAGGCCCGCCACCAGCATGGGCACCCCGATCCAGCCGAGGATCACGTTGGGCCGGTACATGAGGTACGACCGCGCGATGGCCCGGCCGGACAGGTACATGTGCTGCCAGTGGTTCGTGAACAGCCGCGACTCGCGGGTCTTCTCGTTCGTCACGATCTGCAGCGAGGTGATCGCCAGGCGCTTGTTGCCGGCCTGGATGATCGTCTCCATGCAGTAGCTGAACTGCGTCACGACGTTGAGCCGCAGCAGCGCGGCGCGCGAGTAGGCGCGGAAGCCGCTGGCGGCGTCGGGCAGGTCGGTGCCGGCGGCGTAGTTCACCACGCGCGAGCCGAACCGCTGCATCGCCTTCTTGAACGGCGAGAAGTGCGCGATGGTGCTGGTCTGCCGGTCGGCGATCACCACGTCGGCCTGGCCGGCGATGACCGGCCAGACGAGGTCGGGGATGCGCTCCTGCGGGTACTGGTTGTCGCCGTCGGTGTTCACGACGATGTCGGCCCCGTGCTCCAGGGCGTAGTCGACGCCGTCGCGGAAGGACCGGGCGAGTCCCATGGTGCGGGGGTGACGGAGCACCTCGGCGCCGTAGGAGCGGGCGACCTCGGCGGTCCGGTCGGTGGAGCCGTCGTCGATGACCAGCACGCGGACCTCGTCGACACCGGGGATCTCGCGGGGGATCGAGTCGAGCACCAGCGGGAGAGTCTCCTCCTCGTTGAGGCACGGGACCTGGACGTACAGCTTCATAGCATCCTCGAGCAGGGACTGCGGGGGAGAGAAGTCGCCAGCAGGCTAACCACGGTCCGCAGTGCTCAGCCGGGCATCACGGCCACTGTTCCCCGAAGGTTCACGGCCGGACACCCTGCCGTCCCCCTCCGTTCGCTCCGACGTCGCGGGACGCCCCGCGGGCGCTACGGTGTCGCCGTGGCGTCTGCGGGGGCGGTCTCGTCGGCCGCGTCCTCGGTGGGGATGTCCTCGGCGGGTGCGGTGCCGGCCTCGACGGCGTCGATCTGCTCCTGGGTGTAGCCGCAGTAGTTGAGCGCCTCGCGCTGCCAGTAGCTCACCAGCCGCGACTTGCCCGCGGCGTGGGCGTCGGCGACGGTGCCCTCGTAGATGCGCCCGTCCTGTGACTCGCGGTTGACGTCGGGCACGTCGGCGCACACGTGGAAGACCGAGCCCGATCGCGTCCAGTAGACGAGGTTTTCGCCGGTCAGCTGCTCGACGATGTTCGTCTCCTCGGCGTACTGCTCCGTCGACGGCGCGTCGAGGTCCATGCCGAACCAGGCCGCGATGCCGAGCACGACCACGGCGACGCCGCCGGCGATGCCCTTCTGCTTGCCGTCCATGTCCTTGTTGGTGAGGATCAGGACGATCAGCGGCAGGAACGCGATGACCGTGATGATGGCGCCCAGCTGGTTCTGCACGAAGAACCGCACCGTGTCCTTCCTGGACGCGGGATCGAGCCGGTTCGCCTTCTTCCACAGCAGCGAGCCGCCGATGGCGAGCGCGCCGATGACCACGATCATGACGATCAGCAGCACCATGGCGACGGGGTCCTGCCGCAGCACCCAGAAGATCGCGAACGCCTCGCCGGCGATGGCGAGCGCCCACAGCCCGGCGGCGAACAGCCGCAGCCGAGTGGCCTGCTTCCTCGCCTCGGGCGTCGGCGTCCAGGTCGGTTCGTCGGGCGCGTCGGACCCGCCGCCGGACGCGGCGTCGGCCCTGGCCTTCGGCGCCGACTCGACCCGGACGACTTCCTTCTTCTTCCTGCTCCGCTGCGCCACGATGCTCCTCCTCAACGCCGTGATCGGCGGCATGAGCGTAGTGGAGAACGTCGCTGGCCGCGCGCCGGATCGGCAGAAATCCGGTGGCGGCGCCGACGGTCGGCCGGGCGTGGTGCCGGACGTGGCCGACGGCTTCACCGTGACCCGCTTCGCGGGCGTCCGCGCGGTGCTGCACACGCTGCCTGCGGGCGGCGGCCTGGGGCCGAGCGGGCGCTCGGTCCGACGTTCGCGGTGTGGGAGGCGCTCGCGGCCTGAGAGGCCGGTTTCTCGCCGTCCGGCCTTAACCCGGATGTCTGGATTGGATACAAGATGCCATCCGAGTGGCGAAACCTGGATGAACGGATGATTCCGGCCATTGAGCCGGTCTGATCGATGTCCCCAGACTGGCACCCGGCAGTACGAGTCACCGGCTTCCGGAGGGCACCAGATGGCGGACCGAACGCGGCGCACCACCCTGCCGTGGGCGCGTCGTCCGTGGGTCGCCGCTTTGGTCGCGTTGGTCGCCGTGCTGGCAGCCGCGCTGTCCGCCGTGCTGTCGGCGGCACCCGCCGGCGCGCACGTGAAGACCACCACCGGCTACTCGGTGATCCGCTCCGACGGCGGCGAGATCGCCTACGAGCTGCGGCTCGAGTACGACGTGCTGGCGCGCTCGTCCGGCATGGGCGCCGAGGCCGAGAGCGCGGGCGACGACGAAGCGCGGCGGGCGGCGCTGGCAGACCGGCTCGACGTGGTCGCCGGCTACCTGGACGACCGCGTCGTCGTCTACCTCGACGACGTCGCCTGCGAGGGCGGGCTGGAGCGGGCCGGGCTGCGGACCGAGGACACCGTCACCTACGCGGTGCTCGACCTGGCCTTCTCCTGCTTCGGCGAGCCGGACGGCTCGTACCGGGTGCACTACGGCGTGTTCGCGCTGGAGGAGGGCATCGTCGACGACCACGTGAACCTCGTCGACTACGAGCTCGGCGCCGCGACGGGGCAGGCCGCCGTCGACAGCTACGTGACGGAGTTCGTCGCCGGCGACCGGTCGGTGCTGGCGTCGTCGGCCCAGTTCGCCGGCCTCGGGGTCGAGCACCTGCTGAGCGGGCTGGACCACATCCTGTTCGTGGTGGCGCTGCTGCTGGGGGCCTCGTCGCTGGGCTCGCTGGCCGCGGTGGTCGGGACGTTCACCGTCGCCCACAGCATCTCGCTCGCGCTGTCGGTCCTCGGCGTGGTGCACGTCCCGGCGCAGTACGTGCAGCCGCTGATCGCACTGTCGCTCGTGTACGTCGCCGTCGAGAGCGTGCTGGGCGGACGGGTCCGGCACCGGCTGGCGGTGGTGTTCGCCTTCGGGCTGCTGCACGGGCTGGGCTTCGCCAGCGCGATGCGGTTCACCGAGGACCTGAGCTGGGGGCTGGTGGGGTCCCTGGCCGGTTTCAACCTGGGCATCGAGGTCGGCCAGCTGCTGGTGGTGGCGGTGCTGTTCCCAGTGCTCCTGGCCGCCCGCACGCTGCCGTCGATCCGCCGGCTCCCGTTGTCCACAGCCGTCCATCTCGGAGCCACCGGGGTCATCGCTGTGCTGGGCCTCGTGTGGTTCGCCCAACGGGTCCCGCTCGGCTGAGCGCGACCCGGCCCACCCCTGCCTGAGGAGGCAATCCGCAATGACGATCACCGACCGTCTCTCGCCCGAGGCGCTCGCCCGTGCGAGACGGCTCCTGCTGCTGGCGACGGTGCTCATGGTCGGCCTCGTGTTCGTGGCGCCGGTCTCTCGCGTCATCGCGGAGACCGTCGACCCGTCGCGCGCCACGGTGACCGGCACGGTCTTCGACGACCGCGACGGCGACGGCATCCGCGACCAGAACGAGCGCGGCGTCCCGGGCGTCCTGGTCTCGGACGGCGCCGGCATCGTGCAGACCGACGGCCAGGGTGGCTACCGGCTGGAGGTCGACCCGGAGCGGCGCATCACCGACCTGGTCTTCATCACCCAGCCGTCCGGCTACGCCGTGCCGAACGACGAGTTCATGACGCCGAGGTTCTGGGCGGACCTCGGCCGGCTGGCCGCCGACGACGAGAAGACCGCGGACTTCGCACTGACGCGCGTCCCGGGCTCGGAGAGCGCGGAGTTCTCGTTCGCCAACATCGCCGACCCGCACGTCAACCCGCAGCTGCCCGAGCAGATCCGCGAGATCAACGCGACGAAGGACGAGCTCGACTTCATCCAGGTCAGCGGTGACCTCACGAACAGCGCCACGAACGCCGAGTTCGAGGCGTACCTGGCCGCGACGGCGGAGTCGGAGCTGCCGGTCTGGCCAGCCGTGGGCAACCACGAGTACCAGAGCAGCGCCGGGACGACCTACGCGGCGCGCATCGACAACTACCGCAAGTACGTCGGCCCGGAGTGGTACTCGTTCGACTACGGCAACCGCCACTTCGTGGTCATCGAGAACAACGGCCAGGCCAGCTCGGCGGAGCAGTTCGAGCAGCAGCTGCAGTGGTTCCGCCGCGACCTCGAGCTCAATGCCCAGGACAAGCGCGTCGTGGTCATCACCCACCAGCCGATGAACCTCACCTTCGGCGGCAACCGGGCGTACGACGTCTACGGTGAGCTGCTCGAGCAGTACGGCGCCGAGCTCGTTCTCGTCGGCCACGCGCACTCCAACGACGCCGAGGCCAACAGCGAGTTCATCTCGACGGCGAAGCACGTGCAGACGAACTCCAGCTCCTACACCGTCGACCAGACGCCGCGAGGCTTCCGGTACGTGCACATGAAGGGCGACACGTTCGAGAACCCGTTCCGGGTGTACGGCATGGATCACAGCCTGGTCCTCACCAACCCGGTGCCGGGCGCGAGCATCGCGGCGGGCGCGCTGGACGAGATCCAGGTCAACGCCTACCACACGTCCGACGAGGTCACCCGGGTCGTCTACCAGCTCGACGGCAAGGGCCCGTGGTTCCGCATGACCGAGTCCGGCGAGATGTCCTGGTACAGCGCCTGGCGTGGTCCGCGCCCGTCGGCGGGCCGGCACAGCATCGAGATCCAGGCGCACGGCCCCGGCGGCACGCTCTGGTCGACGACGGAGACGTTCACCGTCACGACCGAGAAGCCGGTCGTCCCGGCGGCCACGAACGACTGGCCGCAGCACCAGGGCAACGAGCGCCACAGCGGCGTCGCGACCGAGAACCTCGGCCGTGACCTGGACCTGGCCTGGATCTACCGGACGCCGGGCACGTTCCTCACCGGATCCCCGGTGATCGTCGACGGCGTCGTGTACGCCGGCACGCGCGACGAGAACGCCGAGGACGTCAGCGCGGTGCACGCCGTCGACCTCGCCACCGGCCGGAAGCTCTGGGAGTTCCCGACCGACTCCTCGGTCAGCCGGACCGTCGCCGTCCACGACGGCGTGGTCTACGCGCAGAGCCTGCGCGCCAACCTCTACGCGATCGACGCGGCCACGGGCGAGCTGCTGTGGAAGCGCTCGCCGGAGGCCGCGCCGGAGCCGTACGTGCAGCGCAGGTGGGGCGGCTGGGGTGTCACCGTGGCCGAGGGCAAGGTGTTCTGGACGCACGCCGAGCGCTTCGGCCCCGGTGCCTCGGGTGCCCTCGAGGCGCTCGACCCGAAGACCGGCACGACCATCTGGCTGGCCCCCATGGTCAACAACGAGATGGCCGGCGGCACGCCGGTCGTCGACGGCGGCCGGGTCTTCGTCGGCAACGGCGGGGGCAACGGCGGCAAGGTGCTCGCCTACGACGTCGCCACGGGCGCGCGCCTCTGGCAGTCGTCCAACGCCCTGAGCGGCACCGGCGGCGGCGTGCCCTCGGTCGGCGACGGGCGGGTCTACGTCGGTGAGGACAATGCCGTCGTGGCCCGCGACGTGGTGACCGGCTCGGACCTGTGGATCCACCGCAGCACCGGCCCGTCGCTGCAGTCCAACGACGCGGTCACGTCGACCGCGGCGATCGCGGGCGACACCGTCTACATGGGCTTCCCCGACGGCCGGGTGACGGCGCTGAGCGCGGCCACCGGTGCGGTCGTGTGGAGCACCATGGTGCCGGGCGACATCGACCAGGGCGGCGTGTTCGGCTCACCGGTGGTGACCGGCGACACCGTCTACGTCGGCGCCAACAACGGTCACATGTACGGGTTCGACCGGGCGACCGGCGCGATCGTCTGGGACTACGAGACCGGTGCGTGGAACGCCACCGGCGCCGCCGTCACGGGCAACACGCTGGTCTTCGGCTCGTGGGACGGCAACCTGTACGCCTTCACCAAGGGCAGCTGAACCACCGCGTCATCCGGAGGGCCGGCCACCGTTCGCGGTGACCGGCCCTCCGGCCGTGAGCTCGTGCGCGGTCACCCTCTGTCGCCTCGGACACCGATCAGCTCGGTGGACGGCTGAGGAGGGGCGGACACGCCGCGGTCGCCGGCGCACCGACGGGCTCACTCGCGCGACGGGGCGCCGCCGGTCCCGCGGACGCCGGACATCGGCGGCGCTCGACGTCACCTGCTGTTCGCCGGGCGTCGTGACGCTGCGGCGCCATGGAGTCCGAGGAGAGCCTCCGCCCGGCGCCCGACGCCGCGTTGCTGGCCGGGTCGCTGATCGCCGTCGCGGGATACCTGCTGCCCTGGTTCAGCCAGGACGGCTACGCATGGTCGTACTCCGGGTGGGCGTATGCGAGCCTCAGCAGCGGCGGCGGCTGGACCCTGCTCACGCTCGCCTTCCTGGCCGTCGCCGTGGTGGCGAGCCTCTGGGCCGGGCGCAGCCTCGCCGCCGCCATGTGGTCCGTCGTCGGGACGGCGGGCGCGGGGGTCTTCGCGCCGGCGGTCGTCGCGGCGAGCTTCTCGCACGTCAGCGAGGGATCGGCGCTGAACTACCTGGCCAGCATGCCGTTCGACATCGGCCTGCCGCTGCTCGCCGTCGGGCTCGGGCTGGCGCTGGCCGGCGGCTGCCGCGCGATCGCCGTCGCCGTCCTGCGGGAGGCGCGCGAACCGGGACGACCCGTGCCCGACGCGCCGCCTACGCCGACGGAGCCGCCGCCCGCCCCATGAGCGCGTCGAGCAGGCCGGGCAACGCGCGGTCGAGGTCGGCCCGGCGCAGCGTGTTCAACCGGGCCGTGCCGACGTAGTACTGCCGGATGAGTCCGGCCTCGCGCAGCACGGTGAAGTGGTGGGTCGCCGTCGACTTGCTGACCGGCAGGTCGAAGTCGCCGCACTTGATGTCGTGGCCGGCGGCGTCGAGCTGAGCGACGATGCTGCGCCGGACCGGGTCGACAACGGCCTCCAGCACCTGCTGCAGGTCGATCTGCCACCCCTCGGGGTGCGGCGGGGTCCGGCTCACACGTCCATGGTACGACGGCCATCGAAGTTTGACACTCATCAAACCAACGGCGCACAGTGGGAGCATGGCGTTGACGGTGCGGTTCCACGAGTACGGCGGTCCCGAGGTGCTCCGGCTCGACGAGGTCGATCCGGGCGAGCCGGCTGCGGGTGAGGTGCTGATCCGGGTCGACGCCATCGGGGTCAACCGGGCCGAGGCGCTCTTCCGCGCCGGGCAGTACATCGAGCAGGCCTTGGAGCTCCCGGCTCGGCTCGGTGCCGAGGCGGCCGGCGTCGTCGAACGGCTCGGGCCGGGTGTCGACGGGCTCGAGCCCGGTCAGGCGGTGAGCGTCGTTCCCGCGTTCTCGCAGAACGACTACGGCGTGTACGCGGAGCGGGCGATCGTCCCTGCGCGGGCGTTGCTGCCCCGGCCGAGCACCGTCGACGCCGTCACCGGAGCCGCCGTGTGGATGCCGTATCTCACCGCGTACGGCGCGATGGCCGAGGTCACCGGGCTGCGGCCGGGTGACGTCGCGGTGGTGACGGCGGCATCCAGCGGGGTCGGGCTGGCCGCCCTGCACACGGCCGCGCGGCTGGGCGCCACGCCGATCGCCGTCACCCGCACCCGGGCCAAGGCCGACCGGCTGCTCGCCGAGGGTGCGGCCGAGGTCGTCGTCTCCGGCGAGCAGGACGTCGCGGGCCGCGTGCTCGAGCTGACCGGCGGACGGGGTGCGGCCGCGGTCTTCGACGCCGTCGCCGGGCCGGGTGTCGTCGACCTGGCGCGTGCCGTCGCGGCCGGCGGGACGCTGTTGCTGTGGGGTGCGCAGAGCGGCCGGCCGACGCCGTACCCGGGGTTCGAGCTGGGGATGCCGGCGCTGAACGTGCGGACCTTCACCGTCCAGGAGATCACCCGCGACGCGGACCGGTTGCGGCGAGCGGCGGCCTACGTGGCGTCCGGCCTGCGCGACGGGGCCTTTCGCGCCGTCGTCGACCGGCTGTTCCCGCTGACCGAGATCGCCGCCGCGCACCGGTACCTCGACTCCGGCGCGCGGTTCGGCAAGGTGGTCGTCACGGTGCGGCGGTGACCTCGGCATACGGGCCGAGCAGCTCGATGCCATGGCGCTGGGCGAGCTCGAGGACGTCGTCCATGGACGGCCGTCCCCCAGCGTCGGCGGCCAGCGCGGCGGCCGCGCGCGAGAACGCCTCCATCGGGCCGCCGGGGGAGTGCACCATGAACGCGACCGCGTCGGTCGTGCCCTCGTTGCGGATGGTGTGCGGGGTGTTGCCCGCCAGCGGAACGACGTCGCCGGGGCCGGCGACCACCCGGCGGACCGCACCGCCGTCGCCGTCGCCGACATAGAAGGAGAACTCGCCCGCGAGCACGCGGTACACCTCGCCCGGTGCGTGCCCGTGCAGGACGGGCGGGCCGCCGCCGGGCGGCATGCGGATCTCGACGGCGAAGATGGCGCCGCCGGTCTGCTCCGAGGTCGCGAGGACCGTGAGCTCGTCGGTGCCGAGAAGGATCCGCTCCGCTTCGGTACGATCGACAGGTAGCTTGTCCATATCTCGAAAGTAGACAGGAGGCTTGTCGATGTCAACTCCGCGACCGATGACCGCCGGTCGGCAGCGGCCCGTCAACGTCGCCGTCCTGCTGCGCGACGCGTTCACGACGCTCAACGGCCACGTGCTGCGGCGCCTGGCCGGGAGTGGGCACGAGGCGGTGCGGGCTGCCCACGGCGCGATCTTCCAGCACCTCGACGACACCGGCACCACGGTGAGCCGGCTCGCCGAGCGCGCGCAGATCACCAAGCAGGCCGCCGCAGAGCTCGTCCAGCACCTCGAGGCACACGGCTACGTCGTCCGCGAACCGGACCCGTCCGACCGGCGGGCGAAGCTCGTGCTGCCGACGGCGAAGGGCCGCGAGGTCGTGGCGATCGCCCAGCGGGCCGTGCCCGAGATCGAAGGCCGGCTGGAGCGCGAACTCGGTGCCACCCGGCTCGAGGAACTCCGTGCCGACCTGCGCCGCATCATCGAGCTCGGCTGACGGCGCCCGCGTGCGGAGTCGCGACCGGGCGCCGGAAGCGGACCACCAGGATGACGACGATCGCCGGCACCGGCACCGCGAGCACGGCGAGCAGTACGCCGCTGTCGGGCGACGGTCCGCCGGGCGGCGCGCCACCGACGACCTCGCTGACGAAGCCGACCAGCCTTGACCTTGTACGATCCGAAGCTGAGGTGATGCACGTGGCGGCCGACGCCGAGGTGGGTCCGGCGCGGGCCCCGCTGAGCAGGGACCGGGTGCTGCGCGCCGCGGTGCGCATCGCCGACGACGGCGGGCTGGGGGCGCTGACGATGCGCCGGCTGGCCGAGGACCTCGGCGCCGAGGCGATGTCGCTCTACTACCACGTGGCCAACAAGGACGAGGTCCTCGACGGCATCGCCGACGCCGTCGGGCGCGAGATCAACGAGGTCGTCGACGCGCTGGACGTGCCGTCGGCCGGCCCGCAGTGGAAGCAGGCCGTCCGCCGCCGCATCCTCGCCGCCCGCGAGGTGCTGCTGCGCCACCCCTGGGTGCCGGCCGTCTTCGAGACCCGGGCCGCCATGAGCCCCGAGATCCTGCGCTACCACGACCGCCTGCTGGGCCTCATGCGCGACGGCGGGTTCTCCTACGACCTCGCCCACCACGCGCTGCACGCGCTCGGCAGCCGGGCGCTCGGCTTCAGCCAGGAGTTGTTCACCCCCGCCGCCGGGGGCGGGGGCGCCGGCGACGGCGACGAGCTGGCGGACCTCGCCGAGCGGTTGCCGAACCTGGCCGGCCTGCTCGAGCACATCTCGCACGACGACCCCGGCTCCACGCTGGGCTGGTGCGACGACCAGGAGGAGTTCGAGTTCGGGCTCGACCTCCTGCTCGACGGCCTCGACCGGCTTCGCGAGCGCTCCTCCTCCTGACCTGACGACGGCCGCGCCGGTGGGCGGTCCCGGGGCTTTACAACCTTACGTCGTATGGTTACCTTACAACGTAAACCTTACGACGTAAGAGCAGCCGCCAGGAGGCGACCATGAAGGCGTTCGTGATTCGGTCGTACGGATCGCCCGACGTGCTGGAGCCGGCCGATGTCGAGACTCCGGTGCCGGGCGACCACGAGGTGCTGGTGCGGCTCCGGGCGACGTCCGTCCAGCCGTACGACTGGCACCACATGCGCGGCGAGCCACGGATCGCCCGGCTGATGCCCGGCACGCTCGGCCTGCGCCGGCCGAGGATGGAGATCCTCGGCGCCGACGTCGCGGGCGAGGTCGTCGCCACGGGCCACGAGGTCGCCGGCTTCGCGCCCGGCGACCGAGTGTTCGCGCTGGTCGGCGGCGGCGGCTTCGGCGAGTACGTCGCCGTTCCGGCCGCCGACCTGGCCCCGATGCCGCGCACGCTCTCGTTCGAGCAGGCGGCCGCCGTGCCGCTGGCCGCCATCACGGCGCTGCTGGCGGTGCGCGACGACGGCGGGGTGCAGGCGGGTCAGCGGGTCCTGGTCAACGGCGCCTCGGGTGGGGTCGGCACGTTCGCGGTCCAGCTGGCGACGGCCATGGGCGCCGAGGTCACCGGCGTCTGCAGCGGCCGCAACGCCGAGCTCGTCCGAAGCATCGGCGCCACCGCCGTGGTCGACCGCACGACCACCGACGTCACCCGGAGCGGCGCCCGCTTCGACCTCGTCGTCGACGTCGCCGGCGGGCACTCGGCGCCGGCATTCCGCCGGGTGTTGACGCACGACGGCATGCTGGTCGTCGTGGGCGGGCCGGCCGGGCGCTGGCTGCAGCCCGCCGGGCACGCGTTCGCCGCCGTCGCGCTCAACGCGTTCGTGTCACAGCGCATGACGATGACCGAGGTCGGGAGCAGCCGGGACCGGCGGGCGAACCTGATGACGCTGACGCAGTACCTCGACGACGGGCGGGTGGTCCCCGTCGTCGGCCGCACCTACCCGTTCGCCGAGCTGCCGGCCGCCCTGCGATACCAGGAGGACGGGCACGCCAGCGGCAAGGTGGTCGTCACCTTCTAGAGCTCGCCGTCAGGCTGCCGGCACGCCGGGTCAGGATCGTCTCGCCCCGCCGCGATCGCCCGGCGGAGCGTCCGCCGTCACCCCTTGAGGCGCGCGCGGGCGCTGGTGACCAGGCCCTTCGGGTCCTCGGCGTAGAAGCGCAGCTCGGTGAAGGTCACCGGGCCGCTCAGCAGGGTGACGGTGACCGGCTCGAACAGCACGAGATGCACGTTGACCTGGCTCGACACCGTCACGTGCAGCACCGTGCCGTCCTCGCCGTCGGTCAGTTGCACCGTCTTCGACTCCGGCAGCGTCAGCTTCTGCACCCGGATGGCGTCGATGTCGTTCCAGCTCAGCGCGATGTCGACGGTGGTGCCGTTGCGCACCCACAGCCCCGTGGGCCCGACGGCGTGCGGGTTGACCTTGAGCGCGGCCCAGTAGCCGATCATCCAGATCAGCCCCCAGATGCCGATGACCAGAGCGATGATCTGCGCCGGCGCCCACGGCACGAAGTGGCCGATGAGCAGGTGCGCCACCGGCACCTCGATGGCCGAGCCGATGATGAAGACCCAGATCAGCAGTGAGACGGGTTCGAGGTAGGCGAACCCGACGGCGCCGGGCTCGGGCACCCGCGGGCGCCGGGCGAGCAGCGTGAACAGGCTGCGCCACACGCCGGCCTCGAAGGCGGAGGCCTTCTGGAACAGCGTGGCCTCGCCGGTCCGGGTCGTCCTCGTGGTCGTCATCGGGCGGCCTCGCTCTCGTCGGGGCGGGCGTCGAGGGAGACGCCGTGGGCGCGCAGCCGGGCCAGCACCTCGTCGAGCCCCTCGACCAGGGCCGTGACGCGATCGTCGGGCATGCCCTCGAAGAGGATGCGCGCGAACTCGTGCTGGTCGCGCTCGAGGCCGGCGGCGATGGTGGCGCCGTGCTCGGTGAAGGTGACCAACGTGGCGCGGCGGTCGGTGGGGTGCGGCTCGCGGGTGACGAACCCGGTCGCGACCAGCGCGTCGACCAGCCCGGTGATGTTGCGGGGGCTGACCCGCAGCGCCTCGGCCAGCACCCGCTGCGTGGACGGTCCGCGCTCGTGCAGCTCCCACAGCAGGTGGGCGCGGGCGTCGGTGAGGCCCTGGGCGGCCAGGCTACGGCTCATGTCGTCGCTGAGCACCACGACCAGCTCGAGGACCCGCCCCAGCGCTTCGGTGTGTTTCACGGGATCCGTCATGATGATGCACCTTCACTATGTCGGTAGTTCAAGAATACCGGACGGACAGGTGCCGTGTGAACGGGTGGGTGCGGCGTGACCGGAATGACCGAATATGGGCCGGATAAGGCGTCCGCGAAGTATGTGACTGAAGTCACCGTCAAGAGAGGTTTGAGACGCCGGAAATGCGTCCGGGCAAAGAAAGGGCCGCCCTGCCAATTTGGGGGGCAAAACGGCAGGGCGGCCTCGTGGACCAACACTAACCCATGAACCCGGCTCGGCGCATCTGGATCCAGAAGAATCTGGCGGCACGTCGCCGACCAGCGGATCTTCGTCTACCGCGCGATCAAGGTCCGGTACGAACCGGGACCAGTCACGCGTGTGGCGATCATTCGCCCCGAACCACCGCAATCGCCGCCGCGAGTCTCGCGACTCCGTCCGCGACTGCGCGTTCGCTCAGTGCCGAATATCCGAAGATCAATCCGCCGCGTACGTGTGCGGAAAGGCGGTACGGCGTCACTCCGTGCACGCGCACGCCGTGCCGCGACGCGGCGGCCACGACGGCGGCCTCGTCGAGGTCCGCGGGCAGCCAGGCGACCAGGTGCAGCCCTGCGGAGACGCCCACGGGCTCCAGCTCCGGCAGCCGCGAGGCCAGCGCCTCCAGCAGCGCGTCGCGGCGGCGCCGGTAGATCGGGCGCATGCGGCGCAGGTGCCGGTCGAACTCGCCGTGCACCAGGAAGTCGGCGAACGCCAGCTGGTCCATGACGGGCGACCCGCGGTCCGTCGCGATCTTGGCCGCGGCGACGTCGTCGACGAGGTGCCGGGGCAGGAGCAGCCAGCCCAGCCGCAGCCCCGGCGCCAGCGTCTTGCTGGCCGAGCCGGCGTAGGCGACGAGGTCCGGCGCCAGCCCCTGCATCGAGCCGACCGGCGACCGGTCGTAGCGGTACTCGGCGTCGTAGTCGTCCTCGATGACCAGCGCGCCGCGGCCGGCCGCCCAGCGCAGCACCGCCGCCCGGGCCGGCGCCGGCAGCACCCCTCCGGTGGGCCACTGGTGCGACGGCGTCAGCACCAGCGCGTCGGCGTTCAGCGCGCCGAGGACGTCGGTGCGGACGCCGTCGTCGTCGACCGGCACGCCGACGACCTCGAGCCCGGCCGCTGCCGCGAGCGGGCGCAGGTCGTCGTCGGCGGACGGGTCCTCGACGGCGATCCTCCGGGCGCCGCGTGCGGCCAGTACCTGGATCAGCAGTGCGGTTCCCTGCGCATAGCCGTTGCAGACGACGACGGCGTCCGGCGTGGCCGCGGTACCCCGGACCCGGTTGAGATAGTCCGACAGCGCTTCGTGCAGCTCCGGGACGCCGCGCCCGGTCAGGTACCCGAACCGCTCGTTCGGCGCCTGCGCGAAGGCCCGGCGGATCGACCGCAGCCACGCGGCCCGCGGGAAGTTCGCGACGTCGTAGCGGCCGTAGCCGAAATCGACCACCGGCGCCGTGGTGGCCGGCGCCGCCGGCTGCGGCCGCTCCGGCGCCGGGGCGGCCGCCACCTCGGTGTAGCCGCCGGTCCGGCTGGTCAGGTAGCCCTCGGCGACCAGCTGCTGGTACGCCTCGACGACGACGCCGCGGGAGACGCCGAGCTCGCCGGCCAGGCGGCGGGTGGGCGGCAGGGCGGTGCCGCGGCGCAGCCGGCCGGAGCGGACACCGTCGCGCACCGCGGCCGCGAGCTGGCGGTGCAGCGGCTCGGCGGCCGTGCGGTCGAGCGTGACGAGCAGGCTCTGGCCCGTGGAATTGGTCCGGGGTTCCGCCATGCCATTGGACCTTATCGCGGGGACCGATCACTGTGAGGCTTCACTCCATGACAACTCACGCACACCTCCGCGAGCAGCTCGGCGACCGCCTCGTCCTGCCGGGCGACCAGCACTACGACCACCACCGCACGGTCTGGAACGCCATGGTCGACCGCCGGCCGCGGCTGATCGTGCGCTGCGAGAGCCCGGACGACGTCGTCGCCGCCGTGCGGCTGGCCCGCGACCTCGGCCTCGACATCGGCGTGCGCTGCGGCGGGCACAGCGTCCTGGGGATGTCGGTCCCGGAGGACGGGCTGATGATCGACCTCACGCCGATGGCGGCGGTCACCGTCGACCCGGCGACGCGGCGGGCCCGCGTGCAGGGCGGGGCGCTGCTCGGCGCGCTGGACGTCGCGGCGCAGGCGCACGGCCTGGCGACCACGGCCGGCAACGTGTCGCACACCGGTGTCGGCGGCCTGACGCTGGGCGGCGGGATGGGCTGGCTGGCCCGGCAGTACGGCCTCACCTGCGACAACGTCGTGTCGTACGAGCTGGTGACGGCCGACGGCGAGCGCCTGCGGGTCAGCGACGACGAGCACCCCGACCTGTTCTGGGGGCTGCGTGGCGGCGGCGGCAACTTCGGCGTCGTCACCGAGTTCGAGTTCCAGCTGCATCCCGTCGGCACCCGCGCCTACGTCGCCGAGCTGACCTACCCGCTCGAGCAGGCCGCCACCGTGCTGCGCGGCTGGCGCGACCTGAGCACCGAGGCGCCGCGGCAGGCCACCTTCGCCGCGTCGGTCGGCCGCGGGTTCGCCACCGTCGGCTACGTGTGGGCCGGCCCGACGGACAAGGCGGCGGACCTGCTGCCGGAGCTGCGCGCGCTGGGCCAGCCCGTCACCGAGAACGTCGGTGAGCTGTCCTACGTCGAGCTGCAGACGCGCGAGGACACGCCCGAGGGGCACGCCTACCGGCGCTACTGGAAGGGCCACTACGTGCGCGGGCTGCCCGACGCCGCCATCGACGCCCTGGTCGAGCACGGCGCCGCCGACATGGGCATCAGCCTGCAGGCCTACGGCGGCGCGATCGCCGACGTGCCCGACGGCGACTCCGCCTTCAGCCAGCGCGACGCCGCGTTCGAGTACGTCGCCGCGGCCCGCTGGACCGACGCGGACGAGGACGCCGAGCGCATGGCCATGGCCCGCCGCACGGCATCGGCCGTCGAGCCCTACTCGAGCGGCGCCTACGTCAACGCGCTCAGCGACGAGGGCGCCGCCGGGGTCCGCCGCGCCTACCGTCCCGAGAAGCTGGACCGGCTGACGGCGCTGAAGACGGCGTACGACCCCGACAACGTCTTCCACCTCAACCACAACATCGCCCCCGCGGCGCGTTGACGAGAGCCGCCGCGAAGGGTTCACAGGGTCCGGAGTGGGTGCGATCATGCCGTGTGCCCTACGAAGAGCGGACCCTGGCGCAGTCTGCCTACGGCGACATCCGCGCCATGATCGTCGACGGCGACCTGCCGCCCGGGACGAAACTGATCGTCCGGCTGCTGTCCGAGCGGCTCGGGCTGTCCGCCACGCCCATCAAGTCCGCCCTGGCCGCGCTCGAACGTGACGGCTTCCTGATCGCCATTCCGCACCGCGGCTTCCACGTGCCGTTGATCGGGCCGGCGGACATGCGCGAGATCTACGAGCTGCGCGAGCTGCTCGACGGCATCGCCGCCCGCAAGGTGGCGGTCTCGCCGGACCCCGCCGGCTTCGTCCGGACCGTCCTCGACCCGCTGCTCACCAAGCAGCGCGAGCGCGGCGACGACGGCGACCTCGCGAGCCTGCGCGACCTCGACGTCGAGTTCCACCGCGCCGTCTGGCGCGCCTCCGGCAACGAGCGGCTCACCCAGGTCACCGACAACCTCAGCGGTCAGATCCGGCTCGCGTGGTCCGGCCGGCCGTCGGGCGGCGTGCCGAGGACCCTGCGCGAGCACGAGGCGATCATGGACGCGATCGCCGCCGGCGACCCGGCCCGCGCCGAACGGGTCTCGCGGGCGCACGTCCGGCACTCCGCGGCCGCGTACGAGAAGGCTGTCAGCCGGCGGCGTTGACAGTGTCGCCCGCGATGCCGATGCGGCCCGGGCGGTGTCCGATGAAGAGGTCGCGGGGCGGCTCCTCGGCGTCACCCTGCCGGGTGAGTACCAGCGGCTCGAACCCGGCGCCGGTGAGCAGCCGATGCCAGACGTCGCGGCTGAACATGCCGGTGCGATGCGTCTCGTGGATCGACTCGGTGCTGCCGTCCTTCTCGCGCAGCAGCAGCACGTACTCCGTCTGCACCCAGCTGTCGGCGGGGTCGGGGTCCCAGGTCCAGCCGAGGAACCGGGCGCCCCGGCCGTCGCCGGCGTCGTCGCCGCCGTGCTCGGTGCTCTCGGCGAACGTCTCCGTGGTGTGGTCGGGGACGAACACCGCGGCGCCGCCCGGCCGGCAGTGCGCGAACGCCGTCGCGACCGTGCGGGCGAGGTCGTCCTCGGTGAGCATGTAGCCGACGGCGTCGTGCACGAAGACGGCGTCGAAGTCGCGGCCCAGCCGCAGCTCGCGCATGTCGCCCTCGACGTGCTCGCACTCGGGGTTGAGCCGGCGCGAGACCTCGAGCATCTGCGGGGACAGGTCGACCAGCGTCAGCGCGAACCGCTGCTTCAGGTGGACGGCGTTGTGCCCGCCACCGCTGCCCAGCTCGAGCACCTGGCGGACCGGGAGCTCGGCGGACTCCAGCGCGGTCGCGGCGAACGCGGCGTCGTCGGCGTACTCGTCGGGCGGGGAGATGAGCGGCCACCACTCGGCGAGGTCACCGTAGAACCGGTACTCCGCGGTCATGGCGGAATCTTCGCATCACGCCGCCTCGCCCGACGCGGGTGGAAGCTTCCGGCGTGGCGCCGGCGGCGGATCGTCGTCGCGCGCCCGGGGGAGTTGTGTCGCGAGGAACGCCTCGATCTCGGCGATGCCGTCGGCCGCTTCGCGGCTGACCTCGTCGTTCCTGCGCCGGGCGGGCGGACCCGCCTTCTGCCAGACGGCGGCGACCCCGGCCCCGCCGTAGAACGCGGCGCCGACCACGGCGAAGCCGCTGACGACGACCCACAGGACGTAGCGCAACGTATCGAACATCGCGTGCATCAGGTGTGCCGACCCGTAGCTCACGTTGCTCACCTCCGCGTCATTGCGGCTGCGGTACTCGCCTGTTCCCCTTACCCAGCGGGAACGGCTCGTCACCTCCAGGGTACGCCGATTTATATAGCAGGAACAGCTCCACGCGCCAGGCGTTGTTCAGAACAGCTTGTCGACGAGCTCGGTGAGGTGGCGCAGCAGCGGCACGACGAGGGCCTGCTCGGCGGGGGCGAGGTTGTCCCAGGCGCCGGCGAGGTGACCGGCGACGACCGCGCGCTTGGCGGTCAGCAGCTCGGTGCCGCGCGAGGTGAGCTCGAGCGGGCGCCGCCGGCCGTCGCCGTCGGTGCGGCCGTACTGGACGAGGCCGTCGCGAGCGAGCGCGCCGGCGCTGCGGGTGACGGTCGGCTGGCTGAGCCCGGTGAGCTCGGCCACCGCGCCGACGCCGTCGGCGCCGCACTCCTCGATGGCGTCGAGCAGCACGAGCTGGGGGACGGTGATGTCGTCGAAGAGTGGCTGCAGCCGGCCGCGCGTGCGCCGCGAGGCGGACAGGAACGCCATGAGCGCGTCGGCGAACTCGCGCGCCTGGGCGGCATCGGTCTCGGCGCCGCCGACGCTGCGGCCGAGCGCGCCGCTGGTGTGGGTGTGGTCGTCCACCGCACCTCCCCCGAGTGTGCTGTGGGGTGAACCTACCTCCGTCCCGTCCGTGCCCACCGCCCGCCCCGCCCGCCCCGCCCGCGACGACGGCGGACGGGGCGGACGGGCAGCAGGACGAGACCGCTCAGCGACGCAGGCCGTAGGCGTTCTCGATGGTCTGCTCGACGGTGTTGCCCTCGGTGTCGACGGCATGCACCCGCAGCCACACCGAGCCGCCGTCGCGAGCCGCCGGATGGTCGACGGCGACGGCGAACGTCCCGCCGCCGACGGGCTCGACCCCGAGCGGCGACCAGGTGCCGCCCTCGTCGAAACTGGCCCAGGCGGTCAGCTCGACCACCTCGAGCGGCGCCGTCTCGTCCTCGTAGTAGCCGGTGACCTCGACCATGTGCCGACGGCCGGCAGGTGCAGTGTTGGCGAGGTCGAGCCCGAACTCGTAGCCGAGGAAGATCAGCGGCTCGGCCTCGCACGGACCGCCGAGGCCGATCTCGGGCACGTAGTTGCCGAAGCAGATCGTCCCGTCCGGGGTGTCGTCCTCGACCACCCGCGCCGAGGTGAACTCCCAGGCCGTGCGGACGGTGCTGCCGCCGCTCTGCTGGTCGACGGTCATCCGGTAGCGCTGCGACTCCGGCGCCAAGTCGTAGGCGATGACCCGGCAGCCCGTGGCCAGGAACAGCAGGGTGAGAACGGCGGCGACGACGGTGATCCCGCGGCGGCGGGTGCTCGGCCGGCTCATCGGTCCTCCTCCGTTACGGTGGCCGCCGAGAACGGCGGGATCGCCGGTGTGTCGCTGACCAGCCGCGGCTCGATCTCGGTGCCGTCGGCCCGGTAGAGGTGCACCTCGCACTGGTACCTGGGTGGCCTGGACGGCGGATGCTCCGGGTCGTCGGGCCGGCAGATGTGCGACGACGGTGCCAGCATGCCGCCCTCGACCAGCCCCAGCAGCCCGGACTCGTGCTGGCGCGACGTGCCCAAGTACATGAACGGCAGGAACACGTCGCCCATGCGGCAGCCCGAGCAGGCCCGTAGCGGCCCGGCCTGGTCGTCGAGACCGGACCAGCCCGACGACGGTCCGGGCACCAGGGGCCCGCTGTTCCAGGCGACCACGTGCGGTCCCGCGGTCCCGAAGAACCGCTGCGTCGACTCCACGAAGAGCCCCAGGTCGGAAGCGTCGTCGTCCTGCAGGTCGATCGCGTGCCGGACGGCGGGGTCGACCGGCCCGACGCCGACGGTGAGCCGCCGCGGCGCGGTGACGTACGGCAGCTCCAGCGCACCGCCGTCGACCGTCCACAGCAACCGCCGGGCCTCGCCCCGGTCGCCGGCACCGGCGTGGATGTCGTGGTGCACGACCGCCAGCTCGTCGTCGCTCACCTGGTAGGTGAGGTCGGCCGGCACGGCGCCGGACTCGCGGTAGGACAGCAGCCGCAGCGACGGCACGCTCGGGTCGCCGCCGACGCGGACCCGCACCGGCCGCACCGCCAGCTCGGCGGTCAGCGCCGCGCCCTCCGACGGCGGCAGCGTCGCGACGGGCAGCGCGAGCTCGGCGCCGCCCAGCGACGGCCGTGCCGTCGTCCCGGCCACGAGGACGCCCGCGGCCCCGGCGGATGCCGCGGCGGCCACCCGGCCGGCGAGCCCCGGCCCGCAGTCCGGCGTGCACAGGTCGTCGGGCGTCAGCAGCACCAGCGACCCCTCGGCGTCGACCCCGCCGAGGTCGTCGCCCCGGCCGCCGTCGACGACCGCGAGCGGCCGGCGCCGGTCCAGCCTCGGCTCGGTGACGTCGGCGGAGCGGTAGCGCGGCGACAGCGTCAGCGGCCGGGCGCCCATGGTCTGCAGGCTCAGCAGCGGCGGGCCGAGGACCAGCTGTGACGTCAGCTCGAGTGTCCCGGCCTCGACCGGCGCCGTCGGCGTGATCCAGAAGCTCTCCGCGCCGTAGTCGCCGGTCAGGGTGCCCTCCAGGCTCCACCCGTCGCCGGGACCGCCGCGCCGGTAGGCCAGCCGCGTGTCGTACGCCTCGGACGGGTCCGCCGTCGCAGCGCCGAGCCGGGTCGCCTGCCCGAGGTCGAACCGGACCGCGGTGTCGGCGTCGAGACGGGCCTGCGGCTCCAGCGGCAGTCCGGCGTGCACGTCGCCGGCGCCGTCCTGCCAGGTGACCTGTGCCGCGACCGTGTAGCTGCCGCGCGGAAGCGTCACGGTCGCCTCCGGGTCGCCGGGGAGCCGGACGGCGTTGTCGCTGAAGTCGATCCAGCCGTCGTTGCGGATGACGAGCCAGCTGTCGATGTCGACGTCGCTGCTGCCCTCGGGGCCGACGGCGGACACCGTCAGCTCGAACGTCTCCGGCTCGACGAACACGCCGACCACCGTCGTCACCCGGACCGCACCGCCGCCGGCGGTCGCCGTGACCCGGCCCTGGTACAGACCGACGGACTCGCCCGCGGTGGGGTCGACGGCGACCGTGGCGGTCGCGATGCCCCCGGCCGGGACGGTCAGCGTGCCCGGCGAGACGCCGAGCATCCCGGCGGGTGCGGGACCGCCGGCCGCGGTCGACAGCGAGGCGGCGAGGTCGAGCACCACGGGTTCGGCGCCGGTGTTGGTGTAGGTGATCGTGCGGCTCACCGGCGCCGTCTGCGGATACGGCAGGTGCCCGAACCAGACGCTCCCGCTGGAGAACACGCCCTGGCCGGTCGCGCGGTCGACGTCGAGCTGCCCGGCGCCCGTCTCGTAGGCGGTGTCGCCCAGGTCGGCGGCGGTGCTGGTGAGCGCGGCCTTGAGCTGCTCACCGGTCCAGCCCGGGTGCTGCTGGGCCAGGATCGCGGCCGCGCCGGCGACGTGCGGCGTGGCCATGGAGGTGCCGTTGGCCGCCGTGTAGAGGTCGTCGACCGGCTGGCCCAGGCCGGTGCCCGCGGCGCGGGCGGCCGCGATGGCGACGCCAGGCGCAGCGATGTCCGGCTTGGTCGCGGCGTCGCCCACCCGCGGGCCGCGGCTGGAGAACCCGGCGAGCGCGTCCTGCTTGTCGACGGCGGCGACGGTGAGGGCGGAGTCGGCGGCGCCGGGGGCGGCGACGGTGCCGGCCTCGGGTCCGGCGTTGCCGGCCGCGATGACGAACAGCGCGCCGGACTCCGCGCTGAGCCGGTTCACGGCACTGCTCATCGGGTCGGTCCCGTCCGTCGGGTCGCCGCCCAGGCTCATGCTGACCACGCGGGCGCCCTGCTCGACCGCCCACTCCATGCCGTCGATGATCCCGGTGCTCGAGCCCGAGCCGCCGTCGCCGAGGACCTTGCCCACCAGCAACCGCGCCCCTGGCGCGACCCCGGTGTAGCGGCCGCCGGAGCCTGCCCCGCTGCCGAGCACGGTCGACGCGACGTGCGTGCCGTGGCCGTGGCCGTCGGTCACCTCCTCGCCGGGGACGAAGCTGCGGCTGCCGACGATCCGGTCGGCGAGATCCGGGTGCTCCGGGTCGATGCCGGTGTCCAGCACGGCGACGGTGACGCCCTCGCCGTCGTAGCCGGCCGCCCACGCCTCGGGCGCACCGACTTGCGCGACGCTCTCGTCCAGCACCGCCTCGACGGGCCGGTCCAGCCAGATCCGCTCGACGCCGCGGTCCAGCCGGGCCGCCGACGCGCCGCCGGCCCCGTCGGTCGCGTCGACGGCGGCCCAGAAGTCGGCCGCCCGCTCCGGGTCGACCCGCAGCCCGGCGGCGTCGATGCTCTCCAGCTCGGGGCCGCGCGTGGCGCCGGGCAGCGCGGCCGCACGCGCCGCCGACCGCCGCTGCGACGCGCCGTCGTACTGCACGATCAGCGCCAGCCCACCGGCGCCGGTGAGGCCGTGCTCGACGAGCGTGGTGAGGTTGAACAGCTCCGGGTCCAGCCGGTCGGCCGCCAGCAGCGCCGACGCATCGGACGGCACCACGTGGACGGCGCCGTCGTGGCGGAAGGTCTGGAAGCCGACGGGGTCGCCGTCGGCCCGCGGTGCGGGGTCGATGCCGGTCACCTCGGGTGCGCGGCCCGGCTCGGCGCGCACGTGCACGCGGTCGCCGGTGACGAGGGTGACGGTGACGGTGCCGCCCGGCAGGGCCGTGACCGGCGCGACGTCAGCGGGCGCCGTGAGCGGGGTGGCGGCCGCGGGCTCGTCCGCACGCTGCGCCGCGACGGCCAGGACGAGACCCGCGACGGCGACGGCGGCCAGCGCGGCCCGCCGGCGATGGCGGGGCGGGGGAGCGG
>NZ_SMKL01000074.1 GCF_004348545.1 Jiangella ureilytica | reverse complement strand
ACGCCGCACCACCGAAGGCCTCACACCCCGCGACATCCGCCGCTGCCTCAAGCGCTACATCGCCCGCGAACTCCACCCCATCCTCACCGCAGACCTCGCCGCCTTGACCACATAGGAGCGTCGTTCAGCAGGCAATCCCCTGCTCCACGAGGCATGCAGGCCTGGTGAGGCAGGAGAAGTCCTCGTGGTGCTCCACCCATCATGATCACCGCGACCGGCCGGCGCGACCGCCGGCACGGCGGGGGCCGGTCTCCACACCCGCGTGCAGGTCGCGTCACCATCAGGCCGCGGCGATCAGCCGGTGACCGGCGGGACCACCTCGGCCTGGATCGTCTCGGGGCGTGGATGGACACGCAGGCGGGACGCTCGCCGACCGTCCAGCGAGACGACCTCGATGCGCACGCCGTCGTAGTCGACGACGTCGCCGACCGACGGGAGCCGGCCGAGACGGGCGACGACGAAGCCGGCGACGGTCTCGTACGGGCCGTCGGGCAGCCGGACGCCGGTGCGGTCGGCGAAGTCGCCGATGTTGAGCATGCCGTCGACGTCGACCACACCGCCGGCGCCGGCCGCGGAGGGCAGCTCGTCGGTGTCGTACTCGTCGCGGATCTCGCCGACCAGCTCCTCGACGAGGTCTTCGAGGGTGACGATGCCGGCGGTGCCGCCGTACTCGTCGACGACGACGGCCAGGTGCGAGCCCTCGCGGCGCATCTCCGACATCGCCGGGAGGACGCGCTTGGTGCCGGGCAGCACGAGCACGTCACGGACCAGCTCGCCGACGCGGATGCTGCGGCCGGACACCTCGGGATCGAAGAGGTCGCGCACGTGCACGAAGCCGACGACGTCGTCCGTGGAGGTGCCGACCACCGGGTAGCGCGAGTGCGGCATCGTCGACGCCAGTTTGACCGCCTTGAACACGGGCATGTCGGCGTCGAGGAAGTCGACCTCGGTCCGCGGCCGCATGACCTCGCGGACCTGGCGGTCGCCGACGTCGAGAACGTCGCCGACGATGCGCCGCTCCTCCTCGCTCAGGCCCTCGTGGCCGGAGACGAGCTCGCGCAGCTCGTCCTCGCTCATCTCCTCGCGTTGCGCCGACGGGTCGCCGCCCAGTCCGCGGACCACGACGTCGGTGGACCTGGAGAGGAACCAGATGACCGGGCGCATCAGCGTCGCGAACCGGTCCAGCGGCGGCGCGACCGCCAGCGAGACGCCGGCCGCCCGCTGCAGCGCGAGGCGTTTGGGTACGAGCTCACCGAGCACCAGCGAGAGGTAGGCGATGAACAGCGTGAGCCCGATGAAGCTGAGGGTGTCGGCCGCGCCCTCGGGCAGTCCCCAGTCCTGCAGGATCGGGGAGAGGTCGGGCGCGAGCGTCGAGGCGCCGTAGGCGGCGGAGAAGAAGCCGGCGACGGTGACGCCGATCTGCACGGCGGAGAGGAAGCGGTTGGGGTTGCGAGCGAGCTCGGAGACCCGCTCGCCGCGGCGGCCCTGCTGCGCCATCTGGCCCAGCTGGCTCTCGCGCAACGACACGAGCGCGAGCTCCGTCGCCGCGAAGACACCGCCGATGAGGATGAACACGAGGACGAGACCGAAGTTCAGCAGGGTGCCCTGGTTCACGAGCGGGACCCCTGCTCGCTATGTCGGCCGGGAGAGCGGTCGTTCATCGGCGAATCATATGGCGCGGCCACAGTGACGACATACCCGAGGCGAGAGAGGATGACACGGTGACGAACCACGCGCGCGCGGGCCAGCCCGCCGCCCCCGAGGACCTGGTCGACGTGCCCCAGCTGGTCCGGGCCTACTACACGACCCATCCGGACCCCGGCGACCCCGGCCAGCGGGTCGCCTTCGGCACGTCCGGCCACCGCGGATCGTCGCTGGGCGCGGCGTTCAACGAGGACCACATCGCCGCCACGGCGCAGGCCATCTGCGACTACCGCTCGGCCAACGGCATCGACGGCCCGCTGTTCTTGGGCAAGGACACGCACGCGCTGTCCGAGCCGGCGTGGGCGACGGCGGTCGAGGTGTTCGCGGCCAACGAGGTGACGCTGCTGGTCGACGGCGACGAGCGGTACACGCCGACGCCGGCGGTGTCGCACGCGATCCTCGCCTACAACTCCGTGCCGGGCCGGCGCCGGGCCGACGGTGTCGTCGTCACCCCGTCGCACAACCCGCCCTGGGACGGCGGGTTCAAGTACAACCCGCCGGACGGCGGCCCGGCCGGCTCGGAGATCACCGGCGCCATCCAGGAGGCGGCGAACCGCTACCTCGAGCGCGGCCTGCACGGGGTGCGCCGGGTGCATCTGACCACGGCGCGGTCGGCCGGCACGACGTCGACCTACGACTTCCTCGGCGCCTACGTCGACGACCTGCCGTCGGTCATCGACGTCGAGGCCATCCGGTCCGCCGGGGTGAGCATCGGCGCCGACCCGCTCGGTGGGGCGTCGGTGGACTACTGGGCGGCCATCGCCGAGCGGCACGGGCTCGACCTCACCGTCGTCAACCCGCTGGTCGACCCCACCTGGCGGTTCATGACGCTGGACTGGGACGGCAGGATCCGCATGGACTGCTCGTCGCCGTACGCCATGGCCTCGCTGATCGGCCGGCTGGCCGAGGGCGCCGAGTTCGCCGTCGCGACCGGCAACGACGCCGACGCCGACCGGCACGGCATCGTCACCCCCGACGGCGGGCTGATGAATCCCAACCACTACCTCGCCGTCGCCATCGACTACCTCTTCCGGCACCGCGCCGACTGGCCCGGCTCCGCCGCCGTCGGCAAGACGCTCGTCAGCTCCTCGATGATCGACCGCGTGGCGGCGTCGCTGGGCCGGCCGCTGCTCGAGGTGCCGGTCGGGTTCAAGTGGTTCGTGCCGGGCCTGGTCGACTCCTCGGTCGGGTTCGGCGGCGAGGAGTCGGCGGGTGCGTCGTTCCTGCGCCGCGACGGCCGGGTCTGGACCACCGACAAGGACGGCATCATCGCCTGCCTGCTGGCCGCGGAGATCATCGCGGTCACGGGGTCGACACCGAGCGAGCACTACAAGCGGCTCACCGAGACGTTCGGCGACCCGGTGTACGCGCGGGTCGACGCGCCCGCGTCGCGTGAGCAGAAGGCCGCGCTCGGGAAGCTCTCGCCCGACCAGGTGACGGCGACGGAGCTGGCCGGCGAGCCGATCACGGCGAAGCTCACGTCGGCGCCGGGCAACGACGCGGCGATCGGCGGGCTCAAGGTCGTGACGAAGTCCGGCTGGTTCGCCGCGCGCCCGTCCGGCACCGAGGACGTCTACAAGATTTACGCCGAGAGCTTCGACGGCACCGATCACCTGGCCCGCATCCAGGCCGAGGCCCGCGCCGTCGTCGACGACGTCCTCGCGTCGGCGTGACCGCCTCGGACGTTGCGCAGGCGCTGCGCTCGTGGCGGCAGCGGGTGACTCCGGCCCCGGCCGGTCTGCCCGGCGCCGGAGTGCGGCGCCTGCCGGGTCCGCGCCGGGAGGAACTGGTGGTGCCGGCCGGCATCTCGTCGACTGCGGTACCACCCGGCCGCTGCCGGCGCGAGGTCAGGCGGGCCAGTAGCGCGACCCGTCGGGGTTCCGCTCGACCAGACGCAGATCGACGAGGAGCCGCCGCAGCGACACCGGCTCGTCGCCCAGCGCGGCGAGCTCGGTGGTGAGCTCCCTCTCGGTGTAGCCGTCGCGGTGCGGCAGCGCCGCCATGACGAGCCGGCCCACCTCGGCTTTCAGCCGGTCGTCGGCCGGGATGGTGGCGATGCGGCCGTTCTTGAGGCAGCCGTCCAGCCGCGGGAAGTCCGCCGCCACCCGCCCGACCGGCGTCGCGGCGACGGCGGCGGCCGCGGCGGCGCGGATCGGCTCGAGGTCGGCGCGCAGCCCGGCGCTATCGCGGCTGACCAGCCCGGCCCCGCCGAGCACCGCCAGTGCCCGCTGCACGTCCCGCTCGGACAGTCCGGTGCGGTCTTGGAGATCGGCGACGGTGGACGCTGCGGTCGCGGACGCGGCGGTCGTGGTGCAGAGCGCGCCGAGCACGGCCAGTCGCTTCTGGTCGCCCAGCGCGCTGAGCAGTTCGGTGGTCACCCCGGCACGGTAGGCGCGGCGGTGGCGCCGTCGCACCTCGATTTCGCGCGCCTACTCCCCCGGCGGCGTCCAGACGACCGTCGGCTGCTCCGTCTCGGGTCCGCCCCGCTCACACATGAACGCCACCGTGGTCGACCCGGTCTCTTCGGCCTCGTGCATGGCCGCCTCGTACTCGTCCTCGCACTCCGGCGGCACCTGGTTGCCGAACGGCATCGGCTCGTCGCGGACCGTCGGCGGTGCCTGCTCGTCGACGCCGTCCCATCCCGAGGTGTCTGGTGATCAGGACGCCACCTGGGTGGCCGCGACGACGGCGAGCGCACCGCCCAGCACGGCGCCCGGAATCACCCACCCACGGTGCATGGCCACGATTACCCGTCCCTGTCACCCAGCCGACAGGCGACGGCGAAGACGGTGGCCCCGGACTCCTGGGCCTCGCGGATCCGGCCGTCACGCAGGGCGGCCTCGAACTCGTCCTGACACTCGGGCGGCCGGGTGTAGTCGGCGGGAAGTGGCTCGATCGTGGGCTCGAGGGTCGGGCCGGACGGGCCGTAGCCGTCCCAGCCGGTGGCATCGGGCGACCAGGACGCCACCTGGGTGGCGGCGACAACGGCGAGCGCACTGCCCAGCACGGCGCCCGGAATCACCCATCCACGGTGCATTGACACAGGGTATCGCTTCAGCTCGCCGAGCGGGTGCTGCACGGTTCCGGCGGGTGCCGAAGCACCTGAACGTGCGGCACCGGCCTCGGCCTGGCCATCTGCGCCGAGCTCGTGACCCGGGCCACGCCGAAGGAGGGCGCCCGTTGAAGGCGGTGCTATCGTGAAAGCACACGATCGCACAGGTTCGCACAGAAGGGCACGGCATTCATGCTCGCCGCCGCACGGCAGGCGCTCATCCTGGACGAGGTCCAGCGACGCGGCGCGGCGACCGTGAGCGAGCTGGCCGGCCGGTTCGAGGTCTCCGAGATGACCATCCGGCGCGACCTCGACGCGCTGGTGGCGCGGGGCGCGCTCGACAAGGTGCACGGCGGCGCCACCACCAGGCGCCAACCCGGGGCGCCCAGCACCGACGAGCCCGGGTTCCGGGCGAAGCGACTGCGCCAGCAGGCCGAGAAGGAGGCCATCGCGACGGCCGCCGCCGCGCTGGTCGAGCCGGGCTCGGCCGTCGGGCTGTCGGCGGGCACCACCACGTGGGCGCTGGCCCGCCACCTCCGGCAGATCCCGCGGCTCACCGTCGTCACCAATTCCATCCGCATCGCCGACGAGCTGCACGACGACGACCGCACCGATCTCGCCGTCGTGCTGACGGGCGGGGTGCGCACGCCGTCCGACGCGCTGGTCGGGCCGGTCGCGGTCTCGTCGCTGCGACTACTGCACCTCGACGTGGTCTTCCTGGGGGTGCACGGCATCGACGCCGCCGCGGGGTTCACCACGCCGAACCTGCTCGAGGCCGACACCGACCGCGCGCTCGTCGCGGCCGGCCGGCGGCTGGTCGTCGTGGCCGATCACACGAAGTGGGCGACGGTGGGTATCAGCACCATCGCCCGGCTCGACGACGCCGACGTGCTGGTCACCGACGACGCCCTGCCCGACGACGCCCGCCAGACCCTCGCCGAGCACGTCGGCGAGCTGATCCTCGCTCCCACGCCACAGACGAATGGATCACGATGAAACGCACCACGGCGCGGCTGGCCGACGGCCGCGAGATCATCTACTTCGACCGGCGCGACGACGCCACCCACCGGCTCGACGACCCCCGCGACCTGCCGCCGGTCAGCACCACGTCGCAGCTTCGCTACGACCCCGTCCTGGCCGAGTGGGTGGCCATGGCCGGGCACCGCCAGACCCGCACGTTCCTCCCCCCGAAAGATCTCTGCCCGCTGTGCGCGTCGACGCCGGACCGCCCCACCGAGGTCCCGTCGGCGACCTACGACGTGGTCGCGTTCGAGAACCGCTTCCCCAGCCTGTCGACGCACGCCACCACCGGCGCCACGGGCACCGAGCTGGTCCCCGTCCGCCCCGGCACCGGTCGCTGCGAGGTGCTGGTCTTCAGCAGCGACCACAACGCCTCCTTCGCCACGCTCGCGCCGGCGCACGCGCGCCTGGTCGTCGAGGCCTGGGTCGACCGCACCGCCGAGCTGTCCGCCGTTCCAGGCGTCGAGCAGGTGTTCTGCTTCGAGAACCGTGGCGAGGAGATCGGCGTCACGCTGTCGCACCCGCACGGCCAGATCTACGCCTACCCCTACGTCACGCCGCGCACCGCGCGGATGATGCAGTCCGCCCGCGAGCACCGCGACCGCACCGGCCGCAACCTCTTCGCCGACGTCCTGGCCGAGGAGCGCGCGGCCGGCACTCGCATCGTCGGCCAGACCGCGCACTGGACGGCGTTCGTGCCCGCCGCCGCCCGCTGGCCGGTCGAGGTGCACCTGTACCCGCACCGGCAGGTGGCCGAGATCGGCGACCTCGACGACACCGAGCGCGACGAGTTCGTCACGCTCTACCTCGACGTGCTGCGCCGGTTCGATGCGCTCTACGATGCACCGCTGCCCTACATCGCCGCCTGGCACCAGGCGCCGGTCCGGCACGATCGCGACCTCGCCTACCTGCATCTGCAGGCGTTCTCGATCCGCCGTGCCGCCGACAAGCTCAAGTACCTGGCCGGGTCGGAGTCGGCGATGGGCGCGTTCGTCACCGACGTCCTGCCCGAGGACGTCGCGGCCCGGCTCCGTGAGGTGGAGGTCCGATGAAGCTGCTGGTCACCGGAGGAGCCGGGTACATCGGCTCGGTGGTGGGGTCGCAGCTCGTGGCGGCCGGCCACGAGGTGGTGGTGCTCGACAGCCTGCTCACCGGGCACGCCGACGCGGTGCCCGACGGCGCCCGCTTCATCGAGGCGGGCATAGAAGACGCTGCGGACGCCGTCGATGCGAGCTTCGACGCCGTGCTGCACTTCGCCGCCCGGTCGCTGGTCGGCGAGTCGGTGTCGGAGCCGCAGCTCTACTGGTGGAACAACGTCGTCGGCACGCTGCGGCTGCTCGACGCCATGAGGGCGGCCGGGGTGCGGCGGCTGGTCTTCTCGTCGACGGCGGCCACCTACGGGCAGCCCGACGTCAGCGTCATCACCGAGGACACCCCGGCGGTGCCGATCAACCCGTACGGCCAGAGCAAGCTCGCCGTCGACCACGCGCTGGCCGGCGAGGCGCGGGCGCACGACCTCGCCGCGGTCAGCCTGCGCTACTTCAACGTCGGAGGGGCGCTGGGCCGGCACGGCGAGCGGCACGACCCCGAGACGCACCTCATCCCCAACGTGCTCATGGTCCCGGCCGGGCGGCGCGATGCCGTCGACGTCTTCGGCACCGACTACCCGACCCCCGACGGCACCGCCGTCCGCGACTACCTGCACGTCGAGGACCTCGGGCGGGCGCACCTGCTGGCGCTGGACTGGACCGGCACCGCGGCGGCGGCCGGGCAGCACCGTGTCTACAACCTGGGGTCGGGCACGGGGTACTCCGTGCGCGAAGTCGTCGAGGCCGTGCGGCGGGTCACCGGGCACCCGGTGCCCACCCACGACCGCGAGCGGCGCGCCGGCGACCCGCCGGTGCTGGTCGCGTCGGCCGAGCGCATCGCCGCCGACCTCGGCTGGCGGCCGGAGCACGGCCTGGACACGATCGTGGAGGACGCATGGCGATTCCAGCAGCAGGGCTGACCGAGCGGACGGGGTCGGCCCCCGGCCGGGTCAACCTCATCGGCGAGCACACCGACTACAACGGCGGGTTCGCGCTGCCGCTGGCCATCCCGGCCCGCGCCACGGCGCGAGTGCGCAGTCGCGACGACGGCGTCATCGTGGCGGCCTCGACCGCGCCCGGCGCCGAGCCGGCCCGGTTCGCCGTCGACAGCGCCCCCGGCGAGGTCACCGGCTGGGCCGCGTACGTGGCCGGGGTGTTCTGGGCGCTGCGCGATGCCGGCCACGACGTCCCGGGCGCCGACGTCACCATCGACAGCACCGTGCCGACCGGCGCCGGGCTGTCGTCGTCGCACGCGCTCGAGGTCGCCGTCGCCGTCACCCTGAACGACCTGCACGGGCTGGGCCTGGACCGCACGACGCTGGCGCTGCTGGTGCAGCGGGCCGAGAACCAGTACGTCGGCGCGCCCACCGGCACCATGGACCAGATGGCGTCGCTGTACGGGCAGGAGGGCCACGTCATCCTGTTCGACGCCACGTCCATGACGGCGCAGCCGGTGCCGTGCGACCTCCCCGCCGCGGGGCTGAGCCTGGTCGTCGTAGACACCCGCGTGCACCACGAGCACACCGGGGGCGGCTACGGCGCCCGCAGGGCCACGTGCGAGGAGGCTGCGGCGCTGCTGGGCGTCGAGACGCTGCGCGAGGTGCAGGGCGACGCCGTCGACGACGTCCTGGGCAAGCTCGACGACGACGTCATGGTGCGGCGGGTGCGGCACGTGCTCACCGAGAACGCCCGCGTCCTCGACACCGTCGCGCTGCTGCGGGCCGGCCGGGCCGACGAGATCGGGCCGCTGCTCACCGCGTCGCACGCCTCGATGCGCGACGACTACGACATCACGGTGGCCGAGGTCGACCTCGCGGTCGAGGTCGCGCTCGACGCCGGGGCGCTGGGTGCGAGGATGACCGGTGGCGGCTTCGGCGGGTCGGTCATCGCGCTGGCCCCGGCCGACGCCGCGGACCGGGTGGGCGACGCCGTCCGGTCCGCGTTCGACCGGCACGGCCACGCGTCACCGTCCGTCTTCACCGTCCGCCCGGCAGCGGGCGCCGGCATCGAGGAGAACAACCAGTGAGCCCCAGCGGCACCCAGGTCGAGCTGCGCCACGGCGCCTACTCCGCCGTCGTCACCGAGGTCGGCGCCACTCTGCGCGAGCTGCGCCACGACGACCGGCCGCTGGTCGTCGGCTTCGACGCCGACGAGATCCGGCCCCACTACCGCGGTGCGGTGCTGGCGCCGTGGCCCAACCGCGTCACCGACGGCGTCTACACCTTCGGCGGCCGGGAACGACGGCTGGCGCTCACCGAGCCCGACCGCGGCAACGCGCTGCACGGGCTGGTCGGGTGGGTGCGCTGGGACGTGCTCGCCGAGTCGGAGTCGGCGGTCGAACTGCGACACGCGCTGGTGCCCACCCCGGCCTACCCGCACCCGCTGGACCTGCGGGTCCGCTACGCCCTGGACGACGACGGCCTGCACTGGACCGTCGCGGCCACCAACACCGGTGCCGGCCCTGCCCCGTACGGCACCGGTCCGCACCCGTACCTCGTCGCCGGCGCGGGCCGAGTCGACGACTGGTCGCTCGAGCTGCCGGCCGCGCGCTACCTCGCGGTGACGCCGGACCGGCTGCTCCCGCTGGACGTCGAGGACGTCGAGTCGGCCGGGTTCGACTTCCGCACGCCGCGGCAGCTCGGCGACATCCTCATCGACCATGCCTTCACCGGTCTGGCGGCCGACGGCGAAGGCGTCGCGCGGGTGCGCGTGCGGGCGGCCGACGGCGGCGGCGTGGTCTGCTCGTGGAACGCCGCCGAGTGCCCGTGGGTGCAGATCCACACCGCCGACCGGCCCGGCGAGTCCGGCCATCGCATCGGCCTGGCGGTCGAGCCGATGACCTGCCCGCCCGACGCGTTCAACTCCGGCACCGACCTGGTGGTGCTCGAGCCCGCCCAGACGCACCAGACCACCTGGACCATCGCGGCGCTCTGACGCGCCGTCAGCGCACGACGGCGCGAGTGGCGAAGGCCTGGCCCACCCGGAAGCCGAGACGGAGGTAGAGCCGGCGGGCGACGGCGTTGTCGGCGTACATGCCGAGCGTGACAGCGTTCGCGCCGGCCGCCAGCGCGGCCCGGGTGGCCGCGGCCGTCACGTCGGCGGCGAGCCCGCGGCCGCGGAACGACGGATGCGTGGCGATCGCCCGCAGGTGCCGGACACCGGGCACCTGCTCGTGCTCGGCCGCGCACGCCACCAGCGTGCCGGCGCCGTCGCGCACCCCGAACCAGGCCCGCACGCTCGGGTCGCCGGGTTGCGCGGACGTGCGCGGCGACGACGCCCGCAGCAGCTCGGCGAGGTCGTCCAGGTCGTCGTCGCCCAGCTCGGCGACGGCGGCCTCGCCCGGACGCCGGTCAGGCGCGGTCGCCGTCCAGAACCAGTCCCAGTCGTCGCCGTCGCCCAGGACGGAGTCGACGTGCGGCAGCGCGTCGACCGCGATGACGACTCGGGCCACCGGCGCCCCCGCCAGCACCGACGTCGTCAGCCGGCCCGCCGCCGCGCCGACGCCGACGGCCACCAGGACGTGACCGTGCCGGCCGGTCACCGTCCAGCCGACCGCGTCGCCGAGGGCCCAGGCTCGCTCGAACCCGGCCTGGTCGTGGTGCCAGCGCACGAACGGATGGTTCCCGCTGGCGGCCAGCAACGCCGCGTGGTCGGGCAGGTCGATCAGCGCGGACGTCAGCACCGAACCAGGGTAACGACGCTGTCCGCGCGATGATCGTCGGCATGACGCCCTCCGATCCGCACGCCTTCGCCCGCGACTGGGTCGCCGCCTGGAACGCCCACGAGGCCGTGCTCCGGCACTTCCACGAGGACGTCGTCTTCACCTCGCCGGTCGCGGCGCGGGTGCTGCCGGAGTCGGGCGGGGTGCTCCGCGGCCAGGACGAGTAGCGCCGGTACTGGACCGAGGGGCTGCGGCTCATGCCCGACCTGCGCTTCACGATCGAGGCCGTCCACACGGGCGTCACCGCCGTCGTTATCACGGACCGGAACCAGAAGGACGTGCTGGTGAACGAGGTACTGATCTTCGACGGCGACCTCGTGCGCGAGGACCACGGCACCTACCCCGGCGAGACCACGTCCGGGCCGGGCGTGCGATCAAGGAACTGATCGGTTAGCCTCTCCTAAGTAAGGCGAAGCAACCTTCACCCGGGGACTCGATGACCATCGCGACCACCGAGCGTGCCGTCCGGCGCGCCGCAGACGTGCCGTCCTGGCGCCCGTTCCGGGTGACCGTGGCCCGCGTCCAGCAGCTCACGCCGTGCTTCCTGCGCATCACCTTCACCGGTGGCGACCTCGACGAGTTCGGTCACGACGGCCCCGACCAGCGCATCAAGATCTACCTCCCGGCCCCCGGCCGCGGCCTGCCCGACTTCGCCGGCGCCGACTGGTACGCGCAGTACCGGTCCATGGACCCCGAGATCCGCGGCTACGTGCGCACCTACACGATCCGCGCCGTCCGGCCCGCGCAGCGCGAGGTCGACGTCGACTTCGCCCTGCACGGCGACGCCGGCCCGGCCTCGGCCTGGGCGGTCCGTGCCGCCGTCGGCGACGAGGTCGCGCTGGTCGGCCCGAACCGGTTGTTCGGCGCCGATTGCCAGGGCCACGAGTGGAACCCGCCGGTCGACGTCCGCGACGTGCTGATCGCCGGTGACGAGACCGCGGTTCCCGCCGTCAGCGGCATCCTCGAGCGGCTGCGCGGCACGCTCGCTCCCGGCGCCCGGCTGCAGGTCTTCCTCGAGGTTCCCGACGACGGCGACGTCCTGCCGCTGATCGCCCCGGACCAGGCCGAGGTGACCTGGCTGTCGCGCCGCCGTCCCGACGGCACCGTCGCGGCCAACGGCGAGCTGCTTGTCGATGCCGTGTGCGCGGCGGAGTTCGGCCGCGGCGCCCGGGCCGCCGCTCTCGATGTGAGCGCCGTTGACACCGTCGACATCGACCTCGAGGTGCTGTGGGAGGTCGCCGCCACGGCCGGCAGCAGCGCCTACGCGTGGATCGCGGGCGAGGCCGGCGCCGTCAAGACCATCCGCCGGCACCTGGTCCGCGAGCGCGGCATCGACAAGGGCGCGGTGTCGTTCATGGGCTACTGGCGCACGGGCCGCGCCGAGAACTGAGCGGCAGAGCTCAGCGCAGCCGCACGACGCTGCCGGTCAGCAGCCGGGCCTCGTCGGAGACGACCCAGGCGATGACCTCGGCCACCTCCTCGGGCGTGGCCACGTGGTTGAGCTCGCGGCTGGCCTCGACGGCGGCGCGGACCTCGTCGGTGACCCAGCCGGTGTCGGTGACCGGCGGATAGACGATGTTGGCCGTCACGCCGTACGACGCGAGCTCGACCGACGCGGACATCGTGTAGTTCTCCTGGGCCGCCTTGGCCGCGCCGTAGGACACCTCGTCGGGGAAGCCGTGCTGGCCGCCCGACGTCAGCCCGACGATGCGCCCCCACGTGGCGCCGCGGTCGACGTGGCGGCGGGCGAACTCGGCGATGAGCAGCGCGGGCGCCATGGCGTCGACGCCGAACTGCTGCCGGAACGTCTGCGCGGTGACCTGGCTCATGGGCCGGCCGAACCGGTCGGCCGTCACCGGCGTGAAGGTGTCCTGGACCCAGCCGCTGGCGTTGTTGACCAGGATGTCGACCGGTCCCAGGTGCTGCTCGGCGAGGTCGAACAGCCGGGCCGGAGCCTCGGGGTCGGTGAGGTCGGCCTCGACGGCGTGAGCGCGGGCCCCCGCGGCCTCGACCGCCGCGACGACGTCGGCGGCGTCGCCGCGGCGGGCCAGGTTGTACGCCTCCTCCTGGCCCTCGGCGTCGCCCGGCCGGTAGAACGCGACGAGCACGGACACCCCTCGCCGAGCCAGGGCGACCGCGGTGGCGGCACCGATGCCGGCGTTGGCTCCGGTGACGAGGGCGACGTGCGACGGCGACGTGGGCCGGCTCATGGGGTCCATCCTCACCCGGCGGCACAGAGCAGGCGCAGCGCGGCCTGCGAGCTGCTGCCCGGGCGGGCCGTGTGGGTGAGGATGCGCTGGCCGTCGCCGTCGGGCAGGTGCAGCACCTCGTAGTCGAGGTCGAGGTCGCCGACGGCCGGGTGGTGCAGCAGCCGGGTGCCGCTGGTGCACAGCCGCACGGTGTGCCGGGCCCAGAGCGTCGCGAACGCACCGCTGCCCAGGCTCAGCTCGCCGACCAGCTCGACCAGCCGGCGGTCGTCGGGGAACTGCGCGGCGACGTAACGCAGTGACGCCACCGCGAGCGCGGCCTCGGCCTCCCAGTGGCGGTGCAGCTCGCGGGTGTGCGGGTCGAGGAAGAGCATGCGGACGAGGTTCGGCCGCGACGCCGGCCGGGCGGGCGCCTCGGCGTCGAGGTGCCCGGCCAGCAGCAGGTGCCCGGGGTGGTTCCACGCGAGGATGTCGTTGCGCCGCCCCAGCAGCAGCGCCGGCACACCGGCCATCGCCTGCAGCAGCTGGACGGCGCCGGCGTGCGGGACCTCGGGCCGCGGCGCCCGCCGCCGCTTGACCGGGGCGGGCCGGGCCAGCGCGTACAAGTGGGCGCGCTCGTCGTCGTCGAGTCGCAGCGCACGGGCCAGGGCGTCGACGACGGCGTCGGACGCGTTGGCGGACTGGCCCTGCTCGAGCCGGGTGTAGTACGCCACCGACACCCCGGCGAGCTGGGCCAGCTCTTCGCGGCGCAGGCCCTGCACCCGGCGCCGCCCGTAGCTGCGCACGCCCACCTCGTCGGGCGTGAGGCGGTCGCGGCGGGAGCGCAGGAACCGGCCCAGCTCGGTCGCGGCCCGCTCGGCCCGCTCGGCGGGGACGAGTCGCTCGGTCATGTCCTCATTCTGCGCGGCCGCCGGCGCCGGTGCCTGACCCTGACGGTGGTAGGCAACCCAGGGGCCTGGCTGCCCGGGCCGGCCGGTCGGAGGCTCGCCGGCATGAGCACCCACACCGACCTCCGGCGGGGTCCGGCCGCGCCGCCGCGGTTCACGGCGGCCGAGCGGCTCGCCCTCGCCGTGCTGCTGACGGCGAACTTCACCCTCGCCGTCGACTTCTCGATCCTCAATGTCGCCCTGCCGCGCATCGGCCAGGACCTCGGCTTCGCCACCGCCCACCTGCAATGGATCGTCACCTCGTTCGCGCTCTGCGCCGCCGGCGGCACGCTGTTCTTCGGGCGCGTGGCAGACGTGTTCGGGCGGCGCCGGCTGTTCCTGGCCGGCATCGCCGTGCTCGGCGCCGCGTCGGTGGCCGGCGGACTGGCCCAGGGACCGGCGCTGCTGATCGTGGCCCGCGTGGCGCAGGGCGTCGCGACGGCGATGGTCACGCCCGCGGCGCTGTCGCTGCTGACCACGCTGTTCCCGGAGGGTCGCATCCGCACCCGCGTGCTCGGACTCAACGGCGCGCTCATGGCCGCCGGGTTCACCACCGGCGCGGTCCTGGGCGGCGTGCTGACCGGCGCCGTGAGCTGGCGCTGGGCGTTCTACGTCAACGTGGCGGTCGCGGCGGCGGTGCTGGTCGCCGGCCCGTTCGTGCTCACCGGCGGCAGGGCGCAGCGCCGGCCGCGGCTCGACGCGCCCGGTGCGGCCCTCGTCACCCTCGCGCTGGTCGCCGTCGTGTACGGCATCACCGCCGCCGGCGAGTCCGGCTGGGCGCACTCCGGCGCGTGGGGCGTGCTGCTCGCGGCCGCCGCGCTGCTGGTGGTGTTCTGGCTGGTCGAGAACCGGGTGTCCGAGCCGCTGGTCGCGCCGTCGGTCCTGCGCCGCAGGAACGTCTCGTGGGGTGCGGTGGCCGGGCTTCTCGCCTTCGCCACGGAGACCGCGCTGGTGTTCCTGCTGACGCTGTACCTGCAGGACGTGCTCGGCTTCGGCGCCGTCGCCGCCGGTCTCGCGCTGGCCGTGCTCGGCACCGGCACGGTGATCGGCGGCCTCGCCGCGTCGCGGGTCATCGGCCGCATCGGCGCCCGGCGCGCCATGGTGGCCGGCTTCGTCGTGCAGGCCGCGGCGACGCTGCCGCTGGCCTTCGCCGGCGAGTCGTCCGGCTGGATCGTGCCGCTGCTGGTCCTGACCTTCGTCGGTGGCGCGGCGAACCTCGTGGTGATCGTGGGCTACGCCGTCACCACCACGGCGGGTGTCCCGGACGAGCAGCAGGGCCTGGCGACCGGACTGGTCACACTGAGCCAGCAGGTCGGCATCACCCTGGGCACGCCGCTGCTCTCGGCCGTGCTGGCCGCCCGGCTCGGCGACGGGCTGCTGCCCGGTCTGCGGCTGGCCATGGGCGTCGACGCCGTGATCTGCCTGGCCGCGGCGCTGCTGGTGGCGGTGGCGCTCAGGACGCCGGACCGCGAACCTGGGCGACCAGCTTCTTCGGCGCCAGCACGCAGTAGCTCTCGGTGACGAGCTCGGCGATCTCGGCCCAGTCGGCGTCGTGGTCGGGCAGCACCAGTACGACGACGTCGCGGCCCCAGCTGCCCTTGAAGAACGGTGGGCCGCCGGCCACCAGCGCCTCGAACTCCTCGGGCGGCGCGCGGAAGGTCAGCAGCGGCAGCGGCTCCGTGCGGCCGCCGCCGACGGCCCGGGTGTAGACGATGTGGTGATCGGGGTCGATGGTGAGCACGTGCGCGAAGGTGCGCCCGCGCACCCGCCACCGGGTGCCGATCCAGGCCTGCTCCTCGTAGGCGCCGGGCAGGGCCAGGCAGATCTCGCGCAGCGGCTCGACGAGCTCGTCGGGTACGTCGTCGTCGTGCTGCACCATCCGACGAGGCTAGCTCCCGGGTCCGACACCGTCGCCGTCACGACCCGAGCGGCTGGTAGTCGACGTCGAGCAGGCGGCAGACCTGCTCGAGCTCGGCCAGGTAGTCGCCCGGGACGGCGTGGATGTGGTTGGCGCCGAACCGCGTCAGGAACTCCGCGGCCGGGACGTCCATGCGGGTGAACGCGTGCGGCCACTCGAACGTCGACTGCCGCGCCAGCTGCTCGTTGACCTCGTCGCCGTAGTCCTCGAACGCGCCGCGGACGACCTGCATGCGGTAGCGGCCGCTGTGCCGGGTGAGCCGGGCCAGCGTCATGTCCCCGGGGGCCGCCACGTGGTGCACCGACGCGCCGCCGGCCGGGAAGAAGAACACCTCCGGGTACAGGTGCACGCGGCGCAGGTTCTCGGCCGGGTCGTCGCTGCGGGCGGCGTACCAGGTGGCGTGCTGGCCGGAGTTGCACAGGTCCCAGATGTCGCGGTCGGCGTGGTAGTGCCGGACGTCGGCGAAGAGCACCGGGTCGCCCGAGATCAGCTTGAGGATCTGCATGGTCAGCGCGGCGTCCATGTCCGACTCCGTCGCGCAGACGTGGGTGGGCTTCGGGCCCTCCCAGTCGTACGGGTCGTTGAGGAACGCCTCGGTGATGTCCATGGTCGCGAAGTGCGTGGTCAGCTCCGGCTGGCCCTTGATGCCGGAGAAGTCGAGATTCCACTCGTCGATCAGCTCGCGCACCGCGTGGTAGGAGCGGATCTGCCGCTCCAGCAGCTCAGGGGTGAGCTGCTTGCCGTCGTAGTGGACGTCGGCGTGCCGCTCGAGCCATTCGCGGCCGGCCCGGGCCCGCGAGTCGGGCACCAGGTCGGAACGGCGGACGATCTCCCACTGGTCGATCTCCTCGACGTCGACGCCGAACGTCGACAGCCACTGGTCGGTGTTGGCGACGGCGGTGTACATGCCCATGGGCCGGCCGCCGAACCGGCCGAACGTGCTGCCGCGCAGGCCGCCCACCGCCTGCGCCGCGCGCACGTGCACCAGCAGCCGCCCCAGCGTCTCGGGGTCGGCGACGTCGCCCCACACCCGGCCGTGCACCCGGCCGATCTGGTCCAGCGCGCCGCCCGCGGCCAGCATGCCGACCATGCCCGGCTGCACCGGGTCGATGTTCGACAGCAGCACGAGCGGCCCCGGCGTCGCGTCGGCCGCGAGCATGGAGAAGTGCGGGAACGCCCAGACGGAGTAGTTGAAGATCGTGACGTCGGGCCGCGCCTCGGCGACCTGCCGCGCCAGACTCGAGGCCAGCGCGTTCGTCCAGACCGGCTCCGGCGCCCGGACCACGTCGTGCCCGGCGCCCTCCAGTGCCGCGGCGATCGCGTCCTCCGACGAGCGGGCCCAGCCCTCGATGTCGCGGTGGACGAAGTCGCGCCCGTCGGAGATGGTGAGCAGGCCGATACGTGCCACGGTGCACTCCTCACGTCGGCGGGAACACTCAGAAATCGATTGCCCGTCACGCTAGGATGACCGCGGAGCAGATGTCAACGGGGGCAGCGCCGGAACGGGGGCACGGGTGGTCACCATCTACGACGTCGCACGTCACGCGGGCGTATCGGCCGCCACCGTGTCGCGCGTGCTCAACGGCCACGTCAAGGTCGACCCCGTCCTGGCCGGACGGGTCGCCGACGCCGTCGCCCAGCTCGGCTACCGCCGCAACGCCGTCGCCCGCAACCTGCGCACCCGCCAGACCACGCTGTGGGCGGTCATCGTCTCCGACGTCGAGAACCCGTTCTTCACGTCCATGGTGCGCGGCATCGAGGACGTCGCGCTCTCCGCGGGATACTCCGTCGTGCTCTGCAACAGCGACGAGAACCCCGAGAAGGAGTCGAACTACATCGCGGCGGCGCTGGCCGAGCGCATGGCCGGTGTGGTCATCTCGCCGTCGTCGCACCGGGTCGACGACGTCGAGCTGCTGCTCCAGGCCGGGTGTCCGGTGGTGGTCATCGACCGCGAGCTGGCCGGCATCAGCACCGACACCGTCCTCGTCGACAACGAGCACGGTGCGCAGATCGGCACCGCGCACCTCGTCGACCAGGGCTTTCGCCGAATCGCCTGCATCGCTGGGCCGCGCTGGCTCAGCACTGCCACCCAGCGCCTCGACGGCTACGGCAAGGCGCTGCGCGCGGCCGGGCTGCCGGTCGACCCCGCGCTGGTGCGGCACGCCGACTTCCGCGAGCGCGGCGGCTACGAGGCCATGGCGTCGCTGCTCGACGACAACGCCGCGGCGCCGCCCGACGCCGTCTTCGCCGCCAACAACCTCATGACCATCGGCGCCATGGAGTGCATGGTCGAGCGCGGCGTCGCGGTGCCGTCCGAGGTCGCCATCGTCGGGTTCGACGCCATCCCGTGGGCCGACCTCATCCGGCCCACGCTGACCACCGTCGCGCAGCCCACCTACGAGGTGGGCCGGCGGGCGGCGCAACTGCTGGCCAAACGGCTGGCCAGCCCCACTGCGGACCCCACCCACGTGGTGCTGCCGACCGCCCTGCAGATCCGGGCCAGCTCGATCCGCGCCACCGACTGACCGCGCTGACTCACCCCTTGACAGCCGATGGAGCCCGCGCCTAGCGTCGTCGAAATCGATTTCTCAGCCGACATCGGGGTCGGCGAGAGAGACGGAGACGCGAGATGGCCGGTTCCCGCCCCCACGTGCTCACCCGCCGTCAGTTCACCACCAGGATGGTCGCCGCCGGTGCCTCCGTCGGCGTCCTCGGGCCGCTGCTCTCCTCGTGCGGAGGCGGCGACGACAGCAGCAGCGACGGCGGCGGCGGGCCGATCCAGTTCTGGAAGTTCGTCGCCGAGAACGACGACCCGCAGATCGAGGCGGCGATCAAGCGCTGGAACGCCGAGCACGCCGACATGCAGGTGAAGTTCCAGACCTTCCCCTTCGGCGACTACACCGGGACCAAGCTGACCACCGCGTTCGCCGCCGGCAACGGCCCGGACGTGTTCTGGATCAGCCCCGGCGCGTTCCTCAACTACGTCAACACCGGCGTCTCCGCGCCGGTCGACGACCTCGTCGACAAGAACGCCTACAACCCCGCCTCGGTCGCCGCCGTCTCCGTCGACGGGAAGATGCAGGCGCTGCCGTTCGAGATCGAGCCGGTCGCGCTGTTCTACCGCGAGGACCACCTGGCCGACGCCGGCCTGGAGCCGCCCACCACCTGGGACGGGCTGTTCTCCGCCGCCCAGCAGCTCACCGCCGGCGAGCGCAAGGGGATCATTATCGAGGTCGCGCCCGGCCCGTACCAGAACTTCACCTGGTACCCGTTCCTCTGGAGCGCCGGCGGCGAGGTCGTCAACGACGACTCCACCGAGTCCGCGTTGCGCTCCCCCGAGGCGGCCGCGGCGTTCGACCTGTGGGGGCGCCTCGTCACCGAGGGCTATGCGCCCAACGACAACGCGACGTCGACCACCGACATCGGCACCCTCGGCCGCGGCGAGACGTCCATGCAGGTCTGCGGATTCTGGGCCATCGCCGCGCTGCAGGAGCAGTTCGCCGACCAGCCCATCGGCGTCATCCCGATCCCCGCGCCCGACGGCGGCACCCCCGTCTCGGTCTACGGTGGCTGGACCCAGATGCTCAACGCCGAGAGCCCACGGCTGGACGCGGCCAAGGCGTTCACGAAGTGGCTGTGGACCGAGGACGACGTGTTCCCCGAGGAGTGGGCCTGCCGGGCCGGCTCGAAGTTCTCCCCGCGCGAGGCCGTGAACGAGGCCTGCAACGACGTGTTCGGCGCCGACCCGCACAGCGTGTTCGCCGACCGGATCCTGCCGATCGCCCGGGCCGAGCCGCGCTACCCCGACCAGGTGGTCAAGGCCGTCGGCGACGGCCTGCAGGCGGCGATGTTCCGTGGCGCGAGCGGCGAGGACGCGGCGGCGCTGGCGGCCGACGCCATCGACACGTTCCTGTCCTCCTACCAGGGGGCGCCGCTCAACCCCGAGACCACGTGAGCGCCGCGGTCGAGACGACGCCGGCACCGGCGAGCCGCACGCCGCGCTGGTGGCGGACCCGGCGCGGCGAGCAGCGGCTGGTCGGGTACGCGTTCCTGCTGCCGGACCTGCTGGGCCTCGCGGTCTTCGTGGCGCTGCCGATCCTGGGCGCGTTCTACATCTCCTTCCACGACTGGACCGGCATCGGGGCGCGCGAGTGGACCGGCACGGCCAATTACGAGACGCTGCTGCAGGACCAGGCGTTCCGCGACTCGCTGAAGATCACCGCGGTCTACACCGTCACGTTCGTGCCGCTGCTGTTCGTGCTCTCGCTGGCGCTGGCGCTGCTGGTCAACCGCGGGCTCGCGCTGAGCGGGTTCTTCCGGTCGGCCTACTTCGCGCCGTTCATGGTGTCGCTGGTGGTGGCGTCGGTCGTCTGGGGCTTCATGCTGCAGGACCCCGGCGGCGTGCTGAACGCGATCCTCGGGCTGTTCGGCATCGAGCCGCAGCCCTGGCTCGGCTCGACCCGGCTGGCGATGGTGTCGGTGATCCTGGTGACGCTCTGGCAGGGCGTCGGCTACAGCATGATCATCTTCCTGACCGGCCTGCAGGACATCCCGAAGGTCTACTACGAGGCGGCGGTGGTCGACGGCGCCGGCGCGTGGCGGCGCTTTCGCGGCATCACCCTGCCGCTGCTGCGGCCCACCAGCGTGTTCGTCCTGCTCATCACGTTCATCAGCGCACTGCAGCTGTTCGATCCGATCTACGTGCTGACGCAGGGCGGCCCGGCCGGGGCCACGCGGACCACCGTCGTCTACATCTACGAGACCGCGTTCCAGTTCCTGCAGCTGGGCTACGCATCGGCGCTGTCGGTGGCGCTGTTCGTGATCATCCTGGTCTTCTCCCTCCTCCAGCTACGGATCTTCCGCCATGAGTCCTACGACTGAGGCCGCGCCGGTCCGCGATGTGACCAGTCGCCCGCAGGTCGCGCGGCGCCGCCGTCGGCACCGGCCGGCCGACCGGATCGTCCTGTACGCGCTGGCCGTCCTGGCGTTCGTCGTGCTGGCCGGGCCGCTGCTGTGGATGCTGTCCAGCTCGCTCAAGGACGGCTCCGAGGTGCTGGCCAACCCGCCGACCGTGGTGCCGCGCGAGCTGCACTTCCGGAACTACGTCGACGTGTTCGAGCAGGTGCCGTTCGCGCGGTACATGATGAACTCGCTGTTCGTCGCGACGGCGGTGACGGCGGTGTCGCTGCTGTTCCACTCGATGGCGGCCTACTCGCTGGCCCGGTTGCGCTTCCCCGGCCGCAACGCGATCTTCCTGGCGATCCTGTCGACCCTGATGGTGCCGTTCACCGTCATCGTGATCCCGCTGTTCATCATCGTCGACTGGCTCGGCTGGGTGGACACCTACCAGGGCCTGATCATCCCGATGATCCCGCACGCGTTCGGGATCTTCCTGCTGCGCCAGTTCTACCTGTCGCTGCCGCGGGAGCTCGAGGAGGCGGCGATCGTCGACGGCGCCGGATTGGTCAAGGTGTACTGGCACATCGTGCTGCCGTTGTCGCGGCCGATCCTGGCGGCGCTGGGCATCTTCTTCTTCCTGGCCAACTGGAACAACTTCCTGTGGCCGCTGATCGTCACGCAGTCGCAGGAGCTGTGGGTCGTGCAGCTGGGCGTGCAGCAGTTCACCGGCCAGCACGGCACGCAGTACCACCTGATCATGGCCGCCTCGACGCTGGCGGCGCTGCCGACGCTGATCCTGTTCTTCGTCCTCCAGCGCCGGCTCGTGGAGGGCATCAAACTGACCGGCCTCAAGGGCTGAAGGAGCGGACCGCCGATGACCGGACCCCTGTCGAACCTGCCGCGGCTCACCGGCACCCGGAGCGCCCGCGCCTCCAGCTGGGACCGGACGGGCGGCAACGACGACCGCCTCACCATCGCGCCGGGCGACAGCGCCGTGCTGGCCGAGATCGACGAGCCGGGCGTCGTGCGGCACATCTGGGTGACGATCGCCTGCGACGACGAGCACTACCTGCGCAAGATCGTGCTGCGGATGTACTGGGACGGCGCCGGCACGCCCTGCGTCGAGGCGCCGGTGGGCGACTTCTTCGGCCTCGGGCACGCGCAGCACCGCAACTTCGTGTCGCTGCCGCTGCAGATGAGCCCGCAGGACGGCAAGGCGTTCAACTGCTGGTTCCCCATGCCGTTCGACTCCGCCCGGCTCGAGGTGGCCAACGAGTGCGGCACCGACGTGATCTTCTACTACTACGTCGACTACGAGCTGACCGGCGAGTCCGACCCGCGGGCCGGCCGGTTCCACACCCAGTGGCGGCGGCAGAACCCGACCGACGGGCTCGCCGACGAGTCCGGACTGACGAACGCCGAGTTCCAGTTCGGCGGCTCCAACACCGACGGCGCAGGCAACTACGTGCTGCTCGACGCCGTGGGCGAGGGCCACTACGTCGGCTGCCACGTCGACATCGAGAACCTGCGCCAGGTCGGGCCCGCCCGGTTCAACTGGTACGGCGAGGGCGACGACATGATCTTCGTCGACGGCGAGCCGTTCCCGCCGGCGCTGCACGGCACCGGGACCGAGGACTACTTCAACACCGCCTGGTGTCCGTCGGAGGAGTACAACGCGCCGTACCACGGCATCGTGCTGCCGGGCGGGCAGAACTGGTCCGGGAAGATCTCGCTCTACCGCTACCACGTCGAGGATCCGGTCCGGTTCCAGCGGTCGATCAAGGTGACCATCGAGCACGGGCACGACAACCATCGCTCCGACGACTGGTCCAGTACGGCGTACTGGTACCAGACCGAACCGCACGCCCCGTTCCCGCCGCTGCCGGCCGTCGGCGCCCGCCTGCCGCACCCGGACGAGCGGCTGTTCTGAGGAGGACGTCATGGGCTCCACGCTGCCCGTCCTGGCCGGCACCGGCCTGCTGCTGGCGACGGCGCTGACCGCGCCCGCCACGGAAGGCGAGCTGACACCGTCGTCGATGGATGGCGTGGGCCTGACGGTCACGCGCGGCGAGCCGGTGGCGCTGCTCACCGGGGCCGGCTCGATCAACGAGACCGCCGCGAACTACCAGGTGCACGGCACCGACCTGGGGATCATGTGGGACAACGGCGCCGGCCAGGTGTTGATGGCCTTCGGCGACACCTACGGAGAGGGCTGGGGTGGCAACGGCGCCGGCCCGCGCGAGGCGGACTGGCGCTGCAACGTGCTGGCGAAGTCCTCGGACCGCGACCTCGCCGACGGCATGTCGTTCGACACGATGGTGCAGGACCGGCCCGGGCACGCCGGCCAGCTGCTCGACTGCCTCAAGCAGAACGGCGTCGAGGAGACGGTCATCCCGACGGCCGGCATCACCGTCCGTGGCCGCAGCTTCATCCACTACATGTCGGTGAACCACTGGGGCCCGGCCGGCACCTGGTTCACCAACCACTCCGGCATCGCCTGGTCCGACGACGACGGCGAGACGTGGACGAAGGACCCGGACGCCGTCTGGCCGAACTCGCCGCAGTGGGACTCGAACTTCCAGATGACGGCGTTCGCCCGGCAGGGCGGGCACGTGTACCTCTTCGGCACCCCCAACGGCCGCTGGGGCGACGCGCACGTGGCCCGGGTGCCGGCGGGGAAGGTGGTGGACAAGGACGCGTACCGGTACTGGGACGGCGCGCGCTGGTCGCCGTCGGAGGCGGCCGCGGCTCCCGTCGCCGAGGGCCCGATCGGCGAGCTGTCCGTGCAGTACAACGCCTACACCGGCCGCTGGCTCATGAGCTACCTCGACGAGTCGCGGGCCCAGATCGTGCTGCGCGACGCGCCCCGGCCGACCGGCCCGTGGGGCGAGGAACAGGTCGTCGTCGACGGCGCCGAGTACCCGGCGCTCTACGGCGGGTTCCTGCACCCGTGGTCCAGTGGGCCGGACCTCTACTTCGCGCTGACCAAGTGGGGCCCGTACAACGTGACGCTGATGCGCTCGACCCTCGCACGGCGGTGACGGCGGCGTCACGACCAGAGGCTCGGGATGGGGTGCCGCGACCTGTCTCGGGTGATGACATCTCGGCGACGACGAACTCCGGGGCCGCCTCGGCCCGGAGCCGAGTCATGACGAAGGTGTCGAGAACTCGGCCGAGCGTGTCTCCGTCCCGCATCAGCCCGGCGACGTCGAGACGAAGATCAGCCAGTGCCAGCGACGGGTCGGGCGATGTCCCGCAGCACAAGCCGATGCGCTCGTCCCTCACACGGGGGTGACGGCGGCGATGCTGACGTCGAAGCCGGCGCCGTCGTCGTCGCCGCCGAGCTCGCGCAGCTCGACGCAGATGCCGGTCTCGACGTCGAGGGCGACCGTGAACGCGTCGGCGAAGGCGCGCTCCTCAGGCTCCGGGCCGCCCTCGGCCCGCAGCAGGCCGGCCGCGACCTCGCCGAACAGCAGCGCGCAGCAGGTGCAGCGCGGGTCGTAGGCCGCGGCGGGTCGGACGGTGGCCCCGTAGGTGTCGCGGCCCTCACGGACCAGCTGCTCGACCGAGAGCACGTCGACGCCGCCGGACAGCTCGACCGGGTCGAGCATGGCGACCCACAGGTAGTTCTCGTACATGGGGTCGTCGTAGGCGACGGCGACGCCGGACGGCCGCTGCGCGACCAGCCCGTCGGGGCGGCGCACCGGCGCGGGCGCGGCCGGGTCGAGCGGGACGGTGACCTGGGGCGGCTCGACCGGCGAGACCGGCGAGACCGGCTCACCGTCGGAGCTGACCGCGAAGACGATGCCGCGGTCGGCCGGCGTCTCGTCGACCAGGTGCTCGTTGCCCTCGTGGTCGACGACGCGCATGCGGCCGGGCCGCTCGATCCAGGCCCGCACCTCGTGGTCGGCCGTGATCGCGTCGCCGACCAGCCGCCGGGTCAGCTCCACCGACCGCCAGCGCCAGGGCGACGAGCGCGCGAGCGCCCGGAAGGTCTCCTCGTCCACCATGCGGTCGAGCCTAAGCTCCGGCCCGACCGCACGGCGAACGGCTCTGCGGTTCTCAGACGAGGCGCTTGGCGAGGTTCTCGTCGAGCGCGCCGAGGAAGTCCTCGGTGGTCTTCCACTCCTGGTCCGGCCCGACCAGCAGCGCGAGGTCCTTCGTCATGACGCCGGACTCGACGGTCTTGATGACGACGTCCTCGAGCGTCTCGGCGAAGCCGGTGACGTCGGGGGTGTTGTCGAGCTTGCCGCGGTGCTTGAGGCCGCCGGTCCAGGCGTAGATCGACGCGATCGGGTTGGTCGACGTCGGCTTGCCGGCCTGGTGCTGGCGGTAGTGCCGGGTGACGGTGCCGTGCGCGGCCTCGGCCTCGACCGTCTTGCCGTCGGGCGTCATGAGCACCGACGTCATGAGGCCGAGCGAGCCGAACCCCTGGGCGACGGTGTCGGACTGGACGTCGCCGTCGTAGTTCTTGCAGGCCCAGACGTAGCCGCCCTCCCACTTCAGCGCGGCCGCGACCATGTCGTCGATGAGCCGGTGCTCGTAGGTGAGGCCGGCCTTCTCGAAGTCGGCCTTGAACTCGCGCTCGAAGACGTCGGCGAAGATGTCCTTGAACGCGCCGTCGTAGGCCTTGAGGATCGTGTTCTTGGTCGACATGTAGACCGGGTAGTTGCGCTGCAGGCCGTAGGAGAACGAGGCCCGGGCGAAGTCCTCGATGGACTTGTTGTAGTTGTACATGCCCATGGCCACGCCGCCGTCGTCGCCGTAGTTGGCGACCACGTGCTGGATCGGCTCGGAGCCGTCGGCCGGGGTGAAGGTGATGGTCAGCTCGCCGGCGCCCGGCACCTTGAAGTTGGTGGCCTTGTACTGGTCGCCGTGGGCGTGACGACCGATGATGATCGGCTTGGTCCAGCCCGGCACGAGCCGCGGGACGTTGCTGATGATGATCGGCTCGCGGAAGACCACGCCGCCGAGGATGTTGCGGATCGTGCCGTTGGGCGAGACCCACATCTTCTTCAGGCCGAACTCCTCGACCCGGGCCTCGTCGGGCGTGATGGTGGCGCACTTGACGCCGACGCCGTGCTCCTTGATGGCGTGGGCGGCGTCGATGGTGACCTGGTCGTCGGTGGCGTCGCGGTGTTCGATGCCCAGGTCGTAGTAGCGCAGGTCGATGTCGAGGTACGGATGGATCAGGCGGTCCTTGATGAAGGACCAGATGATCCGCGTCATCTCGTCGCCGTCGAGCTCGACGACGGGCCCGGCTACCTTGATCTTCGCCATGTCAGCGTCTCCCGGATGATGAAGTTTGTCTCGACGTCAAGATAACAGACGTGCGCGGCGGGCTCAGATGAGGCCCAGCGCCGCGACCGCGTCGCGCTCCTCGGTCAGCTCCTGCACCGACGCGTCGATGCGCTGCCGGGAGAAGTCGCTGATCTCGAGGTCCTGGACGATCTCCCAGGCGCCGCCGCGCGAGACCACCGGGAACGACGAGATGATGCCCTCGGGCACGCCGTAGGAGCCGTCGGACACGATGGCGGCCGACGTCCAGTCGCCCTCGGGAGTGCCGTTGACCCAGTCGTGCACGTGGTCGATGGCCGCGTTGGCCGCCGACGCCGCCGACGACGCCCCGCGCGCCTCGATGATCGCGGCGCCGCGCTTGGCCACCGTCGGGATGAAGTCGTCGGTCAGCCAGGCCTCGTCGACCAGCTCCGACGCCGGCTTCCCGGCGACCTCGGCGTGGAAGATGTCGGGGTACTGGGTGGCGGAGTGGTTGCCCCAGATGCTCAGCCGGCTGATGTCGGCGACGCCCACGCCCAGCTTCGCCGACAGCTGCGACAGCGCGCGGTTGTGGTCGAGGCGGGTCATGGCGGTGAACCGGTCGGCGGGGACGTCCGGCGCGTGCGACCGGGCGATGAGCGCGTTGGTGTTGGCCGGGTTGCCGACGACCAGCACCCGCACGTCGTCGGCGGCGCCGGCGTTGATGGCCTCGCCCTGCGGCTTGAAGATGCCGCCGTTGGCCTCGAGCAGGTCGCCGCGCTCCATGCCCTTGGTCCGGGGCCGCGCCCCGACGAGCAGGGCGACGTTGGCGCCGTCGAACGCCTGGGTCGGGTCGTCATAGATGTCGATGCCGCTGAGCAGCGGGAACGCGCAGTCGTCGAGCTCCATCGCGGTGCCCTCGGCGGCCTTGACGGCCGGCGGGATCTCGAGCAGCTTGAGCCGTACCGGGGTGTCGGCCCCCAGCAGCTGGCCCGACGCCACCCGGAAGAGCAGTGCGTAGCCGATCTGACCGGCCGCGCCGGTGACGGTGACGTTGACGGGCGCCTGGGCCATGGTGGTTCTTCTCCTCGGTGAGCTGAAGGGGTTCGGGATCAGGACGGGGGCGGGACGATGAGCGACGCGATCAGGGTCCCCGCCCCCAGGAACCCCAGCGTCAGCAGGTCGATGGCGCGCGAGCGCACCTTGAGCAGGCCGGCGACGCCGCTGGGCAGCACCGCCCGCAGAACGACCGCCAGGCAGATGCCGCCGGCGATGATGGACGTGCCCCGGCGGAAGTGGTTGTCGGCGACGATGACGGTGCCGACGGCGATGACCGCGAGCACCAGCAGCAGCGGCCACTGCCGGAACACCGCGCGCAGCCAGCTCGCGGGCATGAGCCGCCGCTCGGCGGCCGCGGCCCAGCGGCTGCTGGCCGCCGCACGATGGGTACCGGCGCGTGTGCTCACCGCTTCGAGATCTCCACCCACTGCTGGTTCTGCGGCCCGGTGTAGTCGCTGTCGGGCCGGATGAGGCGATTGTCCTCGTGCTGCTCGATGACGTGCGCCGTCCAGCCGCTCATCCGCGAGATCGCGAACACCGGCGTGAACAGGTCCGTCGGGATGCCCAGCGCGTGGTAGACGCTGGCGGCGAAGAAGTCGACGTTGGGGTACAGGCCCTTCTCGTCGAGCACCACCTGCTCCATGCGGCGGGAGAACTCGTAGTAGCGGCGGTTGCCGGTGAGGTCGGCCAGCTCCTCGCTCATGGTGCGCAGGTGCGTGGCTCGCGGGTCCTCGGTCTTGTACACCCGGTGGCCGAACCCCATGATCTTGCGGCCCGCGGCGAGCTCGTCGCGGACGAACTGGTCGACCTCGCCCACCTCTCCGTCAATGCTGGTGAGGGTCTTCATGACCGCCTCGTTGGCGCCGCCGTGCAGCGGCCCGCGCAGCGCGCCCATGGCACCGGTGATGGCCGAGTGCATGTCGGACAGCGTGGCGGCGATGACCCGGGCCGTGAACGTCGAGGCGTTCATCGTGTGGTCGGCATGCAGCACCAGGCACTCGTCGAAGAGCTCCGCGGCCCGCGGCGCCGGCCGCTCACCGGTGATCTGCAGCAGGAAGTTGCCGGCGATGCCGAGTTCCGGGTCGGCGTCGGGGACCTCGCGGCCGGAGCGCTGTCCCTCGTAGGCGGCGACCAGCACCGGCATCTGCGCGACCAGCCGGGTGGCCTTGCGGCGGTCGGCCTCGATGGACGCGTCGGACGCGTCGGGGTCGTCGATCGCCAGCGACGACACCAGCGTGCGCAGCGCCTCCATGGGCGTGCCGCTCTGCACGACGGACGGCAGCAGCGTGGTGGCGACCGCTCCGTACTGCCGGCCGTCGGCCAGCTCCGTCATCAGGCCGTCGAGCTCCGCCTGCGTGGGGAGCGTGCCCCGCTGGAGCAGGTGGACGCACTCTTCGAAGGAGATGCGCCCGGCGATGTCGTGGATGTCGTAGCCGCGATAGATCAGCCGTCCCTCTCGCCCGTCGATGTCGGAGATCGACGTGGACGCGGCCACGACGTCGGCGAGGCCGCGCGGAGACTTCTCGGCCATGGAATGTGTCCTCCTCAAGGGGAAGAACGAACCGGCCTGACAGCACCGATCCGCTCGCCGGGCGTGGGTCCGGCCTACGCGGGGACGGCGGCCTCGGCCGCCTCGACCACGTTGGCCAACAGCATTGCACGAGTCATGGGCCCGATCCCCCCGGGCATGGGCGCGAGATGTCCCGCGACCTCGCGCACCTCGGGCGCGACGTCGCCGGTGTAGCGGCCCTTGCCGTCGGGCCCGACGACGCGCGTGATGCCGACGTCGAGGACGGCCGCCCCCGGCTTGATCATGTCGGCCGTGACGAGTCCCGGCACCCCGGCCGCGGCGATGACGATGTCGGCCCGCCGCACGGTGCCCGCGAGGTCGCGGGTGCCGGTGTGGCAGACGGTGACGGTGGCGTTCTCGGTGCGCCGGGTGAACAGCAGCCCCATGGGCCGGCCCGCGGTGACGCCGCGCCCGACGATGACCAGTTCGGCGCCGTCGACCGGGACGTCGTAGCGGCGCAGCAGCTCGAGGCAGCCGCGCGGCGTGCACGGCAGCGGCGCCGGCTGCATGAGCACGAGCTTGCCGAGGTTCTGCGGGTGCAGGCCGTCGGCATCTTTCGCCGGGTCGATGGCCGAGAGCACGCGCTCCTCGTCCAGCCCCTTCGGGAGCGGCAGCTGGACGATGAAGCCGTGACACGCGGGGTTCTCGTTGAGCTGCGCGACGGCCGCCTCGACCTCGGCCTGCGTGGCCGTGGCGGGCAGCTCGACCTGCAACGACTCGATGCCGACCTCGGCGCAGTCGCGGTGCTTGCCGGCGACGTAGGCATGGCTGCCGGGGTCGTCGCCCACCAGCACCGTGCCGAGGCCCGGGACCACCCCCCGTTCGCCGAGGGCCTTGACCCTGGCGGTGAGCTCGGAACGGATGGTCGCCGCTGTGTTCTTGCCGTCGAGAATCTTCGCGCTCACGTATCTGATTCTCGCATGGCCGGGACTGCCGGCCGAACGGCGATCAGCCGCTCTTGCGCCGGAACATCCGCTGGGTCTTCGCGGCGTCCTCGTGCGAGGGGCCGGTGCCGGACACTTGGTCGTCCGGGTGCTCGTGGTCGGCGGCCTTCTTCCGCTCGAGGGCCTCGCGCATCTTGGCCTTGAGCTCTTCGTTGCCGCCTGACTTCTTGGCTGCCATGCCGTCACCCTACCCCGCCGACTCGGCTGATCATCGCCGATTCACCGGGCACCGCCCACCCGCTCGCCCACCCCGGAATGACGCTTCTATGTCAAGCGGCTGGCTGGTGGCAGGTCAGCGGTGGGATGTCGCGGCGGAGCGTGCGGTGGATGACGTCGGTGAGGTGGCGTTTGAGCACGCGCATGGC
>NZ_SMKL01000073.1 GCF_004348545.1 Jiangella ureilytica | reverse complement strand
CAGATTCGCTCGAACGTCCACGACGTCCCACATCCCCACCGGTCCCATCCCCCCAGCATCGGACCATGATCAGGAACTGTCGCGGATGTCTCCGAACGCCCTGTCACACAAGTCCGCGGAACACACACACGTCATAGCGGGGTCGATCGCCGATGATCATGGGCAGGCGGACGTTGTCGGACCCGCTGCCTAGCGTTCGGCGGCATGACGGTGGTGGCGGAGGCCGGCGAGGCGGTCCGGTGGCGGGGCGGGTACGGGCGCCTCTGGTCGGCCGCGGTGCTGTCGCGGTTCGGCGACGCCGTGCGGAACGTGGCGTTGCCGCTGGTCGCCGCGGGCCTGACCACCTCGCCGTTCCTGCTGTCGGTGGTGTCGGCGGCCGGCTACCTGCCATGGCTGCTGTTCGGGCTGCTCGGCGGCGCGCTGGCCGACCGCGTCGACCGGCGGCGGGCCATGTGGACCGTCGACGTGGCGCGCGGGGTGCTGGTGGCGGCGTTCGCGGCCGGGTTGGCGCTCGGCCATGCGCACATCGCCCTCCTGGCCGTCCTCGCGTTCGCGCTGACCACGCTGCAGACCCTGTTCGACACCGCGGCGACGGCGATCCTGCCGGCCCTCGTGCCCCGGACGGCGCTGCCGTCGGCCAATGCGCGGCTCATGACCGGCCAGGCGCTGGCGGGAACGTTCCTCGGCGCGCCGGCGGCCGGGCTCCTGGTGGGCGCCGGCGTGGCACTGCCGTTCGCCGTCGACGCCGCGACGTATCTGGTGGCGGCCGCGCTGATCGCCTCGCTCCCACGATCTGACATCACCACCACTGCGCGGCCGGCCGGGTCGACGCTCCGGGCGGAGATCGGTGCCGGGGTGCGCCGGCTCTGGCGCGACCGGCTGCTGCGCGGCGCCAGCCTGGCGAACCTGCTCGGCAACCTGGTCATCGGTGGCCTCCAGGCGCTGCTGGTCTTCATCATCACTCGCTGGGCCGGCGCCTCCGACGTCGTGTTCGGGCTGGTCCTGGCCGCGTACGGCGCCGGCGGGGTGGCGGGCGGTCTGATCGCGACGCGGATCGGCCGGTGGGTGGGCGGCGGAGCCCGGGCCATGGTGCCGGCGCTCGCCGCGCAGGCGGGCTGCCTGGTCGTCATCGGCGGCGTGGCGCACCCGGCGGCGACGGCGGCCGCGCTGGCGGTGTTCGGGGTGGCCGGCATGGTGGTCAACGTGCACGTCGTGACGATCACCCAGCAGCGCACGCCTGACGAGCTGCTGGGGCGGGTCAGCTCCGCCCAGCGCACCGTCGGCATCGTCGGTGCTCCGGCCGGCGCCCTGCTGTTCGGTGCGCTGGCCGAGGTCACCGAGGTCAACGTGCCGGCGCTGGCGGGTGCGGCCGTCATGGCCGCGGCGTCGCTCGTCGTCCTGCGAGCCGCCCGCGCCGACTGACCACGACGTGACCGCCGGATGAACGCCGTGGTGTGAGCCTGCGCACGTCGGCTGGATTCCGGATCCGCGATCCGGGTAGGCTGCACGCAGCGAAGGGGAGTAGCCCCCAATGTCGCGGTCGACACACTGACGCTCCGGCGTCCGGCCGCGCGGCCTCTTTCGAGAGGCGGGCGAGACCTTCGACCACTGGCAGCAATGCCGGGGTCGGAGTCTCGCGTCCTCCGGTCCCGGCCCGACCGGAAGGGACCCGATGGCCGACCTCTGGGCCGCGTTCCTCGTGAGCTTCGGTGTCATCTTCGTGGCCGAGCTCGGCGACAAGTCCCAGCTGATGGCGCTGACCTTCGCCACCCGCTTCAAGGCGTGGCATGTCATCCTCGGCATCACGATCGCGACCACCGTCGTCCACCTGGCATCGGTCGCGATCGGCTTCGGGCTCGGCGAGGCGCTCCCGACCGGTTGGATCAACATCGTCGCGGCCGTCGCGTTCTTCGGCTTCGCCGCCTGGACCTGGCGCGGCGACACCCTGACCGACGACGAGAAGAGCAGGGCCGAGCGGGCCACCCGGGCGGCGGTCATCGCCGTCGGCACCGCGTTCTTCCTGGCCGAGCTGGGCGACAAGACCATGCTCGCCACCATCACCCTGGCCGCCGACCACGACTGGCTCGGCGTCTGGATCGGCTCGACCGTCGGCATGGTCGCCGCCGACGCGCTCGCCATCGTCGTCGGCCGGTACCTCGGTCAGCGGTTGCCCGAGCGGCTCATCCAGTACGGCGCCGCCGCCCTGTTCGTCCTGTTCGGCGCCTGGCTGCTGATCGAGGGGGTCGCGGAGATCAGCTAGATCCAGCTGTCGAACCACATGCGGGCGCGCCAGTCGTCGTACGGGATCAGCTGGTCGACGTGGATCGGGTAGAACCAGGCGGCGACGGCGATGACCACCAGCACGTACCCGCCGGCCACGGCGACACCGATCGCCCGGCGCCGTGGTGGGGCGTCGGGCGGCCCGATGATCAGTCCCAGCACGAACGCGACGGCCAGCACCAGGAACGGCGCGATGGCGACCGCGTAGAAGTAGAAGATGGTGCGGTCGGTGAACAGCAGCCACGGCACCCAGGTGGCGATGACGCCGGCCAAGATGGCGCCGGCCCGCCAGTCGCGGCGGAAGAACCACCACCAGAGGCACACCAGGATCGCCGCGCAGCCGCCCCACCACAGCGGTGGCGTGCCCAGCGCGAGCACCGCCTGGCTGCAGCGTTCGGCCTGGCAGCCGGCCTGCCCGAGGTCGTAGCCCTCGTAGTCGAACGACACCGGCCGGCCGAGGTACAGCCACTCCCAGGCGTTGGACTGGTAGTCGTGCGGGGTGTCCAGGTCGCGGTGGAACACCCACATGTCCCAGTGGTAGTGCCAGAGACTGCGCGCCCAGCTCGGGAACAGCGAGCCGAGCGCGGACGGGGCGTTCTCCGTCGCCCACTGCCGGCCGTATCCACCCGAGGAGAAGATCCAGCCCCACCACGACAGCACGTACACGACGGCCGTCGTGCCGACCATGGTCAGGAAGGCCACCGGCCCGTCGCGCAGCAGCGAGTTCAGCACCGGGCTCTTGAGCTCGGCCGCGCGCCGGGCACCGACCTCCCACAGCACCGTCATCAGCCCGAAGACGGCGACGGCGTACAGCCCGCTCCACTTGGTGCCGCAGGCCAGGCCGAGCATGAGGCCGGCCGCCAGCCGCCACGGCCGCCACCAGAACAGCGGGCCGTCACCCGGCTCCGTCAGGCCGCGGGCCAGCCGGGCCTCGACCCAATCGGCGTACTTGGCCCGCATCCAGTCGCGGTCGACGACCAGACAGCCGAACGCCGCCACGACGAACATCGCCAGGATGCCGTCGAGCACCGCCGTCCGGCTCATGACGATGGACAGGCCGTCGACGGCGAGCAGCAGGCCGGCCACGCACCCCAGCAGCGTCGAGCGGAACAGCCGCCGCCCGATGCGCGCCACCAGGAACACCGTCAGCACACCGCACAGTGCCACCGCGATGCGCCAGCCGAACGGGTCCATGCCGAACACCCGGATGCCCTGGCCGATGAGGAACTTGCCGACCGGCGGGTGCACGACGAACGACGGCTCGTCGAGGAAGACGTCGAGGTCGCCGCGCAGGATCCGCTCGTTCGCGTCCTCGGTGAACTTGCGCGAGTAGCCGAACAGCAGTTGCGAGTAGGCGTCCTTGGCGTAGTACGTCTCATCGAAGATGATCTTGTGGGGGCGGCTGAGGTCGACCAGGCGCAGCACCGCCGCGACCCCCGCGACCAGCAGCGGGCCGATCCAGCCCCAGACCCGGTCGGCCGGCATCGGGCGGACGAGGCGGGCGCGGATCGCGGCCGCGGACCTCGCCGTCACGGATGCCTCGGGGGCGTCAACCGTCTGGGTCACCGGGTCATCCTACGAGGGCGTCCTGTGAAGCCCGGGTTCATCGCTGCGCGAGGATGGGCGGGTGGCGAACTCGATGACCGACGGCGTGCTGGTCCTCGCGGGCACTCCGATCGGCGACGTCGGCGATGCGCCGGCCCGGCTCGCGGCGGAGCTCTCGACGGCCGACGTCGTGGCCGCCGAGGACACCCGGCGGCTGCTCCGGCTGGCGTCGTCGCTGGGTGTGACGGTGTCCGGGCGGCTGGTGTCGTACTTCGAGGGCAACGAGTCCGCGCGCACCCCGGAGCTGCTGACGGCACTGACCGACGGCGCGCGCGTGGTGCTCGTGACCGACGCCGGCATGCCGTCGGTGTCCGACCCCGGCTACCGCCTGGTGGCGGCCGCCGTCGGCGCGGGGGTACGGGTGACGGCGGTGCCGGGACCCTCGGCGGTGCTGACGGCGCTCGCCCTCAGTGGGCTGCCGGTCGACCGGTTCTGCTTCGAGGGCTTCGCGCCGCGCCGGCCGGGGGAGCGGGCGCGGGCGTTCGGGGCGCTGGCCGACGAGCCGCGGACGATGGTCTTCTTCGAGTCGCGGCACCGGCTGGCCGAGACGCTGCGGTCCATGGCGACGGCGTTCGGCGACGGCCGGGCGGCGGCGGTGTGCCGTGAGCTGACGAAGACGCACGAGGAGGTCAAGCGCGGACCGCTCGGCGATCTCGCGGCGTGGGCCGAGACGGACGGGCCGCTGGGCGAGATCACCCTGGTGGTCGCGGGCGCTCCGCCGCGGTCCGCGACGGCGACGGTGGCGGACGCCGTCGAGCTGGTGGCCGAGCGCGAGGCGGCCGGCATCCGGCGCAAGGAGGCCATCGCCGACGTCGCCCGCGAGCTGGGCCTGCCCAAGCGCGACGTCTACAACGCCGTCGTCGCCGCCAAGGACGACGCCTCCTCCGCCGACCCCGACTCGGAATGATCACGTTCACCACCCGATCCGGTGCCACACGAGGCCTGCAGCCCTGGTGATGCGCGGGTCATCCGGGTGATGTCCCATCACGAGGCCTTCGCGTGCTTCACGAGGGCTGCAGGCCTCGTAGAGCAGGGAATCGGGTGGTGAACGTGATCATTCCCAGGCGGGTCACGGGAGCTGGGCGGCGCGGGACAACGCCGTCAGCCAGGGGGTCAGGACAGGCCGGCGGCGCGGGACAACGCCGTCAGCCAGGGAGCGGCCACGGCGACCGTGGGGACGACGACCAGGGCGACGGCGACGGCATAGGCGGCCGTCGCGACCAGCCATGCGGGAACTCCTGACGACGACGGCGCCAGCCTGCGGATCCGCACGGCCGGCGTCACCGCGCCGGACCCCAGCGCACCGGCCGGGACCGGGGCGTGCGCCAGCCGGGCCAGCGCCCGTGCCAGCGGGACCGCACCGGAACGCCGTCGGGCCGCGTCGTCGGCGAGCATCTCGACCAGCCCGGACGCCGACTCGAGCGCCACGGAGCTGCGCACCACCCGTGGGAAGGCGTTGTGCAGCACGCCGAACCCCTCGAGCACGAGGTCGTGCCGGGCCCGGGCGTGCGCCCGCTCGTGCGCGAGGACGGCGTCGACCTCGGCCGGCGCCAGCGAGTCCAGGGCCGGCGCCGAGACCACCAGCCGCGACCGGACGCCGGGGATGCAGTACGCCAGCGGCGGCGCGACGTCGACCACCACCGCGCCCGGCGCCCGTCCGTCGGACCGCCCGACCAGGTCGACGACGTGGCGCTGCCGGCGTCGGCGGGCCCGCAGCGCCGTGCCCAGCGTGTGTGCCGACCACAGCAGCCGCGCCGCCACCACGACCGTTAGCAGCAACGAGGCGCCGTGCGCCACCAGCAGCCACCAGGGCGGCGACGGATGCCCCACCACCAGCGACCCCGCCGACGCGCCCGCACCGAGCGCCGACAGCACCGCCGCGAGTGCGACCGCCTGCCAGAGCACCAGCGCCGCCCGCGGCACCCGCACCGGCCACGACGACCGCGCTAGCAGCGCCGGCACCGGCCCCGCGAGCAGCAGCGCCAGGACCAGCAGGACGACAGGGGTCGACTCAGTCACGAGCAGAACCCTCGACCGATTCGACCGCCTCGAGCGCCTCGCGCAGCGCCCGGGCGTCGTCGGCGGACACGGAGCCGATGAACCGCAGCAGCGCCGCCGTCCGGTCGGTGCCGTCGACGGTGTCGAGCGCCTCGTGCATGAGCTCGGCGGTCAGCTCGTCGCGCGAGACGGCGGGCCGGTAACGGTAGGCGCGGCCGTCGCGGATCTGCTCGGCCGACCCCTTGCGGGCCAGCCGGTCGAGCACCGTCATGACCGTCGTGTAGGCGATGTCGCGCGACCCGGCCAGCGCCTCGTGCACCTGCCGGACGGTCGCCGGAGCCTCGAACGCCCACAACTGCTCCATGACCGCTCGTTCGAGTTCACCCAGCTTGGCTCGTCCCGGCACATCTCACAGTCTACCGACTGCTCGTAGTACTACAGAAAGTCGTAGACTCTACGACGAGGCGTAGTAATCACTCGGAGGACAGGCAGAGCATGGACGTGCTGGACCTCGCCCGCTGGCAGTTCGGCATCACCACGGTGGTGCACTTCTTCTTCGTCCCGTTCACCATCTCGATGGCGTTCCTCGTCGCGATCATGCAGTCGGTCTGGATGCGCACGAAGAGCGAGCGCTGGCTGCGGCTCACGAAGTTCTTCGGCAAGCTGCTGCTGATCAACCTGGCCGTCGGCGTGGTCACGGGCCTCGTGCAGGAGTTCCAGTTCGGCATGAACTGGAGCGACTTCAGCCGGTTCGTCGGCGACGTGTTCGGCGCGCCGCTGGCCATGGAGGCGCTGCTCGCGTTCTACCTCGAGTCGGTCTTCGTCGGCGTCTGGATCTTCGGGTGGGGCCGCATCCCGCCGAAGATCCACCTGGCGACCATCTGGGTGACGGCGTTCGGGACACTGCTGTCGGCGTACTTCATCCTGGCGGCGAACTCGTTCATGCAGAACCCGGTCGGCTACGAGATCGACGAAGAGGCCGGCCGGGCCGAGCTCACCGACATCTGGGCCGTGCTGACGAACAAGGTGCTGCTCATCACGTTCCCGCACACGATCTTCGCCGCGTTCATGGTCGGCGGCGGTGTGGTCGCGGCGGTCGCGATGTGGCACCTCGTCCGCGGGGCGCGCAACCCCGAGGATGCGTCGCCCGGCAGGCCGAGCGACGCCGGCGCCTTCCGCACCGCCCTGCGCATCGGTGCCGTCGCCGTCCTGGTCGGCGGCATCGGCGTCGTAATCACCGGCGACACCCAGGGCAAGGTCATGACCGAGGTGCAGCCGATGAAGATGGCCGCCGCCGAGGCGCTCTACGAGACCGAGCAGCCCGCGCCGTTCTCGCTGTTCACCGTCGGCACGCTGGACGGCAGCGAGGCGCTGTACTCGATCGAGATCCCGCAGTTGCTCTCGTTCCTCGGCACCGGCTCGTTCGAGGGGCAGGTCGAGGGCATCAACGACCTGCAGGCGCAGTACGAACAGACCTACGGGCCGGCCGACTACAGCCCGAACGTCCCGGTCACGTACTGGACGTTCCGCATGATGATCACCATGGGCGGGCTGGCCGGGCTGATCGCGCTCTGGCAGCTCTGGGCGACGCGGCGCGGACGGGTCCCGACCTCGCCCTGGGCGCTGCGCATCACGGCGGTCCTCCCACTCCTCCCATTGGCCGGCAACGCGTTCGGCTGGATCTTCACCGAGATGGGCCGGCAGCCCTGGCTGGTGTTCGGCCTGATGCGCACGGAGTCGGGCATCAGCCCCAGCACCAGCGGCACGACGGTGTTCGTCTCGCTGGCCGCGTTCACGGTCCTCTACGCGGGTCTCACCTGGCTGTGGGTGCACCTGCTGCTCAAGTACGCCCGGCCCGGCCTGCCCGACGTCACTCCCATCGGCGGCGACGCGTCCAAGGACGACGAGGACGACGACGCCGACGCCGACAAGCCGCTGAGCTTCGCGTACTGAGGGGTGTGGCGATCATGGAGTTGAGCACGCTCTGGTTCCTGCTCATCGCGGTCCTGTGGACGGGCTACCTCGCGCTCGAGGGCTTCGACTTCGGCGTCGGCCTGCTGACCCGCCGGTTCGCCCGCGACGACACCGAGCGACGGGTCCTCATCAACACCATCGGCCCGGTGTGGGACGGCAACGAGGTCTGGGTCATCACCGCCGTCGGCGCCACGTTCGCCGCGTTCCCCGAGTGGTACTCGACGGCGTGGTCGGCGTACTACCTGCCGCTGCTGCTGATCCTGCTAGCGCTGATCGGCCGCGGTCTGGCGTTCGAGTACCGCGCCAAGGGCGACACCGACAGCTGGCGCCGTCGTTGGGACCTGGTGATCTTCGCAGGATCGGCGGTCCCGGCGTTCGTCTGGGGCGTCATCCTGGCCGGATTCGTGCAGGGGCTCCCGCTGGACGCCGGTCACGACTTCGTCGGGGGCTGGGCCGACCTCGTCACCCCGTACACGCTGCTCGGCGGTGTCGTGACGCTGGCGCTGGCGCTGCTGCATGGCGCGCACTACGTCGCCCTGAAGACCGTCGGCGACATCCGGGTCCGGGCGCGGCGGCTGGCCGGGCGGCTCGCGGTCCCGGTCGTCGTCGTGCTGGCCTGGTTCCTCGGGTGGACGCTGCTGCGCGACGACACCCCGTCGTGGCCGGCGGCGGCCGGTGCTCTGGTCGCGGTGACGGCGGTCGCCGCCGGGGCGACGGCGACCGGGCGCGGCCGCGAGGGATGGGCGTTCGTGGCGACGTTCGCGGCGGTCGCCGGCACCGCTGTGGCGCTGTTCGCGGCGCTGTTCCCGGAGGTGCTGCCGTCGACGCTCGACGCGGCGGACGGCCTGACGACGGCGAACGCGTCGTCGTCGGACTACACGCTCACCGTGATGACCTGGGTGGCGGTGCCGTTCGTCCCAGTGGTGCTGATCTACCAGAGCTGGGTGTACTGGATGTTCCGCAAACGGATCGGCGTCCAGCACATCTCATAGAGCCGCGGCTGGACATCACAGCTAGGGATGCAGCCGTCGATCGTCGGGCGTACCAGCCGCCCGGCGCCGCGCGCTCACGGACGCGTGCGACGCCGGCGAGCTCGACGACGAGGTCATGCGCCGCGAGCTGGAGCGCCTCGACGCGAGGAGGCGGCCGCCTCGGCCGGCCGAGGCCTCACAGGTAGAACGGATACGGCGGGTACGCGTAGCCGGCCGCCCAGAACGGCGGGTAGCCGTAGTAGCCGTACAGCTCCTCGTAGTACTCCGCCTGCGGCACCAGGCTCGGGTCGTACACCGGCGCGCTCGCCACGTGCCCGCGGTGCTGGGCGATGTGCACCTGCTCGTCGACCTTCACGACGGCGTCGACGGGGATCAGCTGCTTCTTCTCGCCGAGGCCGAGGAAGCCGCCCGAGCCGACCTGCAGGAACCGCACCTTCAGCTCGTCAGGGTCGATGACGAGGTCGTCGACGGTGCCGACCTCGTCACCGTTGCGGTCCACGACCTCCTTGCCGCGAACGTCGTCCTCGGTCTTCACGGTCAGGTCGGAGTCGGCCAGGTGAACGAGTGTGCGCGGACTATCGGTGGTCATCGGAACTCCTCTCGATCGCGTGGATCTGCCGCGCTGCCGCGTCGATCCACGGTCCGTCCGTGTCCAGATCGCGTCGGCTGGCCGCGTCGCGGAGCGCCTGCTCGATCTCGTCACGTGGCGCTCCGCCGAACGAGGCCGACACCTGGACGAACACGGCTTGCGCGTCGCGCAGCTGTTCCGGCGGGACCTGCTCCGCCCAGTCCGGGACGTCATCGCTCATGCCCGGCCCGTACCCACGTGCGGTCATCGTCAACGGCTGCGACCCGATGACGTCGTTCACCGTTGACGGTCACGAGAATCGGGTAGGCGCCAGGAAAGGAACCAGAGCTTGGAGGTTCTCGTGGCTGAACATACGTCCGTCGAGGTGGAGGAGATCTGGGAACGCTTCCACCAGGTGGTCAACATGACCTCGCGCGAGCTGACCGACTGGGTCGGCGTCCAGCCGGAGCTGGACGGGCCGCTGCCCGGCGGCGACCAGCCGGCGCCTCTGGGACTCGCGGTGATCGAGATCCTGGGCAAGCGGCGGGTCGACCTGACCGACGACGACCTCGACGCGATGGCGCGGGTCGTCGAGGTCGTGGAGACCGAGACCGACGGGCTGACACAGGACCAGATCCTGGCTGACGAGCGGCGCCGCCACCGCCTGATGACCGTGGGCCACGATCCCTATCGGTCCGGCTGATCGAGAGCACCCGACGGGCCCGGCGGAGCGGCGGTGCGCAGTGAACCGCGCCAGCCGGATGAGGACCACGACGCGGGCGGCCGGTACCTGAGACGGATCGGTGCGACGCCGCTGCTGCCGGGGGCCGAGGAGGTCGAGCCTCCGCGACCCGCCACGCGCGGACCACTGCTGGAGTGGGCCGGCCGACTTCAGCCGAACCGCTCGACGACGGCGACGGCGCGCTCGACGTGCGGGGCGACCGGGCGCCGCTGGCGCAGTCCGGATACCACCCGGGGCAGCGCGGCTGCCAGCCCGGCCCGGCCGTCGGCCGAGCCGAGCGCCGCCCGGGCGCGGCCCAGAGCCACCGGCCACGGCCGGCGCATGAGCGCCGTCAGAATGGAGTTGCGCACGATCAACCGGCCCCGGTGCCGACGGTCACGGGCCGGCTGCGGATCGTGGTGCGCGACGACGTCCGGAACGTACACCAGCCGCCAGCCGGCCGAGAGCAGATCCAGTGCCAGCCGTTCCTCCTCGCCGGCGAAGAAGACGACATCGTCGAAGCCGCCGGCCCGCAGGAACGCGTCGCGGCGCACGACCGTGGCGCAGGCGATGAACCCGATCACGGAACGCCCGGCCGCACCGTCGCCGTCGTGCCATGCGGGCAGCGGCGACTCGAGCATCCGCGCGCACGTCGGGTCCGGCCGGTTGCCCGGCCCGACCAGGATCCGCGCTGCCACGAGCGCGACGTCCCCGTGGTCGCGCAGGATCGCCGCCGCCCGGTCCAGAGCGCCGGGCGCCCACCAGGAGTCGTCGTCGGCGAACGCGACGTACGGCGTCCGGGCCGCCGCGACGCCGACATTGCGGGCAACGGCGCCGATGTTGCCCGGCAGCCGAACCACGCGCACGTCGTCGCGGCCGCGGACCGCGGCGTCGACGGCGCCGTCGGTGGACCCGTTGTCGACCACGATCAACGGCGCACGGTGCCGTGGCATCGTGCGTCCGAGCATGTCGCCGCCGCCGTTCGTGATCACTACTGTGGTGACCAGGTCGTCCAGTGGGATGCCCATGCCGGCCCCGTACCCGCATGGGGCCGGCCTGCACGGTCCGGTCGCGGTGGACGAGGGGCGGAGGACGCCATGAGGGGTGACAGGGTCGAGATCGTCATCGACGCCGGCGACACCACGCGCAGCTACGAGATCAGCGCCACCCGGGCCGGCCGCCGGGTCGACGTCAGCATCGGCCGCGGCGTGGTCGTGGTCGCCGAGGTCACCCGCTCCGGCACCCCGGTGCGGACGGCCCGGTTCATGTCCAGCCGCGTGCTCGCGCTGGTCGAGCACCCGGTCGCCGAGGCGCCGCTGGCGCAGGACGCCGCGGCGCCGCAGCCCGGGCCGCAGCCGCCGTCGTCGTCGCGCGCGTGACCGGCCGGCTGTCAGCGCGTCCCTCTAAGGTGGTTCCATGGCGTCGTCCTCGAAGGTGATCGAGGTCGCCGGACGCGAGGTGACCATCACCCATCCGGACAAGGTGGTCTTCCCCGACGGCGGTCACACGAAGCTCGACCTCGTCACCTACTACCTGGCCGTGGCCGAGGGCGCGCTGCGCGGTGTCGAGGGCCGGCCCATGATCCTCAAGCGCTTCGTCAAGGGCATCGACCAGGAGGCGTTCTTCCAGAAGCGGGCGCCCGACAAGCGGCCCGACTGGATCGAGGTCGCCACGCTGCGCTACCGCTCCGGCACCTCCGCCGACGAGGTCGTGGTGCGCGACGCCGCGGCGCTGGCCTGGGTGGTCAACCTCGGCTGCATCGACCTCAACCCGCACCCCGTCCGGGCCGAGGACCTCGACCGCCCCGACGAGCTGCGCATCGACCTCGACCCCAACCCGGGCATCGAGTGGCCGCAGATCCTCGACGTCGCGCAGGTGGCCCGCGAGGTGCTGCAGGACCACGGGCTCACCGCCTGGCCGAAGACGTCCGGGTCGCGCGGCTTCCACGTCTACACCCGCATCGACCCGCACTGGTCGTACCGGCAGGTGCGGCTCGCCGCCGAGTCCGTCGCCCGCGAGGTCGAGAACCGCGCGCCCGGCATCGCGACCGCCAAGTGGTGGAAGGAGGAGCGCGAGGGCGTCTTCGTCGACTTCAACCAGAACGCCAAGGACCGCACCGTCGCCTCCGCCTACTCCGTCCGCGCCAAGGCCGACGCCCGGGTGTCCATGCCACTGACCTGGGACGAGGTCCCGCACTGCCGGCCCGAGACCTTCACCCTGGCCACGGCCGCCCGGCGGTACGCCGACATCGGCGACCCTTGGGCCGGCATCGAGACGTCGGCCGGCTCGCTGGACCGGCTGCTCGAGCTGGCCGACCGCCTCGGCCCGGCCGAGAAGCCGCCCAAGGGCACCGGCCGGCGCACCCCGACCATGCCGCTCATCGAGATCGCCCGGGCCAAGACCAAGGACGAGGCCATGGCCGGGCTCGAGCGCTGGAAGGCGAAGCACCCCGACGTCGTGCCGCGGCTCGAGCCCGCCGACATCCTGGTCGACGGCATGCGCGGGCGCAGCTCGCTCTGGTACCGCATCCGTGTCAATCTGCAGCACGTGCCCGAGGACCGCCGTCCCGAGCAGGCGCCGCTCGAGGTCGACTACGACCCCTGGGCCGGCACTCCCTGGGCCAACGCCGGCGAGGCTGTGCGCGAGGCCCGCGAGGCGGCCCGCGGCGGCGCCTCGCGCGCCGACGCCTCCGACGACGACAGGTAGGCGAACAGCCGGCCGCCGCCGTCGAGCATGGCCAGCGCCCGCGCGGCCAGCTGCTCCTGCCGCTGCGCGACGACGGCACGCAGCGCGTCGGTGCTGCCGGTGCGGCGCAGCTCGCCGAGCACCAGCCCCACCTGCGCCAGCCCGTACCGGCTCTGTCGCAGCAGGCTGACCAGCTGTGCGTCGCGGACGTCCTCGGCGGTGTAGCTGCGGTACGACGTGCCCGGCTCGCGCGACGGGGTGAGCAGCCCGGCCGCCTCCCATGTGCGCAGCGCCGACGGCCGCACGCCCAGCCGGCGGGCCACCTCGCCGACCCGCAGCGCCGGCCGCGTCCCCGCGAGAACCGCAGGCGACGCCGTCGCCCCGGCATCCGCCGTCAGCGACTCCAGCGCCGCCGCAGTCTCGCGCAGCTGCCGCCGCTGGTCGTGCAGGGCGGCGTGCCCGGCGTCGACGAGGGCCAGCGCACCGGCGACGCCGCCGTCGTGCACCGTCCGCATGATCGAGCGCGCCGCCACGACGCCGTAGCCAGGCACCAGCGCCCGGTAGGTGACCAGCGCGTCCAGATGCCGCTCGGAGAACTGCCGGTATCCGGACGCCGAGCGCGGCACCGGCGGCAGCACTCCGGCATCCTCGTAGTTGCGGACCTGCTGGGCCGAGACCCCCACGGCCTGCGCCAGGTCGACCGGCCGCAACACCGCCACCGCGAGCACCCTCCTTCATCCCGGTAGTAGAGGCCCATCATCGCACTTCAGGGGGAATCGCAGGCCAACCTTCAACATGGAGTTCAATGAGATCCTCGAAGGTATGGAATTCGGCGAGATCAGGGTCACCAACGCCCGCCTGCACAACCTCAAGAACCTCACCGTCGTCGTCCCGCGCAACCGGCTGGTGGTGCTGACCGGCCTGTCCGGGTCCGGCAAGTCCACGCTCGCCTTCGACCTGCTGCACCGCGAGGGCCAGCGTCAGTACCTGGAGTCGCTCGGGCTGGTCACCATGGCGATGAGCAAGGCGCCGGTCGACTCCATCACCGGCCTGTCGCCGTCCATCAGCATCGACCAGTACCTCACGAACCGCAGCCCGCGCTCCACCGTCGGCACGGCCACCGAGGTCTTCACCTACCTGCGGCTGCTCTGGGCCCGCATCGGCCACCGGCCCTGCCCGTCCTGCGGCGGCACGCTGCTGCCCAGCTACCAGGAGGGCGGCGACGACGACCCGTGGGACGACGAGTCCGGCGAGCCGCGCGACTCCGAGACCGTGCCCTGCCCGCACTGCGGCACCCCGGTGGCCGACCTGGTCATGGGCGACTTCTCCTTCAACAAGCCGTCCGGCGCCTGCCCCACCTGCACCGGCCTCGGTGTCGTCCTGCGGCCCGACGTCAGCACGCTGATCGACGACGGTGTCAGCGTCGCCGAGGGCGCGGTGCTGGGCTGGCACCCGGTGCTCACCGACCGCAACATCCCGGTCCTGCAGGCCGCGGGCCGCCACTACGGGTTCGAGTTCGACGCCTACGCGCCGGTCCGCGAGCTCGGCGAGGTCCAGCGCGACCTGCTGGTCCACGGCGTCGACAGCCCGCAGTTCCGCCGGCACGTCGATGCCGGCGGCGTTGCGCCGGAGCCGCCGCGCACCGTCGCCGCGGGCCGGTTCGAGGGCGTCGCCACTGCCGTGCTGCGCCGCTACGCCGAGCGCATCGAGGACGCCGGGTACCGCGAGAAGACCGAGCGGCTGCTGCGCCAGACCACCTGCCCCGACTGCGAGGGCACCCGGCTGCGGCCCGAGAGCCGCCAGGTCACCGTCGCGGGGCTCACCGTGGCCGACGCCGCCCGGCTGCCGCTGGGCGAGCTGGCGGCCTGGATCGACGCGCTGCGCGACCGGGTCGCCGCCGACGAGTGGCGCTTCGCCGAGCCCGTGGTCGCCGACCTGCACGAGCGGGTCCGCCGCCTGGTCGACGTCGGCGTCGACTACCTCACCCTCGAGCGCGCCACGCCCAGCCTGTCCGCAGGCGAGGCGCAGCGGCTCCGGCTGGCGGCGCTGCTCGGGTCCGGGCTGACCGGCGTCCTCTACGTGCTGGACGAGCCGACCATCGGCCTGCATCCCGCCGACAGCGCCCGCCTGGTCGACGTGCTGCGCCGGCTGCGCGACCTCGGCAACACCGTGCTGGTCATCGAGCACGACCTCGACGTCCTGCGAGCCGCCGACCACGTCATCGACATCGGTCCAGGCGCCGGGCGCGACGGCGGCCGGGTGGTCGCGTCGGGCACGCCGGCGGAGGTGGCGGCCACGGAGGGCTCGGTGACCGGGGCCTACCTGTCGGGGCGGCTGCGGGTGGCGCCGTCGTCGCCGGCACCGTGGGCCGACGGCGGCAGCGGCGGTCCCGCGCTGGTCGTCCGGGGGGCCCGCGAGCACAACCTCGGGGACGTCACCGTCGCCTTGCCGCTGGGCCGGCTGGTCGCCGTCACCGGCCCGTCCGGGTCGGGGAAGTCGTCGCTGGTGCTCGACATCGTCGACAAGGCCGGCCGGCAGCGGTTCCACGGCGCCGGCGACCCGCCCGGCGACCACGACGGCATCGACGGCTGGGAGCACCTGGACAAGGTCGTCACCATCGACCAGCAGGCGGCCGGGCGGATGCCGCGCTCCAACGCCGCCACCTACTCCGACGCGTTCACCCCGATCCGCGAGGCGTTCGCCGGCACCGACGGCGCCCGCGAGCGGGGCCTGACGGCCGGGCACTTCTCCTTCAACGTGCCCGGCGGACGGTGCGAGCGGTGCGCCGGCGCCGGGGTGCTGACTGTGTCGATGCACTTCCTGCCCGACGTGCAGGTGCGCTGCCCGGTCTGCCGCGGCCGCCGGTTCACCCGCGACGTCCTGCACGCGAAGTACCGCGGCCACGACATCGCCGAGGCGCTGTCGCTGACGGTCGCCGAGGCGGTCGAGGTGTTCGAGGGCGTGCCCGCGGCGGCGTCGCGGCTGCGGCTGCTGGCCGACGTCGGGCTCGGGTACCTGCAGCTGGGCCAGCCCACCACCACGCTGTCCGGCGGCGAGGCGCAGCGGATCAAGCTGGCGAAGGAGCTGGCCCGGCGCTCCACCGGCCGCACGCTCTACCTGCTCGACGAGCCCACCACCGGCCTGCACGTCGACGACGTCGCGCGGCTGCTCGGCGTGCTGCGGCGGCTGGTCGACGCCGGGAACACCGTCGTGGCGATCGAGCACGACCTCGACGTCATCGCGGCGGCCGACTGGGTGGTGGACCTCGGTCCCGCCGGTGGCGCCGCGGGTGGCCGGGTGGTCGCCGAGGGCACGCCGTCGGCCGTCGCGGCGGCCCCGGAGTCGCGGACCGGAGGCTTCCTGCGCTCACGGCTTGACCTCAACGTCGGTTGAGGTTGTTCAGTGGGGGCATGGCTGACTCGAACCTCTACGGCGTGGCGCTCCCGGCGTCGGCGAAGCGGCTCCCGGAACTCCTCGAGGCGACGGCGATCGCCGAGGACCTCGGCGCCGGGCTCGTCACCGTCGCCGACCATCCGTACCTGCCGTCCGAGCTGGACGCGTGGACGCTGGTCCCGCTCTTGCTCGCCCGGACGTCCCGGGTGCGGGTCGCGACGAACGTGACGGCGCTGCCGTTCCGGTCGCCGACGGTCATCGCGAAGGCCGCTGCGACGCTGCAGTTCACCAGCGGCGGCCGGTTCGTGCTGGGGCTGGGTGCCGGCGGGCCGTACGACGGGCTGCCCGAGTGGGGTGCGCAGTGGCCCTCGCTCGGGCACGCCATCGGCGCGCTGGACGAGGCGATCCCGCTGCTCCGGCGGCTGTGGAGCGGCCACCGCGTCGACCACGACGGCGAGTACTACCGGCTGCGCGAGGCCGTCGCCGTCGCCGGAGCCCCGCCGGACCCCGTCCCGCCCATCTGGGTCGGCTCGTTCAAGCCGCGCATGCTGGCGCTGACCGGCCGGCACGCCGACGGCTGGCTGCCCACCAACGCCTACCTGTCGCTGGACGAGGTCCCGGCCATGCAGCGCGCCGTCGACGACGGCGCCGTCGCCGCCGGACGCGAGCCGTCCGCTGTCCGCCGCGTCTTCAACGTCATGGGTGTCATCGACGACACCCAGCCGCGGCGCAACGACCAGCTGCTGGTCGGGCCGGCCGGGCACTGGGCCGAGGCGCTGACCGACTACCGCGAGCGGCTCGGCTTCGAGACGTTCGTGTTCTGGCCGGTCCGCGGCGACACGCGGCGGCAGGTCGAGCTGTTCTTCGAGAACGTCGTGCCTAAGCTCTGAGGTCCTGCAGCCCGACCACCTTGAGCAGCTGCAGCGCCTGGTGCGACGGCGTGCCCGGAGCGGCGGTGTAGAGGACCAGCCGCTGGTCGCGGTCCGGGATCAGCAGGCTCTCGCAGTCGAGGTCCATGGCGCCGACGACGGGGTGCACGATGCGTTTCGTCGTGGACCGCCGCACGTCGACGTCGTGCTGCGCCCACAGCTCGCGGAAGAGCGCGCTGCCGGCCGCGAGGTCGTCGAGCAGCAGCCGCAGCTCGGCGTATTCGGGATATCGGGCGGCGGCCGCGCGCAGGTCGGCGACGGCCTCGCGGGCGAACTGCCGGTGCTCCGCGGCGAACGCGGCCGCCTGCGGTGAGAAGAACCCGCGCAGCGAGTTGAGCTGCTCGCGCGGCAGCCCGGCGGGGTCGGCGCCCATGAGCGCGGCCCACATCGGGTTCCACGCGAGCACGTCGTACGTGGCGTCGATGACGACGGCGGGGGAGTCGTCCAGCCGCTCGAGCAGGTGCAGGATGCCCGGCGGCACGTCGCGTCGCGGTCCGGCCGACGGCCGCGGCGCGCTGCCGGTCAGGTGGTACAGGTGTGCCCGCTCGTCCGGCGACAGCCGCAACGCCCGGGCCAGCGCCTCGACGACCTGGTCCGACGGATGCGGGCCGCGGGCCTGTTCGAGCCGGATGTAGTAGTCGACCGAGATGCCCGTCAGCCGGGCGACCTCCTCGCGGCGCAGGCCCGGCGTGCGCCGGTTGCGGCCCGGCGGCAGCCCGACGTCGGCCGGGCGGACGCGGGCCCGGCGGCTTCGCAGGAAGGCGGCCAGCTCGGTGCGGTCCATGCCTCCATCGTCCCCCGCGACGACGCTCATGTGAGGAGGACCGGCGGTCCCAGGCTCACCCGTGCTCTCCCGCGCTCGGCCGCGGGCACCGAGGGTCGACGGCATGAACGACACCACGATCGCCCTGGTCACTGGGGCCAACAAAGGAATCGGCAAGGAGACCGCCCGGCAGCTGGCGGCGCTCGGGCACACCGTCCTGCTCGGGTCGCGCGACCTCGAGCGTGGCCGCGCCGCGGCCCGGGAGCTCGACGGCGACGTCCGCGTCCTCGCGCTCGACGTCACCGACGACTCCTCCGTCGCGGCCGCCGCTGCCGTCGTCGCCGATCAGTTCGGCCGGCTGGACGTGCTGGTCAACAACGCCGGCATCGCGCTCGGCTGGGCCGTGCCGAGCGCGACCTCCCTCGACGACGTCCGCGGCACCTACGCCGTCAACGTGTTCGGGCTCGTCGCGGTGACGAACGCGATGCTGCCGCTCCTGCGCCGGTCCGCCGCCGGGCGCATCGTCAACGTCTCCAGCGACCTCGGCTCGCTGACCCGGCAGCAGGACCCCGCGTCGCCGTACTACGGCCAGCTGCCGCTGGTGGCGTACTCGTCGTCGAAGACCGCGGTCAACGGCATCACCGTCGCATACGCGCAGGAGCTGGCCGCCGCCGGCATCACGGTGAACGCCGTCAACCCCGGCTACTGCGCGACGGACCTCAACGGGCATTCGGGGCAGCTGTCCGCCGCCGAAGGCGCGCGGGTCGTCGTGCGCGCGGCCCAGGTCGCGGCCGACGGCCCGACCGGCGCCTTCTTCACCGACGGCGGCACCTTGCCGTGGTGACGCGGGGACTACCATCGGGCGCATGCCCAAGGCGTTCTACGTCACCACGCCGATCTACTACGTCAACGACGCACCGCACATCGGCCACGCGTACACCACGGTCGCCACCGACTTCATCGCGCGCTGGCACCGTCAGCGCCAAGAGGACGTCTGGTTCCTCACCGGCACCGACGAGCACGGCGAGAAGGTCATGCGCACCGCCGAGGCGAACGGCGTCACTCCGCAGGAGTGGGCCGACCGGCTGGTCGAGACCGCCTGGAAGCCGGTGCTGCAGACCATCGACGCGTCGAACGACGACTTCATCAGGACCACCGAGGACCGCCACGTGGAGCGGGTGAAGGACTTCATCCAGCATCTCTACGACGCCGGCGAGATCTTCGAGGGCACCTACGAGGGCTACTACTGCGTCGCCTGCGAGGAGTACAAGCTCCCCGGCGACCTCGTCGAGGGCACCGGCGAGTACGCCGGCCAGCTGGTCTGCTCCATCCACGGCCGCCCGGTCGAGAAGCTGTCCGAGACGAACTACTTCTTCCGCATGTCCGCCTACACCGAGCGGCTGCTGGAGTTCTACGAGCAGAACCCCGGCTTCGTGCAGCCCGAGAGCGCCCGCAACGAGGTGCTCGGCTTCGTCAGGCAGGGCCTGCAGGACCTCTCGATCTCGCGCTCCACGTTCGACTGGGGCGTCCGGGTGCCGTGGGACGAGTCGCACGTCGTCTACGTCTGGTTCGACGCGCTGCTGAACTACGCCACCGCCGCCGGCTACGGCGCCGACCCGGACAAGTACGGGCGCACCTGGCCGGCCGACATCCACTTCGTCGGCAAGGACATCCTGCGCTTCCACGCGGTCATCTGGCCGGCCATGCTCATGGCGGCCGGGGAGCCGCTGCCGAAGCAGGTGTTCGCGCACGGCTGGCTGCTGGTCGGCGGCGAGAAGATGAGCAAGTCCAAGCTCACCGGCATCGCGCCCGCGCAGATCACCGACACGTTCGGCTCCGACGCGTTCCGCTACTACTTCCTGCGCGCCATCGCCTTCGGCAACGACGGCTCGTTCTCCTGGGAGGACATCGCCGCGCGCTACCAGGCCGAGCTCGCGAACGGCCTGGGCAACCTCGCCTCGCGGGTCGCCGCCATGATCGGCCGCTACTTCGACGGCGCGCTGCCCGCCCCCGGCCCGGCGACGGACGCCGAGGACGCGCTGGCCGCCGTCGCCGCGAAGGCCGCGGCCGACGCCGACGCCGCCGTCGACCGCGTCGCCCCGCACGAGGCGCTGGCCGCCGTCTGGACCCTGGTCGACGCCGCCAACGGCTACATCACCGAGCAGCAGCCCTGGGCCGTCGCCAAGGACGAGGCGCAGCGCGAGCGGCTGGCCACGATCCTGTACGCCTCCGCCGAGGCGCTGCGGGCGCTGGCGGTGCTGCTGAACCCGGTCATGCCCCAGGCGACGGCCAAGCTGTGGGAATCGCTGGGCGCCGAGAAGGCGCTCGGCGTGCTGGCCGCGCAGCCGGTCGGCGACGCCGGTCGCTGGGGCCAGCTGGTCCCGGGTGCCGAGGTCGTCAAGGGCGACGCGCTGTTCCCGCGGCTCGACCCCGCCGCCGACACGGGCCAGTGACCGACGGCACCACCGACGGGCCCCGCGAGCGGCGGTCGGCCACGGACGAGGCCGGACGCAAGCGCGACCGGTCGCGGCCGCCGCTGCCCGACCCGCTGCCGCTGCCCGTCACCGACACGCACTGCCACATGGACATCGCCGACGGCGACGACGGCGACGCGTTCGGGGTGGCGGAGGCGCTCGACGCCGCCGCGACGGTGAACGTGACCCGGGTCGTGCAGGTGGGCTGCGACCTGCCCGGCGCGGCCTGGGCCGTCGACGTCGCCGAGCGGTACCCGTCGGTCGTCGCGACCGTCGCGCTGCACCCCAACGAGGCGCCGAAGCTGGCCGCCGACGGCCGGCTCGACGACGCGCTGGCCGAGATCGACCGGCTGGCCGGCTCCAGCCCGCGGGTGCGCGGCATCGGCGAGACGGGGCTCGACTTCTTCCGCACCGGGCCCGAGGGCGTGGCCGCCCAGGAGTACTCGCTGCGCGCCCACATCGAGATCGCCCGCCGCCGTGGACTGGTCCTGACCATCCATGACCGGGACGCCCACCAGGACGTGCTGCGGGTCCTCGACGACGCCGAAACGCCCGACTGTGTCGTATTTCACTGTTTCTCCGGGAACGAGACGTTCGCCCGCGACGTCGCAGAGCGAGGCTGGCACCTGTCCTTCGCCGGTCCGGTGACGTTCCGCAACGCCGCCGATCTGCGCGCCGCGCTCGCCGTCACGCCACTCGAGAACCTGCTCGTCGAGACCGACGCGCCGTTCCTCACCCCGCACCCGTACCGCGGCCGGCCGAACGCGTCGTACCTGGTCCCGGTGACGGTGCGGTTCATCGCCGAGACCCTCGGCCGGAGTCTCGAGACGGTGTGTCACGCGCTCCAGGCGAACACCGACCGTGTTTTCGGATCATGGTGACAGGCTGTCGTTTTCGCTGGTCAAGCGGGTGTCCGGGACCGGTCGCGCGGGCGGGCGCCGGCGCGGTGCCCGCGTGGGCGTGTCACAGCGTCACAACCCGTTCTCTCGGCCCGATATGTCGGGTTTCTCCGCATGGACGTGTTGTCCGGCCGCCCGCGATGCGTTACCGTCCCGAGATTGTTAGCCGGGGTCGGGGAAACTTCGGGCGGCAGACGAACGGCCGGACACATCGTCCGCCCAGCGGCGCGTCGATCACGCGCGCAGGTGCGAGGCGGATCGCGTGACCGGCCGCGCCGCACGGTCCCGTGCCCGGACAGTTCGACCAAGGAGCACAGTGCGCCTGTCCGCGAAGACGATGGCGATCAACGCCACCGTCGTCACTGCTCTCGTAGGCGGCGGCGTCGCCTACATCACGCTCGACAACGCCGTCGCCCTCAGCGTCGACGGCCAGACCGAGGCCGTGCACACGTTCGGTGACACCGTCGAGGACGTCCTCGACGACCGCGGCATCGAGCTCAGCGCACGCGACGAGGTCATCCCCTCGCTGGACAGCGACGTCGAGGACGGCACCGAGATCTCCGTCCGCTACGCCCGCCAGGTCACCGTCACCGTCGACGGCGAGGAACAGCAGATCTGGACCACCGCGCTCTCGGTCGACGAAGCCCTGAGGGACCTGAACATCCGCGCCGAGGGGGCCGACCTCTCCGTGGCGCGCTCGCAGCCCATCGGCCGAGGCGGCATCGACTTCGAGGTCCGCACCCCGAAGGAGATCACCCTCGTCGCCGACGGCGCCTCGAACCCCGTCACCACGACGGCGCTCACCGTCCGCGAGGCCCTGGACGACGCCGGTGTCACGCTCGGCGACCTCGACCTCGTCGAACCGGCCCTCGAGGCCGCGCTCGCCGACGCCGCCACCGTCACCGTCCGGCGGGTCACCGTCGAGACCGAGACGGTCACCGCGGCGCTGCCGTTCGAGGTGACCGAGCAGGAGGACGACTCCCTCGCGAAGGGCACCGAGTCGGTCGAGACCGAGGGCAAGGAGGGCTCCGTCGAGCGGGTGATGCAGAACACCTACATCGACGGCGAGCTGTCCTCGCAGGAGGTGCTCTCCGAGACGGTGGTCGCCGCTCCGGTCGACCAGCTCGTGCTCATCGGCACCAAGGAGCCCCCGCCGCCGGCCGACGAGCCGAGCGACAGCGGTGGCAGCGGCGGTGGCGACGACGTCGACGGCGGCGTGTGGGACCGGCTGGCGCAGTGCGAGTCCGGCGGCAACTGGTCCATCAACACCGGCAACGGCTACTACGGCGGCCTGCAGTTCTCGCTGGGCACCTGGCGCGCGTTCGGCGGCTCCGGCTACCCGCACGAGAACAGCAAGGCCGAGCAGATCCGCATCGCCGAGAAGGTCCGTGACAACCGCGGCGGCTACGGCGACTGGCCGGCCTGCGCCCGCTCGCTGGGCCTGCCGCTCGGCTGACCCTGCGTATCGGCTGCCCGAGCCCGGATAGGCTCAGGCGGTGCAGAACGACGAGACGTCCGCCGGTCCCAGACTCCTGGGGCCGGCGGACGTCCGGCGTCTGGCCGCGGAGCTCGACCTGCGGCCGACCAAGACGCTGGGGCAGAACTTCGTCATCGACGCCAACACGGTGCGCCGCATCGTCCGGGTCGCCGGCGTGGGGCCGGACGACGTCGTGGTCGAGGTCGGGCCGGGGCTCGGCTCGCTGACGCTGGCACTGCTGCCGGTCGTCCGCCGCGTGGTCGCCGTCGAGATCGACCCCGTCCTGGCCGGGCGGCTGCCGTCGACGGTGTCCGAGTACGCGCCCGGCGTGGCCGGCCGGCTCGAGGTGGTGCCGGCCGACGCGCTGCGGGTGTCGGAGTTGCCCGGGCCGGCGCCGACCGCCCTGGTCGCCAACCTGCCGTACAACGTGTCCGTGCCGGTGCTGCTGCACCTCCTCGAGACGTTCCCGAGCCTGTCGCGGGTCCTGGTGATGGTGCAGAAGGAGGTCGCCGACCGGCTGGCGGCGCCGCCGGGGTCGCGCACATACGGCGTCCCCTCGGTCAAGGCGGCGTGGTACGCGACGGTGTCCTCGGCCGGCTCCGTGGGCCGCACCGTGTTCTGGCCGGCGCCCAACGTCGACTCCGGCCTCGTGCTGCTCGAGCGTCGTCCGTCGGCCCGGGAGGCCGACGACCGGGCCGCCGTCTTCGCCGTCGTCGACGCCGCGTTCGCCCAGCGCCGCAAGACGCTGCGGGCCGCCCTGAGCGGCTGGGCCGGGTCCGCGGCCGCCGCCGAAGAGGCCCTCACCACGGCCGGCGTCGACCCTCGGAGGCGCGGTGAACAACTCACCGTCGACGACTTCGCCCGGATCGCGGCGGCGCGCCCAAAAATCATCTCATGATCTGCTATTTCCGGTAAGGTCTCGCTGGTGCTGCAGGTGATCGCCCGCGTCCCGGCGAAGATCAATCTGGTGCTGTCCGTCGGCCCGGTGCGGTCCGACGGCTTCCATGAGCTCGCGACCGTCTTCCACGCGGTCTCGCTCTACGACGAGGTCTCGGCCGTCCACGCCGACGCCGTCACCGTCCACGTCACCGGCCCCTACGCCGACCGCACGCCCACCGACGAATCCAACCTCGCCGTCCGCGCCGCCCGCGCGCTGGCCCGCCGCGCCCGGCTGCGCAGCGGCGCCCTGCTGCGTGTGCACAAGGAGATCCCGGTGGCCGCCGGGCTGGCCGGCGGCAGCGCCGACGCCGCCGGTGCGCTGCTCACCTGCGACCGCCTCTGGGGCCTGCGGATGCCGGAGTCGCGGCTCTCGTCAGTGGCCGCGGGTCTGGGCAGCGACGTGCCGTTCGCGCTCACGGGCGGCACCGCCGTCGGCACGGGTCGCGGCGAGCGGCTGCGGCCGGTCCCCGTCGGCGCCGAGCTGCACTGGGTGGTCGCCACGGCCGACGGCGGTCTGTCGACCCCTGACGTCTACCGCCGCCTCGACGACCTCCGCTCCGACCGCAAGGTGCCGGCGCCGACGGTGTCCGGCGAGCTGCTGGCGGCGCTCCAGTCCGCCGACCTCGACGCCCTGGCCGGACTGCTGCACAATGACCTCCAAGAGGCCGCCCTGGCGCTCCGGCCGTCGCTGAAGGACACCCTGCGCGCCGGCGAGGAGCACGGGGCGCTCGCGGGGCTGGTGTCGGGGTCCGGGCCCACATGTGTCTTCCTGGCCCGCGACGGTGCCGCCGCGGGCGCGCTGGCCGTCGACCTGGCCGCGTCGGGCACCTGCGCCCGCGCCGTCGCCGTCACCGGGCACGCTCCGGTCGGGACGTAGCCTTGGCGCAGGCGTTGCACCCGGCGCTGGACGCCTGGGCGCCACTCACACCGTCGGCCGTCGCGGTCGAGCTGACCGGCTGGGCCGCCCCGTGGTGGATCGCCGGTGGATATGGCCTGGAGTTGGCCCTCGGGCGGTCCTGGCGTACGCATGGCGACATCGACGCGCTGGTGCTGCGCCCGTCGGCCGGTGAGTTGCACGAAGCGCTGGCAGGATGGGAGCTGTGGGTCGTCGATCCGCCCGGTGAGTTGCGGTTCTGGCCGGCGGACGAGCCGCTGCCGGACCACGTGCACGACATCTGGTGCCGCCGCCCGTCGTCACCCGCGTGGGAGCTGCAGCTCATGGTCGACGAGGCCGGTGGCGGCGAGTGGCGGTCGCGGCGCCATGGCCGCGTGCGAGCGCCGGTGGCTGCCCTCGGACGCCGGTCCGCCGACGGGCTGCCCTACCTGCGCCCGGAGATCCAGCTCTTCTACAAGGCGAAGGGCCGGCGGCCGAAGGACGAGATCGACTTCGCCGTCGTGGCGCCGACGCTCGACGACGCAGCGCGGGCCTGGCTCGACCGCGCGCTGGCGGTCACGCATCCGGACCACCCGTGGCGGGCGGCGCTCAGGGGCGCCGGCCCAGCGTGACGGTGCGGGTGCCGCGGACGTGCAGGTCGCCGCGGCGCAGCAGCGTCTCAGGCCCGTCGCCGTCGAGCAGGCCGTCCAGCGTGGCGGTGTCCGCGGGGTCGAGCCTCTCGGCAAGCCGGGGCCGCAGCCGGCGGAACCAGAGGTCGGCATAGCGGCCGACGCTCCCGTCCGCGTCGCCCGCGACGTCGATGACGAACGTGCGCTCCTCGACCAGCTCGAACCCGGCCGCCGTCACCCGCGCCGCCCAGTCCGAGCCCAGGTGCGGCAGCCGGTCGGCCTGGTCGCGGCCCAGCTCGTCCAGCAGGCGCTGCTCGAGACCGGGGCCGATGGCGTCGGGCAGGAACCGCGGCCGCTCGGCGAACTCGGCGACGGCGAGCAGCCCGCCCGGCCGGGTCGCTGCGTGGACGTCGCGCAGCACGCGGTCGGGGTCGGCGAAGTGGTGCAGCGAGAGCGACGCCCATGTGACGTCCACGGGACCGTCGACCGGCCACCCGTCGTCCAGGTCGGCGCGGACCGTCCGGACGCGGTCGGCCAGGCCTTGGTCCAGCGCCCTGGCGCGGAGCCGGTCGAGCATCTCGTCGGATGCGTCGACGGCGACGACCTCGGCTCCGGCGAACCGGTGCGCGAGCCCCAGCGTTCCGGTGCCGGTCCCGGCGCCGAGGTCGACGATGCGTCGTCGTGGCCCGTCGTCGGCCGCGCGCCGGACCCGGCCCAGCGCGTCGGTCCAGTACTCGTGCAGCACGTCGGCGTCGAGGTCGAGCAGATCGGCGAGTCCGCCGTCGCTCTCAACCGAGGTGTCCCCGTGGTGATGGTGATGGCTCATGTCCCCGACGGTAGGCGCCCAGTGCGCCTATCGCATAGCCTCTTGCCTATGACGCAAGACAACGCGCAGCTCGACGCGGTGATCCGGGCCCGCATCCGCGGTCTTCGGCAGGCCAAGGGCTGGTCCCTGGACGCGCTGGCCGCCCGCTGCCACCTGAGCCCGTCGACGCTGAGCCGCATCGAGACCGGGCACCGGCGCATCTCCGTCGACCAGCTCGTGGTCATCGCCCGCGCGCTCGACTCCACCGTCGACCAGCTGGTCGAGCCCGTCGACGACGCCGACGTCGTCATCAGGCCGCGCCACGACATGGTGCACGGCACCGTCTGGCTGCTGTCGCGCGACGGCGGGCCGCACGGGCTCACCGTCGCCAAGATGCGGATCACCGGGCAGACCCGGCCGAAGGAGCTGCGCGTCCACCCGGGCCGCGACTGGTTCACGGTGCTGTCCGGGACGATCCGGCTGTACCTGGGCGAGCGGATCATCCTCGTGGCGGCGGGCCAGGCGGCGCAGTTCTCGACCATGGCGCCGCACGCGTTCGTCGCTCACGACGGGCCGGCGGAGGTCCTGACCATCCTCGACCACGAGGGCCGGCAGGCGCACCTCGACGCCGTCGACCTCACGCCGGAGCCGCCTCCGTCGTCGCCGGAGCTGCCGCCGTCGTCGCCGGAGTCGCCGCCGCCCGGATGACCCGGCTGAGCGAGGTGTGCAGGTCCTCGAGGTCCGACACCGGCAGGGCGAGCCGCTCGACGACGGCGTAGGGGATCTTCTCCGCCTCGGCGCGCAGGGCCCGGCCGGCGTCGGTCAGCTCGACCACCAGTAGCCGCTCGTCGTCGATGCTGCGCCTGCGCGTGATGTAGTCGGCCGCCTCGAGCCGCTTGAGCAGCGGAGACAGCGTCGCCGACTCGAGCTGCAGGGTGCTGCTGAGGTCCTTGACAGAACGCGGCTCACCCTCCCAGAGCGCGAGCATGACGAGGTACTGCGGGTGCGTCAGGCCCATCGGCTCGAGCAGCGGACGGTAGAGGCCGATGACGCTGCGGGCCGCGACGGCGAGGGCGAAGCAGACCTGTCGGTCGAGGGCCAGCGGATCGTCGCCGAGGTCTGTCGTCATGGTCACACTCTATCGCACGCGATTAATTAGTGTGCTAACTATTAATGTGTGAAGAGACGCGAGGGCAAGCTGCCGTGGTACGGCCGGCTCACCGAGGTGCTCATGCCGCTGCTCGGCCCCGCCGACGTCGGCCGCCAGGACGACGCGCCGCCGCCGCACCCGGTGCGCGTGGTCGAGTGCCCGCTCTGCCATCACCCGATGCCGGAGCACCGGCTCGAGCAGGTGGGCGGGAAGAACAGGCACTACTGCCCGGCGTGAGCCTTGCCGGACGCCGACCGCAAGGGGTCCCAGGCAGCGGCGAGCCCCACGAGGGAGAGGACATCGGGCTGACTCCGACCGCGAGGTCCCGCGCGAGGATGAGTCCTCGGAGAGAAAGTAGACTCTGGGCCGATATGGCGCCCCGCAACCTCATCAACCTCGAGTCGGCCACGCTGGCCTACGGCACTCGCTTCATCCTCGACGGGGTGTCGCTCGGTGTCGCCGACGGCGACCGCATCGGCGTCGTGGGCCGCAACGGCACGGGCAAGTCGACCCTGCTGAGGGTCCTGGCCGGCCTCGAGCAGGTCGACTCCGGCCGGGTCAGCCGCGCCGGCGGGCTGCGCATCGGCCGGCTCGGTCAGGGCGACGAGCTCGACCCCGGCGCCTCGGTGGGTGAGCTGGTCATCGGCGAGCGCGCGACGCACGAGTGGGCCGGAGACGCCCGCATCCGCGACGTGTTGGCGCACCTGCTGCCCGGGCTGTCCATGGACGCTCCGGTGGGGCCGCTGTCCGGTGGCGAGCGCCGTCGCGTCGCACTGGCACACCTGCTCATCGGCGACGACGACCTCATCCTGCTGGACGAGCCCACCAACCACCTCGACGTCGAGGCGATCGATTGGCTGTCTCGCCATCTCGCCGCCGGCAGCCGGACGCTCGTCATGGTGACCCACGACCGCTGGCTGCTCGACACCGTCGCGACGACCACCTGGGAGGTCGTCGACGGCACCGTCAACTCCTACGAGGGCGGCTACGCCGAGTACGTCCTGGCCCGCGCCGAGCGGGTCCGCATCGCCGCCGCCGACGAGTCCCGCCGGCAGAACCTGCTGCGCAAGGAGCTGGCCTGGCTGCGCCGCGGTCCGCCGGCGCGCACGTCCAAGCCGCGCTTCCGCATCGCTGCGGCCAACGCCCTCATCGAGAACGAGCCGCCGGCCCGCGACCGGTACGAGCTGGCGAAGATGGCCACCACCCGGCTCGGCAAGAGCGTCTTCGACGCCGAGGACGTCACCGTGTCGCTCGGTGGCCGGACCCTGCTCGACGACGTCACCTGGCGGCTGGGCCCGGGCGACCGCGCCGGCATCGTCGGCGTCAACGGCGCCGGCAAGACGACACTGCTGCGGCTGCTCGACGGGTCGCTGACGCCCGACACCGGGCGCGTGAAGGTGGGCCGCACGGTCGCCGTCGCCCACCTCGCGCAGGAGGTCGTCGGCCTCGACCCGGCCGCCCGCGTCCTCGAGACCGTCGAGGAGGTCCGCCGCGAGGTGCAACTGGGTGGCGGCGACACCGTCACGGCCGGGCAGATGCTCGAGCGGTTCGGCTTCGCCGGCCAGCGCCAGTGGACCCTCGTGGGTGACCTCTCCGGTGGCGAGCGGCGACGGCTGCAGCTCCTGCGGCTGCTCATGGGCGAGCCCAACGTGCTGCTGCTGGACGAGCCGACGAACGACCTCGACGTCGAGACGCTGAACGTGCTGGAAGACGTCCTCGACGCCTGGGCCGGCTCGCTCGTCGTCGTCAGCCACGACCGCTGGTTCCTCGAGCGGGTCACCGACGCCATCTGGGCGCTCATGGGCGACGGCCGCCTGGTCCAGCTCCCGCGCGGGGTCGACCAGTACCTCGAGCTGCGTCGCGACCAGGCCGAGGAGGCGGCCGCGGCTGCTCCGGCTGCTGCGCGAGCTCGGTCCGGCGACACCAGGGCGGCGCGCAAGGAGATCGCGCGGATCGAGCGCGACCTCGAGAAGCTGGAACGGCGCGAGAAGACGCTGCACGAACGCATCGCCGACAACGCGACCGACCACGAGAAGGTGTTGGCGCTGGACTCGGAGCTGCGCACGGTGCACGGCGAGCGCGAGGCGCTGGAGGAGCGCTGGATGAAGCTCGCCGAGGAGCTGGGTTAGCCGGGGTCGGGTGGGGTTCCCCCGTCCCCCTGCTGGCCATTCTCTTGGCCCCGGACGGTCGCCTCAAGCGGACCCTGGTGGCGCTTCGCGCCGTGGGGGTCCGCTTGACCCGCCCGTCCGGGGCCTAAGAACGGGCAGCTATCAGGGGGACGGGGGAGTCTGGCGACGGGTGCGGCGCCCTGGCGGCCCTGCTGGTGTCCACGTGGTGGGATTTGGCGCGTTTCGCGGGGCCGTCACGAGGTTCTCTGCCGCTTCACGAGGCCTGCATGCCTGGTGATGTGGCAGAACGCCTGGTGATGTAGCGGATCGCCGATGATCATCGCGGTGCACAGCCCGGCGAACCGGGCTAACCGGGCGAAACGGGCACGTGAAAGGGGGGCGCGAAACGGGGAGGCGTGCCCAGTTCCTCCCCGTCCCCCTGATAGCTGCCCGTTCTTAGGCCCCGGGTGCCCGGGTCAAGCCGAAGCCCCGCGAGCACAGCGGCGAAGCACCACAGCGGGCGCCGGCTTGAGGCGGGTGCCCGGGGTTAAGAGAATGGGCAGCAAGGGGGACGGGGAGCCCACCTCATCACCCCCGGCCGACCCCGAAC
>NZ_SMKL01000072.1 GCF_004348545.1 Jiangella ureilytica | reverse complement strand
CACCGACACCCACGCCCACCCCGGCGCCCGCCGGCTTCCCGCCGGTCGAGGGATGCGCCGCGACCCTCCCCGGCGACGGCGTGGGCAACGGCGAGCTCGGCGACGAGCACCTGTGCGCCATCGGCGAGGGCCACCTGCTGCGCCCCGACGCCGCCGCCTCGTTCGTCGCCCTCGACGCCTTCTACCGCGCCGAGACCGGTGAGGGCCTGATCGCCTGTGTCACCGACTCCTATCGCAGCTACGCGGCGCAGGTCGACGTGTACGACCGCAAGCCGGGCCTGGCCGCGTACCCGGGCACCAGCGAGCACGGCTGGGGGCTGGCGATCGACGTCGGCTGCGGCGCCAACTCGTTCGGCGGCGCCCTGTACGAGTGGCTCGACGACAACGCCGACGACTTCGGCTGGGAGAACCCCGACTGGGCCCGGCCCGGTGGCAGTACGCCGGAGCCCTGGCACTGGGAGTTCGACCCCGATTCCGTGACGTGAGCGCCGTACCGGCGACACACGGGACGCTTACCCTTGGGAGCGTGTCCGAACTGCGCCAGAGTGCCTCCGGGGTACTTCGTGTTCCCGAGGCGCCCGTGGGGCTGTCGACGGCCGCCACCTACCCGCAGGGAGCGGCCACGGCGTTCGAGATGGCGGCGTCGCTCGGCTACGACGGCGTCGAGGTCATGGTGTGGACCGATCCGGTCAGCCAGGACATCGGCCAGATCGAGCGGCTGTCCGATCGCTACGGCATGCCGGTGCTGTCCGTGCACGCGCCGTGCCTGCTCATCACCCAGCGGGTCTGGTCGCCCGATCCCACCGTGCGGCTGACGAAGTCGATGGAGGCGGCGCGGCGGCTGGGCGCGTCCACCGTCGTCGTGCACCCGCCGTTCCGCTGGCAGCGCGAGTACGCGCGCGGGTTCGTCGAGCTGGTGGCCCGGCTCGAGGACGAGTTCGGCATCGACGTCGCCGTCGAGAACATGTACCCGTGGCGGGCTGCCGGCCGCGAGGTGGCCGCCTACGCGCCCGACTGGGATCCCACCGACGAGGCGTACGAGCACATCACGCTCGACCTGTCGCACGCCGCCGTGGCCGGCATGGACTCCTTGCAGATGGCCGAGGCCCTCGGCGACCGCCTGGCCCACGTGCACATGACCGACGGCACCGGCTCGGCCCGCGACGAGCACCTGATCCCCGGCCGCGGCAACCAGCCCTGTTCGGCGGTGCTCGAGCGGCTGGCCCGCGTCGAGTGGTCCGGGACGGTGATCCTCGAGGTCAGCACGCGGCGGGCGCGCAACACCGCCGAGCGCGAGGCCGACCTCGCCGAGGCGCTGGCATTCACCCGGCTCAACCTGGCCGCGTCCGTCGAGACGGCGTTCGCGGTGGGCGCCGATGGGACGGCCGAGATGGTCGCCCGCGGGTCCGCGGGCGAGCTGACCCCGTAGGTCGACCGCACCCCGTCGTGTCACGGACATGCGAAGAGCGCCGAGGGCGATGCCCCCGACGCGGGTCGTTGGTCGTGCTCACCGAGCAGCACGGGGGAGATTGCCGCAGGAGAGACTGGCAATCTCCGCCCCGTGCCCTCAGCTCAGAACGCCGGGCCGTGAGGGCGCCGGAGTCCGGAATCAGCCCTGCGGGAGCAGCTGCGTGCCCTCGGGGAGCAGCTCGAGCAGCTGGTCCTGGGTGAGGTCCTCGAGCGCGACACCCTCGGGCAGCAGGCTCTGCAGCTGCTCCTGGACGTCGGCCGGGATCTCCTCCGAGCCGTTGCAGGCGGCGTAGTCGCCGGCCTGCGAGCCCAGCAGGACGTTGAACGGGCCCTGCCAGAACCAGGGGAGGATGCAGGCGTTGTCGCCGATGCTGCTGCCCTCGCCGTCGTCCTCGGACGCGCCGTTGCACGCCGAGTACGAGCCGTACTGGTCCTCGACCATGACGTTGAACGGGCCCTGCCAGAACCACGGCAGGATGCAGGCGTTGTTCAGGACGTCGATCTCCGGAAGGGAGTCGACCACCTGAACCTCCGTGGCCTGCGCCGAAGCGCCGAGGCCCATGGAGGCGGCGAACGCCACACCAGCGACGATGGCGCCGCGCAGTACGTTCTTCACCAGAATACTCCTTGAATGATCACGCGTTGTGTTGCGGTCGGGTGGTGCTTGATGCGCATCAGCACGAAAGCATTGGCGGGACGACGGTGTATGTCAAGCGTGTTGTCGGAGAGTCACCCGATTGGTGTGACTCGCGCTGTCACAGGCCGCCTGTACAGGCGTTTCGTGCCGGTTCTGTCCGTTCTGAGGTGGGTTCTCGGCAATTCCGCGACATCGGTCCAAAGAATGCGACAAGGGATTACTCGTCCCCGCCGTGAAGAGTGGGCGCCGTCGACTTCGATGGCGGGCGGATAGGATGCCGGAATTGTGGGGAAGGTTCTGAAGGGACGGGCCGGGCGGCGTCGCGGCGCGCCCGACACCAAGGGCGAGATCCTCGCCGCCGCGCGCACCGTCTTCGGCGAGCGCGGCTACGACGGCGCCACCATGCGCGCCATCGCGGCCGCCGCCTCCGTCGACCCCGCGCTCGTCCACCACTACTTCGGGACCAAGGAGAAGCTGTTCCTGGCGGCGATGGAGATCCCGTTCGACCCCGCGGTCATCGCCGACTCGATCGCGAGCAGTGCGGCGGGCGCCGGCATCGGTGAGCGGGCCATCCGCACGTTCCTCGGCGTCTGGGGCGACCCGGCCGGCCGTGCGCCCATGCTCGCGCTGCTCCGCTCGGCCATGCAGCACGAGACGGCCGCGCGGCTGCTGCGCCAGTTCGTCTCCCGCGCGATCCTCGGCCGGGTGCTGGTGGGCTTCGAGGGCGTCCCCAACGGCGTCCTGCGGGCCGAGGCCATGGCGTCGCACCTCATCGGCCTGGCGATCATCCGCTATGTGGTGAAGCTCGAGCCGATCGCCTCCGTGTCCGAGGACGAGCTGATCGAGCTGGTCGCCCCCGTCCTGCAGCAGTACTACGACGGCGCCTTCGAGTAGCCGGTCGGCGATCCTCGCAAGCCCTTGACGGGGACCGCTCCCGCCAGCATTATTCAACACATGATGAATTACGCGGCGGACGACGGGCCGCCGGCCATCACGATCCGCGGTCTGCGCGTCGCCCGCGGCGCGCAGACCGTTCTGGACGACTTCGACCTGGACGTGCGGCGGGGCAGCCTGACCGGGTTGCTCGGGCCGTCGGGCTCGGGCAAGTCGACGCTGATGCGCGCCATCGTGGGCGTGCAGCGCACCGCCGGCGGGACGGTCGAGGTGCTCGGCCGTCCCGCGGGCGACAGGGAACTGCGCGACCGCGTCGGCTACGTCACCCAGGCGCCCAGCGTCTACGCCGACCTCACGGCGCGGCAGAACCTGCGCTACTACGCCCGCGTGCTCGGCGCGCCGATCTCCGACGTCGACCGCGCGATCGAGCAGGTCGACCTCGAGTCGCACGCCGACCATCTGGTCGGGCGCATGTCCGGCGGGCAGCGCTCGCGGGTGTCGCTGGCGACGGCGCTGCTCGGCGAGCCCGAGGTGCTGGTGCTGGACGAGCCGACCGTCGGGCTGGACCCGGTGCTGCGGGTGCAGCTGTGGGAGCTGTTCCACCGGCTCGCGGCCGACGGCGTCACGCTGCTGGTGTCGAGCCACGTCATGGACGAGGCCGAGCGGTGCGAGCGGCTGGTGCTGCTGCGCGACGGCGCCCTGCTCGCCGACGACACCCTGCCCGCGCTGCTGGCCCGCACCGGCGCTGCCGACGCCGAGGGCGCGTTCCTGGAGCTCATCGAGAAGGCGGACTCGGAGGTGTCGTCATGACCCCGCGCATCACGCTGGCCACCGGAGCCCGCGTCCTGACCCAGCTGCGGCACGACCCCCGCACCATCGCGCTCATGCTGGTCGTGCCGAGCCTGCTGCTGGCGCTGCTGTGGTGGATCTACGACGGCGGCATCGTGTTCGACCGCATCGGGCCGGCCCTGCTGGCGATCTTCCCGTTCCTGGTGATGTTCCTGGTCACATCCATCGCGACGCTGCGCGAGCGGACGTCGGGCACGCTGGAGCGGCTGCTGTCGATGCCGACCGGCAAGCTCGACTTCCTGCTCGGCTACGCCGTGGCGTTCGGCACGGTCGCACTGGTGCAGGCGCTGATCACGGCGTCCGTGGCGATCGGGCTGCTCGACCTGGACACCGCCGGACCGGCCTGGCTGCTCGTCGCCGTCGCCGTGTTCGACGCGCTGCTGGGCGTGGCGCTCGGGCTGTTCGTCAGCGCGTTCGCGTCGACGGAGTTCCAGGTCGTGCAGTTCATGCCGGCGCTGATCGTGCCGCAGTTCCTCCTCTGCGGCCTGCTGGTGCCACGGGACCAGCTGCCGGCTTTCCTCGAGGCGGTCTCCGACGTGCTGCCGCTGTCGTACGCCGTCGACGCCATGAGCGAGGTGCAGCAGAGCGCCGACCCGGCCGTGTGGGGTCAGATCGGCGTCGTGCTGGGCTTCTCGGTCGCGCTGCTGGCGCTGGGCGCCGCCACGTTGCGCCGCCGCACTCCCTGACCTTCGTTGCCGTACCCTGGCGGAAGTCCGGCACGCGCGAAGGAGAGGGCACCGCCTTGGCAGCATCGCGGAGCGATCGGCTGCGGCACACGGTCGAGCGCCTCCCGCTGACTCGCACCGTCGTCGCCCGGTACGTCGCCGGGACGGAGCAGAGCGACGCCGTGCGGGTCGCCGGCGAGCTGACCGGCGAGGGGCTCGCGGTCACCATCGACCACCTGGCCGAGGACACCCGCGACCGCTCGCAGGCCACCACCGTCGCGCAGGCCTACGTGTCGCTGCTCGAGGCGCTGCACAAGGCCGAGCTCACGCCCGACGTCGAGGTGTCGGTGCGGCTGTCCTCCCTCGGGCGGGCGCTCCCGGCCGACGGCGAGGCCATCGCGCTCGAGAACGCGCGCCAGATCTGCCAGGCGGCGGCCGACGCCGGCACCACCGTCACGCTCGACATGGAGGAGCACACCACCGTCGACTACACGCTCGACGTCCTGCGCGAGCTGCGCCAGGACTTCGCCGACGCGGGGGTGGCGCTGCAGGCCGGCCTCAAGCGCACCGAGGCCGACTGCCGCGACCTCACCGGCCAGGGCTCGCGGGTGCGGCTGTGCAAGGGCGCCTTCGACGAGCCCGAGACGGTGGCGTTCCGCGACCGCGGCGAGATCGACCGGTCGTACGTGCGCTGCATGAAGGTGCTGTTCGCCGGCGACGGCTATCCCATGATCGCCACGCACGACCCCCGGCTGGTCGAGATCGCCGGCTCACTGGCCGCCCGGCACCGCCGCGAGCAGGGCAGCTACGAGTACCAGATGCTCTACGGCATCCGCCCGCGCGAGCAGCGGCGGCTGGTCCTGGCCGGCGAGCGGGTCCGCGTGTACGTCCCGTTCGGCCCGCAGTGGTACACGTATCTGGTCCGGCGGCTGGCCGCGCGGCCGGCCAACCTGGCCTTCCTCCTGCGATCGGTGGCGAGCTCCAGATGACGGTGGCGGTCCTCGGTGTCGGCGTCATGGGCGAGGCGCTGCTCGCCGGCATCCTGCAGGGCGGGCGTCCCGTCGCCGAGGTGCTGGCCGCCGAGAAGCGGCCCGAGCGGGCGGCGGAGCTGACCGAGCGCTACGGCGTCGAGGTCGTCGGCAACGCCGAGGCCGTGAAGCGCGCTGACACCGTCCTGTTCGTGGTGAAGCCCTACGACATGGGGCCGCTGCTCGACGAGGTCGCCGCGTCGGCCCGGCCCGGGCAGCTGTTCGTGTCGCTGGCGGCCGGCATCACCACGTCGTTCGTCGAGGCGCGGCTGCCCGGCGGTGTCGCCGTCGTGCGGGTCATGCCGAACACCCCGGCGCTGATCGGCGAGGGCATGGCCGCCGTGTCGCCCGGCTCGAACGCCGGCGAGGAGCATCTGCGCGAGGCCGAGGACCTGCTGCGCTCGACCGGCCGGGTGACCCGGGTCCCGGAGAAGCACCAGGACGCCGTCACCGCCGTCTCCGGCTCCGGCCCCGCGTACGTGTTCTACGTGGTCGAGGCCATGATCGAGGCCGGTGTCCACCTGGGCCTGACCCGCGCCACGGCCACCGAGCTGGTCGTGCAGACGCTGGCCGGCTCGGCCGCGCTGCTGCGCGACACCGGCGAGCACCCGACCGTGCTGCGCGAGCGGGTCACCTCGCCCGGCGGCACGACGGCGGCGGCTCTGCGCCGGCTCGACGACGGCGGGGTGCGCGCCGCCTTCCTGGGCGCCCTCGAAGCCGCCCGCGACCGCTCGCGCGCGCTGTCGTCCGGCGAGCCGGTCTGACGGTCCCATGCACACCGTCCACGTGGCCTGGTCCGACGCGCTGATCGACTACGACTTCGGCCCCGGTCACCCGCTCAACCCGGTCCGCGTCGACCTCACCATCCGGCTCGCGCGCGAGCTGGGCATCCTCGGCGCCGACGGCGTGCACGTCGAGGCGCCGGCCGCTGCCGACGACGAGCTGCTACGGACGGTGCACACGGCCGGCTACATCGACGCCGTCAAGGCGGCATCGGCCGACCCGGACACCGTCGACTTCGCCCACGGCCTCGGCACCACCGACGACCCCTGCTTCGCCGGCATGCACGAGGCCAGCGCCCTGGTGGCCGGCGGGACGGTGGCGGCGGCGCGGGCGGTGTGGTCGGGAGCCGCGGCGCACGGCGTCAACGTGGCCGGTGGGCTGCACCACGCGATGCCCGGCAGCGCCTCCGGGTTCTGCGTCTACAACGACCCCGCGCTGGCGATCCGGGCACTGCTGGACTCCGGTGCCGAGCGGGTCGCGTACGTCGACGTCGACGTCCACCACGGCGACGGCGTCCAGGCCGTCTTCTACGACGACCCCCGCGTGCTGACGATCAGCCTGCACGAGACGCCGCGCACCCTCTTCCCCGGCACCGGCTATCCGGACGAGACCGGCGGGCCGGGCGCCGAAGGGACCGCCGTCAACGTCGCGCTCCCGCCCGGGACCTCCGACGCCGGCTGGCTGCGCGCCTTCCACGCCGTCGTCCCGCCGCTGCTGCGCGCGTGGGAGCCGCAGATCCTGGTCACCCAGCACGGCTGCGACTCCCATCTCGAGGACCCCTTGGCGCATCTGGCGCTGACCCTCGACGGGCAGCGCGAGTCCTACCGGGTCCTGCACGACCTCGCCCACGAGCTGTGCGACGGCCGCTGGGTCGCCACCGGCGGCGGCGGTTACGCACTCATCGAGGTCGTGCCGCGCGCCTGGACCCACCTGCTGGCCATCGCGGCCGAGCGGCCGGTCGACCCGGTGACGCCGACGCCGCCGGGCTGGCGGGCGCACGTGTCGTCGCGCTACGACCGCACCCCGCCCCAGCGCATGACCGACGGCGGCTCGACCACCTTCGCCGACTGGTCCTCGGGCTACGACCCCGCCGATCGCCTCGACCAAGCCGTCCAGGCCACCCGCACCGCGGTCTTCCCGGCGCACGGTCTGGACCCGCTGTACTGAGGTCGTTCGCCGTCCCCCTGCTGTGCCCGTGATCATCGGCGATCACCCACGTCATGGCACCGGCACTCTCACCCGCGACCGGCACGGATCAAACGTCACGAGAACGGATCAATCCGGGCCCTGGACCGGTTCACTTCTCGATCCCCCTTTCCCATCTGTCACATCCGCCACTACGATTCATCCCACACGACGTGGAGGAGCGATGACGACCAACGGACCCGAGGCACCTCTGGGAGAGGTGCGCTTCCTCACCGTCGCCGAAGTGGCGACGGCGATGAGGGTGTCGAAGATGACGGTGTATCGCCTCGTCCACGCGGGTACGTTGCCAGCGGTGCAGGTGGGCCGCTCGTTCCGTATTCCGGAGAGCGCGGTGCACGAGTACCTGCGCGAGTCCTATGTCCGCGGGATGCAGGCCGGCTGAGTCCGCGAGTCACCCTGATTGGACGATGCCCCCGGTCAGCCGGGTAGGCTTGGCCGGTCGCGCGGCTGGCGCGCGGCAACCATACGTGCGAGTGAGGGTGCCCTGTGGGCTCTGTGATCAAGAAGCGCCGCAAGCGGATGGCGAAGAAGAAGCACCGTAAGCTCCTGCGCCGTACGCGCGTGCAGCGTCGCCGCATGGGCAAGTAGGTCTTTTCGCGGCCGCGCGGGGGTGGTGTCTCGCGCGGCCGGGCTCGACGGGGAGAGCGGGACGCGAGTGTCCAGGGTTGTGATGGTCGTCGGCGTCGCTCGGCATCTGGGCGCCCGGCTGGCCGCGCGCCTCGCGGCCGAGCCCGGCATCGACCGGGTCGTCGGGGTCGATCTCGTGGAGCCGGCCGAGAGCATCGGCGCGGCGGAATTCGTGCGTGCCGACATCCGCACGTCCGACGTCGGCCGGGTCATGGACCGGGCCGCACCCGACACCGTCGTGCACATGAACATCCTCGCGACGCGGGCCGACGCCGGAGGCCGCACGCCGCAGAAGGAGATCAACGTCATCGGCACCATGCAGCTGCTGGCGGCGTGCCAGCGCTCGGCTTCGGTGCGCAAGGTGGTCGTGAAGTCGTCGACGACGGTGTACGGCTCGGGTCCGCAGGCGCCGGCGTTGTTCGCCGAGGACATGGTGTCCGGCGCGTACACACGGCGCGGCTACGAGAAGGACGCGGGCGAGGTCGAGGCGTACGTGCGCGGGTTCTCGCGCCGCCGGCCCGACGTCGGGGTGACGATCCTGCGGTTCGCGAACGTGCTGGGCCCTGACATCCGCACCGGGCTGACGGAGTACTTCGTGCTGCCCGTCGTGCCGGTGGTGCTGGGCCGCGACCCGCGTTTCCAGCTGGTGCACGAGCAGGACTGCGTCGACGCGCTGCGGGTGGCGACGGTCGAGCACCGGCCGGGCATCTTCAACGTGGCCGGCGACGGCTTCCTGGTGCTGAGCCAGGCGCTGCGGCGGGCCGGCCGGCCCATCGTGCCGCTGCCGACGCTGGGGTCGCCGTTCGTCGGCGGCATCCTCAGACGCACCGGCGTCGTCGACATGGACTCCGCCATGGTGCGGTTCCTGACCTACGGCCGCGGCGTCGACACCACCCGCATGCGCACGCAGCTGAAGTTCGACCCCGTCTACAGCACGGTCGCCACGTTCGACGCGTTCGCCGGGGCCCGCACCCGCGGCGGCCTGCTCGACCGCGACCGCATCCGCGCCGTCGAGCACACCCTGCGGGGCGTCCTGACCGGTGAGGACACCCGTGGCCGATAGTCCGCTCCCCGGTCTGCTCGACCGCGTCGCCGCCGCGGCCGGCCGGGCGCTGCGCGACCACCTCGGCGTCGACGGCGAGCAGATCGACAAGCTGGTCGCGTTCGCCGGACGCCGGCTGACCGGCGAGTTCGAGGTCGACCCGTTCGGCTTCGACCCGGAGCTCACCGAGACGGTGCTGCTACCGATACTGCGCCCGTTCTACCGGCACTGGTTCCGGGTCGAGGTGCGCGGCATCGAGCACGTCCCCGACTCCGGCGCGGCGCTGGTCGCGGCCAACCACTCGGGCACGCTGCCGGTCGACTCCCTGATGACGCAGCTGGCCGTGCACGACACCCACCCGAAGGCCCGGCACCTGCGCGCGCTCGGCGCGACGCTGGTCTTCCAGCTGCCGTTCGTGTCCGACCTCGCCCGCCGCAGCGGCACCACGCTGGCCTGCAACGAGGACGTCGAGGCGCTGCTGGGCAACGGCGAGCTGGTCGGCGTGTGGCCCGAAGGCTTCAAAGGCGTCGGCAAACCGTTCTCGCAGCGCTACAAGCTGCAGCGGTTCGGCCGCGGCGGGTTCGTGTCGGCGGCCCTGCGCACCAAGGCGCCGATCATCCCGTGCTCCATCGTGGGGGCTGAGGAGATCTACCCGATGATCGGCAACGCCGAGTCGCTCGCGCGGCTGCTCGGGCTGCCGTACTTCCCGCTGACGCCGACGTTCCCCTGGCTCGGGCCGCTGGGCCTGGTGCCGCTGCCGTCGAAGTGGATCATCGAGTTCGGCGAGCCGATCCGCACCGACGACTACCCGCCCGGCGCCGCCGACGACCCCATGGTGGTCTTCGAGCTGACCGACCAGGTGCGCGACACCATCCAGGCCACGCTCACCGAGCTGCTCGAGCTGCGCGGCCCGGCGTTCGGCTAGCGCTTCTTGCGCGCGGCGACGATCCCCACGGCGGCACCGGCGACGGCGCCCGTCCCGGCGGCCAGCCCGAGCGTCGTGTTGCGCCGGCGGGCCCGGTAGTCGCGGATGCGCCAGCCGCGCTTGCGGGCGTGCCGGCGCAGCTTCCGGTCCGGGTTCACCGCGCACGGGAAGCCGACCAGCGAGAGCATCGGGATGTCGTTGGCGGAGTCGCTGTAGGCCGAGCACCGGCCGAGGTCGAGGCCCTCGCGCTCGGCCAGCGACCGCACGGCGGCCGCCTTGTCCTCGCCGTGCAGCAGGTCGCCGACCAGCCGGCCGGTGTAGGTGCCGTCGACGTGCTCGGCGACGGTGCCGAGCGCGCCCGTCAGCCCCAGCCGGCGGGCGATGATCGTCGCGACCTCGACCGGCGCCGCCGTGACCAGCCAGACCCGCTGCCCCTGGTCGATGTGGAGCTGGGCGATCGCCTGGGTGCCCGGCCAGAGCTTGTCGGCCATGAGCTCCTCGAAGATCTCTTCGCCGACCCGTGAGAGCTCCTCGACCGAGCGGCCGGCGATGAACGACAGCGCCGCCGCCCGGGCCTCGACGATGTGGTCGGGGTCCTCGGCGCCCAACGCGAACTGCAGCTGCTGCCGCCCGAACCGGAGGATGTCGCTGGTGCGCAGCAGACCGCGCTGGTGCATGCCGCGGGCCAGGTAGAACAGCGAGGCGCCGCGCAGCACGGTGTTGTCGAGATCGAAGAAGGCCGCCGCCCGGGCATCGGAGGGCAGCTCGATGCCGGCGATCGCCTCGGCGGTGCTGGCCGCGACGTCGGCCCGCGCTCGTTCCGTCGCGGCCCCGGTCCGTTCCCTGCGCAAGCGCAAACCCGGCATGGTCGCCAAGAGTAACGGCGCCGCGCGCTTGCGTACGGTTGAGTTCCATGACGGACACGAACACGGATCCCGGCGCGCGGGTGCTGCTGCTCGGCAAGCCCGGCTGCCACCTCTGCGACGACGCCCGGACGGTCGTCGAGGCGGTCTGCGCCGAGCTCGGAGTCGGGTGGGAGGAACGCAGCATCGTCGGCGAACCGGAGCTCGAGCGGCGCTACGGCGAGCAGATCCCCGTCACGTTCGTCGACGGTGCTCAGCACGACTTCTGGCGGGTCGACGCCGACCGGCTGCGCCGCGCTCTGACCGGCGGCTTATAGAACATCCGGGGCGGAACAGCAACTTTGTGCATACGTTCACAAGCGTCTAGGCTGGGGCGCATCGTAAGTCCTGCCGGTTCGGGTCCGTCACCCGGCCCCCGGATGTCGCCTTCCGTGCCGGCCGACCGGGGAGTGTCGTGACCCGAAACAGCCGCCCGTCGTCCACACCGACACCAGCCGCAGCGCCGCCGCGCGGCGTGCCGGAGGCGACGGTCGCGCGGTTGCCGCTCTACCTGCGGGCGCTCACCAACCTGGCCGAGCGGGGCGTCGCCACGGTGTCGTCGGAAGAGCTGGCCGCCTCGGCCGGGGTCAACTCCGCCAAGCTGCGCAAGGACCTCTCCTACCTGGGCTCCTACGGCACCCGCGGCGTCGGCTACGAGGTCGACTTCCTGCGCCACCAGATCACACGCGAGATCGGCCTGACCCAGGACTGGGCGGTCGTCATCGTCGGCATCGGCAACCTCGGCCACGCGCTGGCCAACTACGGCGGGTTCGCGTCCCGCGGCTTCCGCATCGCCGCGCTCGTCGACGCCGACCCCAGCCGCCTGGGCGAGGAGGTCGCCGGCCTCAACGTCCGGCACGCCGACGAGCTCGAGCAGATCGTCCAGGACCTCGGCATCGCCATCGGCGTCGTCGCCACACCGGCGCGGGCCGCGCAGTTGGTGTGCGACCGCCTGGTCGCCGCCGGCGTCACCAGCATCCTCAACTTCGCGCCCGCCATCGTGCAGGTGCCCGAGGGCGTCGACCTGCGCAAGGTCGACCTCTCCACCGAACTGCAGATCCTCGCGTACCACGAGCAGCGCAAGAACGGCGCCGCACTGGCCCTGACCGCCGAGCAGGCGGCGGAGCTGGCCGAGGCGGTGAACGGATGAGCGTGCTCGCCATCGGGGTGTCGCACCGCAGCGCCCCCGTCGAGGTACTCGAGAGCGTCGCCCTCGACCGCGCCGCCGTCGGGAAGCTGCTCGACGAGGTCCCGTCGTCGGACCAGATCGCCGAGGCCGTCGTCGTCGCGACGTGCAACCGGCTCGAGCTGTACCTGGACACCGCCACGTTCCACGGCGGCGTCGAAGAGGCCAGCACGCTGCTGTCGCTCCACACCGGCGCGCCCATCGAGCTGCTGACGCCGTACCTCTACGTGCACTACGGCGACCGCGCGGTCTCTCATCTGTTCCACGTCGTCAGCGGCCTCGACTCCATGGTCGTCGGCGAGACGCAGATCCTCGGCCAGGTGCGCGACGCGTTCCGGCTCGCGCAGACGTCCGGGGCCACCGGGCGGGTGCTCACCGAGCTGTTCCAGAACGCGCTGCGGGTCGGCAAGCGCGCCCACGCCGAGACCGGCATCGACGCCGCCGGCCGCTCGCTGGTGACGCTGGGCCTGGCCCGGGTGCTGCCGGCGGTCGCGGCCGAGGGCTGGTCGTCCGGGCAGGTCGGCGGCGCGTCCTGGCGCGAGCTGCTGTCCGGCACGTCCGCCCTGGTGGTCGGCGCCGGGTCCATGGCGGCGCTGGCCGCGGCGACCCTGCAGCGCGAGGGCGTCGACGTCCTGGTCGCCAACCGCACTCCCGAGAACGGCGCCCGGCTGGCCGAGGCCGTCGGCGGCCGGGCCGTCGCCATGGCCGAGCTGCCGGCGGTGCTGCGCACCGTCGACGTCGTCGTCTCGTGCACGGGCGCGGCCGGCGTCGTGCTGGCCTACGACCTCGTCGAGGCGGCCGTGTCGCGCCGTGGCGGCAGGCCGCTGGGCATCGTCGACCTCGCCCTGCCGCGCGACGTCGACGCCGGCGTCGCGGACCTCCCCGGCGTGGTGCTCGCCGACCTCGCCCGGCTCAGCGTGGCCGCCGACGACGACGTCGCCGACGCCCGCACCATGGCCGACGACGTCTCCGCCGTGCGCTCCATCGTCACCGACGAGGTCGCCGCGTTCGCCACCGCGCGCCGGGCCGCCCAGGTGGCGCCCACCGTCGTCGCGCTGCGCAGCATGGCCGACGACGTCGTCGACGCCGAGCTCACCCGCATGGCCGGCCGGCTGCCCGACCTCGACGAGCGCACCCGCGCCGAGGTCGCCCGCACCGTCCGCCGCGTGGTCGACAAGCTGCTGCACCAGCCGACGGTGCGGGTCAAGGAACTGGCCGCCCAGCCCGACGGCGCCTCCTACGAGGCCGCGCTGCGCGAGCTGTTCGCCCTCGACCGCCGCTCCATCGACGCGGTCGCCAAGCCCGACCCCGTCGGTCACGACGCCGTCGGTCACGACGCCGAGGGGACGGTGCAGGCATGACGACCGCACCGTTGCAGCTGGGCACCCGCGGCAGCACCCTCGCGCTGGCGCAGGCGGGGTACGTGCAGGAGCGGCTGCGCTCGCTCGGCCACGAGGTCGAGCTGGTCCGCATCCAGACGACGGGCGACGTGTCGACGGCGCCGCTCGAGAGCATCGGCGGCACCGGCGTGTTCGTGACGGCGCTTCGCGAGGCCCTGCTCGACGGCCGCGTCGACCTCGCCGTCCACTCCCTCAAGGATCTCCCGACGGCGCCGGCCGACGGCCTCGTCGTGGCCGCCATCCCCGAGCGCGAGGACCCGCGCGACGTGCTGTGCGCGCGCGACGGCCTGAAGCTGTCCGACCTCCCCGCCGGCGCACGGGTGGGCACCGGGTCGCCGCGGCGCGAGGCGCAGCTGCGCGCGCTGGGCCTCGGCATCGAGATCGTCGGGCTGCGGGGCAACGTCGACACCCGGCTGGGCAAGGTCGCCGACGGCACGCTCGACGCCGTCGTGCTGGCCCGGGCCGGGCTCGCCCGCCTGGGCCGCCTCGACTCCGTCACCGAGGCCCTCGACCCGATGCAGGTGCTGCCCGCGCCGGGCCAGGGCGCCCTGGCGGTCGAGTGCCGCACCGCCGACACCGCACTGGTCGAGGCGCTGAGCGCGCTCGACGACGCCGCCACCAGGGCGGCCGTCACCGCTGAACGGACCCTTCTCGCCGTGCTCGAGGCCGGATGTACGGCGCCCGTGGGCGCCTACGCCGAGGCGGCGGAGGGGGAAGAGGGCCTCGAGCTGTACATCCGGGCCGTCGTGGCTTCACGCGACGGATCGGTGAGTATCCGCAAGTCAGCCACCGGGTCCCTCGGGGGGGCTGAGCAGATCGGGCGCGACCTCGCGCTCGAGCTTCTCGCCGACGGGGCCGGGGCAGTCGTCGACGCCGGCGGACCGGCGTCGAAGGAGGAATAGAGTCGTGACCACTCCGCGAGGCGCGAAGCAGCGCACCGAAGAAGGTGGCGTCGCGTTCGTCGGCGCCGGTCCCGGCGATCCGGGGCTGCTCACCCTACGGGCGGTCGAGGTGCTCGGTGGGGCCGACGTCGTCGTCATCGACGAGCCGGCGCACCGCGCGATGCTCGCCTACGCGCCCGGCATCGTCGAGATCATCGACGTCGGCGTCGACGACGAAGGCGTCACCTTGACCCCGTCGGCGCGCGGGCGCCGCCTGGTCCAGGCCGCCAAGGGGGGCCGGCGGGTGGTGCGACTGCTCGGCGGCGACCCGTTCACCCACGCCACCGGCGCCGACGAGGCGCTCGCCTGCGCCAAGGCCGGTGTCCCGTTCGAGGTCGTCGCAGGCGTCGCCACGGCGATCTCCGTGGCGACGCACGCCGGCATCCCGCTGGTCACCGGCCGCCGCCGCAGCGTCGAGATCTTCGACGTCGGCGGCAAGATCGACCTCAAGTCGTGTACCGCCGACACCGTCCTGCTGACCGGCGTCACCGAGCAGCTCGGCCACCTCGCCGGCGCGCTCGTCGACGCCGGCCGGGTGCCGTCCACGCCGGTCGCCGTCGTCACGTCCGGCAGCACCGTCGAGCAGCAGACCGTCGTGTCGACGCTCGGCGGCGTGGCGGCCGACGTGCGGGCGGCGAAGCTCGAGGCGCCGTTCGTCGTCATCGTCGGCGACACCATCGAGCACCGCGACACGCTCTCGTGGTTCGAGACCAAGGCGCTGTTCGGCTGGCGGGTCCTGGTGCCGCGCACCAAGGAGCAGGCCGGCCAGCTGTCCTCGGCGCTGCGCCGCTCGGGCGCGGTGCCCGAGGAGGTCCCGACGATCTCCGTCGAGCCGCCACGCAACCCGCAGCAGATCGACAAGGCCGTCCGGGGCATGGTCGAGGGCCGCTACGAGTGGATCGCGTTCACCTCGGTCAACGCGCTGCGTGCGGTCAAGGAGAAGCTGACGGCGTACGGCCTCGACGCCCGTGCGCTGTCCGGGCTGAAGGTCGCCGCCGTCGGCGAGAAGACCGCCGACGCGCTGCGGTCGTGGGGCATCGAGCCCGACCTCGTGCCCTCCGGCGAGCAGTCCGCCGTCGGGCTGCTGAACGACTGGCCGCCGTACGATGAGGTGCTCGACCCGATCAACCGGGTGTTCCTGCCGCGGGCGGACATCGCCACCGAGACGCTGGCCGCCGGGCTGACCGACATGGGCTGGGAGGTCGACGACGTGACGGCGTACCGCACGGTGCGCGCCGCGCCGCCGCCCGCCGAGACCCGCGACGCCATCAAGACCGGCAAGTTCGACGCGGTCGCGTTCACGTCGTCCTCGACGGTGCGCAACCTGGTCGGCATCGCCGGCAAGCCGCACGCGTCCACCGTCGTCGCCTGCATCGGGCCGCAGACGGCGAAGACGGCCGAGGAGCACGGACTGCGGGTCGACGTGCTGGCTCCCGAGCCGTCGGTCGAGGCGCTGGCCGAGGCACTGGCGCAGTTCGGCCTGTCGCGGCGGCTGGCCATGGTCGAGGCCGGCGAGCCGGTGCTCAAGCCGTCGCAGCGCCGCCGGGCGTCCGCGCGGCGCAAGAACGCCCAGTAGGGGACGAGAGCATGGGATACCCGGAGATCCGGCCGCGGCGGTTGCGCCGCACGCCGGCCATGCGGCGCCTGGTCGCCGAGACGTCGCTCGAGCCGCGCCACCTGGTGCTGCCGATGTTCGTCCGCGAGGGCGCCACGGAGCCGCGCCCCATCGCGTCCATGCCGGGCGTCGTGCAGCACACCATGGAGTCGCTGCGCAAGGCCTCGCTCGAGGCGGTTGAGGCCGGCGTCGGGGGGATCATGCTGTTCGCCATCCCGTCGCAGAAGGACGCCGTCGGCAGCGGCGGCGTCGACCCCAAAGGGCCGCTCAACGCCGCCATCCGCGAAATCGTCGCCGAGGTGGGCGACGCCACCGTCGTCATGGCCGACCTCTGCCTCGACGAGTTCACCGACCACGGCCACTGCGGCGTGCTGGCGCCCGACGGCACGGTCGACAACGACGCCACGCTCGAGATCTACGGCCGCATGGCGGTCGCCCAGGCCGATGCCGGCGTCCACGTCGTCGGACCGAGCGGGATGATGGACGGCCAGGTCGGCGCCGCGCGGACGGCGCTCGACGCCGCCGGGCACACCGACGTCGCCATCCTCGCCTACGCGGCCAAGTACGCCTCGGCGTTCTTCGGCCCGTTCCGCGAGGCCATCGAATCGTCGCTGGTCGGCGACCGCACGACCTACCAGCAGGATCCCGCCAACGGCCTCGAGGCGCTGCGCGAGACCGCCCTCGACATCGACGAGGGCGCCGACATGGTCATGGTCAAGCCGGCCATGTCCTACCTCGACGTGCTGGCCCGGGTCCGCGACCTCGCCGACGTCCCCGTGGCGGCGTACCAGATCTCCGGCGAGTACGCGATGATCCAGGCCGCCGCCGAGCGGGGCTGGATCGACCGCGATCGTGCCGTCCTCGAGACGCTGACGTCCATCCGCCGGGCCGGCGCCGACATCGTCCTCACCTACTGGGCCGTCGAGGCCGCCCAGTGGCTGCGCGCCGCGCGCTGACACTTCACCCTGTCGGACCCGACCGGTAAGGTCGGCTGTCACCACCGGCAGGAGGAGTGACAGTGCAGCGCGAACGGGAGCAATGGGGCACCCGGGCAGGGTTCCTGATGGCCGCCATCGGTTCGGCCATCGGCCTGGGCAACATCTGGCGATTTCCCTACGTGGCCTATGAGAACGGTGGCGGCGCGTTCCTGCTGCCGTACCTGGTGGCCCTGCTGTCCGCCGGCATCCCGCTCTTGATGCTCGAGTACGCCCTCGGGCACCGCTTCCATGGCTCGCCGCCGCTGGCGTTCCGCCGCCTGCACCGCCGGACCGAGGCGATCGGCTGGTGGCAGGTCGCCATCTGCTTCGTCATCGCCGCGTACTACGCCGTCATCATCGCCTGGGCGGCCCGGTACGCCGGGTTCTCCGTGGGCCAGGACTGGGGCGACGACCCCGAGGCGTTCCTGACCGGAGACTTCCTGCAGGTGGGCGAGCCGGGCTGGGTGTCGTCGTACGTCTCGGGCGTCTTCTGGCCGCTGCTGGCGGTCTGGGTGTGCACGCTCGCGGTCCTCGCGCTGGGTGTGCGGCGCGGCATCGAGCGCGCCAACCGGGTGTTCATCCCGCTGCTCGTGGTGCTGTTCCTGTTCCTGGTGGTGCGAGCGCTGTTCCTCGACGGCGCCGCTGAGGGTCTGGACGCCTTCTTCTCGCCCGACTGGGGCGCCATCACCGACGGCGGCGTGTGGGTGGCGGCCTACGGGCAGATCTTCTTCTCGCTGTCGGTCGGCTTCGGCATCATGATCACCTACGCCTCGCACCTGCACCGGCGGTCCGACCTCACCGGTTCGGCGCTCGTGGCCGGTTTCGCCAACAGCTCGTTCGAGATCCTGGCCGGCATCGGCGTCTTCGCCACGCTGGGCTTCATGGCAGCCGCGAGCGGCGTCGCGGTCGGTGACGTGGCGACGTCAGGTCCCGGCCTGGCATTCGTCGCCTTCCCGCAGATCATCTCGACGCTCACCAGCGGCGCCGGGCTGTTCGGCGTCATCTTCTTCGCCTCACTGGTCATCGCGGGTTTCACCTCGCTGATCAGCATCGTGCAAGTGGTGATCTCGGCCGTCCAGGACCGCACCGGCCTGCGCCGGGTGCCGGCCGTGCTCATCGTCGGCGGCGGCATCGCCCTGGTCTCGCTCCTGCTGTTCCCCACCGCCCAGGGCCTGCACTACCTCGACGTCGCCGACCACTTCATCAACCAGTACGGCATCGCGCTCGCGGCCCTGGTGATCGTGGTGGTGGTCGCCTGGGTGCTGCGCCGCCTGGCGGCACTGCGCGCGCACACCAATCTCACGTCCGTCGTCCACCTCGGAGTCTGGTGGCAGGTGGCCCTCGGCGTCGTGACGCCGGTCGTGCTCGGCTGGATGATGTGGGACAGCCTGCGGCAGGAGTTCGACGAGAACTACGGGGGCTACTCCACCGGGTTCCTGCTGACCCTCGGCTGGGGTGTCGCTGTGGGCACCATCGTCGTCGGCGTCGTCCTGTCCCTGATCCCGTGGCGGGACCGAGACGAGTTCGTGCCGGCCGAGTTGGACATCGTCGGCGGGAAGGAGCAGGTGTGAGCGCCGGAGCCATCGCCATGCTGATCGTGGCCATCGTCATCGTCTGGGGTGGGCTGGTGGCGAGCATCGTGCACCTGCGCCGCCATCCCGACCCCGGGCCGCCCGACGAGGTCTGACCCCAGCATCTCTTGAATCGGACGTTTACTTGACTCGTTCCAGATAAGCGGCGACGATCGGGTCGTGCCCACGGACGAGGAAGGCCGGCCGCGGCCCGCCGCGAGGCGGCAGGGAGAGACGTCGCGTGACGACGCCGCCTCGCGGTTGCGGGCCGCCGGGCTGCGGGTCACCGCGCCGCGCGTGGGCGTCCTCGTCGCGCTCGAGTGCGAGTCGCATGCCGACGCCGACACCGTCGCGCGGCACGTCCGGTCCTCGCTCGGGGCCGTCTCCACCCAGGCCGTCTACGACGTGCTGCACGCCCTCACCGAGGCCGGGCTGCTGCGCCGCATCGAGCCGGCCGGGTCCGCCGCTCGCTACGAGACGCGGGTCGGCGACAACCACCATCACATGATCTGCCGGAGCTGCGGCGTCATCGTCGACGTCGACTGCTCCGGAGAGGCGCCGTGCCTGGCGCCTGCACACACGCACGGCTTCGCGCTCGACGAGGCCGAGGTGACCTTCTGGGGGCTCTGCCCCGACTGCCGACAGTGATTGAGGAGAACGGATGAGTTCTACGCCGCACACGACCACCAATTCCGGCGCACCGGTGGCCAGCGACGCCCACTCCCTGACGGTGGGGCCGAACGGGCCCATCGTGCTGCACGACCACTACCTCGTCGAGAAGCTGGCCCAGTTCAACCGCGAGCGCGTGCCGGAGCGCGTCGTGCACGCCAAGGGCGGCGGCGCGTTCGGCGTCCTGGAGGTCACCGAGGACGTCAGCCAGTTCACCAAGGCCGCGCTGTTCCAGCCGGGCACGCGCACCGAGGCGCTGGCGCGGTTCTCGTCCGTCGCCGGCGAGCAGGGCAGCCCGGACACCTGGCGCGACCCGCGCGGCTTCGCGCTGAAGTTCTACACGTCCGAGGGCAACTACGACATCGTCGGCAACAACACGCCGGTCTTCTTCCTGCGCGACACCATCAAGTTCCCCGACTTCATCCGCTCGCAGAAGCGGCTGCCGGGCTCGAACCTGCGCAACCACGACATGCAGTGGGACTTCTGGACCCTGTCGCCCGAGAGCGCGCACCAGGTCACCTGGCTCATGGGCGACCGCGGCCTGCCGCGCAGCTGGCGCACCATGGACGGCTTCGGCTCGCACACGTACCAGTGGATCAACGCCGGCGGCGAGCGGTTCTGGGTCAAGTACCACTTCCGCACCGACCAGGGCCACGAGTTCCTCACACAGGCCGACGCCGACCGCATCGCCGGTGAGGACGCCGACCACCACATCCGCGACCTCTACGAGGCCATCCAGCGCGGCGACGCGCCGTCGTGGACGGTGCACGTGCAGGTCATGCCCTACGCCGACGCCGCGAGCTACCGGTTCAACCCGTTCGATCTCACGAAGGTGTGGCCCAAGGGCGACTACCCTCTGATCAAGGTCGGAACGCTGCGGCTGGACCGCAACCCGGAGAACTACTTCGCGCAGATCGAGCAGGCCGCGTTCGAGCCGAGCAACTTCGTCCCCGGCATCGCCGCGAGCCCGGACAAGATGCTGCTCGGGCGCATCTTCTCCTACGCCGACGCGCACCGATACCGCATCGGTACCAACTACAACCAGCTGCCGGTCAACGCGCCGAAGAACGAGGTCCACTCGTACTCGAAGGACGGCGCCATGCGGTTCGACTTCGCCGCGGCCGACCGTCCCGTCTACGCGCCCAACAGCCACGGCGGCCCGGCGGCCGAGCCGTCGCTGGTCGGTGACGCCGGGTGGGAGTCCGACGGCGAGCTCGTGCGCGCCGCCGCCACCCCGCACACCGAGGACGACGACTTCGGCCAGCCCGGCACGCTGGTGCGCGAGGTGCTCGACGACGCTGCCCGCGACCGCCTGGTCGCCAACATCGCCGGCCACGTGAGCCACGTGACGACCGACGAGCTGCGGCAGCGGGTCTACGCCTACTGGCGCAGCGTCGACGAGACCCTCGGCAAGCGGGTCGAGGAGGCCGTCGGCAGCTGACGGTTCGCTTCGGAGCAGCCGCCCTCGTCCGGCCCGAGTGGTTGGACGAGGGCGGTTGTCGTTCGCGCGGGCGCGAGGTCTGAACGCCTGGTTTCCTTGACCGCCGAGCCGACAAGCCATAGCTTATGGATTTATTACACAACATCCAACATCTCTGCGCCGGATGTACGTGTGAAAGCCGCCTGAGAATCACTGGACGGAGCCCCGCTGATGGCGACACACGTCGGAGTTCTCGGACTCGGCAAGATGGGCCTGCCCATGGCGCGGCACCTGCTGGATGCCGGTTACGCGGTCCACGGATTCGACGTGCGACCGGAGTCCGTCGAGGCAGCGGCCGCGCACGGTGTCACCGTCGAGAAGGCCCCGGCTGACGTGGCCCGCAACGTGTCGGCGACGTTCGTGGTCGTGGGGTTCGACGACGAGGTACTCGGCGCGTGCCTCGGGCCTGGCGGCGTCCACGAAGGTGCGGCCGCCGGTGACGTCGTGTTCCTGTGCAGCACCATCGCCCCCGACACGTCCATCCAGGTCGGCGCGGCTCTGGCAGCCCAGGGCGTCAAGGTCGCCGATGCGACCCTGTGCCGGGCCGAGCACGCCGCGGTCGACGGGACGCTGCTCGTCCTGTGCGGTGGCGAGCCCGAGGTGTTCACCGATTGGGACGCCGCGCTCCGCTCGTTCGCCACGGACGTTCGCCTGCTCGGTGCGCTCGGTGCAGGTCAGGTCGGGAAGATGCTCAACAACCTCCTGCTCTGGATCAATGTGGTCGCGAACGCGGAGGCACTGCGGCTGGGCAAGCGGCTCGGCGTCTCCCAGGAGGAGTTGATTCCCGCGCTGATGCTCGGGAGCGGAGCGAACTGGGCTCTGGGCACGTGGCACAAGCCGCGCCCGATGCCGTGGGCGGAGAAGGACCTGATGATCTGCATGGACTACGCGGATCGGGTCGGCCTCCCGGCCCCACTGTCCGGCCTCACCCGCGAGGCGATGAAGAAGCTCAAGCAGGACAAGGCGGTGACGACGGAGAACGGCGCCGAGGCCAGCATGCAAGCCATGGTCGACGCCTGGGAGCCGACCCTGGGCGGGACGCAGCAGCAGTAGTCGCCGACGACAATCTGACTGGAAGCGGTGGATCTGTGATGACGAGACGACGTGTTCGACGCCGCATGCTGAGCGGCCTGGCCGCCGGCACGATGGGCGTCACTCTGGGTGCGTGCGGGCAGACCGGCGGCGAGGGCACGGACTCTGCCGAGGATCCGGCGGCGTTCTTCGACGGCGAAACCATCACGATGGTCGTGCCGTACAACCCGGGCGGGGGCTTCGACACCTTCGTGAGACTTCTCGAGACCCATCTCGAGGATGAGATCGAGGGGGTTCAGGTCAACGTCAAGAACAGCCCGGGCGGGGGCAGCCTGATCGGTACGAACGAGATCTACCAGGCCGAGCCCGACGGGCTGACCATCGGCCTGATCAACTACCCCGGCTCGATGTTCGCGGAGGCCACCGGCACGGACGGTGTCTCGTTCGACAACAGCAAGTGGACCTTCCTGGCCCGTCTCGGCGCGATCAACCCGATCGTCTTCACCGGTGAGGACTCCGGGTACGAGAGCTTCCAGCAGATGATCGACTCGGACGAGCCGATCACTTTCGGCATCGGCGGGCGCGGATCGGACGCGTACTACGCGACGGTGATCATGGCCGAGGTCCTCGGTTTCGACGCCGAGATCATTGCCGGCTATGGCGGCGGTGAAGAGGCGGATGCCGCGCTCCTCGTCGGCGAGGTCGATGCGAGTATCAACTCCGCCGACGCCGCGCTGACCCGCATCGAGGGCACCGGTGCCCACATCAACGCGCTGATCAGCACCCAGCCGAACGAGCAGTTGCCGGACGTTCCGCTGATCACTGAGTTCGGGGATGCCGAGCAACAAGAGGTGCTGAGCGCGCTCGCCTCGATCTACGACCTCGAGCGGCTCCTCGTGGCACCTCCGGGGATGGACGAGGAAAGGGCGCAGGTCCTCGCTGACGCGGTTTTCGCGGCGGCGAGCTCCGATGGCTACGTGCAAGAGATGGAGGCCGCGGGTTTGACCCCGAGCCCGATGGAGCGCGCCGAGGTCCTGTCCCTGGTCGAGGACGTGAACGCGTCGATCGACCTGCTGAAGCCGATCATCGAGGAATAGGCCCACGAGACCGATCGAGCCTTGTGCAGAGGAGTGACGTGGCCCCACCGGACGGCGAGCGCCGATACTTCGGCTCCGATCTCGTCGTGGATGTCCTCAAGTCGAAGCGGATCCCGTTCCTCGCGCTGAATCCCGGCGCATCGTTCCGGGGACTGCACGACTCCATCGTGAACCACGGCGGCAACGACCCCGAGATCATCCTCGTGCCGCACGAGAAAGTGGCGGTGGGCATAGCGCACGGGTATGCCAAGGCCACGGGGACGATGATGGGAGTCGTCCTGCACGATCTGGTGGGGCTGCTCCACGGGACCATGGGCGTCTACTACGCCTACGTCGACCGGGTCCCGATGCTGATCCTCGGCGGCGCGGGCCCGATGGACGCCGCCCGGCGCCGTCCGTGGATCGACTGGGTGCACACCGCGAACGTGCAGAACACCTCGGTCCGCGACTTCACCAAGTGGGACGACCATCCCTACTCGGTCGAGGCGATACCGGACTCGCTCGAGCGGGGTCACCGGATCGCCGGCACCGAACCGCGCGGGCCGGTCTACATCGCTCTCGACGCCGACCTCCAGGAACAGGCCATCGAGGAGGGCCGGCTGCGGCCGGTCGCCGGGGACGCGGCGCCGACGAGGCTGGCGGCCGACCCGGACGCGATCGAGTCGATCGCCGAGGCGCTGTGCGCGGCGCGGCGTCCGGCGATCGTGGCCGGCAGCGTGGGACGCGACCGCGCCATGTGGCCGGTGTTGATCGAGCTCGCGGAGCTGCTCGGCGCCGGCGTGGTCGACACCAACCTGCGGCACAACTTCCCCAATCGGCATCCTCTCAACGTCACGGGCTCGAACGAGCTCGAGTCGGCGGATGCCGTCTTGCTCCTCGACATCAAGGACATCGGGCAGCACACGCATCTGATGAGCAAGGAGGACCGGGGCGACAAGCCGCACATCGCCGACGGTGCCAAGGTGCTGGACATCGGCTTCGGCGACCTGGGCATCTCCGCGTGGTCGGCCGATCATGGGAGCCTGTACTCCGTGGACGTCCGGGTCGTCGCGGACACGTCACTCGCGTTGCCCGCGCTCCTGCACGAGTGTCGCCGCCGGATCGACGCCGACGAGCCGGCCCGTGCCGGCAGGCGCGCTGAGCTCGCGGCCGTGCATGACAGTCTGCACGTGCGGTGGCGGGCCGTCGCGGAACGTCATGTCGAGGACGAGCCCATGTCGACGGCGACGCTGGTGCTGGAGGTCGGGAAGGCGCTCGAAGGCCACGACTGGGTGCTCACCGCAGGTACGGGCAACGGATGGGCGACGCGGCTGTGGGATTTCGACAAGCATGATCGCCACGCCGGCCGGAGCTTGGGCACGGCGACCCAGATCGGCATCTCGCTCGGCGTGGCTCTGGCCTACCGAGGCTCGGGACGGCTGGTCGTGGACCTGCAGCCGGACGGCGATCTGATGTTCGATCCCGGTGCGCTGTGGGTGGCGACACATCATCGCATCCCCATGCTCGTGGTGATGGTCAACAACCGGGCCTACAACAACGACTGGATCCATCAGAGGACGATGGCCTCGGAGCGGGGAAACCCGGTCGAGAACGCGAGGGTCGGGATCACGATCGAGGACCCGGACCCGGACTTCGCCGGGCTGGCACGATCGTTCGGCTGGCATGCCCAGGGCCCCGTCACCCGCCCCGAGGACATCGCGGGTGCCGTCGCCGAGGCGATCTCGGTGATCAGCACGACGGGGCAGCCCGCCCTCGTGGACATCGTGTGCAGCGCTGAGCGGTAGGCCACGCCGGGGGCGGCGCCGGGTGCGGGTACGTCACTTGCGAGAATGACGCGGTGACCAACGACGACGTGCCGCGCAGTGCGGAGCTCTTCGATCGTGCGCGGGCCGTCACGCCCGGCGGAGTCAACTCGCCGGTGCGGGCGTTCCGCGCCGTCGGCGGCACCCCCCGGTTCATGCAGCGGGCCAGCGGCCCCTATCTCTACGACGCCGACGGCCGCGAGTACGTCGACCTCGTCGGCTCGTGGGGGCCGATGATCCTCGGCCACGCCCACCCGGCGGTCGTCGAGGCCGTCCGCGCGCAGGTCGGCCGGGGCACGTCGTACGGCACCCCCACGCGGCCCGAGGTCGAGCTGGCCGAAGAGATCGTCGCGCGCACCAGCGTCGAGCAGGTGCGACTGGTCTCCAGCGGCACTGAGGCCACCATGAGCGCCATCCGGCTGGCCCGCGGCGCCACCGGCCGCACCAAGGTCGTGAAGTTCGCCGGCCACTACCACGGGCACGTCGACGCGCTGCTGGCCCAGGCCGGCAGCGGGGTCGCGACGTTCGCCCTGCCCGACACACCCGGGGTCACGGGGGCGAGCGCCGCTGACACCATCGTGCTGCCCTACAACGACACCGGTGCGGTCAAGGCGGCGTTCGCCGAGCACGGCGAGCAGATCGCCTGCGTCATCGCCGAGGCCGCCGCCGGCAACATGGGCGCCGTCGCACCCGTCGACGGCTTCAACGCGTTCCTCCGCGACACCGCCCACGAGCACGGCGCTCTGCTCATCCTCGACGAGGTCATGACCGGCTTCCGCGTCTCGCGGTCCGGCTGGCACGGGCTCGACGGCGTCACCCCCGACCTCACGACGTTCGGCAAGGTCATGGGCGGCGGCTTCCCCGCGGCCGCGTTCGGCGGCTCGGCCGAGGTCATGCAGTTGCTCGCGCCGGCCGGGCCGGTCTACCAGGCGGGCACGCTGTCCGGGAACCCGGTCGCCACCACGGCCGGGCTGACGACGCTGAAGCTGGCCGACTCGCAGGTCTACGCCCACCTCGACGCGACCGCCCAGCGCATCGGCGGGCTGGTCGGCGAGGCCCTGAGCGCCGCCGGCGTGCCGCACCGCGTCCAGTACGCCGGCAACCTGTTCAGCGTGTTCTTCACCGACGACGGCGGCCCGGTCACCGACTTCGCGTCGGCCAAGCGGACCAGCACGGCCCGGTTCGGCGCGTTCTTCCACTCCCTGCTCGAGGCGGGCGTGTACCTGCCGCCGTCGGCGTTCGAGGCCTGGTTCGTCAGCGCCGCCCACGACGGCCGCGTCGTCGACCGCATCGCGCAGGCGCTGCCGGCGGCCGCCGCGGCCGCCGCGGGCGCCGCCGCGACTCCGGCCGGGGGCGGGGCCGGATGAGCGAGCTGACCCGCGTCCACCTGCTCCGCCACGGCGAGGTGCACAACCCGACCAAGGTGCTCTACGGCCGGCTCGCCGGCTACCACCTGTCCGACCTCGGCCAGGCCATGGCGGAACGGGTGGCCGGGTCCGTCGCCGACCGCGACATCACGCTGCTGGTCAGCTCGCCGCTCGAGCGGGCCCGCGAGACCGCCGCCCCCATCGCCGAGGCGTTGAAGCTCGAGGTCGGCATCGACGACCGCCTCCTCGAGGCGCTCAACGTCTTCGAGGGCCTGACGTTCGGCGTCGGCGACGGCTCCATACGGCACCCGAAGCACTGGCGCAACCTGCGCAACCCGTTCAAGCCGTCGTGGGGCGAGCCGTACCGCGACATCGCCGCCCGCATGCTGGCCGCCATGGACGACGCCCGCCGCGACGCCGCCGGCCACGAGGCCGTCCTGGTCTCGCACCAGCTGCCCATCTGGACGGTGCGCAGCTTCATCGAGGGGCGGCGGCTCTGGCACGACCCCCGTCGCCGCGAGTGCGCGCTGGCCAGCCTCACCACCGTCACCTACGACGGCGAGACCATCGTGTCGGTCGCCTACAGCGAGCCGGCCGGCGACCTGCTGCCCCAGATCGGCAAGCCGTTCTCGGCGGGTGCCTGATGCGTCGTCTCCTCGTGGTGTGTGGTGCCGCCCTGCTGGTCCTGGCCGGCTGCTCCGACGGGCAGGTCGAGCGCAGCGACAACGCGAACCAGGCCGGGTACATCGCCGGCGACGGCACCATCAGCATCTACGACCCCGCGGAGCGCGACGCGGCGCCGGACTTCGCGGGCGAGCTGCTCGACGGCGGCGACTTCCGGCTCGCCGACTCCGTGGGCGACGTGGTCGTGCTCAACGTGTGGGGCTCGTGGTGCCCCCCGTGCCGCAAGGAGGCGCCGGACCTGCAGGCGAGCTACGAGGCCCTCGAGCCCGAGGGTGTCCAGTTCGTCGGCGTCAACGTCCGCGACCCCGGCACCCGGGCACCGCAGCAGTTCGAGGACGAGTTCGGCATCACCTACCCCAGCATCTACGACCCCAGGGCCGACGCGCTGCTCGCGTTCCGCGACACCATCCCGCCGGCGGCCATCCCCAGCACGCTGGTCATCGACCGCGAGGGCCGCATCGCCGCCCGCATCCTCGGGCCCATCGGCGAGACCTCGCTCACGGACATCGTGAGCGAGATCGCGGCCGAGGCCCCCGCGGCGGAGGGCACCGCTGAAACACCGACATCGGGTGGTCGGACCATCCATGAGACCGAATCGATCCTCAGCTCCGCGCGGCACCGCACCGCCGATTCGAGGAGACTCCCGGCCCCCTCTCACCAAGCGGTCGTGGATGGTCCTCCCGGGTGAGCACCTTCGGCGACACCGTCCTGACCGGCTCGCTGGCCCTGGCCGTGCCGGTGGCGGCGCTGGCGGGGCTCGTCTCGTTCCTGTCGCCGTGCGTGCTGCCGCTGGTCCCGGGCTACCTGGGCTACGTCACCGGGCTGTCCGGCGCGGAGCTGGCGTCGGGGCGGCGGGGCCGGCTGGTGCTGGGCGCGCTGCTGTTCGTGCTCGGGTTCAGTGTGGTGTTCGTGTCGTACGGGCTGCTCTTCGGCGGCCTGGGGACGCTGCTGCTCGAGCACGGCGAGACGATCATGCGGGTCCTCGGCGTCGTGACGATCGTGCTCGGGCTGGTCTTCGCCGGCTGGCTGCCCGGGCTGTCGCGCGACTGGCGCACCGAGGCCCGGCCGTCGGTCGGGCTGGCCGGGGCGCCGCTGCTGGGCGTGGTGTTCGGCCTCGGCTGGACGCCGTGCATGGGACCGACGCTGGCCGCCGTGCAGACGCTCGCGTTCACCGAGGCGAGCGCGGGCCGCGGGGCGCTGCTGTCGTTCGTGTACTGCCTGGGGCTGGGCCTGCCCTTCCTGGTGGCGGCGCTGGCCTACCAGCGGGCGACGCGCTGGTTCCAGTGGGTCCGGCGGCACCAGCTGGCGGTCATGCGCGCCGGCGGCATCATGCTGATCGTGCTCGGCGTGCTGCTGGTCACGGGGCTGTGGGCCGAGCTGATGGCGTCGATGCAGGGCTGGATCGGCGGCTTCGAGGTGGCGGTGTAGGAATGGGCACACGATGACGACGCGGATGGACACCCGCCCGCCGGTCGACGACCGGCCGCCGCCGCTGCACGGCCTCGAGCTGGCGCGGTGGGCGTGGCGGCAGCTCACGTCCATGCGGGTGGCGCTGATCCTGCTGTTCCTGCTCGCCGTGGCCGCCATCCCCGGCTCGGTCATCCCGCAGAGCGACGTCAACCCGCTCAACGTCCGCGACTTCCGCGCCCGCAACCCCACGCTGTCGGAGTGGTACGACCGCCTCGGCCTGTTCGACGTCTACTCCGCTCCCTGGTTCGCGGCCATCTACCTCGCGCTGCTGGTGTCGCTGGTCGGGTGCATCCTGCCGCGCTGCTGGCAGCACTGGAAGGCGGTCCGGGCGCAGCCGCCCAAAGCGCCGCGGCGGCTGTCGCGGCTGCCCGCGTACCGGAGGATCGAGGTCGACGCCGCGCCGGCCGAGGTGCTCGCCGTCGCGCGGGCCGAGCTGCGGTCGCGTCGGTTCCGGCTGCGCCGGCCCGGTGCGGACGGCGACGATGACGCCGTCGCCGCGGAGATCGGGCACCTGCGCGAGACCGGCAACCTGCTCTTCCACCTGTCCGTGGTCGTGGTGCTGCTGGCGGTGGCGCTGGGCGGGCTGTTCAGCTACCGGGCGACGGTGCTCGTGCCCGAGGGCTCGGGCTTCTCCAACCAGGTCATCCAGTTCGACAGCCTGTCCGCCGGCGCGCTGTTCGACCCGGCCGACGACCTGCCGCCGTTCTCGATGGACGTCGAGTCGTTCACCATGGAGTTCGTCGACGCGGGCAACCAGATCGGCCAGCCGTCGCACTACGAGGCGACGGTGAGCCTGGTGCGCGAGCCGGGCGCGGAGCCCGAGACGCACACCATCCGCGTCAACGAGCCGCTCGACATCGACGGCACGTCGGTGCACATCATCAACCCCGGCTACGCGCCCGCGTTCACCGTCCGGGCCGCCGACCGCGAAACCATCCTGGCCGAGGGCCCGGTGCCGTTCCTGCCCGACGACTCCAGCTTCACGTCGACCGGCGTGGTCAAGGTCGAGGTGCCGCCGGAGCTCGGCGACGACATCGGCATCCAGGCCAACTTCCTGCCCACCGCCTACCTCGACGAGAACGGCCCGCGGTCGGTGTTCCCCGGCGCGCGCAACCCCGAGGTGTACCTGACGGCCTGGCACGGCGACCTCGGCCTCGACGACGGCCGGCCGCAGTCGGTGTACCGGCTCGACACCGACGACATGGAGCAGTACTCCGCCGACGGCGAGCCGTTCCGGTCCCGCCTGGCCGTCGGTGACACCGTCGAGCTGCCCGACGGCCGCTTCATCACCTTCGACGGCTACGTGACCTGGGTCAACCTGCAGATCGGCCGCAACTCCGGGCGCGAGCTGGCGCTCGTCGGGGCGGTACTGGCCGTGGTGGGGCTCATGGGCTCGCTGTACGTGCGGCGGCGCCGCGCGTGGGTGCGTGCGAGCGTGGGACCCGAGGGGCGTACCGTGGTCGAGGTCGCGGGGCTGCACCGGACCGAGGGCGCGGCGGGCGACCGCCTCGCCGACGAGATCGGCGCCATCACCGACGGGCTGTTGCTGCGCCTGGGAGGCGCGAAAGAGAAGAGGGAAGACTGATGGACCTCGACGCCGTCGCCGAGTGGAGCCGCTACGTCGTTGTCGTGGCGGTCCTCGTCTACCTGGCGGCCTGGCTGGCCTTCTGCGCCGAGGGCGGCCTGCGCAGCCGCATCCGCCGCTCCGGCGAGGCGGCCGCGACCGACCGCTCGGCCGAACTGGTCGGCGTCGGCGGCTCGTCGACGACGGCGCCGGTGTCCGGTCCCGGTGGGGTCGACGCTCCTGACACCGATGCCGAGCTGGGGCCGCGGGCCGACCGGCTGGGCCGCGACGGCCGGGTGCTGTTCGGCCTGGCGACGCTGGTTCTCGCCGTGGGCGTCGTCATGCGCGGCGTCGGCACCGGGCGCACGCCGTGGGCCAACATGTACGAGTTCTCCATCACCGGCGCCCTCGTCGCCTCGATCGTCTTCCTCGTGCTCGCCCGCACTGTCGTCGGCAAGGTCGTCGCCGTCTGGGCCGTCCTGCTGATCTTCGTCACCGTCGGCCTCGCCGCCACCTTCCTGTACGTGCCGCCCGGCCCGCTGCAGCCGGCCCTGCAGTCGTACTGGCTGGTCATCCACGTCGGTTGCGCGGTGCTGGCATTCGGCCTGTTCACCGTGTCCGCGGTGGTCAGCGCGCTGCAGATCGCGTCCGAGCGGGCCGCCGACCGTGGCCGCACCACCGGCTTCGGCGCCTCCCTGCCCGACTCGGCCGCCCTGGACCGGCTCGCGTACCGGCTCACCGCCATCGCGTTCCCCATCTGGACCTTCGGGCCGCTCATCCTCGGCGCCATCTGGGCCGAGGTCTCGTGGGGCCGCTACTGGGGCTGGGACCCCAAGGAGGTCTGGGCGCTCATCACCTGGCTGGCCTACGCGGCGTACCTGCACGCCCGCGCCACCGCCGGCTGGAAGGGCTCGAAGGCGTCCGTGGTGGCGCTGGTGGGGTACGCGACCGTGCTGTTCAGCTACTTCGGCGTGAACATCCTCTTCAACGGCCTGCACTCCTACGGCGGCCTTTGATCCAGTTCGGGGCGGTGTGCCCAGTTCGCCGGCCCCTGCTGCTCCCATTGTCGGGGCGCGGGCGGTCGCCTCGAGTCCGCGCCCTCTGTGGTCGGTTGCCGTTGTAGTTGGGGGCTTGGGACTTGACCCGGCCGCCCGCGCCCCCGTGAAGGCAGCGTCAGGGGGGCCGGCCGAAAGACGGCCCCGGCCCGTAGCCCCCGATGTGCCCCTTTGCGCCGGCCTCTGACGATTCGCGCGGGGCGGGCGGCCGGACCCGCTGCGGCCCGGTGCCGCCGGCTGCTGCCCGTTGATCATGGAGAAGTCGGGATTCCGGTCCACGGTCGAGCCCGGTTTCTCCATGATCAACCAGGATCCAGGGGGATGACGAGGCGCCACCAGGATCACCCGAGCCTCAACACGATTGCAGGCGTAGTGCGGCACGGGATCTCGTGGTGAACGTGATCATCTTTGGGTGGGCGGCCGAGAGCGGGCGGGCGCGCCAGGGAGTGCCTAGCGGGACTCGTCCTCGTCGTCGGTGTGGTGGCGGGCCTCGTCCTCGCGCTTGCGGGCCTCGGCCTGGCGGCGCCGCTCGAGCTCCTCGGCAGCAGCAGCGGCGGCGCGCTCCTCGGCGTCCTTCTTGGCCTTGATCTCGGCCTCACGCTTGCGGAGGTCGGCCTCCCACTGGTTGAGCATCTGCTCGTGCTTGCTGTCGCTGTCGCGCAGGTGCCGCAGGAAATCGGGGTCGTCGTCGGGGG
>NZ_SMKL01000071.1 GCF_004348545.1 Jiangella ureilytica | reverse complement strand
GGGCCGGGGTGGGGTTCGCGAACGCGTCGGCGACGGCCTCGGCCGTCAGCGCGATCTGCCACTCCCGCGCGCCGCGCGAACGGAACAGCTCCGCGACCGCCTCGGCGGACAGCGGCGACGGCGGCTGCCACGCGGCCCGGCGCAGGGTGTCGGGCGTCAGCAGGTTCTCGACCGGCAGGTCGTGGGCCTCGGCGATCTCGACGACGCGGGCGCGCGCTGCCGCGAGCCGGGCGGCGGCGTCGGGCTGGCGGGTCGCCCAGGCGCGCGGCGGCGGAGGGCCGTCGTACGGGGCGGCCTGCAGCGGCAGCTCCTTGTCGGAGAGCGCCCGTGCGTCGGCGACCGCGCCGAACCAGCGCGACAGCTCGCGGCGTTGCGACCGGCCGCGGTAGACCGGCATGGCCGCCATGGCGTCGGCCGTGGTGGGCATGGTGAGTGCCGCCTCGATGATGGCGGAGTCGGGCAGCACCCGGCCGGGGGAGAGGTCGCGCTGCCGGGCGAGGTCGTCGCGGGCGTACCAGAGCTGCCGCACGACGGCGAGCCGGCGGCGGTCGCGGATGCGGTGCAGGCCCGACGTACGGCGCCAAGGGTCGGCGCGCGGCTCCTGCTGCGGCGCGGCCACGATGGCGGCGAACTCCTCGTGGGCCCAGTCGAGCTTGCCGGTCTCGATCAGCCGCTCCTCGAGGGCGTCGCGCAGCTCGATGAGCAGCTCGACGTCGAGGGCGGCGTAGCGCAGCCAGTCCTCGGGCAGCGGCCGGGTGGACCAGTCCGCGGCCGAGTGGCCCTTCTCGAGCGCGTACCCGAGCACGCTGTCGACCAGCGGGCCGAGGCCGACGCGGGGGAGTCCGAGCAGGCGACCGGCCAGCTCGGTGTCGAACAGCCGGGTCGGCTTCATGCCGACCTCGGCGAGGCAGGCGAGGTCCTGCGTCGCGGCGTGCAGCACCCACTCGGAGTCGGCCAGCGCTGCGCCGAGTTCGGAGAGGTCGGGCACCCCGGTGGGATCGATGAGCGCCGTTCCCGCGCCCCGGCGGCGCAGCTGGATGAGGTAGGCGCGGTGGCCATAGCGGTAGCCGGACGCGCGCTCGGCGTCGACGGCCACCGGTCCTTCGGCGGCCGCGAACGCCGCGATCGCGGCCTTCAGGGTCTCACCGTCGGTGATGACCTCCGGAAGGCCGTCGCGGGGCTCGAGCAGCGGAGTCGAGACGTCGTCGTCCGTCAACGGCTCCGCCTACGGCGTGTCTGCGGCATGGCGACCACGCCGGCCGGCAGCGGGATCAACCCGGCCGCCGTCGCGAGTGCGTCGCCCCAGGCCAGGGCGTGCGACGTGAGGTCGGGCTCGAGCGGCGTCCAGGACGCGCGGATCTCGATCTCGGCGCTGGCGAGCTCGCCGGCCATGCCGCCGAAGCCTTCGGAGGCCACGCGCGTGACGGTGCCGCTGGCGGCCGTGTAGGGCGCGGACCGGCCGGCGAGCGAGTCGATGATCCAGGTCCAGCCGACGGCGAGCAGCAGCGGGTCGGCGCCCATCTCGGGCTCGAGGCTGGCCCGAAGGTAGGTGACCAGTCGGAACTCGCCGTGCCAGGACTCCTGCCCGGCGGGGTCGTAGAGCAGCACGAGCCGGCCGGTGGCGGTGGCGTCCTCGTCGCCGTCGTCGACGAAGACGTCGGCGCTGAGTGCATGGGTGTGCGGGGCCAGCCGCTTCGGCGCGGGCGTCTGCTCGAGGCTGATCTCATGCCGGAACTGAGCAGACGTCAGGGAACGCACCGCACGCTCGAAGACAGCCGGTACCCCCGGCTGGAGACCCTCGGTGTCCCTTGCCACAATTGGCAGACTAGGCCCGTTTGACGGTCGCGTCAGGCAGGCACGCCCGCCATGCGACCATCAGTGATGTGACCGTGACCTACGACGACAACGCCTCCGCGCCCGCCGGGCCGTCCGACAGCCTCTTCGTGCGCGCCTGCCGAGGCGAGCGCACGAGCCGTCCACCTGTGTGGTTCATGCGGCAGGCCGGGCGCTCGCTGCCGGAGTACCGGCGCCTGCGCGAGGGCGTGCCCATGCTGGAGTCGTGCACCCGTCCCGACATGGTGACCGAGATCACGTTACAGCCGGTCCGCCGGTACGGGGTCGACGCCGCCATCTTCTACTCCGACATCGTGGTGCCGCTGCGCGCCGTGGGCGTCGACGTCGACGTGAAGCCGGGCATCGGGCCGGTGCTGGGCAGTCCCATCCGCACCCGCGCCGACCTCGACCAGCTGCGCCCGCTCGAGCCCGGCGACGTCTCGTTCGTCGACGAGTCCGTCCGCGCGCTGGTCGGCGAGCTGGGCGCGACGCCGCTCATCGGCTTCGCCGGCGCGCCGTTCACACTGGCGTCGTACCTCGTCGAGGGCGGCCCGTCGAAGAACCACGAGGTCACCAAGGCGCTCATGCACAGCGACCCGGAGCTCTGGCACGAGCTGCTCAGCCGGGTCGCCGGCATCTCCGCGATGTTCCTCGACGTGCAGGTGCGGGCCGGCGCGAGCGCGGTGCAGCTGTTCGACTCGTGGGCCGGCGCGCTGTCGGCGGCCGACTACGCCAAGTTCGTCCATCCGCACAGCGCCGAGGTGCTCGACAGCGTCATCGACGTTCCGCGCATCCACTTCGGCGTGGGCACGTCGGAGTTCCTGCCGCTCATGGCGTCGGCCGGCGCCGACGTCGTGGGCGTCGACTGGCGGCTGCCGCTCGACGAGGCCGCCCTGCGGGTGCCGGGCAAGCCGCTGCAGGGCAACCTCGACCCCGCCCTGCTGGGGGCCGACTGGCCGGTCATCGAGCGCGAGGTGCACCGCATCGTGGCCGAGGGCCGGCGGGCGCCGGCGCACGTCTTCAACCTCGGCCACGGCGTGCTCCCGACCACGAACCCCGACGTGCTGGCGCGCGTGGTCGAGACCGTTCAGGCGGCGGAGTCGGGGAGCGGCGCCGCACGCTGACCCCGTCGGCGCTTGGCGATCTGCCAGGCGGGGACACCGATCAGCGCGGCCAGCGCGGCGAACGGCAGCACCGCGCCGAGGGCGGTCAGGAACCCGCCGCCGACGGTGACGAACGCCTTCCAGCCGCCGGAGAGACCCGCCAGGAAGCCGCCGTCGTCGTCGTCCGCGCGGGCCGGCGGGGCGTCGCTGCTCTCGTACAGGTGCAGCGTGACGGTGGCCATCGCCGTCAGGCCCGCGAGCTGTTCCTGCCGGCTGAGCAGCGCGTCGAGGTCGGCCTCGCGGCCGGCCAGCTCGGACTCGATGCTGACCACGTCGGCGAGCTGCGTGGCGTCGGCGAGCAGGGCGCGGATGCGGGCGATGCTGGCCCGCTGCGACTCGATGCGCGACGCGACGTCGACGACCTCTTGCGTGACGTCCTCGGTGCCGCGGCTGCGGCTGGTGACCTCGCCGAGCGCCTCGAGCTCGGCGACGGTGGCGTGGTGGTCCGCCGACGGGATCTTGAGCGTGAGGACGGCGTCGTGCTGGCCGTTGACCTGCTCGTTCGCGACGTACCCGCCTGCGGTGACGGCGGCAGCGGCGGCCCGGTTCGCGGCGGCCGCGACGTCGTCGGTGCTGATGGTGAGGTCGACGGTGTAGATGATGGAGCGGTCGCGGGCCGCCGCCGAGACGACCTCGGCGAGGACGCCGCCCTCGGACCGCGGGCCGGCGTCGGCGTCGCCGCCGTCGTCCTGGGGTGCGGCCTCGCCGCCGCCGTCGCCTTCCGCCGGGGCCTCGGGGGCCGGGGCGTCGACGGCGGCGTCGCTCCCGCCCGAGCTGCCGCTGTCGTCGCTGCCGCCGCAGCCGGCGAGCGCGATCACCGCCACCAGAGCCACCGTCGTCGTTCCGAACACCGTCCGCCGCCGCACCATGACGCCTCCCGAGTCGACCGGTCCCGTGTCGCTTGATTCGACGGTGACGCCTGTCACAGGGTTGCGTCCCGGCTGGTCACGATCGGGGAACGACCTGGTCACGAGGGTGCGGCGGGCTCGTGCGATGCTGGTTCGCGTGAGCGGTGTGCGGGTGGCGGTCGTCGGTGGCGGGATCAGCGGCCTGGCGGCGGCCTGGTTCCTGCGGCAGGCGCTCGGGCCCGACGCGCAGATCGTCGTGCTGGAGAAGCAGCCGGTCGTCGGCGGGCACCTGCGGGTCTCCGACGTCGCCGGGCTGCCCGTCGACGAGGGCGCGGAGTCGCTGCTGGCGCGGCGCCCCGAGGCGGTCGACCTGGCGCGCGCCGTCGGGCTGGGCGACGACGTCGTGCACCCGGCCGCGGTCGGGGCCGGGCTGTGGAGCCGGGGCTCGATCGTGCCGTTGCCGGCCGGGACGGTCATGGGCGTGCCCGCCGACCCCGCGCGGCTGGCCGGCGTGCTGACGCCGACGGAGGTGTCGGCTGCGCTCGCGCTGGACGCTGCGGCTGCTGGGCTGCCGGTGGACGGCGACGTCGCGATCGGGCGGCTGGTGCGGTCGCGCTACGGCGACGCGGTGGCGGACCGGCTGGTCGAGCCGCTGCTCGGCGGCGTGTACGCCGGCCGCGCCGATGAGCTCTCGCTCGACGCGACGGTGCCCGCGCTGGGGGCGGCCGTGCGGACGGCGCGGACGCTGCGCGACGCGGTCGCGGCGACCACCGCCCCGCCGCCGGCGGGGACTCCGGCCGATTCGTCGACGGCGGGGGAGCCGGCCGCGTCGCACACGGGGCCGTCAGCTGCGTCAGCGGCGGAAACATCAGCCGGCCGACGTGGTACACCCCGCCCGGCTGGGAGGGGTCTCCCACCCTACGGGCGGGTACCGACAACCGCGGCGCAGCCGGGCGCGGCGCAGACGACCATGGCGCAGGCGGGCGCGGCGCAGGCTGGCGCGGCGCAGGCGGGCGCGGCGACGCCGGTGTTCGCCGGCCTGACCGGCGGCGTCGGGCGGCTGCCGGCCGCGGTCGCGGCCGCATCCGGGGCCGAGGTGCGAACCGGCGTCACGGTGCGGGCCATGGAGCGAACAGCAACAGGCTGGCGGCTGGTCACGGGACCGGTCCCGGCGCCGTCGACGCTCGAGGTCGATGCGGTGGTGGTGGCGACACCGGCGGCCGCGGCAGCCCGGCTGCTGGCGCCGGTGGTCCCGGCGGCGGCCGCGGAGCTCGGCGCCGTCGAGGCGGCGAGCATGGCGATCGTCACGCTCGCGCTTCCCGCGGACGGCTTCCCGCTGCCGCCGTCGTCGTCCGGATTCCTGGTGCCGCCGGTCGACGGGCGGACGATCAAGGCGGTGACGTACTCGTCGGTGAAGTGGCCGTGGCTGGGCGGGCGGTCCGGCGACCTCGTGCTGCTGCGCGCGTCGCTGGGCCGGCACGGCGACGCGCAGGACCTGCAGCGCGACGACGGCGAGCTGGTCGCGGCCGCGCTGGCCGACGTCCGCGCCGCGACCGGCTACGCAGGGGGCGTCGCCGACTCGCGGGTGACACGGTGGGGAGGCGCGCTGCCGCAGTACGCCGTCGGGCACCTGGACCGGGTCGCGCGCGTGCGGGCCGCGGTCGACGCCGTCCCCGGCCTCGCGGTCTGCGGCGCCGTGTACGACGGTGTCGGCGTGGCCGCCTGCATCGGGGCGGCCCGCGAGGCGGCGGGGAGGGTGGCGGCGGCGTTGTCGGAGGGGCGTGTCAGGATCGAGTCATGAGCGACGACGCGTCCAGGCCGAAGGCCCGCGAGCTGAACCAGGTCATCCGCTACACCATGTGGTCGGTGTTCCGGTTGCGCTCACCGCTGGGCGCGGCCTCGCGGCCCGAGCTGGCCGACGAGGTCGTCGCGCTGTTCGCCGAGCTGGCCGCCAAGGACGTCGTCATCCGCGGCACCTACGACGTCTCCGGCCTGCGCGCCGACGCCGACCTGCTCGTCTGGTGGCACGCGCCGGCCATCGAGGACCTGCAGACGGCGTACCAGCGGTTCCGCGGCACGGCGCTCGGGCGGCAGCTCGACCCGGTCTGGTCGCAGGCGGCACTGCACCGTCCGGCGGAGTTCAACAAGAGCCATGTCCCGGCCTTCCTCGCCGACGAGGAGCCGCGCGCGTACGTGTCGGTCTATCCGTTCGTGCGGTCCTACGAGTGGTACCTGCTGCCCGACGCCGAGCGTCGCCAGATGCTCGCCGAGCACGGCCAGATGGCGCGCGAGTACCCCGACGTGCGGGCCAACACCGTCGCCTCGTTCTCCCTCGGCGACTACGAGTGGATCCTCGCCTTCGAGGCCGACGAGCTGCACCGCATCGTCGACCTCATGCGACACCTGCGCAGCTCGACGGCGCGGCGGCACGTGCGCGAGGAGATCCCGTTCTACACCGGCCGGCGGCTCGCGCTGCCCGAGCTGGTCGCGGCGTTGCCTTAGCCGGTCACTCGACTTCGACCTCGATGGGTCCGCTGTAGAGCGCGAGACCGTCGCTGAACCGCAGCTCGACGTACACCTGATGCGGCCCGGGCTGGAGCGGTGCGAACTCGGGTTCGGTGTCCGGCGTGCACTGGCGAAGGGACGACTCCACGGGGAAGGTGGTGCTCTCGCCGGGCGCCAGGGTCACGTGGGCCCAGTCCAAGAGCGCTGCATCCGGCACGGTGACCACGGAGTCGCCGTGGACCAGATACGCCTCGGGCGCCGGGGTGGCTATGCCGGCGAACGGCTGGTCGCTGACGTTGGTGACCGTCGCTGTGCCGATCCGAGTCCCGCTGACTCCCAGGCCGACGACGTCGTCGAGGTCGACCGTCATCTCCAGCGGTGTCTCCGGTGCCGGACCTTGTGCCGTCAGGTCCTCGCCGCACGCGGGCGAGCCGAACGCCTGCTGTGGCCCGGGTGCCGGGGACTTGTCGACCGTCGGCAGCCCGCTCGGTGTCGGCGTCGTACGGGCAATCGGGGGAGTAGCACCGTCGCCCTGGTCGAGGAGGCCCGCGGCGGCCGCCGTCGACATCGCGGCCACCAGCACGACCGCGCTCCCCGCGGCGGCGAGCCGGCCCCGACGGCGGCGAATGATGCGTCCGCGGAGCAGGCCGAGGTCGAGCGCTCCCGCATCGGGAGCGTCGGCGGCCAGGTCGGACAGCTGGGTACGCAGGGTCATCGCAGTCCCTCCCGCGAGTCGCTGAGCAGGGGTTCGAGGCGGGCGCGGGCGTCGCTGAGGTGCCGCTTCACCGCGCCGGGAGCGCAGCCGAGCACGTCCGCCACCTGCGCCACGGAAAGGTCCTCGTAGTAGTGCAGCACCACACAGGCCCGCTGCCGCGGCGACAGGGTGGCCAGCGCGGTCCGCAGGTCGGCGCCGTCGACCACCGCGGTCTCGGGCCCGGACACGTCGTGGCGGCCGGCCACGAGGTGCCGGACCCGGGTCCACCGCCCCGACCGGCGCCGGCCGTCGATGTGGATGGTGAGGATCGCGCGCCGGACGTAGGCCTCGGCCGACTCCACCGTCAGCCCGCGCGTCGTCCGGCCGAAGGCGCGCAGCAGCGCCTCCTGCACCAGGTCCGCCGCCTCCGCGGCCTCGCCGGTCAGCAGGTAGGCGTAGCGGAGCAGCGCCTGGCCGCGGTTCTCGGCCAGGTCGGTGAAGACCCGCTCCCAGCTCGCCACCTGCTCACCTCCGCCGCTCTCACCTCCTAAGACGAGCGAGACGGCGATCCGGTTGGGTGCTCTCGGATCTCGCGACAGGTCACCGCACGTCGATCCCCATGGGCCCGGCGTACTGCACGATCTCCGCGCCGTCGTAGGTCCGCAGGTCCCACCTGCCAGAGATCGGCATGTTGACACACACCAACAGCTGGCCTGAGTGTCGAGCGACGGATCGAGATGCGGGCCGACAATGGATCGGCGAGCGTCAATGGGCGGCCGGGCGGGCCATGGGCAGGTGCGGGATGCTGCCGTCGAGGAACTCCGGGCCGGTGACCTCGTAGCCGAACCGGGCGTAGAAGTTCGCCAGGTGGGACTGGGCGGCGAGCACGGATCGACGGCCGCCGATGCGTTCCAGGGCGGCCGTCATGAGCCGGCCCGACAAGCCGCCGCCGCGGGCGTCGGGGGCGACCACCACGCGACCGATCCGGGCCGTGCCGTCGGGGTCGGTGAGGATGCGCAGGTAGCCGACCGGCTCGTCGCCGCGAGCCAGCCAGACGTGGACGGCCGACGGTTCGAGGTCGCGACCGTCCAGCTCCGGGTAGGGGTCCTTCTGCTCGACGACGAAGACGTCGGTCCGCAGCTTCAGCAGCCGGTACAGCGTCGCCGCGTCGAGCTCGTCGAAGGACGCGGTGTGCAGCGTGAGGTCGGTGGTCACCGCCCCAGTGTGCCGGATCAGCGGGCCGCGTCGGCGGCCCGTCGCTGCAGCGAGATGCCGTTGATGCAGTAGCGCAGGTCGGTCGGGGTGGCGAAGCCCTCGCCCTGGAAGACGTGGCCCAGGTGCGAGCCGCAACGGGCGCAGCGCACCTCGGTGCGGACGGTGCCGAAGCTGCGGTCCTCGATGTACGCGACCCGGTCCTCGGCGAGCGGGGCGTAGAACGACGGCCAGCCGCAGTGGGCGTCGAACTTGGTGGCGGACTCGAACAGCTCCGCGCCGCACGCGCGACAGGAGTAGACGAACGGCTGGTCGTCGGCGTGCTCGAGCGGGCTGGTGAAGGCGCGCTCGGTGCCGGCCTCGCGCAGGACGTGGTACTCCTCAGGAGTCAGCTCCGCCCGCCACTCGGCGTCGGTCTTCTCGATCTGGTAGCTCATATCTGGAGAACCTCCTGGACAGCGACCGGATTCCCGGGTGTGAACGGGTGACCGAGTGAGCATGATCCACGGTGAGACCCCTTCTCCCTCGGAGGACGACATGGACGTCGTGTTCCTGATCGGCCGCATCCTGTTCGCGGCGATCTTCCTGGGCAGCTCGGTCGCCCACCTCACCGACCGCGGCGCGATGGCCGGCTACGCGGAGAGCCGCGGAGTCAAGCCGGGGCAGCCGGCGGTGTGGGTCACCGGCGGTCAGATCCTGCTCGGCGGGCTGTCGGTGCTCCTCGGCGTCTGGATGGACCTCGGCGCCATCCTGCTCGCGCTGTTCACGCTGTCCGCGGCGCTGCTCATGCACGCCTTCTGGCGTGACAAGGACCCGACCACGCGGCAGCAGGAGATGACCCAGTTCATGAAGGACATCTCCCTCACCGGCGCGTCGCTGATCCTGCTCTTCCTGGTCTGGGAGCTCGGTGAGGACACGCCGTTCACCATCACCGACCCGCTCTTCGACGTGAACTGACGACAGTCAGTCGAAGGTCGCGCGGCGGGAGGGCTGGACGCGCAGCGGCTCGCCGGGCATCTTCGGGTACTCCGGGGGATACGGCAGGTCGCCGAGGTCGTGGTCCTTCTCGTCGCGGGCGGCCAGCTCGAGCAGCGGCTCCAGCGAGTACGCCACCTCGGCGACACCGGCGTGCAGGTCGCCGACCGACGCGAACCGGGCCGGCATGGTGGTGATGTCGAAATCCTCGGGCCGGGCGTCGTCGACCTCGTCCCACGAGAGCGGCGCGGACACCGTCGCCCGGGGGCGGGGCCGGACGGAGTAGGCCGACGCGATGGTGCGGTCGCGGGCCATCTGGTTGAAGTCGATGAAGATGCGCTCGCCCCGCTCCTCCTTCCACCAGTCGACGGTGACCTGCTTCGGCATCCGCCGCCCGAGCTCGCGGCCGAACGCGATGACGGCGCGGCGCGCCTGGACGAAGTCCCACTCGGGCCGCACCGGGACGTAGAGGTGCATGCCGCGCCCGCCGGACGTCTTCGGGAAGCCGTCCATGCCGAGCTCGCGCAGCAGCGTCCGGGCCTCGTGGGCGACGACGACGGCGTCGGCGTAGTCGGTGCCGGGCTGCGGGTCGAGGTCGATGCGCAGCTGGTCGGGGTGGTCGGTGTCGGGCCGGCGGACCGGCCAGGGGTGGAACGTCAGCGTGCCGAGGTTGGCCGCCCACGCGACCACCGCGACCTCCGTGGGGCAGACCTCGTCGGCGGTGCGGCCGCTCGGGAAGGCCACCGTGGCGGTCTCGACGTAGTCGGGCGCGCCCTTGGGGATGCGCTTCTGGTAGAACGCGTCGCCGCGGTTGTCCTGGCGCGTCGACAGCTTGGCGCCCTCGAAGACGCCGCCCGGCCAGCGCTCCAGCGTGGTCGGCCGCTCGCGCAGCGCGCCGAGGATGCCGTCGCCGACGGCGAGGAAGTACTGCACGACGTCGAGCTTGGTGAGGCCGCGCTCGGGGAAGTAGACCTTGCTGGGGCTGGAGACCCGGACCATGCGGCCGCCGGCCTCGAACTCGATGGCTTCCCTCATGCCGTCCCCGAGGTCGTGCCGGCCGCACCACCGTTGGTCTCGCGCCGCGCGCGCTCCTCTGCCTCGGCCGCGTGCCCGGCCTCGACCTCGGACTCCCAGTCGGGCTCGCCGCGGGCCAGCAGGTGCAGCACCGGCACCTTGAGCCGGCGCCGGGCGCGGGCGGTCCAGTCGACGTGGAACAGTTCGGCGATGACATGCGGGCGGGTGAGGATGATGATCTCGGCCGCGCCGCACTCCTGCGACAGCGCGCACAGGCGGTCGAGCGGGTCGGTCGCGGTGACCTCGCCGCCGGCCTGGGCGCCGGCCTTGGCGAACGCCTCGAGCGACTGGGCCAGAGACCGCTTGCTGGCGGCCCGGATCTCTTCGTGCACGCGCTCGAGGTCGGCTTCGTCGACGTACATGGCGGCGGTGCCCATGACCTCACTGGCCGCGAGCGAGCCGATGGTCGACTCGACCCGGCTGGCGGCGTCCTCGACCGGGATCAGGACGTGATAGCGGACCGGTTCGGGTGTGTCGGCGTGCAGCGCCACGATCTGGCGCGCGTCCCAGTCGGAAACGGGCTCTTCCACCAGCACGACGATGTTGTACGACATGTCGACCTCCCCGGGTCGGCGCCTGGCCGGATGCGGCTGGGTTGGCACACCATACCGGCCTCGTCTCCATTGTCGCTCAGGGGCGGCGATCAGCGAAGGACGTCCGCGAGGTCGAACTTGACCGGTTCCTCCAGTTGCGCGTAGGTGCACGACGACGGCTCGCGATCGGTGCGCCAGCGGACGAACTGGGCGGTGTGCCGGAACCGGACGCCCTCCATGTGGTCGTAGCGGACCTCGACGACGCGCTCGGGCCGCAGCGGGACGAACGAGAGGTCCTTGCCGGCGCTCCAGCGGCTGTACTCGGCGTTGCGCGGCGTACGGGTGCCCTCTTCCTGCTTCGCCCACGACCAGGGGTGGTCGTCGAACGACGTGACCAGCGGCTGCAGCTCCTGGAACAGCTCTTCGCGCCGCTTCATGGGGAACGCCCCGATGACGCCGACGCTGGCCAGCACGCCGTCGTCGCCGTAGAGGCCGAGCAGCAGCGAGCCGACGCGGTCGGGCCCGCTCTTGTGCACGCGGTAGCCGGCGACGACGCAGTCGGCCGTGCGCTCGTGCTTGATCTTGAACATGACCCGCTTGTCGGGCTCGTAGACGCCGTCGAGCGGCTTGGCGATGACGCCGTCGAGCCCGGCGCCCTCGAACTGGTGGAACCACTGCTCGGCCAGCGCCCTGTCGGTCGTCGCGTTGGTGACGTGGACGGGCGCCTGCGCGGCGGCGAACGCCTCGAGCAGCGCCTTGCGGCGGTCGCGGAACGGCTGCTGCGTGTAGTCGTCGTCGCCGAGGGCGAGCAGGTCGAAGGCGACGAACGTCGCCGGCACCGTCTCGGACAGCATCTTCACCCGGCTGGCCGCGGGGTGGATGCGCTGCTGCAGCATCTCGAAGTCGAGGCGGTCGCCCCCGTGGCCGACCAGCACGATCTCGCCGTCGACCACCGCGCGCTCCGGGAAGTTCGCCTTCACGGCCTCGACCAGCTCGGGGAAGTACCTGGTCATCGGCTTCTCGTTGCGGCTGCCGATCTCGACGTCGTCGCCGTCGCGGAAGATGATGGACCGGAAGCCGTCCCATTTGGGCTCGAAGCTGAGATCGCCGTCGGGGATCGTCTTCACGGGCTTGGCCAGCATCGGCGGCACGGGCGGCAGGACCGGGAGTCGCATGTGACCAGTCTGTACCACGCCGCCGGCGAAGCTCACCCGCGCCGCGCCATCCAGCGCATCAGCAGGGTGCCGCCGTCCTCGATCAGATGGCCCAGTGACCAGTCGCTCTCCAGCGGCAGCGGTGTCTCCAGCAGCCGCGCGGAGTGCCCACCGACCATGCGTGGCGTCAACGTGTAGCAGAGATCGTCGAGCGCGCCGGCGGTGACGATGTGGGCCAGCAGGTGCGCGCCGCCCTCGCACAGCAGTCGCGTGAGGCCGCGGTCGGCCAGCGCCTCCCGGGCGGCGGCGACGTCCAGCTCCTCGTCGCCGGCCAGAATGACGTCGGCGACGGCGGCCAGACGGGCACGATGGTCGGCGGGCGCCGATTCGACGGTGATGACGATGGTGCGGTGCGTGGCCTCGGTGAACAGCGGCGCGTTGTCATCGAGCCGCAGGGACCGGCTGACGACGGCGATCGGGCGGTCGACCGGTCCGTACCGCTCTGCCCGCACGGTGCCCGCTCCGGCGATGACGACGTCGCAGAGCCGGCGCAGCAGTGACAGCACCACGCGGTCGGGCGGGCTGGACACCGTCCTCGATCGGCCGTCGCTGCCCTGGGTGGCGCCGTCGAGGCTGGTCACCATGTTGGCCCGCAGCCAGGTGGCGCCGCCGCCGAGTGGGGGATAGGCGTAGGCGGCCTCGAGGCCGGCGACGTCGACGGCGGCACCGTCGGCGGGCGGATAGAGCTGCTGCACGGGAAGAACCTTACGATTGTCGGCATGCCGACGAGCCTCGCCGACCGTCGTCCCGACGTGCCGGCGTCGCGGCTCGTCGCCGACATGGTGCCGCCGCCGCGGTTCCGCGACGTCAGCTTCGACGGCTATCGCGCCGATCCCGCCGTCCCCAGCCAGGTTGCCGCCGTCGCCGCCGCTCGCTCCTTCGCCGCGGGGATCGACGACGGCGTCGGCGTACGGCGCCGCGGGTGGTTCCGCCGCGGGGCCGCCGTGCCGGAGCCGGGGAGCGGCCTCTATCTCGACGGCGGCTTCGGCGTGGGCAAGACGCACCTGCTGGCATCGCTCTGGCACGCCGCGCGGGTGCCGGCGGAGCGGAAGCTGTTCTGCACCTTCGTCGAGCTCACCAACCTCGCCGGGGCGCTGGGCTTCGGCGCCACCGTCGAGGCGCTGTCGGCGCACAGGCTGGTCTGCGTCGACGAGTTCGAGCTCGACGACCCCGGCGACACCGTCCTCGTGTCGACGCTGCTCGGGCGGCTGTCCGAGCGGGGCGTCCGGCTGGCCGCGAGCAGCAACACGCTGCCCGGCCAGCTCGGCGCGGGCCGGTTCGCCGCGGCGGACTTCCTGCGCGAGATCCAGCGGCTGGCCGACCGGTTCACCGTCGTGCGGGTCGACGGCGAGGACTACCGCCACCGCGGGCTGCCGTCAGCGCCGTCGCCCGTGCCGGACGCGCTCGTGGTGTCGTCGGCGGTGGGCGACGACGTGACCCTCGATGACTTCGACGCGCTCGCCGCGCACCTCGCCACCGTTCACCCGTCGCGGTACGGGCCGCTGCTCGACGGCGTCCGCCGCGTGCACCTGCGCGAGGTTCACACCGTCGACGACCAGCCGGCCGCGCTGCGGCTCGTCGTCCTGGCCGACCGCCTCTACGACCGCGACGTGCCCGTCGTCGCCGGCGGGGTGCCGCTGGACCGGCTGTTCACGCCGGAGCTGCTGGCCGGCGGGTACCGCAAGAAGTACGTCCGCGCGGTGTCCCGGCTGACGGCGCTCTCGCGCGATGGGGTCGCCTCTCTCGGATCGCGATAAGAGCACTGGTCGGGGCTGTCGCGACGGCGGAGACTGCGAGGAGCAGAGTCCGTGCGACGAGGAGGTCCGACCATGCCCAAGGTGCTCATCCTGACCGGTGACGCGGCCGAGGATCTGGAATTCTTCTACCCGTACCAGCGGCTGCTCGAGGAGGGCTACGAGGTCGACGTCGCGGCGCCGTCGGTGAAGAAGCTGCAGTTCGTGGTGCACGACTTCGTCGACGGGTTCGACACCTACACCGAGAAGCCCGGCCACAGCTGGCCCGCCGACGTCGCCTTCGCCGACGTCGATGTCGACGACTACGTGGCGGTGGTCGTGCCCGGTGGCCGCGCGCCCGAGTACATCCGCAACGACCCCGACGCCCAGCGCATCGTCAAGCACTTCATGGACAGCGGCGCGCCGACGGCGGCCCTGTGCCACGGCCCGCTGCTGCTGGCGGCCGCTCAGACCCTGTCCGGTCGCCGGTCGGCCGCCTACCCGGCGCTCGCGGTCGACGTCGAGACGGCCGGCGGCACCTTCGTCGACGGCGCCGGCGTCGTCGACGGCAACCTGGTCACCGGCCGTGCCTGGCCCGACCACCCGCAGTGGTTCGGCGCGTTCATGGAACAACTGCGCAAGACCGCCCCCGCCTGAGAGCGGACGGCCGGCGGTCTGCCGGCGCTACAGCACCAGCAGACCGTCGACCGTCGCCGCGGTCACGAGGCGAGCATCGGGGGCAGCGGCTCGGCGTGCACGAGCACCAGCCGCTGCGTGGGCCGGGTGACGGCGACGTAGAGGTCGGTGGCGCCGCGGACCGACTCGGCCAGCAGCTCGGCCGGCTCGACGACCACGACGGTGTCGAACTCGAGGCCCTTGGCCTGGCCGACGGTCAGCACCGTCACCGGCGCGTCCAGAGCATCCGCCGTCGACGCGCGCGAGACGGCCAGCGGCAGGGTCGCGGCCAGGCCGGCATGAATCTCGTCGAGCCGCGCGGCCGGCGTCAGCACGGCCAGCCGCCCGGTGCCGACGGCGTCGAGCTCGGCCGCGACCTCGGCGGCCAGCTGCTCCACGAGGTCGAGCGACGACCACACCGGCACGACGCGCGGCTGCTCGCCCGTGGAGCGGACCGACGCCGGCGCCTCGAGCGCCGGGTCGATGGAAGCGAGCACCCGTGAAGCGAGATCCATGACCTCGCTCGGCGTGCGGTAGTTGACCGTCAGCGTCTCCTGGCGCCACCGGCCCGGCACGTGCGGCTCGAGCACGTCGGCCCACGAGCGCGCACCGGCGGCCGCGCCGGTCTGGGCGATGTCGCCGACCACCGTCATCGACCGGCCGGGCGCCCGGCGCATGACCATGCGCCACGCCATGGGCGACAGCTCCTGCGCCTCGTCGACGATGACGTGCCCGAATGCCCACGACCGGTCCAGCCCGGCCCGCTCGGCCACGGAACGACGCGCCTCGCCGCCGCGGTAGCGCGCGGCCACCAGCTCGGCGTCGACGGGAATCTCGAGGGACAGCTCGTCGAGGAGGTCGCGGGCGTACTGGATCTCGGCCTCCTCGCGCTGCCGGGCCAGCCGCGCGGCCTCGTCGGGGTCGTCGATCTCGCCCAGCAGCTCCGCGGCCTCGTCGAGCAGCGGCACGTCGGACGTCGTCCACTCCGCGCCGGGCGGGCGCGCCAGCAGCGAGCGCTCGGCCGCCGTCAGGTCGCCGGCTGCCGACGCCAGCAGCGACGGCGACGCGAACAGCTCGCTGAGCAGCCGCTCCGGAGTCAGCGCCGGCCAGAGCTCGTCGACGACGGCGGCGACACCCGGCTCCGCGGCGAGGTCGGCGCGGATCTCGGCGAGATCGTCCTCGTCCAAGGACTCGCCCAGCACCCGCGCCTGCTCGTCGGCCAGGTGGGTGAGCAGTTCGCGGACGAACACGCGGCGGGCGACGTTGTGCGGCTTGCGGGCGCGGCGGGCGCGGGTGCGGGCGGCGCGCACGGCCGGCGGCGTCAGCGTCAGCTCGACGCGGTCGACCTTGATGTCGACGGCGCCGGCCGTGAGCAGCCGCTGCCGGTCGCGGACGGCGGCGGCGACGACCTCGGCCATGCGGGCGTCGCCCTTGACGATCGCGACGTCGGCGGGGTCGTCGCCGGCGGCCTCGACCCCCGGCACCAGCTCGCCGACCGTCGACAGCACGACGCCGGTCTCGCCCAGCGACGGCAGGACCTGGTCGATGTAGTGCAGGAACGTGCGGTTGGGCCCGACCACCAGCACGCCGCTGGAGCCCAGGCGGTCGCGGTGGGTGTAGAGCAGGTACGCCGCGCGGTGCAGCGCCGCGACCGTCTTGCCGGTGCCCGGGCCGCCCTGGACCACCAGCACACCGGCCAGCGCCGAGCGGATGATGCGGTCCTGCTCGGACTGGATGGTCGCGACGATGTCGGACATGTGGCCGGTGCGCGCCTCGGTCAGCGCCGCGAGCAGCGCCGCCTCGCCACGCAGCGTGCCCTGGCCGCCGGCCGGCATGGCGTCGAGGTCGAACACCTCGTCGTCGACGGCGAGCACCTTGCGCAGGCGGGTCTGGATGTGCCGGCGGCGGACGAGGTCGCCGGGGTCGGCCGCGGTGGCCCGGTAGAACGGCTCGGCGGCCGGTGCCCGCCAGTCGACCAGCAACTGCTCGTAGTCGTCGTCGGACAGGCCCATGCGGCCGATGTAGCTGGTGTGGCCGTCGTGGAAGTCGAGCCGGCCGAAGCAGAGCCCGCGGTCGACGGAGCCGAGGCGTTCGAGCCGCTCGACGTCGCGGGCGACGAACGCCTCGCGATCCCACACCGACGCGTGCGTGCCGCCGTGCTCGCGGTACAGCGTGGCCAGCCGGGCGCTCAGCCGGGCCTTGAGCTCGTCGAGGCGCTCGTAGAGCCGGGTGATGTAAGGCTGCTCCTCGTCGACGGCGTCGTCGTGGGCGGCCGTATGGGTATGCGGCCGCCCGGCGCCGTCGGGCGAAACTCCGGACGGAACGGGAGTCGTCAATTCCGTCTCGCGGTTCTCGGCGTCGATGACATTCCCTTTCCGGGCCGTTTCGGTCCTGCCGACCGAATCGTCAATTGTAGCCGCCCGTGGTCCGACTCCCTCCGTTACGCTGAATCGATGAGTCAGCCGTCGTGGTCGTCGCTGCTGCGTGTTCCCTCCGGGCCGGTCGACCTCGCCGGCATCGACACCCGGTCCACGCCCGGGTTCACGGGCAAGAAGGCCGACGGCCAGGCCGCGCTGGCCGAGGTCGAGCCGGTCCTCTCCGACCTTCAGGAGCGGCTGTTCGCCCACGGGCGCAGCGGCGGCGAGCGGCGGTTGCTGCTGGTCCTGCAGGGCATGGACACCTCCGGCAAGGGCGGCACGCTGCGCAAGGCCGTCGGGCTCATGGACCCCCAGGGCGTCGCCATCCGGTCGTTCAAGGCGCCCTCGGCCGACGAGCGCAGGCGCGGCTTCCTGTGGCGCATCCGGCAGGCGCTGCCAGGGCCCGGCAGCGTCGGCGTGTTCGACCGCAGCCACTACGAGGACGTGCTCGCGGCGAAGGTCCGCAAACTCGTCCGGCCCGCGGTGATCGAGACGCGCTATGACGCGATCAACGACTTCGAGCGCGAACTCACCGACGCCGGCTGCGTCGTCCTGAAGGTGATGTTGCACATTTCCGCGGACGAGCAGAAGGCGCGGCTCGCCGAGCGGTTGGACAATCCCACGAAGTATTGGAAGTACAACCCCGGCGACATCGACGACCGCGCGCTCTGGCCCGACTTCCAAGCCGCCTACGAGGTCGCGCTCGAGCGCTGCGACACCGACGCCGCGCCCTGGCACGTCGTCCCGGCCGACCGCAAGTGGTACCGCAATCTCGCCGTCACGAAGCTGCTGGTCGAGCACCTCGAGGCGATGAAGCTCGAGTGGCCGCCCGCCGACTTCGACATCGAGGCCGAGCGGGCCCGGCTCGACGCCTCCTCCTGACGGACGTACGCCCGGGGGAGTACGCGGCGGCGCCCGGCCTACGCAGATCTGCGTAGCCGAGGCCGTTCCGCAGCGGACGACTCGCACCCCCGCACGGGCGAATGATCGTTCCCGAGGGCCGGCACCGGTGCCGGCCGGAGGGAGCACGACATGCGCAAGGTCTTCCTCGGCTTCGCGTCGCTCATGCTGGCGGCGGTCGTGGTGCAGTTCTACCTGGCGGCGGTCGGCGCGTTCGACGACGCGCCCCGCGACGAGGCGTTCGGCGCGCACGCGATGGTCGGCACGTCGCTGCTGCTGCTCGCCGTGCTGGCGACGATCGTGGCGGCGCTCGCCCGGGTGGGCGGCCGGCTCATCGGCATGACGGCGGCGATCGCCGGCCTGACGCTGCTGCAGAGCCTGATCCGGGTACTCGCCGACGCCCTGAACGACGGCGACACGTCGACGACCGCCGGGCAGCTGGTGTTCGGCCTGCATGCGCTCAACGGGCTGGCGATCGGCGGGCTCGCCGGCAACGTGCTCGTCGAGGCGCGCAAGGCGGCGAAGACCGAGCGGCCCTCCGTCGCGACGTGAGCACCGGGCAACTCGTCCTCCTCGACCACGTCGTGGCGGTGCTGACGGCGGCGCTGTGGCTCGGGGCGGGCACGGTGGCGGCGGCGTCGCCGCGCCGGGTGCTGGTGGTCGCTCTGGCCGGCGCCGGCCTGCTGGCGGTGGCCGGGCGGCTCGCGCTGGTCGCGGTGCTGGCCGGGCGAGGCTGGTGGTTCGTCCAGGAGAAGGTGCTGCTCGGCGTGCCGCTGCTGGCGGTGGCGACGGCGGCCGGCGCGGTCCTCGCCGGGCGGCGGCTCGTGCGGCCGGGCGGCGGTGCCCTGCCGGCCCCCGGGGTGGTGGCGCTGTTCGCGGTGGGATACGCCGCGCTGGCCGGGTTCGTGGTCACCTACGTCGGCGGCTATCCGCTGACCTGGAGCGTCGCCCTGCTCGCGGTGGCCGGTGCGGGTGCCGCGGTGCTGCTGACCGCCCAGGTCCTGGCCCAGCCGGGCACAGCCGCCGAACCCGCGGAAGCGACGCCGTCCGGGCCGGCGGTGTCGCGACGACGGCTGCTCGGTGTCGCCGCCGCGGGAGCGGGCGCCGCGGGCGTGGCGCTGGCGTTCGTCCGGGCGCCGGCCGCCGACGCGGGCGGGGGAGCGGCCGCCGTCCACCCCATCGCCCACGGCACCGCCGTGACCGAGCTGCGCGGCCCCACCGCCGCGGCGGCGGGCGGCGCCGTCCGTCCGTACACCGTCACCGCCCGCACCGCGACCGTCGCGCTCGCGTCGGGCCGCCGGGTCGACGCGTGGACGTTCGACGGCGCGCTGCCCGGGCCGCCGCTCACCGCCGTCCAGGGCGACCTCCTCGACGTCACGCTGCGCAACGAGGACATCGGCGACGGCGTCACGCTGCACTGGCACGGCTACGACGTCCCGTGCGGCGAGGACGGCGCGCCCGGCGCCACGCAGGAGGTCGTCCCCGCCGGCGGTGAGTTCCGCTACAGGTTCCGCGCCGACCAGGCGGGCACGTTCTGGTACCACACCCACCAGGTCTCGCACCTCGGCGTGCGCCGCGGGCTCTTCGGCACGCTCGTCGTCACCCCGCGCGAGGCCGAGGCCGAGGCCGCCGCCGTCGACCTCGTCCTGCCGGTGCACACCTTCGACGGCGTCGTGGCGATCGGCGCCGACGACGGCGTGCTGCGGCAGGCCGCCGAGCCGGGCGCCGCTGTCCGGCTCCGGCTGCTGAACACCGACTCCGACCCGCACCGGTTCGCGCTCGCCGGGACGGCGTTCCGGCTGGTCGCGGTCGACGGGCGGGACCTGAACGAGCCGGGCGAGCTGTCCGAGCGGGGGCTGCGGCTGCCGGCGGGCGGCCGCTACGACCTCACGTTCACCATGCCCGCGTCGTCTGTCGTGTTGACGGTGGACGGCGAGGTGCGGCTGCGGATGGGCGGAGGCGACGACGTGGCGACCGGGGAGTGGCCCGAGCTCGACCTGCTCGGCTACGGCGCGCCGGCGGACGTCCCGTTCGACCTCGGCACGGCGTACGACCGGCACTTCACGATGGTGCTCGACCGCGGCGTCGCCATGGTCGACGGCCGGCCGGCGTTCGCGCAGACGGTGAACGGCCGCGGCCATCCGTCGATCCCCGAACAACTGGTGGCCGACGGCGACCTCGTCCGGTTCACCGTCGTCAATCGCAGCCTCGAGACCCACCCGTGGCATCTGCACGGGCACGGCGTCCTGGTGCTCGCGCGCGACGGCCGCCCGGGGACCGGCAGCCCGCTGTGGGTCGACACCTTCGACGTCCGGCCCGGCGAGGTCTGGGACGTCGCGTTCGAGGCTCGCAACCCGGGCGTCTGGATGAACCACTGCCACAACCTGCCGCACGCCGACCAGGGCATGATGCTGCGCCTGCGGTACGACGGTGTCAGCGCGCTGCCGGGCGGGCACGGTCATGACCACTGACGCCGGCGTCGACCCGACGGTGGAGCGGCTGCGGCGCCGCGGCGACGCGATCATCGGCCGCGAGCTGACCCGCCTGGCCGGCCGGGCGCAGGCGCTGGGGCCGCAGGACCTCGCCGTTGTCGAGGCGGCCCTCAACGACCTCGTGGAGCGACTGGTCCTGGCCCGGCTGCGAGCCCTCCCGCATCGCGCCGCCGAGGTCGACCGCCTCTTCACCGACCCCGGCTCCGGTCGCTGACCCCCAGCCCACGTTGATCGTGGAGTGACCGCGCAGGTCCGGGGCGAGATGCCCGATCGATTCCGCAGTCTCTCCAAGATCGACGGGATGGGGGTGGGCGGCGCGGCGGGTGCCTGGCCCGGCGACCCCCCAGTACGCCGGACCAGAACCCGTTCCGACGGCGCGCGGTCCACGAGATCGGACGCCCGGAACCTATTGCCACGCCTCCGCATAGATTATCTTAAATCCAACCCGACCAGGAGGCCACATGAGCGACCCCGACCTCGAGCAGTTGAAGCGCGACCTCGTCACCTGTACCCGGCTGCTGGTGATGGCCGACATACTCGACTACAGCGGCCATCTGAGCGCGCGGATCCCCGGCACCGACCACGTCCTGATCCAGCCTCGCGACGCCAGCCGCGCCGCGCTGAGCGCCGAGGACATGCTGGTCGTCGACCTGGACGGGAACCTCGTCGAGGGCGAGATCCCGCCGCCGGCCGAGACGGCGATCCACACCGGCGTCTACCGCAACCGGCCCGACGCGAAGCTCGTCTGCCACGGCCACCCGACGCTGTCGACGACGTGGAGCATGACCGACCGGACGTTCCTGCCGATGCGCCACTTCGCCTACAAGCACCCCGAGGGCCTGGCCGTGCACCCCGACGCCACCCACATCACCACGCGCGAGCAGGGCGACGCCGTCGCGAAGACCCTCGGCGACGACAGCGCCTGCCTGCTCCGCGCCCACGGCACCGTCCTCGTCGCGCCGACCATCCAGGAACTGCTGATGGACTGCCTCGACCTCGAGGAGAACGCCCGCACGCTGCTCGTCGCGACGCAGCTGACGGCGGGCGGCGGCGAGCTCCGGCCGCTCAGCGCCGGCGAGTGCACTGAGATCGGCCGGAGCTACAGCCGCAGCCGGCACCGTCCGAACAAGGTGTGGGAGCACTACGTGCACCGCGGCACCGCGGCCGGCATCCTCTAGGCGACGACCGAGCTACGACGACGGGTGCGGCGGCGGGCCGAGCCGGGCCTGGACCGCCGCCACCCGCCGCGCCACCCCGACCGACGCCAGCCCCACCGCACCCAGGACGAGGAACGTCTGCGAGATGGTCAGCACCAGCGTCGCGGCGCCGAACAACGCGGGCGCGGCGAACTTGCCGACGTTGCGGACCATGCCGGTCAGCCCGACGTAGGTCGACCGCAGTCCCGGCGGCGCCAGCTCCGTCACCAGCACGTTGTGCGCCACCCCGTAGACGCCGTCCTGGGCGCCGAACAACAGCATCGCGATGATCGCCACCGCCACCCACTCCCCGGCCGCCATGCCGCCCACGGCCAGCGCCGCCACGACCAGGCTGCCGCCGATGAGCTGCGCCGACGTCCAGCGGCCGGCCAGCTTCTCGGTCAGCGCGGCGGTGCCGGCGGAGATCGCGGCCGAGACGCCCATGACGACGCCGACGGCCGCCGGCGACAGCCCGAGCTCGTCGGTCGCGAGCAGCGGGAAGAACGTGATGACGGGGAACTTGAACACGAACCGCATCGCGGCCAGGATCTGCACGCCGACGACGGCGGGCGCCCTCAGCACCGCCCGCATCCCGGTGGGCTTCTCGGGGGTCCCGACGGTGTCGGCCGCGGCTCCCGTCGTGGCCGCGTCAGACACCGTCCGGGCCAGGGGCGGCAACACCCGCCAGGCCATCAGCGCGAGCGGCAGCGCCAGCAGCTGCAGCGCGAACGGCGACGACCAGCCCAGCTGCCAGGCGAGCAGCAGCCCGGCGACGATCGGCAGGACGGCCTCGGCGATCGCCATCATGATGATGCGGCGGCTCTGCCCGCGAGCCGCCGCCGGTCCGGAGGCCACCACGTCGCCGATGACCGCCACCGTCAGCGACAGCACCGCGCCGAACGCCGCGCCCTGCACGAACCGGATCGCCAGCAGCGCCCAGAACGGCATCTCGAGCAGCAGCAGCCCGCCGCCGATCGCGAACAGCAGCAGCGACCCGGCGATGACCGGCCGGGTGCCGATGCGGTCGGCCAGCATGCCGCCGACGAGCGCCGACACCACGCTCGGCAGCAGGTAGACGCTGGTGATGAGCGCGACCTCCGCCGAGGTCAGGCCGAACTGGTCCTGGATGGCCGGCAGGGCGGGCGCGATGCCCTGCATGCCCGAGGTCACGATCGCCGAGGACAGGCTGGCCACCAGGATGACCAGGCCTGGCGAGACGCCGCCCTCCGATCCCTTCGCACGATCCGCCATGGACGGGCCACTCCCTTCTCGACAACGGTGGACCGGCGGTCAGAAGGGCAGCAGCAGGCCGCCCTCGAGCGGCATCCTCAGGACGGACACGAACAGCACGTACAGCGCCGCCGACGTGACGACGGTGACGATGGCCGACGACCGCCAGCTCTCGCGGCCGACGTAGCGCATGAGCAGGAAGAGCACGACCGGCACGGTGATGGCCAAGCCGACCAGCCAGACCCCGGCGGCGAACGCCACCAGCAGGATGATCGCGTTGCGCATGCGGGTCGCCACGTCGGCCCGGGTGGCCTCCTCGTCCACGGCCTCCGCGGGCGCCGTCGTCGTCTCGACCTTCGTCGCCACCTGCCGGGCCGGCTGAGTTCCGTCGTCGCCGTCGGCCGCCCCGGGCTCGTCCACGTGGTCGAGCACGCCCTCGGGCAGGTGCATCATCTGCTCCATGCCGGGCCCGTCGGCGATGACCCCGCCGAACCGGCGCCGCAGCACCGGAACGGCCGCGACGGCCAGGTAGAGCAGCACCAGCGCCAGCATGATCGTCGAGATGATCACCGGGAAGGTGCGGGACTGCTCGCGGAAGTCGGTCGCCAGGATCAGCGAGCCGGCCGCCACGACGCCGAGCCCGCCGATGACCGCGAGCGTGAACGGCCGGGTCGCCGACCGGACGCCCTCCACCTTGGCCTCGGCCGACACCTTGGCCCGCCGGATCGACACGATCTCGAAGACGATGACGGCGACCGTGAGGATCACCAGCACCAGCGAGATGGGCCGGCTGACGAAGGCGCTGAGCCCGCCGAACGTCTCGACCGACTGCAAATAGGACCGTTCCACCATCGGGCCGAGCACCAGGCCGAGGATCAGCGGGATGACCGGCATTCCGATGGCCCGCATCGCGTAGCCCAGCAGGCCGAACCCGATGGCGAACAGCACGTCCGTCGTCCGCGACTCCAGGCCGTACGCCCCGGTGACCGCCAGCACGATGATGAGCGGGGCGAGCAGGCTGGCCCGCACCTTCGTCACCTTCGTCAGCCAGGGCGCGAACACGATGCCGAAGCTCGACGACACGAAGCTCGCGCCGATGATCACCAGAATGCTCATCCAGACGATGTCCGGCTGGTCGCGGATGAGGTTCGGGCCGGGCGTGATGCCGTGCATGATCATCGCGCCCAGCACGATCGCCCAGTCCGCGCTGCCCGGGATGCCGAACGCGAGGCTCGGCAGCGCCGCGCCGGCGTCCTTGGCGTCGTTGGCCGCCTCCGGGGCCAGGACGCCCCGCGGGTCGCCCTGCCCGAACTTCGGGTCGCGGACGGTCTTCGCGGCCTGGAAGTAGGCCAGGAAGGCCGCCAGCGTCCCGCCGACCGCCGGGATGAGGCCGATGCCCGTGCCCAGTACCGAGCTGCGCACCAGCAGGAACGGCTTGGTGAAGACGTAGCGGGCGCCCTCCCAGACCTGCGAGCGGCCCAGGCGGCTGGTGCGGGCGTCCGTCGCCACCTTCTGGTTGTGCACGATCAGACTCAGAGCCTCGGTGACGGCGAACAGGCCGATGAGCACGATGACCGCGCCGATGCCGTCGTACAACTCCGCCTGGCCGAAGACGTACCGGACGTCACCGCCGATGGGCGCGAAGCCGACGAACGAGATCAGCAGGCCGACCATGCCCGCGATCAGGCCCTTGATCATCGAGCCGCGCGACGCCACCGCGATGACCGCCAGCCCGAGCACCCCGAGCATCGTCAGCTCCGGGAAGGAGAACGACAGCAGGATGCTGCGGGTCAGCGGGAACAGCGCGATGATGATCGCGATGCCGATGAGCGAGCCGAGGAACGACGCCATCGCCGACACACCGATGGCGAAGCCGCCGCGCCCTTGTCTCGACAGCGGATAGCCGTCGTAGGTCGTGGCCGCGTTCACCGACGACCCCGGCGTGTTGATGAGGATCGCCGTGATGGATCCGGCGAAGTTCTGGCCGGCGAGGGCCGCGACGAACAGGCCCATCGCCTGCATGGGCTCCATGTCGAAGGTGAACGGGATCATGAGGGCGATGCCCACCGATCCGCTCAGCCCCGGCAGCAGTCCGAAGATCGTTCCGTTCAGAACGCCGATGAAGAACCACAACAGGAACGACCACGTCGTCATCTGCTGCAGGGCTTCGAGCAGGCCAGAGCCGAAATCCACGAGCCAAACCTCCTGTCAGGCGCGCCGGAGCGCGGCCCGATCCGTCAGCCGTCGGCCAGTTGCGGGACGAGTTCCTCCATCTGCGTGATCTGATCCGCGATGGCCGCCTCGGTCTCCTCGGCGGTCCGCGGGACGATCGGCCGGCCGGCCTCCTCGGCCCAGGTGACGAACTCCTCGTCGGCCATGGTCTCGGCCAGTGCGGTGCGCAGGTACTCGGCGACGGGCTCCGGCAGGTCCGGCGGCGCGACGATGACACGCAGCTCGGTGACGGCGCCGGCGAGCTCCGGGAACCCGGCCTCCTCGGCGGTCGGCACGTCCTGCAGCCACTCGACGGAGTCGGGCAGCTGGTCCTCGGTGCCCAGGTACATGAGCGGGCGGATGTCGCCGGACTCGACGAACCCGACGAGGTCCGTGCTGCCGTAGACGAAGAAGTCGGCGTCGCCGCGCAGGGCCGCCGTCACGACCTCGGCCGAGCCCTCGGCGCCGTAGGTGACGTCGGCGTCGAGCTCGAGCGCCTGGATGGTGGCGAGGCCGGCCAGCGCGGACGACGAGCCCTCCTCGACCGTGATGGCCCGGATGTCCTGGGCCGCGATGAGGTCCTCGATGGTCTCGAACTCGGAGTCGGCCGGCACATAGACGACGTAGCCGTTCTCGTCGACCTGGCCGAGGACGGTGAACTCGCTGGTGGTCCACTGCGCGAGGTCGGGCTCCTGGATCTCCTGCGCGATCGCGGCGGGCATCGGCAGGATGCCGATCGTGTAGCCGTCCGGGTCGGCGTTGAACATCGAGGCGATGCCCTGGGGCAGCGGGGGAGAGTTGCGGACGACGATGTTGACACCGTCGGGCAGGTGGCCGGCCTGCATGACCTCGGCGATGCCGCGCGAGTAGGTGTCGAAGCCGCCACCAGGCGTGTAGGGCACGATCCACTCGATGTCGCGGTCGGGTTCCCAGGACTCGTCCTCGGAGCTGGCCGCGGTGTCGTCGCCGCCGCACGCGGCGAGGACCAGCGGGGCGGCGACGGCGAGCGCGGCCGCGAGCGCCGCGCGACGGCGGCGCGGCGGCTGGGGTGTGGTTCGGGACATGAACTCGTCCAATCCTTCAGCTGGGATGTACGAACGAACTCCGGGGTCTTGGGGGTGCCGCGTCCGCCGGCCGACGGTGTCAGTCCCGGTAGAGCGGCAGGATCTCGTCGGCCCAGAGGGTCATCTGGTCCTCGAGATCGTCGATCGACGGGTAGATGAGCTTGAGCTCGAAGTGGGTCACGCCCGCTTCGACGAACTCCTCCACCCGCCTCTTCACGTCGTCGACCGAGCCGAAGATGTGCCGGTCGAGCGCGAACGAGATGTCGTCGACATCGCGCTCGTACGTCGTGCTGCTGGTGCGGACCGTGGGGATCGCGCGCTCCAGGGCGGCGTCGCGGTCGCGCTTGATGACGGCGAGCTTCTCGACGGCGATGGTGATCGCCTCGGGGTCGCGGCCGTGCTCGGTGGCGGTCTCGCGGACGATCTCCGCGCCGCGGGCCATCTCCTTCGGCGAGAGCCAGCCGGGCACCCAGCCGTCGCCGACGCGGCCCGTGCGGCGTGCGGCGAAGTCGGTCCAGCCGCCGACCCAGATGGGCGGGTTCGGCTGCTGCAGCGGCTTCGGGTAGATCTCGGCGTCGTCGAAGTTGATGTGCTTGCCGTGATAGGTCGCGAGCGGCTGGGTCCAGATGGCCCGCATGGCGTCGATGTACTCGTCGGTGAGGCTCGCCCGCTTCTTGAAGTCGACCTCGAACACCTCGAACTCGTTCGACGACTGGCTGGCCTTCGAGCCGAGGCCGACGCCGGCGATGAGCCGGCCGTTGCTGAGGTGGTCGAGGGTGGCCAGCTGCTTGGCGGCGTAGATCGGGTTGCGCGTCGGCATGACCAGGCAGGCGACGCCGATCTGCACGCGGCTGGTGACCGCGGCGAGGTAGCCGATCACGGTGAGCGCCTCGTAGAAGTCCGCCGACTGGTCGTCAGCCAGGGCCTCGTGCGCCCCCGAGGAGATGTGGTGCCGGTGCATCTCGGTGCTCCACACCACGTGGTCGTGCACGAAGATCGAGTCGAAGCCCAGCTCCTCGGCCGTCTGCGCCGTCCGGACGATGTTCTCGACACCGGACAGCGGGCCCGAATTGGGCACCCGGATACCGAAAGAGATCTTGGCCATCAACCGCTCCCGTGAGTCGTGCCGACGTCGACCGTGTGTGACTCGGCCGGCTGCGGACGAGTGTGCTCAGCCCGCAGCCGGCCGGCTTGTGGCGACCAGGCAACCCTGGACGTATGTCGATTGAAGATACAGGATCCAATCTTCACGTCAAGGGGTGTGCGCTCCAGTCCTCGATGCCGATCGCGGCATGTCACAGGCGTATGTAAAGGGCGTGTTACAGCTGCGACAGGGTCGCATCCGAAAATGGCGGTATTCGCCCGTTTTGCCATGACCACCACCACGCACCACCCCGGCCCAGGGCGAGGTGATGCGTCTGGGTGCTCATGGCGAAGCGGCCGGCGGGTGCGGCCGGCCGGGCTGCGGTCTCAGGCGGTCGCGAGCCCGGCCACGTCGCCGACGACGATGACGGCGGGGGGCTCGGCGCCCGCTTCGGCGGCCGCGCGCGCGATGCCCGACAGCGGCGCTGTCGTGACCCGCTGCCGGGGGCCGAAGCCGTCCTCGACGACGGCGGCCGGGGTGTCCGGGTCCATGCCGTGCGCAACGAGCTGGGCGGCGGTGTCGGCGAGCAGGCTGACGCCCATGAGGAAGACGAGGGTGCCCTCGGTGCCGGCGAGGTTGGCCCAGTCGAGGCCCTCGTGCCCGGAGACGACGGTGAACTGCTTGGCCAGCCCGCGGTGCGTGACGGGGATGCCGACGGACGCGGGCACGGCGACGGCGCTGGTGACGCCGGGGACGACTTCGACGGCGACGCCCGCGGCCCGGCAGGCGGCCGCCTCCTCGCCGCCGCGGCCCAGCACGAACGGGTCGCCGCCCTTGAGACGGACGACCTGCTTGCCGGCTCGGGCGTGCTCGACGAGCAGCCGGTTGATCTCGTGCTGGGGGACCGGGTGGTGGCCGGGCGTCTTGCCGACGTCGATGACCTCGACGTCGTCGTCCAGCTCGGCCAGCAGCGCGCGCGGCGCCAGCCGGTCGACCACGACGACGTCGGCCGCGGCCAGCAGCTGGCGCCCGCGGGTCGTGATGAGCCCGGGATGCCCGGGGCCGCCGCCCACGAGGGCGACCTGCCCCCGTCGTTCCCCCTGCCGGGTGCGGCGCAGCGGGAGGTCGCCGGTCTCCAGTGCGGTCTGCACGGCGTTGCGCAGCCGGACCGCGCGGCGCGGGTCGCCGCCGGCCGTCACGGCGACCAGGACGTCGCCGACCCGGGCGACCGCCGGGGTCCACGCGGCCGAGCGGGCGGCGTCGTCGGCGCGGACGCACCAGGTGCGCTGGGCGTCGGCGGCCGCCGCGACGGCGTCGTCGACCCGTGGGTCGCCGGTGGCGGTGTGCACGAGCCAGGCGCCGTCGAGGTCGCCGTGTGCGTAGTCGCGCGGCGACCACGTGACCCGGCCGGCCGCGACCAGCTCGGCCAGCGGCTCGCACAGGTACGGCGCGACCAGGTGCACCTCGGCGCCGGAGTCGACGAGCGGGTGCGTGCGGCGGGACGCGACCGGCCCGCCGCCGACCACGACGACCCGCCGGCCGGCGACGTCCAGCTGCAGCGGGTACATCAGATGTTGATCCCGCACTCGGTCTTCGACGAGCCGGACCAGCGCCCGGCGCGCGCGTCCTCGCCCGGTGCGACGGGGCGGGTGCACGGCTCGCACCCGATGGACAGGAAGCCGAGCTCACGCAGCGGGTTGACCAGGATGTTGTGCTGCTCGACGTAGGCGTCGACCTGCTCGTCGGTCCAGGTGGCCAGCGGGTTCACCTTCACCTTGCCGCGCTTGGGGTCCCAGGCGACGACGGGGGTGGCGGCGCGGCTGGGCGACTCGGAACGGCGGACGCCGCCGGCCCAGGCGTCGTACGGCTTCAGGGCGCGGTCGAGCGGCCAGACCTTGCGGATGGCGCAGCACAGGTCGGAGTCGATCTCGTAGAGCTTGCCGTACTCGGCCTCGTGCTCCGGGACCCGCAGCGGGTGCGTGATCGTCTCGACCTCGACGTCGTACGTGGCGGCGATGGCGTCGCGCGTGCCGATGGTCTCGGCGAAGTGGTAGCCGGTGTCGAGGAAGAGCACCTTGATGCCCGGCACCGCCGTCGACGCGACGTGCGAGAGAACACCGTCGGCCATGGAGGCGGTGATGGCGAACCGCTCGCCGAAGGTCTCGTGCGCCCAGCGGACGATCTCGCCGGCGGAGGCGTCCTCCAGGTTGCGCGCGGCGTCCAGCGCGAGTGCCTCGAGGGAGTTCGTCGGGCAGAGGGTCATTCTGCGCTCCTTCTGGTCGAGAGGCCACTGGTGGAAAGGCCGAGCAGTTTCACCGAGAAGACCCGCAGACAGGACCGGCACTCCCACGCGCCGTGCGGCTCCACAGCCACACTCCCGCTCTCGGCGGAGGCGCGTGCCTCGAGCGCGGGAAAGAGGTCCTCCTCCGCGCAGAACGGGCAGTGCATGATCGCGGCCCTGGTCTCGGCCATGTCTAGTTCGCCGTCCTCACTGGAGTGCGTCCTCGTCCGCGCGGGCCACCCACTGGGCGAACCGCTCACCGTCGGTGCGCTGCTCGACGAAGCGCCGGACGACGCGCTCCACGTAGTCGGGCAGCTCCGCCGCCGTCACCTTGAGGCCGCGCAGCTTCCGGCCGAAGCCGGCGTCGAGGCCCAGCCCGCCGCCGAGGTGGACCTGGAAGCCCTCTTCACCCTTGACGACCTGCCCCTTGAGGCCGATGTCGGCGACCTGGATGCGCGCGCAGGAGTTCGGGCAGCCGTTGATGTGCAGCGAGATCGGCACGTCGATGTCGGCCGTCAGGTCGGCGAGGCGCCGCTCGAGGTCGCCGACGGTGTCGAAGGCCAGCTGCTTGGTCTCGACGATGGCCAGCTTGCAGTACTCGAGGCCGGTGCAGGCCATGGTGTTGCGCCGGAACACGCTGGGGCGGGCCTGCAGCCCGATGGCGTCGAGTGCGGTGACCAATGACTCGACCTGGTCGCCGTCGACGTCGAGGATGACGAGTTTCTGGTGCGGTGTCGTGCGCAGCCGGCCCGATCCGTGCGCCTCGACGACGTCGGCCAGCTTGGTGAGGATCGAGCCGGAGACCCGGCCGACCAGCGGCGCGACGCCGACGTAGAACCGGCCGTCCTTCTGCTCGTGCACGCCGACGTGGTCGATCGGCTCGACGTGCCCGGGCGGGGGCGGGCCGTCGATGAGACGACGGCCGAGGTACTCGTCGCTCTCGAGAACTTCCCTGAACCTCTCTGGGCCCCAGTCGTCGATGAGGAACTTCAGCCGCGCGCGGTGCCGCAGGCGGCGGTAGCCGTAGTCGCGGAAGATCCCGACGACGCCGGCCCACACCTCGGGCGCCTCGTCGAGCGGGACCCAGGCGCCCAGCCGGACCGCCAGCTTCGGGTTCGTCGACAGCCCGCCGCCGACCCACAGGTCGAGGCCCGGGCCGTGCTCGGGGTGGTCCACGCCGACGAACGCGATGTCGTTGGCCTCGTGGACGATGTCGGGCAGCCCGCTGATGGCCGACTTGAACTTGCGCGGCAGGTTCGAGAACTCCGGCGAGCCGATGTAGCGGCGCTGGATCTCGTCGATGGCCCAGGTGGGGTCGAGCACCTCGGCCGAGCTGATGCCGGCGACGGGGGAGCCGAGGATGACGCGCGGGACGTCGCCGCAGGCCTCCGTGGTGCTCAGGCCGACCGCCTCGAGCTTCTCCCAGATGACCGGCATGTCCTCGACCCGGATCCAGTGCAGCTGGATGTTCTGCCGGTCGGTGACGTCGGCGGTGTCGCGCGCGTACGTGGTCGAGATCTCCGCGACCGTCCGCAGCTGCTCGAGGCTGAGCGCACCGCCGTCGATGCGCACCCGCAGCATGAAGTACTCGTCGTCGAGCTCGTGCGGCTCGAGGACGGCGGTCTTGCCGCCGGGGATTCCGGGACGGCGCTGCGTGTAGAGGCCCCACCAGCGGAACCGGCCGCGCAGGTCCTGCGGGTCGATGCTGGCGAACCCGCGCTTGCTGTAGATCGTCTCGATGCGCTTGCGGACGTTGAGCCCGTCGTCGTCCTTCTTGGTCCGCTCGTTCGGGTTCAGCGGCTCCAGGTGGCCGAGGGCCCACTGCCCGTTGCCCCGGGGGCGCTTGGGGGCCGGCGTCTGCGTGGGAGACATGTGCAGTGCAGTCCTCGAGGGTTCGGGGACGCACGGTGCGCGCTGGTTCTTCGGCGTGTGGGATGTCCGGGGTGCCCGCCGGCGCGACCGCGCGCCCGGCTGGATGAGCGCGGGGCGGTCAGAACGCCAGACAGAGCATGCTGTCCATGCGGCCGTAGTCGACGTGGCGTCGACTCACCAGCAGCAGTGGAATGACGGACAACATGAAGAGCATCGTGCCATGCAGTCGCGCTGCTGGCGAATGGCCTGTCCATCATTCGGGCATAAGTGTCTTGTATCCTGAGATTGCCTAGCGGGTCAGTAGGTTTTAATGTGCCGTGTGTAGGGTCGGCGCCGTGCGACGAATCCTGCTCCCCATTGTCCTGCTCTCCGCCGGCGTCCTGACGCTGACCGGGTGCTCCGAACAGCTCGACCAGGGCCTCAACGACCTCGCGGCCACGGCTCTGGAGGATGCCGTCACGCGGCAGCTCTCCGACGCGGGGGTGACGCTGGAGAGCGGCCCCGACTGCTCGACCGACCTGACCCGCGACGGGTCGTCGTTGTCCGGCGACGCGTCCTGCACGGGGACGGCGGTGGACGGCCGCGACGTCCGCGCCGAGTTCGACGGCACGCTGTCGAGCTCCGGGTGCACCGGGTCGCTGGGCGTGTTCGTGGACGACCAGGCGATCGCCCAGGTCGAGGAGATCCCCGACTGCTCGGTGAACGTGAGTTTCTGACGGCCCTTCTGAGGGGTCGCCGGGGTTGGGTGTGGTTGCGCTGGGTTCCCCCGTCCCCCTGCTGCCCATTCTCTTAAGCCGCGCGGGTGCCCTCAAGTCCGCGCGCTCTGTGCTTGCGCGCCGCCGGGGTCGGGGCGCTTGGACTTGACCGCACCCGCGCGGCCTAAGAACGGGC
>NZ_SMKL01000070.1 GCF_004348545.1 Jiangella ureilytica | reverse complement strand
TCCTTCTCTCGGTGTTGCGAACGGATTGGTTGAGCTAGTCAAGTTTGACTACCTGGCCAGAGTACGCGAGGAGGAAACGTCTAGTCAAGGTTGATTAGAAGCGCATCTTGAGGGGATCGTGGACCGTTCGCCACGAACCCGGATCATCGGCCATGGTGTAGGCGCCCTCAGACAGTCGTTTGCTCAGGTTCTTCGCCCACTCCAGTTCGGTGCGTGCGTGTCCCGCCCACAGTTCGGCCTGATCGCGGACGTGTTCGGGAATGTCGGGGTTCGGGTTCTCCCACCCCTTGGCCTGCCCTACGAGCTCCGCTTCCAGGCGCGCGACCCGCTCGTTAACGTGCGCGATGGCATCTGTCCTGGTCAGCATGGGCAACATGGCGATGGCCGCGTCGAGCATGGCCGGGTCATGGGTGCGCCGCAGACCGTCGCGGACCAGTTCGACTATCTCGTCACGTCCCCGAGCTGTCGCGCGGTACAGAACGCGCTCCGGCCCGGAGTTGCCCGGCTCGGCGTGTTCGGTGAGGAGGCCATCAGCCGCCGCCTTTTTCAGCGCGTGATAAATCGAGCCGGGCTTGATCTTGGCCCAAATCTCCGCACCCCAGCTCTGCAGTTCGGACCGCACCTGGTAGCCATGCGCGCCGCCGGAGAGGTGCACGATACCGAGTACCAGGAGCTTCGTCGCCGACATACGCCCACCTCCGCTCAACCTGCTTGTCTCGATCGCGAGCTTTCCCATGGGTTCGATTCCTTCTCTCGGTGTTGCGAACGGATTGGTTGAGCTAGTCAAGTTTGACTACCTGGCCAGAGTACGCGAGGAGGAAACGTCTAGTCAAGGTTGATTAGAAGCGCATCTTGAGGGGATCGTGGACCGTTCGCCACGAACCCGGATCATCGGCCATGGTGTAGGCGCCCTCAGACAGTCGTTTGCTCAGGTTCTTCGCCCACTCCAGTTCGGTGCGTGCGTGTCCCGCCCACAGTTCGGCCTGATCGCGGACGTGTTCGGGAATGTCGGGGTTCGGGTTCTCCCACCCCTTGGCCTGCCCTACGAGCTCCGCTTCCAGGCGCGCGACCCGCTCGTTAACGTGCGCGATGGCATCTGTCCTGGTCAGCATGGGCAACATGGCGATGGCCGCGTCGAGCATGGCCGGGTCATGGGTGCGCCGCAGACCGTCGCGGACCAGTTCGACTATCTCGTCACGTCCCCGAGCTGTCGCGCGGTACAGAACGCGCTCCGGCCCGGAGTTGCCCGGCTCGGCGTGTTCGGTGAGGAGGCCATCAGCCGCCGCCTTTTTCAGCGCGTGATAAATCGAGCCGGGCTTGATCTTGGCCCAAATCTCCGCACCCCAGCTCTGCAGTTCGGACCGCACCTGGTAGCCATGCGCGCCGCCGGAGAGGTGCACGATACCGAGTACCAGGAGCTTCGTCGCCGACATGCGCCCACCTCCGCTCAATCGGCTCGGACTCGCTCCGCTTGCGCGCCCGCCAGGGTGGTGTCAACTCCCACCAACACTAGGGTGCTCTCCTGGTTGTCGGCGACGCTTGAAAACGAGGCCATAGCGACGGTCGAAAACGAGGCCACCCAGACAGATTGGATGGGTGATCTCGGTGGAGGATTGGGCTCTGATCCGGCGGCTGGTCGCGGACGGTGTTCCGCAGCGGCAGGTCGCGCGGGACTTGGGCGTTGGGCGGTCGACGGTGGCGCGGGCGTTGGCGTCGGATCGGCTACCGAAGTACGAGCGGCCGGCGGTGCCGACGTCGTTCACGGCGTTCGAGCCGGTGGTGCGACAGCTGCTGGTCAAGACGCCGGATATGCCGGCCACGGTGCTCGCCGAGCGGGTCGGCTGGACTGGGTCGATCACCTGGTTCCGCGACAACGTCCGCCGGCTGCGTCCTGACCACACGCCGGTCGACCCGTCGGACCGGCTGACGTGGCTGCCCGGGGACGCGGCGCAGTGCGACTTGTGGTTCCCGCCGAGGAAGATCCCGCTCGAGGACGGCGCGCGGACGCTGCTGCCAGTCCTGGTGATCACCGCGGCGCACTCGCGGTTCATGGTCGGGCGGATGATCCCGACCCGGCACACCGCCGATCTGCTGTCGGGGATGTGGATGCTGCTGCAGCTGCTCGGCCGGGTCCCACGCAGGCTGATCTGGGACAACGAGACCGGCATCGGCCGGGGCAAGCGGCATGCCGAAGGGGTCGGTGCGTTCACCGGCACCCTGGCGACCACGCTGGTCCGGCTCAAGCCCTACGACCCCGAGTCCAAAGGCGTCGTGGAGCGTCGCAACGGCTACTTCGAGACGTCCTTCATGCCCGGCCGCGACTTCACATCACCGGCTGACTTCGACGCCCAGTTCGCCGACTGGCTGACCAATGCCAACGCCCGGATCGTGCGCACCATCAAGGCCCGACCTGTCGACCTGCTCGACGCCGACCGGGCCGCGATGCTCCCGTTGCCGCCGGTGCCACCAGCGGTCGGGTGGGTCAACCGGGTCCGGCTGGGACGCGACTACTACGTCCGCCTCGACAGCAACGACTACTCCGTCGACCCCGCGGTGATCGGCCGGTTCGTCGACGTCACCGCCGACCTGTCCCGCGTCGAAGTCCGCCACGAGGGGCGACTGGTCGCCGTCCATGACCGGGTCTGGGCACGCGGCATGACCATCACCGACCCCGCCCACGTGGCGGCGGCGAAGGTGCTGCGCGAGCAGTTCCAGCATCCCCGCCCAGCACCCGATCCCCACGACGGACTGCTGCGGGATCTGGGCGACTACGACCGCGCGTTCGGGCTCTTCGACGGCGGCCTGACAGATGACCCTGCCGACGGCTCGGTCGACGGTGAGGAGGTGGCCTGATGGCGACCACGAAGTCGAAGAGCGACGCGGCCGAGGCGCTCAAGCAGGTCACCTACCTGGCGTCGGCATTGAAGGCACCACGGATCACCGAGTCCGCAGCGAGGCTGGCCGACCACGCCCGCGATGCCGGCTGGACCCATGAGGAGTACCTCGCCGCGGTGCTGGACCGTGAGGTCGCCGCCAGGAACGCGTCGGGCGCCCAGCTGCGGATCCGGGCCGCCGGATTCGCCGCCCGCAAGACGATCGAGGAGTTCGACTGGGACGCCCAGCCGGCCATCCGGCAGCAGATCGCCGCACTCGCATCGGGTGGGTTCCTGACCAAGGCACGCAACGTCGTGCTGCTCGGCCCGCCCGGCACCGGCAAGACCCACCTTGCCACCGGACTGGGCATCGCGGCCGCGAACCACGGACATCGGGTGCTGTTCGCGACCGCGACCGAGTGGGTCACCCGACTCACCGAGGCCCACCGCGCCGGCCGGCTACCGCAGGAACTAGCGCGGCCGCGTCGCTACGGGTTGATCATCGTCGACGAGGTCGGCTACCTGCCCTTCGAGCAAGACGCCGCGAACCTGTTCTTCCAGCTCGTGTCCAGCCGCTACGAACACGCCTCACTGATCCTGACCAGCAACCTGCCGTTCAGCGGCTGGGGTGGCGTCTTCGGGGACCAGGCCGTCGCCGCCGCAATGATCGATCGCATCGTCCACCACGCCGACGTCCTCACCCTGAAGGGCGCCAGCTACCGGCTACGCAACCGCGGCATCGACACCCTGCCCAGCATCAGAACCCAAGACCCGGCACACTAGAAGCCGACGAACCGGTGGCCTCGTTTTCGAGCGTCGGATCGGCCTCATTTTCGAGCGTTGCCGACACCGGGTCTGCTGCACGACGAGGTGACAGCGGGTCTCAGGCGGCAAGAGCGACCTGGGTGACGTCGATGATCCCGGCGAGCAGGTGGAGCAGCTGGGGATGTGCGGTCAGAGGCAACAGGGAGCGCCTCAACGCAGTCGACGACGGCCGGCGGCGACGATCGGCTGGACGGCGCATGACCAGCAACGTGGGGCGACCTGAAGTGTCCGCCGGCGTTGGTGGCGCATGTACACGCGGATTCCGCCCATCAATTTCGCCGGGCCGAACGAGCTGACTCTGTCGCGGCGCTTCAGCTCTTCGAGTAGCTCCTCGGTTCCGTCAAGGTCCTTCAAGGGCGGATGATGGTGCCCGGTCCTGGTCAGGGGAACATAGTCATCGCCCACGCGAGCAGAATCTGGCCGAGAGCTTTCCAGGTCGATGCTCCTGGGATGCGGTCCGAGCAGGCCTAGGATGTATATGCCTGATGCACCGGCCTTGCTCAGTGCGACGAACCAGGACCGCGCCCGGCCACGGTAGATGTTGACCAAGCGCGGAGGGTATGGACGCCTCCGAGGGGGACTTGTCCATCGTCCGCCGGTAGGGCCTTGGAAGCCCTACGCGGCGTCCCAGTGAACGGTTTCACGGTCCGGACTGGTCGCCATGGTCGCCGACGGTGTGGTGCGGGGCCAGGTCCAGGCGTACCGCAGGATGAGGGCGAGAAGGATCAGTTCCAGCACGATGCCGAGGCCGTAGAAGTACAGCCAGGACTCGCCCACCGCGTTGAATGCCGTGACGGGGACGTAGAGCGAGGCGACGATGAGGTTGGTGATGCGGTTCGCCCGGGCGGGCAGCGTCATCGACAGCACGACCATGAGGATCGGGATGGCCATGAGGGTCAGCGCCGTGGTCGAAAAGGTCTGGGAGAGGTCGAACTCGAAGACCCTGCCGTCGAGGATGTCGTCGATGACGCCGGGCGTGAAGAAGTTGAGAATGTCCACGTAGGCATAGAGGAACATGAAGCTGGTCCACGTTGCGGTGAGCTTGGCTCTCACTGGGATCGGCTGGTCTTCCAGTGTGGCCGTGGTGGCTTGACGTGTTCTCATCATGGGCTCCGTTGTCGTGGTGAGGATCGGCAGGTCCACGATCGCTGAGCCCGGCGGCGGGCGCCTCGGCCCGGAGGCTGGAGTTCGCCTGGCCGATGGCATGGTCTCTCTCTCATTCTTTCGGCGGGTACGCCGAGGCGCGCCGATCCTAGGCTGGAGCCGTGGTCACCATCCGGCGCTCCATCTGGCAGGAGCCGCGGCCTGCTGACGCCCCGCCCGTCGGCCGGCTCGACTGGCTGCTGGTGGGCGTGTTCGCGGCCGCCGCCTTGGTCGAGGGCATCGCTCGGCCGGACTTGGCCTGGCGACCCCTGGTGACGGTGCTCGCCCTGGCGCTGATGCCTGCCCTGCTCTGGCGGCGGGGCCGCCCCCTGATGGCCGCCCTGGTCGGGTGGGGCGTCGCCGGGCTGCTCTCGGTTCTCCAGCTGACCGCGCACGCCGGGGACCTCGGCCTCTACTCCATGATGGCCGTCCTGATCCTGCTCTACTCCCTGGTGCGGTGGGGCTCGGGCCGGGAGATGGTCCTGGGGACGGCGTTCGTGACGGTCGTCGTCGCGCTGGGGATGTACGCCTCCTCCGCGGGCTGGGCCGACGTCTTCGGCGGGAGCGTCCTCGTGCTGTTGTTCGTCGCCCTCGCGGCGGTGTTCCGCTACCGCGCGGACCTCTGGCATCGCCAACAGCGTGAGGTCCGCAACCAGGAGCGGGTGGCGCTGGCTCGCGAACTGCACGACACCGTGGCCCACCACGTCTCGGCCATCGCGGTGCAGGCGCAGGCCGGTGGCGTGGTCGCCGGCATGCAGCCTGAGAAGGCTGCCGAGATCCTTGCCGCGATCGAGTCCGAAGCGTCGCGAACCTTGGCGGAGATGAGATCCATGGTGCGGGTGCTGCGTGAGGAGGAAGCCGTCGCCTACGCACCGCAGCTGGGTGTCGCGGACCTGCCTGCTCTGGCGCGCGCCGACGCGACACCCACCGTCGAGGTCTCGCTGGACGGTTCGTTGACCCGGCTGGCACGACCCGTGGATGCCGCGCTCTATCGGCTCGCGCAGGAGTCGCTGACCAACGCCGTACGGCACGCCCGGAGCGCGACCCGCGTCGGGATCGACGTCCGCCGCGAGGGCGACGCCGTCAGGCTGCGTGTCAGCGACGATGGACAGACCGAGCCGCGGCCGGCCCCGGAGCCCGGGTTCGGCCTGCTGGGCATGGCCGAACGCGCCCAGCTCCTCGGCGGATCGCTCTCCGCGGGGCCGGGGCCCGAGGGTGGCTGGGTGGTCGAGGCCGTGCTGCCGGTGGAGGCGCTGGCATGAGCATCCGTGTTGTCGTAGCCGACGACCAGGACTTGGTCCGGACCGGGCTGGTGATGATCCTCGGCGCGCAACCCGACCTCGAGGTCGTGGGGGAGGCAGCAGACGGGCTCGCAGCGCTCGACCTGGCGACCCGGCTGCGTCCCGATGTCCTCCTTGTCGACATCCGGATGCCCGGGCTCGACGGCGTCGAGGTGACGCGACGCCTGGCCGGTCCGGACGTGACGGACCCGATGGCGGTCGTCGTGATCACCACCTTCGACCTCGATGAGTACGTCCTCGGCGCTCTACGCGCCGGTGCTCGCGGCTTCCTGCTCAAAGACGCCGGGCCGGAGCTTCTCGTGCAGGCCATCCACGCGGCGGCCAACGGGGACGCGCTGATCGCCCCCAACGTCACCCGCCGGCTGCTGGCGACCTTCGCCGACCAGGCGCCGGTGGTACCGGTCCAGCCCATCGACCCGCTCACCGAGCGCGAGGAGGAGGTGCTCGCGCTGGTGGCACGGGGCCGGACCAACGCCGAGATCGCCACCGAGCTCTTCGTCGGCCTGAGCACGGTCAAGACCCACGTCGCATCGTTGATGGCCAAGCTCGGCGCCCGCAACCGCGTCGAGATCGCGATGTGGTCATACGACACCAGACGCGTGAGAGCCGATTAGCAGGCGATCGCTGTCGAGGAGGTGAAGGAGTTGATCGACTACGTCGGCGGGCTGGCGTCCGCGCTCAGAGAAGCGACGGACGAGGAGAAGTCCGACCTCTGTAAGGAGCTGGGATTGGATCTGACGTACGAACCCCTGGCACATCAGCTCCGTGCTGAGCTGGTGCCAGGGGTGAGTCCATCTGGGCGTGTCCGAGGGGGGACTTGAACCCCCACCCCCTTGACGGGGACTAGCACCTCAAGCTAGCGCGTCTGCCTATTCCGCCACCCGGACTTGCTGCGCTACGTGGAGCGCCAGCGGCTGCGTAACCATACCAAACTCGCGGGGTGCTCTGTCCAACTCGGGGCGGCTCGCGCGCCGCGACGGGTGTGAGGAGCGTTTCGGCGCTCGCGACGACGGAGAACGAGGTCGCCCGATGGGACGCAGCGCGAGGACCAGCGGCGACGGCCGCCGCGTCGGCGGGCCGGCTGAAGGCGGCCCGGCTGAGGCGGCCCTTCTGAAGGCGGGCCGATTCCTCACCCGCTGGGACGAGTCCGGTGACGGGCAGGCGATGTGCTCGACCAGACCGACGTGCCGGAGCCGAGGACTGGTGGGACGCGATCTGCCTGACGACGTGGGGCGCGAACGTTCCCGTCACCGCACCCCGGCATGCACGCGTGGCCGAGGTCGCTACCGCGGCACGAAGGTCGTGATCGTCAGCCCCGACGACGCCGCAACGGCGTGCGGTCCGCGACTGCCGACGGCGCCGCCCGCGGGTGAGAGCGGGCCGGCGCCGTCGTTCCCGGGTCTAGCAGTACGGCGGGGCGGCGCCCACGTTCGTCACGTAGCGGGCGGAGACCCACTGGCCGCCGCCGTCGCCGGTGAGCTGGTACCAGCGCCGGTTGCCGTCGACCGTCTGGGAGTCGACCTTGCAGACGATGGCCAGGGTCGCGCCCCGGGGGGCCGAGCTGACCTTGGCGTTCGCCGTGTGCGGGCCGCTGCGCACCGCGAGCGACGTCGACGACGACACCCGGCCGGTGTACTCGTGGCCGTCACCGCAGAAGCGTGGCGCGGCGCCGATGTTGGCGACGTAGCGCGCCGACACCCAGCGGCCTGTCCCCAGCTTGTACCAGAGGCTGTTGCCGCTGACGGACGGGCCGTAGACCTTGCACTGAATGGTGATGGTCGCGCCCTTGGCGTACGACCCGACCTTCGTGGCCGCAGAGGTGGGTGCGCTGCGGACGTTGACGCCCTCGGTGACCTTGCCCTTGTAGGTCGTGGCGGCCTGTGCCGTCGACGTGGTCGCGAGCAGGCCGAGGGGAACGATGACGGCCGTGGCGAGCGCGATCGCCGCCCGCCGGACCCGTTGCCGGACGATCATGGTGGACCTCCTGACATCGCCGTCCCGGACGGTGCGACCGGGTATCGGCTCTCACCATCAATCACTCCTCAGCGAGGCGATCGGTTGCACCCGAACGCATGGATCCTTGGAGATTGATCTGCCGCGTCCTCGCAGGTCAGTTACCAGATCGTCACGTAGTGCGACAAGGTGGTCACGCTCCGCTATCATCGATTGCATACAGGCCGCTCCGCCACTTGCCCCCCAACTGGCGGAGCGGCCTTCTCTCTTGCGCGGCGCCCGAGCCGCGCGACCCGGCACCGTCGGGTCGTGTCCGACGCCCTGAACCCGCCGTGGCGGCGCTGGCCGACGCGGTCAGCCCGTGGCGGGTCGGTCCCCGGGCCGCCGCTAATGCGGTCGCCGACGCGGCCACGAACGGCCCGACGGGGCGCAGCCCTTGATCATGTGCGGTAGCGGTCGCTGACGCGCCTTGTTCTGTTTCAGGACATCGCTGACACGCCGTCACGAAACATGATCATGGAAATCCGCGCGCCTCAGGGCGGGTCGGCGGGGAGGCCGAGGCGGGGGAGCAGCTCCGGGTCGATGAAGGTGTTGAGGTGCGTGACGAGGCCGTCCCGCAGGCTCAGGACGTTCACCCCGCTCAGCCGGAACGCCCCGTCCTCCGGCGAGCGCTGGTAGCAGGCGAACCCGGGCTAGCCATTGAACCCGGCCGGCCGCAGCTTCCACGGCGTCTCGAACACCCGCTCGGCCAGGAAGCGCCCGACGTCGACGCGACCGGAGAACCACGCGGGGAGCGGCGGCATCGTGAACCGGGCGTCCTCGGCCAGCAGCGCGAGCAGGGCCGGCACGTCGGCGGCCTCCCAAGCGGCGACGAACGCGTCGAGGAGCTCGCGCTGCCCGTCGGCCCCGAGAGCCGACAGCTCGTCGCGCTGGCTGACGGCGGGCAGCCGCTCGCCGACCGAGGCGCGGGCCCGCTGCAGGGCGCTGTTCACCGACGCCGGCGTGGTGTCGAGCAGCGACGCCGTCTCAGCGGCCGAGTACTGCAGCACTTCGCGCAGGATCAGCACCGCCCGCTGGGTCGCCGGCAGGTGCTGCAGGGCGGCGACGAACGCCAGCTCGACGCTCTCGCGCGTGACGTACTCGTCGGCCGGATCCGTCGGCCAGGGCTCCAGCCAGACCGGACCCGCCACGGGCGAACCGAGCTCCCACACATCACGACGGGCCGGGCCGTGGTCCGGGGAGAGCAGCCGAGGCGGCCGCTTCGACGACAGCCGCAGGCAGGCGTGCGTCGCGATCCGGTACAGCCAGGTGCGCACCGAGCTGCGGCCCTCGAACCCGTCCAACCCTCGCCAGGCCGCGAGCAGCGTCTCCTGGACGGCGTCCTCGGCGTCCTGCACCGAGCCGAGCATGCGGTAGCAGTGCGCCGTCAGCTCGCGGCGGTACGGGCCGACCAGCCGCTCGAACGTCTCGTCACTCACTCGGTGCTCCGCGTGATGTATCCAAACCACGTTCCCTGAGGCAGTGCACAGGGCCGCACAGGTTCGGAGAGTAGCGGCGCGTCGCTGTCGCCGAACGAGAGGGGACGCGGATGGTCTCGGGCGTGCCGGGCTGCGTGCGGATCCTGACCGTCGTGGGGTGACTGGCGACCGTCGTCTTCGATCTGGTCGTCATCGCCCGCCGCGACCGCGAGGTGACGGTCGGCGACGCGACCCGCTGGGTGCTGTTCTTGTGGGCCTGGCCGCGCTGTTCGCCGGCGCGCCGGGGAGGGGGACCAATGGCTGACGGCGGCCGCTGCGGCTGGCCGGGCCGGCCGGTGGAGGCGTGATCGTGGTGACCGGCGCCGCACAGGCGGTCACTGTGTGCTGCCACCGCTCGTTGAGCCCGCAGCTGCCCAACGTCGGGAGCACCGCACGTTCACGAGACCTCGATGGGTCAGCGCCCCTCCGCCGAACCGGCCCGTGACTGTATGACGTTCGGCGGCGCCGGATGGTTCACACGAATCGGTTGACATGGTGCGGCGAGTCTCGTACTTTCCAGAGTGGTTAATTAACTGGAGGGGAAAATGCCGGTCCGGGGCGATCAGCTCACCGCCACCTTCGCCGCGCTCGCCGACCCGACCCGCCGCGCCATCCTGGCCCGGCTGGCGCACGGCGAGGCCACCGTCGGCCAGCTCGCCGAGCCGTTCGACGTCACCCTGCCGGCCATCTCGAAGCACGTGAAGGTGCTGCAGAAGGCCGGGCTCGTCGAGCAGACGCGGCAGGCGCAGTGGCGCTCGTGCCGGCTGCGCCCGGAGCCGCTGCGCGACGTCGTCACGTGGATGACGCAGTACCGCGAGTTCCTGGGCGAGAGCTTCGACCGGCTGGACCGCTACCTCACGGACCTGCAGAAGGGAGATCGGCCATGACCCGACGCGAGCTGGGCGACGCCGCCACCACCGTCGTCGCCGAGGGATCCGAGTTGCTCATCGAGCGCGTGTTCGCCGCGCCTCGCGAGCTGGTCTGGGCCGCCATGACGTCGCCCGCACACCTGGTGAACTGGATCGGCCCCCATGGCACCACCACCGAGGTCGTGGAGCTCGACCTCCGCCCCGGTGGCCGGTGGAAGTGGATCAACCGGTACGACGGCGGCGAGGTCGCGTTCGCCGGCGAGTACCTCGAGATCGACCCGCCGCAGCGGCTGGTGCGCACGACGGCGCCCGACATGGAGCCGGCGGGCGGGCCTCCAGCCGTCGAGACCATCACGTTCGAGGAGGTCGACGGCGCCACCCGGGTGCGCTGGCTCACCACGTTCCCCTCGCCCGAGGTGCTCGACTTCGCCGTCGGCACCGGCATGGCCACGGGCGTCCTCGAGCAGTTCGAGCGGCTCGACGCGCTGCTGGCTCAAGGCTGACGGGGTCGCGGCGCCCGGCGCAGTGCCCGGGGGAGCGTGACGGCGACCGCGACGGTGGCGAGCGTCCCGCCCGCGCCGGCGATGACGAAGGTCGCCGGCGCCGACGTCGCGTCGAGCAGCAGGCCGCCGGCCACGTACGACACCCCGGCGGCCAGCCCGATGGCGCCGTAGAGGTTGCCGAAGACGCGCCCGAGCATCGCGTCGGGCACCAGTCGCGGCAACAGCGTGTTGGTCGCGACGTCCATCGCCGCGATCCCCAGGCCGCGCACCGTCTGCAGGGTGAACGCGGCCGCGACCGCCCACGCCAGCCCGGTGAGCAGGTTCCCGATGCTGCTGACGGCGAACCCGGCGACCAGCAGCCACAGCATCGACGCCTGTGACGACCAGCGGGCGAGCAGTGCGTACCCGGCGAACAGCCCGATGCCGACGGCGGCCAGCAGCGCCGCCGCGGCGGAGTCGCCCGCGTCGAAGGTGTCCTTCGCCAGCACCACCAGCGCGACGTCGTCGATGCCGTTGAACGCGACGACGGCGCAGAAGCCGAGCCCGATGATCCGCAGCGCCGGCTCCCGCCACAGGTAGGCCAGCCCGGCGCGAGCCCCGCCCAGCAGCGAGCCGCCGCCGTCGTGCCCCGGCTCCCCGTCCGGCGACGACGGCGGCAGCTGCGGCAACCGCACGAGCAGCAGCGCCGACAGCAGGAACGTCGCCGCGTCGACCAGCAGCACGCCCTGGACGCCGACCAGCGGGAACAGCGCGGCGGCGACCAGCGGGCCGACCGCCTCGCCGCCGTTCGTCGCCAGGCCGAGCGCGGAGTTGGCGGCGGCCTGGTCGCCGGGGCGGACCAGAGTCGCCACCGCCGCCCGCGACGCCGGCAGGAACACGTGCCCGGCGATCGCCCGCGCGCCGACCAGCACCAGCAGCAGCGGCAACGGCGGCAGCGAGAGCGCGATCGCGGCCAGCAGCCCGGCCTGCACCAGCTCGCAGACGATCATCACCTTGCGGCGGTCCCAGCGGTCGCTCACCGCGCCGGCCAGCGGGCTGAGCAGCGCCGGCGCGAGGTCGCCGACCAGCAGGAGCAGCGCGACCGCCAGCGCCTGCCCCGCGGTGTCGGCGACGTGCAGCATCAGCGCGACCAGGCTCAGCGAGTCGCCGAGGAACGAGATGGTCCGGGCCGCGAACAGCCCCCGGAACGCGGCGTCGCGGCGCAGCAGCCGGCCGACGCCGTCCCTGGTGCTGATCACGACGACGAGGATGGGCCATCCGATCCCCTGGTGACAACGTGACATGTCCCGTCAGCGCGGGGTGAGGCGGACGAGCGGGTACTGGCGGTCGCTCTTCTTCTGGTACTTCGCGAACCGCGGGTTGGCGGCGACGATGCGCTGCCACGCCTCCTCGCGGTCGGCGCCGTCGAGCCACTGCGGAGTGACGGGCTGCGGTTCGCCGCCTGGGAGCTCGATCGCCGCGCGATCGGGATGCTCCATGAGGTTGCGGAACCAGTTCGGGTGGTCGCTGCCGCCGCCGGAGGCGATGACGAGGCGCGCAGCGCCGTCCTCCTCGGGGAACCAGGCGATCGGCGTCTCGTACGGCTGCCCGCTCCTGCGCCCGGCGGTGTGCAGGATCAAGACGTCCATGCCCATCATCCGGCCGTCGTTCTTGCGCCGGATCTTCGCGGCCGTCCTCGCGTTCATCCGCCGCTGGAACCACAGGGACAGGCGGCCGGGGGTGCCCTTCGTGCGGGTCTGCTTCGTGGTGTCGTCCATGGCCGGAACGCTAGGCGCGCGGCCGCCTGACCTGCTTCTCGATTCCTGACCGATCGGCTCGGCGTAGCGTGGGGTCATGGTCGACACCGAGGGGGCCACGACGCCCGGCGAGCTGGCCCAGCGGCTGGACGCCGCAGGGTATCTGGCCGACGAGGGGGTCGCGACGGCCGCGTTCCTGGCGTTGCGCATGGGCCGGCCGCTGTTCCTCGAGGGCGAGGCCGGGGTCGGCAAGACCGCCCTCGCGCAGGCGCTCGCCGACGTGCTCGAGGCGCCGCTGATCCGGCTGCAGTGCTATGAGGGCGTCGACGCCGCTCAGGCGCTGTACGACTGGGACTTCCCGCGCCAGCTGCTACACCTGCGCGCCGCCGAGGCCGCCGGCGTCACCGACGTCGAGCGGCTCGAGCACGAGCTGTACGACCGCCGGTTCCTGCTGGCCCGCCCGCTGCTGCGGGCGCTCGAGACGACGCCGTCGGTGCTGCTGGTCGACGAGATCGACCGCGCCGACGACGAGTTCGAGGCGTTCCTGCTCGAGGTGCTGTCCGAGTTCACCATCTCGATCCCCGAGCTCGGCACCGTCCGCGCCGAGACGCCGCCGGTCGTCGTCGTGACCAGCAACCGCACCCGCGAGGTGCACGACGCGCTCAAGCGGCGCTGCCTGTACCACTGGCTGGCGCACCCGACGTTCGAGCGCGAGGTCGCGGTCATCCGGCGGCACCTGCCGGGCGTCAGCGAGCGGCTGGCCGACGACGTCGCCCGCGCGGTCCAGCGGCTGCGCGCGGCCGGCCTGCTGAAGCCGCCGGGACTGGCGGAGTCGATCGACTGGGTCACGGCGCTCGCGGCGCTCGGTGCGACGGAGCTGTCGGCCGACCTCGCCACCCGGACCTTCGGCGCCGTGCTCAAGTACCAGGAAGACACCGAGCGCATGACCAGCGAGGTCGCGGAGCTGGTCGGCCGCCCATGAGCGGGCGGGCACCGGCGCCGATCGCCGTCGACGAGCCGTGCAGAGTCACGCACACCGGCGGGAGCGGGGGCCGGAGGCCTCTGCGATCCGCCGGTCCATCGCGACGAGGCGAACGTGAGAGCGGTGATCGTGCGTGACTCGTCACATCGACGTCGAGGTGGTCGGGTTCGCCCGGCGGCTGGCCGCGGCCGGCGTCGACGTCCCGCCGACTCGGGTGCACGCCATGATCGAGGCGCTCGACGTCCTCGGCGCGGCCGGGCTGCGGCCGGTGTACTGGGCCGGCCGGACGACGCTGTGCGGCTCGCCCGAGGACGTCGCGGCCTACGACCGGGTGTTCGCGGCCTACTTCGGCGGCCACCCGGCCAGCCCGCCGAACCGCGTCGCCGTCACGCCGGTGCAGCGGCTCGTCGCGGTCCCGGCCGAGCCCGACGACCCGGGCGGCCGCGACGGCGACCCGCCCGACGCCCCTGAGCAGCGCATCGCCACTGCGAACCGCATCGAGGTGCTCCGTCACCGCGACGTCGCCACGCTCAGCGCCGCCGACCGTGCCGAGGTGCACCGCTACGTCAGCGCACTGCTCCCGGCGGCACCCGACCGCACCACCCGCCGGCTGAAGCCGTCGCCGTCGGGACCCGTCGACGCCCGCCGCACCGTCCGGAGCATGCTGCGCCACGGCGGCGAGCCGGTCGAGCTGCGCAGGCATCGGCACGGACGGCGGCAGCGCAGGCTGGTCTTCCTCATCGACGTCAGTGGATCCATGGCGGCGTACGCCGAGACGTTGCTCCGCTTCGCCCACGCCGCCTGCCGCGTGCGCCCCGGGACCGAGGTGTTCACCGTCGGCACGCGGCTCACTCGCATCACCCGTGAGCTGCGGCGGCGCGAGCCCGCGGCGGCGCTGGCAGCGGCATCGGCGGTCATCGATGACTGGAGCGGCGGCACCCGGCTGGGCGACGAGCTGAAGGAGTTCCTCGACCGCTGGGGTCAGCGCGGCACGGCTCGCGGCGCCGTCGTCGTCATCGGCAGCGACGGCTGGGAACGCGGCGGGACGGAGCAGCTCGCGACGCAGATGGGTCGGCTGTCGCGGCTGGCCAGGCGTATCGTGTGGGTGAATCCGCACCGAGGATATATTGGATACATTCCCAGTACGGGTGGCATGCGGGCGGCGCTTCCGTACGTCGACCGGCTGGTCGCCGGGCACTCGCTGGGAGCCATGCACGAGCTGGCCGGGCTGCTCGACGGACGGCTCGACTCGTCCGGGAAGGGAGGTGACCGTGCAGGAGGTCATGCGTGAGCTGGTGGCCGCCGTCGGCGCGGGCGAGCGGGCCGGCCTGGTCACCGTCGTCAGCACGTTCGAGTCCGCGCCCCGACCGCCCGGCGCCTCGATGGCCGTCACCCAGGCCGGCGAGGCGGTCGGCAGCGTCTCCGGGGGCTGCATCGAGGGTGCGGTGTACGAGCTCGCGCAGGAGGTCATGGCCGGCCGCGCGCCGGTCCTGCAGCGCTACGGCGTCAGCGACGACGACGCGTTCGCGGTCGGGCTGACCTGCGGCGGCGTCATCGACGTGTTCGTCGAGGCGGTCGACCGCCAGACCTTCCCGGCGCTGGTCGACGTCGCGGCCAGTGTCGACGCCGCCGAGCCGGTCGCCGTTGCCACCGTCGTCGCCGGGCCCGGAACCGTCGGCGCGCACCTGATCGTCTGGCCCGACCGGGTCGCGGGGTCGCTGGGTGGCCAGCGACTCGACGACGCCGTCGCCGACGACGCCCGCGGCCTGCTCGAGCAGGGGATGACGGGGATCCGGCGCTACGGCGCTTCGGGGGAGCGGCGGCTCGACGATCTGCAGGTGTTCGTACAGTCGTTCGCGCCGCGGCCGCGCATGCTGGTCTTCGGCGCCATCGACTTCGCCGCGGCCCTGGTGCGGGTCGGCCGGTTCCTCGGCTACCACGTGACGGTGTGCGACGCCAGGCCGGTCTTCGCGACGCCGCGGCGCTTCCCCGACGCCGACGAGGTGGTGGTCAAGTGGCCGCACGATTACCTGGCCTCGACGGCGGTGGACGCGCGGACGGTCATCTGCGTGCTCACCCACGACCCCAAGTTCGACGTGCCGCTGCTGGCCGAGGCCGTCCGCACGCCGGCCGCGTACATCGGGGTCATGGGGTCGCGGCGCACGCACGACGACCGGCTCGCGCGGCTGCGCGCCGAGGGGGTCGCCGAGGAGGACCTCGCCCGGCTGGCGTCGCCGCTGGGCCTCGACATCGGCGCCCGCACACCCGAGGAGACGGCGGTCTCCATCGCCGCCGAGATCATCGCGTCGCGCTGGGGCGGCTCGGGCCGCCGGCTGCGCGACACCAGCGGGCCGATCCACCGTGAACCGCTCGCGTCGGATGTCCTCTGACGTCGCGGGCCTGGTCCTCGCGGCAGGATCGGGCTCTCGCTACGGCTCGCCCAAGGCCCTGGTCGAGTACGAGGGATCGCGGCTGGTCGACCGGGCGGCGCGGCTGGTGTCCGACGGCGGGTGCGACCCGGTGGTCGTGGTGTCCGGCGCGGTGTCGCTGACGGTGCCGGGCGCGATCGTCGTGCACAACCCCGGCTGGGCCAGTGGCATGGGGTCGTCGCTGCGGGCCGGACTGCGGGCGCTGACGGCGTCGGCTGCCGGCGCCGTCGTGGTCGCGCTGGTCGACCAGCCCTGGGTCGGGGTGGAGGCGGTCCGGCGGCTGCGGTCGGCGTGGTCGTCTTCGGACGGCGAGGTGTCCGTCGCGGTGGCGACCTACGACGGCCGCCGTGGCAACCCGGTGCTGCTGTCGCGGCACGTCTGGGACGAGGTCGCGGCCCTGGCCGAGGGCGATGTGGGCGCCCGCCCTTTCATGCGGGCCCACCCCGAACTCGTCACCCCCGTCGACTGCACCGGCACCGGCCTCCCCGCCGACGTCGACACCCCCGCCGATCTCCCCGCCTCGGAATGACGTTCACCACCTGATTCCCTGCTCCACGAGGCCTGCAGCCCTCGTGGAGCACGAGCGATCCTGGTGACGGTCGACCGAACGCGCCGGAAAGCGGTTGCCTCCTCCGGCTGGCACCCGTCACGAGGCGTTCCCGCGCATCACCAGGGCCGCAGGCCTGGTGTGGCAGGGGACCGGGTGGTGAACGTGATCATTCCGAGGCGGGCGGCGGGACGGCGGCGGCCAACGCGGAGAGTGCGGCGGTGAAGCAGTCCATCGGCGGCTGGACCAGGCCGGCGCCGACCTGGCCCGTCCCGGCGACCCGGCCGGCGATCCCGGTGTTGATCTGCGGCAGCACACCGGTCCGCGCCACCAGCGTGACGTCGATGCCCGTCGGGGCACCGCGGAACTCGAGGATCGGGAACGCGTACGCCGGATTCTCGCCGACGGTGATCTCGTACATCAGCCGGCTGGTCGCCAGCGCGTCGGGCACCGAGCCGCCGACGAACCGGACGATGGCGGGGGCGGCGGCCATGGCGAACCCGCCGAGACCGATGGTCTCGGTGATCGCGGAGTCGCCGATGTCGGGGTTCGCGTCGTCGGGCCCGAACGCCCCCAGATACAGCCCCGATGGCGTGTTGGCGGGTGCGGTGAACCAGGCCGAGCCCGTCCCCGACACCTGGATGCCGAAGTCGGTGCCGTTGCGGGCCATGGCCGTGACGACGGAGCAGCCGGCGATTCCGGCCGCGGCCGCCGTCTGGAGCTTCCCGGCCGGCATGACCAGGTTGAGGAAGAAGTGGTCGTTGCCGCCGATGAAGGCGGCGGCCGCGGCGACGTCCGACGACGGCGCTCCGCTGTCGACGAGAGCCGGGAGCAGGTCGCGCAGCAGCATCAGCGTGCCGGCGCGGTTGCGGTTGTGGCCCTCGTCGCCCATCTGGACCATCTGCGCGACGATCGCCTTGACGTCCACGGGCCCGCGCCGCCGCACGGCGGCCTGCAGCAGCGGCCCCAGCGCCGACGCCATCCACCGCAGCCGCTCGATGACCTCCGGGCCGTACGCGCCGTAACGCAGCACCGCGCCGAGGCCCTCGTTGAGCGAGCACCACGCCGTCCGGCCGCCCACAGGATCGGCGAGCTCGAACAGCCACATCGACGGCGACACGACCCCGGCCATGGGACCGACGCCCCCGCGGTCGTGGCACGGCGACCACTCGACCGACGAGCCCGAACCCGCCGCCAGCAGTGCTTCCGCCTCACCCGGCGAGGTAGCCAGGCCCTCGAACAGAGTCGCCCCGATCAGCGCACCGCGCAGCGGCCCGGACGCCCGATCCCACGTGACCGGCGGGCCGGCGTGCAGGAACTGGCCCGGCTCCAGGCCGAGCACCTCGGAAGCCGGCCGGACGTCGACGAGGTCGGCGCCCGCCTCGAGCATGCGCGACAGCGCGAGCGCGTTCGCCTCCGGCCGCCGCGGGTCGGCCAGCACACGGGCCAGGTCGTCCGACGTGCCGGCCACAGGCGGGCGCCAGTCGACCGTCGTCACCGGCACCGCCTGCGCCGCCAGCGCGGCCGCGAACAGGTCGACCCCGGCGCTGACCACGCGCGGCTCGTCGTTCAGCAGGTCAGCCATCGGCGCCGTCCCGGACCAGCGCGACGGCCTCGCGGGCCGCCGCGGCGTTGGACAACTGCACCGAGGCGCCGGCGTCGCGCAGCGCCCGGGCCTGGTCGTCGAGCCGCTGCGGGTCCGTGTCGGTGCCGATCAGCGCGACGACGACGGCGAGGTCGCGGCCGCGCGCCCCGGCGACGTTGCGGGCCCGGACGATGGCCGGGGCCAGCTCGCCGGCCGGGTCGGGGTGCGCGCCGTGCCCGAGCACGACGTCGAGGAGCACGACGCCGCAGGTCGGGTCGCGCGCCTCGGTGAGCAGCCGCTCGATGCGCAGCGAGTTGTCGATCATGGGGTGCGGCCGGCCCTGGGTCAGGGAGTCGTCGCCGAAGTCGATCATCGTGTGTCCCTCGGCCTGCAGGTCCGGCCCGAGCGCCCACGCCGACGCCAGCGGGATGTTCGACCGCACCGGGCCGAACGCCGCGCTGACCAGCAGCATCGCCTCGTCACAGAGGGTCCCGCCGGCGTAGAGGCCGCGCACGAACGGGTACGGGCCGGTGCGCGGCGCCGTCGACGGCCACGACCGCGGCGGCGCCCAGGTGGCGCCGGCGGTGGTGACGACGGTCTCGGCGACGGCAGTGAGGTCGGGCCGGCCGGGGCCGAGCAGCGCGAGGACGACGGGCTTGCCGAGCTTCTCGGCCCGCTCGCGGACGGTGTCGGCGACGTCGGCCGCGGGCGGCTTGCTGACGACGACGATGACCTCGGTCGCGTCGTCGTCGGCCAGCAGGTCGAGCGCGGCCAGCGTCGACGCGCCGCCCACCTCGGCCGTCAGGTCGCGCCCGCCGACCCCGAGGCAGTGGCTGATGCCGACCCCCGCGCCGTCGACCAGGCCGAGCAGCTGCTGGGCGCCGGTGCCGGACGCCGCGACGACGCCGACCGGCCCCGGCCGCACCACGTTGGCGAACCCGAACCCGACGCCGCCGACCACCGCCGTGCCGCAGTCGGGTCCCATGACCAGCAGCCCGCGGTCGGCGGCCTCCTGCTTGAGCCGGATCTCCTGCTCGACGGGGACGTTGTCGGAGAACACGACGACGTGCAGGCCGTGCTGCAGCGCGTCCATCGCGTCGACGAACGCGTACGCGCCGGGCGTCGAGACGAACGCGATGGTGGCGCCGTCGCGCCGGGCGGCCGCGCCGACCGACCGCGGCGGCGCGGCGTCGAACCCGCCGCCGTCGCCGGACCCACCGGGGCCCCGCGCCGCCAGCGCCGACTCGAGCCGGCCCAGTGCCCGGCCGAGCGCGCCGTCGTCGTCGGCGACCACCCCGACGACCAGGTCGTTCGGGCTCGCGGCCGGCGGGTCGAAGCCCATGCCGGCGAGAAGGTCGAGGTTGAGCTGGGTGGCCATGGCGACGAGCGCCGACCCGACCCCGTCCTCGCCCTGTACCGCCTGGCTGACCTGCATCAACGTGACGGAGTCGTGGTAGGTGCCGGTGCGCACCTCGACGTGGCGGATCACCGCGGCCCGCCGGCCAGCGCGGCCAGTGCGACGACGGCGCCCAGCCGGAGCGCGGCGCCGGAGGTGTGGCCGACGGCGAGCAGCCGCTGCTCGGCGGCCTCGACGTCGCCGCGGGCGGCGCCGAGCGCGGCCAGGTACGCGGCGAGCTGCGGGACGGCGAGGCCGTGGGCGGCGTGGGGGAGGAGCCCGGCGGAGACGGCGGTCGTGCGGTCGAACGGGACGGCCGCCCCGACGACGGACGCCAGCCGGGCGGCCCGGCCCAGCGCGGCCGCGACGACCAGCGCGCCGGCCAGCACGTCGTCGCCGGCGGGCGTCAATCCGGGCCCGAGACCGAGCAGGCCGTCGACGGCGTCGGCGAGCTCCTCGTCGTCGCCGCAGAGCAGCCCGAGCCCGAGCCGTCCGGCCGCCGCCACGACGCCGCCGTCGAGCCCGGCTCCGTCGGCGAGCCCCGCGGTCCGGGTCCGCGCGAGCGCGACGTCGCCGATCGCGGCCGGGCGCACCCGCCACCACCGCGCGGCCGTGACGACGACGCCGTCGGCCGCGGAGTCGCCGATGCGCAGCTCGCCGTCGCCGACCACCGCCCGCTGGCCGGCCCGCAGCCCGGACAGCGGCCACGGGGTGACGACGGCGCACGGCAGGCGCACGGCAGCCGGGCCGGTGACGCACAGGAGCACCGGCCCGGTGCCGTGGTCGACCAGGACGGCGGTCAGTGTTCGGGTGGCGGCCACGACCTCCCCGGTGAGCCGTGGACCCCCGACGAGAGCGGCGACGACGGTGCTCGCGGCGCCCGGCAGGACCTGCCGAGACACGTCACCCGGCCACGGCCGGGCGGCCCGGACCCCGGTCGGAACCGTCGGTACCGGCACTCGCGACCTCCGTTTCCGCCCAAGATCACCTGAACTGGGACTGCCACGAACGTAGCCGGGACCGATACCGTCATCGCATGGGCAAACTTGCCAACGATCGGGCCCCGGGTTCGCCGGAGTTGCCAGCCGGCGGCGGCAAATGGCCGACCCGCGCGGTGCCCGGGCTGACCGTGCGCAAGGCGATGGAGATCCCCGCGCTGACCGGCGCGCGGCTGCTGGCGGGCGAGAACGGGCTCGACCGCGTCGTCCAGCGGGCCAACATCATGGAGGTCCCGGACATCCTGCCATGGGTCAAGCCGAACGAGCTGCTGCTCACCACGGGCTATCCGCTGCGCAACACACCACAGGGCCTGCCGGGCCTGGTCGCCGAGCTCGATGCGCGCGGGCTGGCCGCGCTGGGCGTCAAGCTGCACCGCTATCTCGACGCGCTGCCCGACGAGATGATCGACGAGGCCGACCGGCTGGGCCTGCCGCTGCTGCTCCTGCCCGACGCCGTCGGGTTCGACGACATCCTCAACCAGGTGCTCACCGGCGTGCTGAACAAGCAGGCCGCGGCGCTGGAGCGGTCGTGGGAGGTGCACCACGCGCTGCTGTCGGTCGTGCTCGACGGCGGCGGGCTGACCGAGCTGGTCACGAAGACGTCTGCCGTGCTGGGCGTGCCGATCATGGTGACGACGGCGGACGGGCGCATCCTCGCCGAGGGCGGCAACGTCGACGACCTCGCCTCGTGGCGGCACACGCCGTGCTTCGACACGTCCGGCCGGTTCCGCACGGAGTACGAGCCCGGCGGCGTCCACTCGCACGTCGACGTGCCCGGCCGGCACGCCGTCGTGTCGATCGTGGCCGGGCGGGTCGACCACGGGCGCATCGTCGCGTTCGCCCGGCACCGCGCCCTCGACGACGCCGATGTCAACGTGCTGGAGCGGGCCGCCACCGTCGCCGCGCTGGCCGTGAACAAGCAGCTCGCCGTCACCGCCGTCGAGAGCAAGTACCGCGGCGACTTCCTCCGCGACGTCCTGGTCGGGCGGGCCGGCGACCGCGACCGCATCGTGGCGCACTGCGAGTCGCTCGGCTGGGACGTCGGCCGCGACCTCGTCGTCGTGGTGGCCGAGCTCGACCCCGAGAGCGGGCCGGCCGGGCCGCCCGGCCCGCAGCTGCGTCCCGTCCAGGAGAGGTTCACCGTGGCCTGGCAGACGGTGGTGGGACGGCGTGACCCTCGTGCCGCCGTCGTCGGCTTCGCACAAGAGGTGGTCGCGCTGCTGCCGGTCGGCTCGCGGCTGGACCCGGAGTCGGCGGTGCGCGAGGCGGTCCGGCAGGTCGCCGGCGACGGCGGTGGCGGCCGGCGGTCCTTCTCCACCGGCGTCAGCCGCGTCGTCGACGACCCCGCGCGGCTGCCGGTCGGCTACGAGCAGGCCCGCCGCGCCGTCGACGTGGGACGGCAGATGAACGGCCGCGGGTCGCTGGCCCATTTCGACAGCCTCGGCTCGTTCCGTCTGCTCAGCCAGATCGAGGACCGCGAGGAACTGCGCGGCTTCGTCCGCGAGACCCTGCACGGCCTCGCCGCCGAGGACGACCCCGAGATGGAGGACCTGCGCCACACGCTGAAGGTGCTGCTCGACACGAATCTGAACGTCGCCGAGGCGGCCCGCCAGCTGCACTTCCACTACAACACGCTGCGGTACCGCATCAGCAAGCTCGAGCGCATCCTCGGCCCGTTCACCACCGACCCGGAGCTGCGTCTGGATCTTGCTCTTGCGCTGAAGGTGCTGCAGATGCGGGGGATCGGCTGAACGTCCTGGGCAGGCCGAACGCGGGGAACAGGGAGTCGTCCATGAAGCGGGTGATGCGGGCGATCCGGTCGCCGTCGAGGGTGAGGACGACGAGGCCGGCGGGCGCGCCGCCGAGGTAGCAGCCGAACCCGGGCTGGGCGTTGGCCCTGGTCGGAAGCAGCGAGTACCGCCGGCCGGCCCGCCACGCCGCGCTGGCGCGGAGGAAGCCGGCGATGGCCGCCGGGCCGGCGTACTGGTGCGGAGCCGGTGGCATGGCCAGCCAGGCGTCGTCGGTGAGCAGCGCGATGACGGCGTCGACGTCGTCGGCGACGAACGCGGTGGCGAACTGCTTGCCGAGGCGGCGCTCCTCGGCCGAGCCGTGCGCCGGCGGCCGGCTGGCCGCCGGCGCCGTCGCCGGCGCCGTCGCCGTCGCCGTCGAGCGGAGGGTCGAGCGGGCCCGCTGCAACGCCCCCTTGACCGCTGCCGCCGTCGTGTCGAGCACGGCCGCCGCCTCCGTGAGCGGGAAGCCGAGGACGTCGCACACCACGAGGGCGGCGGTCTGCCGCGGCGGCAACGTGGCCAGCGCCTCGACGAAGGCCAGCTCGACCCGCTCGCGGTGCAGGTAGGCGGGCTCCGGCAGCAGGACGTCGGGGTACGGCTGGACCCACGGGACCTCGTTGTGCCGGGTCGGCTCCGGGGCCTCGAACGGCGGCGTGGGCGCCAGGGGCGGGCGCCGGCCGGCGTCGCGGACGGCGTTGAGGCAGCGGCGCGTCGCGATGCGATACAGCCAGCTGCGCACCGACGCCCGGCCCTCGAACTCCGGCAGGCCGCGCCAGGCCGCCAGCAGCGTCTCCTGCACCGCGTCCTCGGCGTCGGCGAGCCGGCCGAGCAGCCGGTAGCAGTGCAGCTGCAGCTCGCGGCGGTACGGGTCGACGAGCTCCGCGAACGCGTCGTGGTCACCGGCCCGGGCGCGGTCGAGGAGCGGGGACGTCACGCCGGAATCGTCGCACAGCGACCGTTCCGATCCGGGGCCCGGCGGTGTCAGTACCGCTGTAGGGATCTCCTCATCTCCGAAGGACCGTTGATCATGAGCAGTGCAGCCCTGGACGTCGCGCTCGCCTACCACCGCGCGTGGGCGGGCGGCGACCTCGACGCCGCTCTTCGCTTCATCGCCGACGACGTCGTCTGCGAGGCGCCGCCCGGCCGGCTCTCGGGGGTCGACGCGTACCGCGCGTTCATGGAGCCGTACGTGTCGCAGCTGCTCGGCGTCACCCTGCTGGCCGCGTTCGGCGACGACGAGACCGCCGTCGTCATGTACGACTCGTCGACGCGGCTGGTGGCGCAGGCGCCCGGGGCCGAACGCGTCACCGTCGCCGGCGGGCGGATCGTGCACAGCTGGTTCGTCTTCGACCGCGCACCCTTCCAGGCGGCGCGGGCCGCTGTGGTTGGATCGGGAGATGCCGAAGCCCCCGCTTCCTGACGACATCAGCGCGTTCCTCGCCCAGCCCAACCCCGCCGTCATGGGCACCATCGGCCCAGGTGGGCCGGTGACCGTCGCCACCTGGTACATCTGGGAGGACGGGCGCATCCTCATCAACCTCGACGAGTCGCGCAAGCGGGTCGAGCACCTGCGCGCCGATCCGCGCATCAGCCTCACGGCGCTCGCCGAGGACTGGTACACGCACGTCAGCGTCCAGGGCCGCGTGGCCGAGCTGTTCGACGACGAGGGCCTGGCCGACATCGACCGGCTGTCGCGCCACTACACCGGCCACGACTACCGCCGGCGCGATCGCCGGCGCATCAGCGCCTGGATCGAGGTCGACCGCTGGCACGGGTGGGGGAAGTTCGCCGGCCGCTGAGCCCGCACTAGCGCAGGCCGACGGCGTCGTGGCGCCAGAAGACCTCCGAGTAGACGAGCGTGCCGGTCATCGTCTCGTCGTAGCCGCTGAGCCGCTTGACCTGGAACGCGGCGTCGGGGATGCGCAGCGACGGCTTGCGGAAGCCGAGCGGCTCGCCGGGCTCGAACCCGAACCTCGGGTAGTAGCCCGGCGAGCCCTCGAGGAAGACGGCGGGTGCCCCTTGGTCGTCGGCCAGCTCGAGGCCGCGGGTGACGAGCGCGGTGCCGACGCCGTTGTTCTGGTGGGTGGGCAGCACCCCGACCGGGCTCAGCACGAGCACGTCGACCAGTCGCCCGGGGGCGTCGAGGATGCTCCGGGTGAAGAGCACGTGCCCGACGATCTCTCTGTCGTCGACGGCGACGAGCGAGACGCCGCTGCCGGGTTCGATGAGGCCGCGCAGGTCCTGGTTGAGGTGCGCGACATGGTCGCCGTCGTCGCCGAACGCCTGCCGGTGCACCTCGTGCACGGCGTCGTGGTCGGCGGGTCGTTCGAGGCGCAGCTCCATGGCGGTCACCGTAGGGGCCGCGGCCGGGCGGCCGCATCGCAATTTCCGCGGCTGGTACTGCTCCCGGGTGAGCGCCGGCGAGCGATGGCGCCGCGCGAACGGCACCAGACGGCGGGCCGGGTAGCGCTGCCGCAGTCCTTCGTGCCGCTCGTCGAGCTGGTCGCCCGCGAGGATCCACCAGGCTCGAGATCGGTCAGTCGCAGCTCGACGACGCGGACGAACGCCGCGGGATGGCTGAACCCCGGCGGGAGGGCGTCCACGGACAGCAGCTCGATCACATCGCGATGACATCACTCCGCCCTGTCACATTCGGGCTCCGGAAACCACCCATAGAAGGTGAGCGGCCATCCGGGCCGCGGGAAGAGGAGCCGACATGACGACCGAGAGCCGAGAGACCCAGCCACCCACCGAGGTGGTCCTCGACGAACTGCGCGACGTGCGCGACCCCGACGAGGACGACGGCGAGGACGGTGAGCCGGCACTGGTGTGACGGGGCGAACAGCGCGCCGTGCCGGGGCGATGGCGGGCGCGCTGATACCCTCGCAATGACCGACGTCCTTTAAGTCCCGTCCTGTGAGGCGGGGAAGGAGGTCTTGCGAAGCATGTCTCGCGACCTGACCGGCGCGCGCGAGGTGCTCGACGGCGACGACGTCGCCCGGGCTCTCACGCGTATCGCCCACGAGGTGGTGGAGCGCAACAAGGGCGCCACCGACCTCGTCCTCCTCGGCATCCCCAAGCGCGGCGTCCCGCTCGCGCATCGGCTGGCCCAGCGCATCTCCGCGGTCGAGGGCATCGAGGTCCCCGTCGGGGCGCTCGACGTCACCATGTACCGCGACGATCTGCGGTTGCGGCCGGCCCGGGCCCTCGAGCACACCGAGATCCCGCCCGGCGGAGTCGACGACCGCATCGTGGTGCTGGTCGACGACGTGCTGTTCTCGGGGCGCACCATCCGGGCGGCGCTGACGGCGCTCGAGGACATCGGGCGGCCGCGCGCCGTCCGCCTGGTCGTCCTCGTCGACCGCGGCCACCGACAACTGCCCATCCGCGCCGACCACGTCGGCAAGAACATCCCGACCAGCCTCGCCGAGAGCGTGAAGGTCCGGCTCACCGAGTCCGACGGTCACGACGGCGTCCTCCTCGACAAGCCCGCCCGCGAGCAGCGCGAACCCGCCGAGACGGCCGCAAGCGAGGTGCAACCGTGATCCGTCACCTGCTCTCCGCCGGCGACCTCTCACTCGACGACGCCACGCTGGTGCTCGACACCGCGGACGAGATGGCCCGGCTCACCGAGGGCCGCGCCGTCAAGAAGCTGCCGACCCTGCGCGGGCGCACGGTGGTCAACCTCTTCTTCGAGGACTCCACCCGCACCCGCACCTCCTTCGAGCTCGCGGCGAAGCGGCTGTCGGCCGACGTCGTGAACTTCTCGGCCAAGGGGTCCAGCCTGTCCAAGGGCGAGAGCCTCAAGGACACCGCGCTGACGCTCGAGGCCATGGGCGCCGACGGCGTCGTCGTGCGGCACTCCGCGAGTGGCGCGCCGTACCGGCTGGCCACGTCGGGCTGGATCAACGCCTGCGTGGTCAACGCCGGCGACGGCACCCACGAGCACCCGACCCAGGCGCTGCTCGACGCGTTCACCATGCGCCGCCACCTGGGCGAGCTGGCCGGCAAGCGCATCGTCATCGTCGGCGACGTGCTGCACAGCCGGGTGGCCCGCAGCAACGTCCTGCTGCTGGCGACGCTCGGCGCGAAAGTCACGCTGGTCGCGCCGCCGACACTGCTGCCCAAGGGCGTCGACCACTGGCCGTGCGGCGTCAGCTACGACCTCGACGACGCCCTGGCCGGCGCCGACGCCGTCATGATGCTGCGCGTCCAGAGCGAGCGCATGAGCGCCGCGTTCTTCCCGTCTGCGCGCGAGTACAGCCGGCGCTACGGCCTCGACTCCCGCCGGCAGTCGCTCATGCCGCCCGAGGCGCTGGTCCTGCACCCCGGCCCCATGAACCGCGGCATGGAGATCACCGCCGAGGTCGCCGACAGCGCCCGCTCGGTCATCGTCGAGCAGGTGACGAACGGCGTCTACGTGCGCATGGCGGTCCTCTATCTGATGCTGGCGGGCACGAACACGACGGAGGAAGCGTGACCCCGATCCTGATCCAGAACGCGCGCGTCCTCGGCGGCGACCCGCAGGACATCCTCATCGACGACGGCGTCATCGCCGGTCTGGGTGCCGGGTTGGGCAAGGACGGCGCGACGACGATCGACGCCGCCGGACTGATCGCGCTGCCCGGCCTGGTCGACCTGCACACCCACCTGCGCGAGCCCGGGCGCGAGGACGCCGAGACCGTCGAGACGGGCACCCTGGCGGCGGCCCGGGGCGGGTTCACCGCCGTCCACGCCATGGCCAACACCGACCCCGTCGCCGACACCGCCGGCGTCGTCGAGCAGGTGTGGCGGCTCGGGCGCGAGGCCGGGCACGCCGACGTCCGCCCGGTCGGCGCCGTCACCGTCGGGTTGAAGGGGGAGCGGCTGGCCGAGCTCGGCGCCATGGCCGAGTCCGCCGCCGGGGTGCGGGTCTTCTCCGACGACGGCCTCTGCGTCCACGACGCCCAGCTGATGCGCCGCGCGCTCGAGTACGTCAAGGCGTTCGACGGCGTCATCGCCCAGCACGCGCAGGAGCCGCGGCTCACCGAAGGCGCCCAGATGAACGAGGGCGAGCTCTCCGGCCGGCTCGGGCTGCGCGGCTGGCCGAGCGTCGCCGAAGAGGCCATCGTCGCCCGCGACGTGCTGCTGGCCGCGCACGTCGGCTCGCGGGTCCACATCTGCCATCTCTCGACGAAGGGCTCGGTCGAGATCGTCCGGCTGGCCAAGGAGCGCGGGCTGCCGGTGACGGCCGAGGTCACGCCGCACCACCTGCTGCTCACCGACGAGCTGGTGGCCGGCTACGACCCGCGCTACAAGGTCAACCCGCCGCTGCGTACCGCCGACGACGTCGCGGCGCTGCGCGAGGCGCTGGCCGACGGCACCATCGACATCGTCGCCACCGATCACGCGCCGCACCCGGTCGAGGCCAAGGACTGCGAGTGGGACGCCGCGGCGTTCGGCATGCTCGGGCTCGAGACCGCGCTGTCGGTCGTGCAGCACACCATGGTCGACACCGGGCTGCTCGACTGGGCCGGGGTCGCCGACCGCCTGTCGTTCGCGCCGGCCCGCATCGGCCGCTGCGACACCGGCGGCGTCCCGCACGGGCGCCCCGTCGCCGTCGGCGAGCCCGCCAACCTCGCGCTCGTCGACCCGAGCACCACGACCACCATCGATCCGTCGACGTCGGCGTCGCTGTCGCGGAACACGCCGTACGAGGGCATGAAGTTGCCGGGCACCGTCGTCGCGACGTTCCTGCGCGGCCGGCCCACGCACCAGGCGCACCAGATCACCGGGGGAACCGCAGGAGGGAACACATGACGACGAGCCAACCCGCGCTGCTCGTGCTCGAGGACGGCCGGGCCTTCCGCGGCCGCTCCTACGGCGCCGCAGGCGAGACGTTCGGCGAGGCCGTCTTCTCCACCGGCATGACCGGCTACCAGGAGACGCTGACCGACCCGTCCTACCACCGCCAGGTGGTGGTGCAGACGGCGCCGCACATCGGCAACACCGGGGTCAACGACGACGACCCCGAGTCCGGCCGCATCTGGGTCGCCGGCTACGTGGTGCGCGACCCCGCCCGCCGGCCGTCCTCGTGGCGCAGCGCGCGCAGCCTCGACGAGGAGCTCGCGGCCCAGGGCGTCGTCGGCATCAGCGGCATCGACACCCGCGCGCTCACCCGCCACCTGCGCGAGCGCGGCGCCATGCGGGTCGGCATCTCCACCGTCGAGATCGACCCCGAGGCGCTGCGGCAGCGGGTGCTCGACAGCCCCGAGATGCTCGGCGCCGACCTCGCCGCCGAGGTCAGCACGCAGGAGCCGTACGTCGTGCGGGCCGACGGCGAGCGCCGGTTCACCGTCGTCGCCCTCGACCTCGGCATCAAGACCATGACGCCGCGGCGCCTGGCCGAGCGCGGCATCGAGGTGCACGTGCTCCCGGCAACGGCGACCATCGACGACGTCGTGAGCCTGCGGCCCGACGGGCTGTTCCTGTCCAACGGCCCGGGCGACCCGGCCACGGGCGACGGCCCCATGCGGGTCGTGCAGGCGGCGCTCGAGCGCGACCTGCCGTTCTTCGGCATCTGCTTCGGCAACCAGGTGTTCGGCCGCGCGCTCGGCTTCGGCACCTACAAGCTCGGCTACGGCCACCGCGGCATCAACCAGCCGGTTCAGGACCGCGGCACCGGCAAGGTCGAGGTGACGGCGCACAACCACGGCTTCGCGGTCGACGCGCCGTTGCACGAGACCGTCCGCACGCCCTATGGATCGGCCGAGGTCAGCCATGTCTGCCTCAACGACGACGTGGTCGAGGGGCTCGCGCTGCGGGGCAGCGACGGCCGGCTCAAGGGCTTCTCGGTCCAGTACCACCCCGAGGCCGCGGCCGGCCCGCACGACGCCGCCTACCTGTTCGACCGGTTCACCGACGTCATGACGGCGAACGCCAGCAGCGAGGAGAACGCCTGATGCCACGGCGCACCGACATCGACAGCGTCCTGGTCATCGGGTCCGGCCCGATCGTCATCGGCCAGGCGTGCGAGTTCGACTACTCCGGCACGCAGGCCTGCCGTGTGCTGCGGGCCGAGGGGCTGCGGGTCATCCTGGTCAACAGCAACCCGGCGACCATCATGACCGACCCCGACATCGCCGACGCCACCTACGTCGAGCCGATCACGCCGGAGTTCGTCGAGAAGGTCATCGCGCTCGAGCGACCCGACGCGCTGCTGGCGACCCTGGGCGGGCAGACGGCACTGAACACCGCGGTCGCGCTGCACGAGCGCGGCGTGCTCGAGCGGTTCGGGGTCGAGCTCATCGGCGCCTCGATCGACGCCATCGAGCGTGGTGAGAACCGCGAGTCGTTCAAGAAGATCGTCGAGGAGATGGGTGGCGAGACCGCCCGCTCCGAGATCTGCCACTCCATGGACGACTGCCTGGCCGCGGTCCAGAACCTGGGCTATCCGGTCGTCGTCCGCCCGTCGTTCACCATGGGCGGCGCGGGCTCGGGCATGGCGTTCGACGAGGACGACCTGCGCCGCATCGCCGGGGCCGGCCTCGACGCGTCGCCGACCACCGAGGTGCTCCTCGAGGAGTCGATCCTCGGCTGGAAGGAGTACGAGCTCGAGGTCATGCGCGACGGCGCCGACAACGTGGTCATCGTCTGCTCCATCGAGAACGTCGACCCCATGGGCGTGCACACGGGCGACTCCGTCACCGTCGCGCCGGCCATGACGCTGACCGACCGCGAGTACCAGGTCATGCGCGACCAGGCCATCGCGATCATCCGGGCCGTCGGCGTCGACACCGGCGGTTGCAACATCCAGTTCGCCGTGAACCCCGACGACGGCCGGCTCATCGTCATCGAGATGAACCCGCGCGTGTCCCGTTCGTCCGCGCTGGCCAGCAAGGCGACCGGGTTCCCGATCGCCAAGATCGCCGCGAAGGTCGCGCTCGGCTACACGCTGGACGAGATCCCCAACGACATCACGGGCGAGACGCCGGCCTCGTTCGAGCCGACGCTCGACTACGTGGTGGTCAAGGCGCCGCGGTTCGCGTTCGAGAAGTTCCCGGCCGCCGACTCCACGCTGACCACGCACATGAAGAGCGTCGGCGAGGCCATGGCCATCGGCCGCAACTTCACCGAGGCGTTGCAGAAGGCGCTGCGGTCGCTCGAGAAGTCCGACGGCGCCCTCGACTTCGCCTCGGACCCCGGCGACGCGACGGCACTGACCCAGAGGGTCGCCCGCCCCTACGACGGCCGCCTGCGCGACGTCGTCGACGCCATCCGGGCCGGCGCCACCGTCGACGAGCTGTATGCCGCCACCCGCATCGACCCGTGGTTCCTCGACCAGCTGCTGCTGCTCACCGAGGTCGCCGACGACGTCCGCAAGGCCCCGGAGCTCACGCCGGACATCCTGCGCGAGGCGAAGCGGCACGGCTTCTCCGACGTCCAGCTGGCGGCCCTGCGCGGCACGTCGGCCGAGGTCGTCCGCGGGGTCCGGCACGCGCTGGGCATCCGGCCGGTCTACAAGACGGTCGACACCTGCGCCGCGGAGTTCGCGGCCAAGACGCCGTACCACTACTCGTCCTACGACGAGGAGACCGAGGTCAGCCCGCGTGAGCGCGAGGCCGTCATCATCCTGGGCAGCGGGCCCAACCGCATCGGCCAGGGCATCGAGTTCGACTACTCCTGCGTGCACGCCGCGATGGCGCTGCACCAGGCCGGCTACGAGACCGTCATGGTCAACTGCAACCCCGAGACGGTGTCGACCGACTACGACACCTCCGACCGGCTGTACTTCGAGCCGCTGACGCTCGAGGACGTGCTCGAGGTCGTGCACGCCGAACGGCAGGCCGGCCCCGTCGCCGGGGTCATCGTGCAGCTGGGCGGGCAGACGCCGCTCGGTCTCGCCGCCGCGCTGGCCGAGGCCGGCGTCCCGATCGTCGGCACGTCGCCGCGGGCCATCGACCTCGCCGAGGACCGCGGCTCGTTCGGCCGGGTGCTGGGCGAGGCCGGGCTGCCGGCGCCGAAGCACGGCACGGCCAGCTCGTTCGAGCAGGCCCGCGACATCGCCCACACCATCGGCTACCCGGTGCTGGTGCGCCCGTCCTACGTGCTCGGCGGGCGCGGCATGGAGATCGTCTACGACGACGACACCCTGGCCGACTACATCGGCCGGGCCACCCAGGCCAGCCCCGAGCACCCGGTCCTGGTCGACCGGTTCCTCGACGACGCCGTCGAGATCGACGTCGACGCGCTGTTCGACGGCGACGAGCTGTACCTCGGCGGGGTCATGGAGCACATCGAGGAGGCCGGCATCCACTCCGGCGACTCCGCGTGCGCGCTGCCGCCCATCACGCTGGGCCGCGACGAGCTGACCCGCATCAAGGCCTCCACCGAGGCCATCGCCCGCGGCGTCGGCGTGCGCGGCCTGCTGAACGTGCAGTACGCGCTGGCCGGCGACGTCCTCTACGTGCTCGAGGCCAACCCGCGCGCCTCGCGGACGGTGCCGTTCGTGTCCAAGGCCACCGGCGTCGCGCTGGCCAAGGCCGCCGCCCGGGTCATGCTCGGCGCGACCATCACGACGCTGCGCGACGAGGGCCTGCTGCCCGCCGCCGGCGACGCCGTCGACCTGCCCGCCGACGCGCCGGTCGCCGTCAAGGAGGCGGTCATGCCGTTCAACCGCTTCCGCACGCCCGACGGCCGCACCGTCGACACCCTGCTCGGCCCCGAGATGCGCTCCACCGGCGAGGTCATGGGCATCGACGAGCAGTTCGGCACCGCGTTCGCCAAGTCGCAGGCCGCCGCGTTCGGCGCGCTGCCCACGTCCGGCACGGTGTTCGTGTCGCTGGCCAACCGCGACAAGCGGCACATGATCTTCCCGGTCAAGCGGCTGGCCGACCTCGGCTTCACCATCCTCGCCACCGCCGGCACCGCCGAGGTGCTGCGCCGCAACGGCGTCGAGGCCGAGGTGGTGCGCAAGCGCTGGGTCGGTCACGAGCCCGATGGCACCCCGACCATCATCGGGCGCATCCTCGCCGGCGACGTCGACCTCATCATCAACACCCCCAGCGGCACCACCACCGGCGGCAGCCCGCGTGCCGACGGCTACGAGATCCGCCGCGCCGCCATCCAGGGCAACATCCCCTGCATCACCACCACGCAGGGCCTGGCCGCGGCGGTGCAGGGCATCGAGTCGCTGCGCTCGGAGTCGGTGGGGGTCCGGTCGCTGCAGTCGTGGGCCGACCGCTGATGCCCCGCCACCCC